>JANPHB010000264.1:0-52900 GCA_031424235.1 Pirellula sp.
TGAGAAACAACCCGGTGGTGAGAAACAACCCGGTGGTGAGAAACAACCCGGTGGTGAGAAACAACCCGGTGGTGAGAAGCAACCCGGTGGTGAGAAACAACCCGGTGGTGAGAAGCAACCCGGTGGTGAGAAGCAACCTGGTGGCGAGAAACAACCCGGCGGCGAGAAACAACCCGGTGGTGAGAATCAACCCGGTGGTGAGAATCAACCCGGAGGTGAGAAGCAACCCGGTGGTGAGAAGCAACCCGGTGGTGAGAAGCAACCCGGCGGTGAGAAGCAACCCGGCGGTGAGAAGCAACCCGGTGGTGAGGAGCAAACCGGCGGGAACGCTGCTGGGCAGAACAACAACAGTCAAAGCAAAGTGGGCAGTCAACCCAATGGCGGGAATCAAGGCGAGGAACGAGCCGATCCAGCCAACAAGGACTATGCAGACAAAGCCACCGACATGGCGTTACAATACTTGAAGGAGCAAAAAGATCAGCCAGACCCGGAATTGCTCAAGCGGCTAAAATGGACCGAAGAGGATCTCAAGAAATTCCTAGAACGATGGTCGAACGCCAAGGAGTTGGCCAAAATCGATCCAACCAAAAAACAAGAAGTGGACGAGACACTTAAGCGATTCAGCAAGCGTCAGTTCGAGAGCAAGGAGCAAAAAGTAAAAGACCGAGACGATGAGTTAAAGGGATACGTAGAGGAGGGGGCACGCGTGCGTCCACCTGAGTCCCTTCGCGGTTGGAAGCAATTCCAAAAGTCATCAAGAAATCTCTAGAGGGAAATTTGAAATGAAGAACAAACGCAATGGATTGATCTCTTGCATGGCTGTTGCATCAGTATGCTTGAGCTTCTTCGTTCCAAGTATCGCCATTGCGGATTCGAACATCGCAGAATCAAGCACGAAAGAGGCCAAGTATCGGCAACCGAAAGCACTGCTCTTGGACAAAAGCAACCAGCACTTGTTGGTAGCCAATTCGGGGACAGGTGAATTGGAGGTCTTTCATACCCAATCCAATCGCAAGCTAAATTGCGTTCAGTATGACAGTTCTTTGGATTCGCTTGTTAGTTTAGGAGGGGATTGGGTTGCGGCTTGTTCGACGAAATCGCATAAGACGCATGTTTTTCGCTGGTTGGGTGAAAAGCTACATCGAGTGGCAACGATATCCAATTCTCATTCTCCGGTTAATCTTTATTGGGACGCACCAACGGAATCCTTGTTTGTGGCCTGCTTGTGGTCGCGACGAGTTGAGTCAGTCGATCTTTCTGAGAGGCTAAAGCTATGGTCGACCCTTGCTCTCACGGCGGACGTTCAGTCGCTTCAGCCGGACAAAGTTTGGGATGTGGCGATCGCTCCACGAACGATGGTTGGTTTGGGCGAAGACAGAGGCTTGGCTGTTGCAGATAACTTCGGAAGAGAACTATTGATTTTGGATCCCAAGGATGGTCAAGTCATAACTAACCACGATTTTTTTGGAACTTCGATTCGTGGGCTATCAGTTTTCGGAAAGGACTTAGTTACGCTGCATGCGATGTTAAATGAATTTTCACGGACGGATCAAAACGAAATCCATTGGGGCGTTTTGATGGCCAATGATATTCGTCTTGTTGACATCGATTTATTGTTGAAAGAACGAGGGGACAAAATCTACGTTGGCGGCCGGGTCAATCCGGTTGGGGTGCCTGGTAATGGAGGCGCAGAACCCACCAGCATGGCTGTTCACAGTTCGGGCAGGGTTGCGGTATCTGTGGGTGGGACGGACATGTTGGCAATAGGTCAGACGGATGGTTATACGTACAAGTATGTTCCAGTCGGTCGATACCCTTCATCCGCCATCTGGTCTTCAGATGGTATGACGGTGTATGTTGCGAACCAATTTGACGATACGATCAGCGTTGTTGACGCAAAAGCGACTGTCGTGGCAAGCGTTATTTCTCAAGGGACAATTCGTTCATTATCGGACGCTGAGTTGGGAGAGCAGTTGTTTCATAGCGCGACACTATCTCACGACCGATGGTTGACGTGCGCTTCGTGTCATGTGGATGGTCATTCCAATGGGCAACTATCCGATAATTTTGGCGATCGAAGTTTTGGGGCGCCGAAACGTGTACCGAGTTTATGTGGGATCAAGGGTACGGCGCCATTCACTTGGCTAGGGCACGAGGAGCAGCTCAAGGCTCAGATCGTTTCGTCTGTTCGCAAGACGATGCATAGTTACCGAAAACTGGACGACGATGAAGTGGATCAGATCGCGGAATTCATGGAATCGCTACCGCCGGCCGTTTCTTTAGCGGAAGCTCGCGGTGTTCATCTGCCGGAATCCGTATCGAGGGGAAAAGAGCTATTCCAAAGCAAGGGATGTGCGGATTGTCATGCCGGTTCGACCTATACTTCGCACGATGTCTACGACGTTGGGTTAGTGGATGAGAACCGGCAGAAGCTCTTTAATCCACCGAGCTTGCGAGGGGTGTCGCAGCGTGGCCCCGAACTGTTTCACGATTGCCGGGCCAATGGGATCCGTGGAGTCTTAGTGGATAAGAAACATAGACTGGAAGAGAATCTTTCCGAGCAACAAGTTGCAGACTTGATTGCATTCTTGAATACGCTTTAGATTGATTGGGTTATTCACAACTCGACGCGTAGAGTGTGAGCGAAGGATTTTTTGGTAACCCGACGCGTGAGCGAGTAAACGCTCTATTTTATGGCGTCGATTTCTCAAATAGGAGGAGCATAAGGGCTCCATCGCATCGCAGTTCGTCTTGAGAACGATTGAGGATTTCCCAAAGTGATTCAGCGGTGGTGGCACAAAATAATTCGCCCGTATCCGGTCCGGAGACACGCAGCTTCGATCGCGTCGTCCGCAATTGTTTTGCTTGTGCTAAGCAAACAATCTCTTTTGGAGTTGCGGTAGCTTGAAGCACACTTAAAATTTTGGCTAGTTATGTTGCTAGGGAAGTGTAAGGGAATTTCAGGGCTCTATCGGTGCAAGCGTCAAAACTTTCTGGAGTGCGTTCAAATTCCTATTAAGATATTCACTTACCAACCCTTTCAATCCTACGAAGTACTTTGAGCGAAAGCTGCGGAGACAAGGCTGATATCCAATAGTTTTGCCAGACATACCTTTCGGGATCGTTGAAATGGACGAATCGTTTGGATTTCGGGCTTCGCTCTTGTAACCTGCCCACGTTCCGACAGCGCAAACGAGAGCATTAGTCATGAGCAGGTCCTGGTTTCGAAAAAAGAACCGAGAGTTGGAAACGCCGAGTTTCCTGCGGGCCTCCACAAGAATTTCGCTTGTCCTGGAGCGACTTGAAATTCGGACGGTATTCTCAACCATGCATCCCACATTCAAGTTCTTTGGGGTGGATGCGGTTGCTTCAACTGCTAATCAATATAGCAATGAGCCCATGGGGAACATCAAACCCTTCGGTACGGGAAGTCCCACCGGTGTTCCACCCGCGACGATTCGGCAAGCCTACGGTGTAAATTCGGCTTCGTTCGGTTCGATTGTCGGTGATGGTACAGGCCAAACAATTGCAATTGTGGATGCATTCGACTTGCCAACCATCGCAAGTGACTTGGTCGCGTTTGACGCGTATTACGGTTTGCCAGACCCACCGAGCTTCACGAAGATCAATCAAAATGGTGGCACCACATTACCTGCTGCAGATGCCAAAGGTGGCTGGGGAGTTGAAATCGCATTGGACGTCCAGTGGGCACACGTCATGGCACCGAAGGCGAATATCCTTCTCGTGGAGGCCAACTCAGCAAGCGACGCTGATTTGTATGCTGCGGTCGATACTGCCCGCAATTGGCCAGGTGTCTCCGTTGTTTCGATGAGTTGGGGTGGCGACGAAGCAGCCGCCGATTCCGCTAACGATGGCCACTTTACTACGCCGTCCGGACACAACGGAGTCAGCTTCGTTGCGAGCAGCGGCGACAACGGGGCTTACTCGGGTAGCGGTTCCACCACGAAGATCGTCAGCTATCCAGCCGTTTCGAAAAACGTGGCTGCTATCGGCGGTACCTTTCTAACGACAAGCGGGACGGGAGCGTACGTTTCGGAATCGGGTTGGGGTAATGGAACCACGAGTAACGTGAACGGCGGTTCTGGAGGTGGCATCAGTCAATTCATAGCCCAGCCAAGCTATCAGACCGGAGTGGTAACGCAGAGTACAACGCAGCGAACTATTCCCGATGTCAGCATGAACGCGGATCCGAATAGCGGTGTCCCGGTCTTCGATGTCTATGACAACGGTGCAACGACACCATGGACTCAAGTCGGTGGCACGAGCCTGTCAGCCCCGTTGTGGGGTGGAGTGCTTTCCATTGCCAATCAGGGACGAGTTCTGAACAGTCAAACGACTCTCGACGGTCCAACCCAGACGTTGCCTAAGCTCTACTCGCTGCCATCAAGTAGCTTGCACGACATCACAACAGGAAACAATTTTTATGCCGCCGGAACAGGATACGATCTGGTTACTGGCCGCGGCTCTCCGATCGTGAACTTGGTGGTCAACAACCTCATCGATACGCCTGTTGCGATAGGCACCTTCGCGTCTACCGCATCATCGGTGGGTAGTGGCGGATATACTACGCTTAAGGCGAGCAATGTTTCGAGCACAGCCACGGTTACTTCTGTTAAGTTCTATCGTGAATCGAACACAACTTCGGGTTGGCAGGCCAGCGACACCCTCATCGGAACGGGATTCGCATCGGGTAGCGACTGGACTATGCTCGCCTCCACCGCTGGATTTGCATCTGGAACCTACACTTACTATGCAATCGCTTCCGACTCGAACGGCACAACAAGCACGGCCAAATCCGTGACGCTTACGGTCAGCACCTCTTCGTTTTCCAACTGGAGCGGAATCGAACCAGCGCTTGCTCGGGTAGCGGCCGCGGCTGGTCCACTGACCAATGTTTCTGTGGTGGACTTTGGCAGCACGGTTTACACCGGAGCACTGAATATCAGCAACACGGTTAACCGAATTCGAATGAACAACGACTCCATACTCACCGCGAATGATGGTGGCATCTACAACAATAACAGCGGAGCATTGCCTGCGGCTAGCGCCTGGTATGAATTCGTGGTGGCTCCGTCCAACGGCACGAACATCAACTTCAGCGTCTCTCCGTACAATGTCTCATCGCCTGGGCCAATGCGATTGGTTATGAACAACGTCGGTGACGTCTATTACACCGGAGATCATTACAGCACCTTCAAACCACTCTATTTGCAGACTCAATCCCCAGCGATAGCGTCGTTTTCGGTCAGCCCCTCAACGATCGCGGTCGGCAGCTCGATTACTTTGACGGCCAGCGGCGTGACGCAAACGGGTGCAACCGTCTCTAACGTTAGCTTCTATCGCGAAAGTAATGGAGTGTCTGGTTTGCAACCTGGTTCGGACATTTATGTTGGACTCGGCGTACAAAACGGAACAACTTGGGCTCTTCCCAATCAAGCGACGACAGGACTGATTGCGGGCACCTACACTTACTATGCCCAGGCCATGGATTCATCGTCAGCCGTTAAGACATCAACATCAACACTTACTGTCTCTTCAGGTACAAATGGCGGGGCAAACGGAGTACTACTTGCCTGGAACATGACTGGGCAAACTGCTTTCGGAACACAAGGGCTTGTTGCATCCACCGTTGGTTCGGGCGTAACCAATACACTGGGGCTGACTCGTGGGAGTGGCGTTACTACGACGAGCACCGCAGCCTCCAATGCTTGGGGCGGAAACGGCTGGTCATCTTCCGCAACATCTGGCATTACTGGAAATCAGTATGTTAGTTTTGGCTTTACCGTATCTGCAGGTCAGACAGCTTCCCTCGCGTCTGTTGACCTCAATTATCGTCGCAGTAGCACAGGTTCGGCAAACGGACTTTGGCAATACCAAATCAACGCGGGCTCTTGGACGAACGTTGCGGATGTTGCCAATGAATTCTCAAGCACCTCCACTTCTGGCGCTGCCATGACCCAATTGAGCCTGAGTGGAATTAGCGGGCTGCAAAGCTTGGCCGCTGGGACGACGGTTAATCTTCGCCTAGTACCATATGGTGCAACCGCAACGGGTGGAACTTGGTATGTCTACGATCTAACCGGCGACGATCTCGTAGTTTCTGGATCGGTGCAAGCGGCCAACTCAGCGCCAACCAATGTCACGCTTTCAGCGACTGCTATTGCCGAAAACCAGCCAGCCAATTCAGCAATTGGTTCCTTCAGCTCAACCGATCCAGACGCAGGCAACACCTTTACCTATAGTTTGACAGCAGGGACTGGCAGTTCGGACAATGCAGCATTTTCCATCACAGGCAATACCCTTAATGCGACTGCCAGCTTTGACTACGAGACGAAAAACAGTTACTCAGTTCGAGTACGAACAACAGACCAAGGTGGCTTGTTCTTTGAAAAAGCATTCACGATCAACGTGAACAACGTGAACGAGTCTGTGGTCTTGACTCGAGCTAATTCTACGGTGTCAGGCAATGTCTTAACGCAACTTTTCAATTCAGGAACGTGGGCTGACCCTGAATCAGGAGCAGTGACTTTGACCGCCTCGCAAGGCACAGTCACCAAGAATTCCGATGGTACTTGGGGATGGAGCTATCAGGCAACGGCATTCGTAGCTGGACAGGTTGTTACCATTTCTGCCAATGATGGGACCAATGTTTCAACAGTCGCGTTTTCCATAACCGCTTTTTCGACGATTGCGACCCGTGCCCTAGCCTATTCTGGAGCCACAGGCTCTAGTGCGTCAACTTCCTTATCGGACAAAGTGCCGTTACTGCCGGGTCAATCATCGACCTTTGCCAATTATTCCAGCTACAACCTTGGCTTGAACGGTCTGGTTGTCGACATCGCAGGGCTTTCGGCGTCAACGACACCATCGCAGTTGTTGTCCAGTTTGGGTTTTGCCCAATGGGATGGGATTGCCGCGGCTGGTTTCGTTGCCTTGCCTGGAACTGCGATTCCGTCAGTGGCCATCTCTGGCGGGGCTGGAGTGGGTGGTTCGGCTCGTGCAACAATCACCTTCCCGGACAATACGGTTCAGAACACCTGGCTCCAAGTGACTGTTCTTGCCAACGCAATAACGGGGCTTGCTGCCAACGATGTGTTTTACTTTGGCAATGTCATCGGTGACGTCAATATCGGAAACACCGCCACTCGTCTACGAGTCAACGAGTTGGACACCTCTGCACTGAGGAACAATCAGTCTACGGGAGCCAACAGCGTAGGGGTGACCAACCTATACGACATTAACCGTGACGGTCGCGTCAATGCACTAGACACGAGCATCGTTCGCAACAACCAGCAGACCTCTGGAATCGTTGCACCAATCACCGCCCCAGCTGCTCGGGCTGCCAGATCGAGCGGAAGTAGCTCAAGCTTGGGAGCCAGTCGAAGCGTAAACGCTGCACCGATCTTAGGCTGGGCTGTTGGCGGTCAATCCACAGGAACGGATTCCAAGCCCGCGTATGGAGTTTCCTTCGCTGGCTACAAGGTAATCGCGGAGGAACAGAAACAATCAGTCCGAATAGTCGAAGTCAATTCGAGCGAGGGTGAATTGTTTGAAATTGGGGCGAACGCTAGAGGCAGTAAGCGACCAACAAAATTGCAGGATATCGATGAATTCTTTGCATCGGTGAGTAAGCATAGTATCACGGGGAAAATGACTACTGACTGCCTGCCACTCTTGAGATGATGTCGTTGTCAAAATAATTGGTCGACATGCCCGCGTCGACCACCAGAGTTTGAGCCGTGATGCCCGACGATCGTGGGCTCAAGAGGAACAAGACCGTATCTGCTACCTCTTGAGTGGTAACTCCTATGCCACGAGGTATGGCTTTCTCCGCAAACAAATAGGCATCGACATAACCAGGAATGCCTGCTGATGCGCTGGTCTTTAGTAGCCCTGCACCAACTGCGTTGAATCGAATCTTGGAGAATCGGCTGAACGACTTCGTTAGGAATGCCAGTGACGAGTCCAGGGCGGCTTTGACGGGTGCCATAAACCCGTAGCTTTCGCTCGCCATTCGTGTCGTTGAGATACCGATAGTGACCATCGATGCGGATGGGGCAAGCAGTCCTTTGACCGCATTGCTGACAGCGATGAACGAAAAACATGAGATATCCATCGCTTGCAGAAACTGCTTGCGGGTCGTTTCGTGAAACGGTTTCATGCCGTCGCTATAATCCGCAAAAGCGATCGAATGGACGAGCCCGTGGATCGGTTCCTTGTTCGCTGCAAGTTCCATCGCTAAGGCACCGATTTGAGTTTCGTCCTCGACGTCGCAGACCCAAATTGGACTGTTTGGAAACAGCTTGCTAACTTCATCGCGTCGCTTTTGACTGCGAACAACGTACTCCACTAATGCTCCATTGGCCTCAAGGGCTTTGCCGATGAAGTAGGCGACACTCTTTCGATTGGCGACGCCCATGACGACGAAACGTTTTTCTTCGACTTGCAAATAGCTCATGTGATTGGTGGGAATGTGAAGTGAGAATGCATGAAAAGTGTTGGCACTCGTCCCCTAGCTCCGCCTGGGGACGCAATGCAGCGGAGGCTCCTGCCTCCTGAGTTGTAAAAACATGGCTAACGCGAGGCGGAGCCTCGAAGGCAGTGCGTTCCAAGGCGGAGCCTTGGAACGAGGGTAAAATGAACCGCAGGACATACCTGCGGGACTAGCGTATTCGCTTACCGTTTGCCTGGCGATCTTCCTCGGCCGCCACTCTTTTTGCCTTTTGGGGCGCCGAAGGAACGGCCACCGCTACTAGATTTCTTTCGTGCTGGGCTGGAAGATCGCGAGCTTGGTCCTGCAGAACGTGGTCCTGCCGATCGCGATTCGCCACCGGCGGATCGAGAAGAGGAAGCTCCGCCGCCGCCCCCTTCACGTGGACCACTCGTTTTGGTGACTCCGAATCCCGATCCAGTTCTTGCCGCCCCTTTGCTGGGCCGACTTGAACTGGGCCGCCCTGCGGATGCACCGAAGCGACTGGAAGCAGCCCCTTTTCGGCCGCCAGAGGAGCCTTTACGCGGCGCTGGATTTCTGCCTCGCGCTCCGCTATTGGGACCAGTTGGACGTCCGACAGCCGACTTTTTCCTTGAGAAACCAGCTCCTCCATCAAGATCGACGGCACCGGCAGCTGACTTCACTTTTCGCGTCGAGGTTCTCGCCGGTCGATCATTTCGATCGCTTCCTCGCGGCTGTTGTGGCTTCTTTCGAGCTGACGATCGCGATTGGATCACTTCATTATTGATCTCATCGTCGTCAGAGCCTTCGAATGCATCTTCTTCCACGTCTCCGAAGTCGTCATCATCGTCGTCATCGTCGAAGCTCTCGAAGCCCATGCCCGTTGCATCGAATTCATCATCGTCGTCAAACGAAGCATCTTCCATCGAACCTTCGTCGTCGTCGCTGTAGCTGATAACTTTGCCGCGGCGAACGTTGCCATCGAGCGATGGTCCCGAGTTCTTCACTAGGACAGAGTCTTTGAATCCTGAGTCTTCGTCGTCCTGATCTTCCGGTTCACGGTACGGATTCACAGACAACGGTGGCAACGTATCGAGATCGTCATCTCCTTTGGATTTCTTTTTGACTTTTTGGCTCTTGCCCTTGCTGGTTGTATCCAATTCGGATTTGTCTGCAACTTCCAACCGGTCTTCTTGGACATCAGCCCCAACTCCGCTCATTTCGGCAGACCGATGCCGATCTTTTTCCTTGCGCTGGATCTTCTTTTCCTTCTTGATTTCTTCGACTGCGTTGTAGAGCTGTGCAACTTCTTCTTGCGACAGCGGGCGGTAGCTTCCTTCGGGCATGGTCGCCAATCGAAGCGGTCCGATGGCGAGTCTTCGCAGCGTAATGACTTTGTGGCCAAGCCGTGCGAGCACGCGGCGGATTTCACGATTCTTGCCTTCGCTCAACGTAATCTCAATTTCGGTACAACCCTTGCGAACGCGTCGAATCTTGGCGCCGTCCACTCGCGCGAATCCTTCGGCGAGGTAGATACCTCGCTGCAGTCGACGCATCGAGTCCATTTCGACTTGTCCGGCAACAACAACGTAGTAACTTTTCGGGACGCTATTGCGAGGGTGGGCCAATCGCTGAGCGAGTTCGCCATCATTGGTTAGCAAGATAAGGCCGGTACTCGACGAATCCAAACGCCCTACCGGAAAAAGACGATTGTGGCCTGGGACCAAATCGATGACGCGAGGGCGGCCTTCCGGGTCGCTATTGGTGCAAAGAACGCCAGCGGGTTTGTGGACAGCAAAATAAAGCGGGCGATGTCGCTTAAGCGGTTCACCGTCGACGGAAATTTTGGCAGTATCAACATCGACTTTGACGCCAACTTGGGTGATGGTTTTGCCATCGATTTCAACGCGTCCGTCGGTAATCAGTTCGTCCACTTGACGACGCGAGCCCAATCCTGCGGCTGCCAAGAGTTTGTTAATGCGTTGTTCTCCGGACAGTACAGACGGAGTTTCAGTACGGGGCCGCTTTGGCTTGTTCATGGCGATGCTATCAATTCAATCAAAGAACTCAAAAACACTGTCGTGCAACCGCTCAAAGATCGGTTGGCAGCGTCTCACGACGCAGCAACTCTAGCAAAAGCACCTCCATAGGCGAGCAGTCTTCGGATGGTGAAGTGCTCAGCGGATGATTGACGGTTGTCACGAGTTCGGAAACCGTTTCATCGGGAAGCGGAGGTATCATATCTGCTAGCCCACAACTGGTAAGAGGCCCAGTTTAATTGGTCGGTGTAGGTTTTGTCAGGGCAAATTGCCAGAAATTCGGACATGATGAGCCGTTGGGTGTTAGCCCCGGTTTTATTAAGAGTTCGACTTCGTCGAGAACCGCGACTAGCGCCGGTTGTCATTAGCCACATCTTTTTGACTTCCGTCGTACTCGTACTCAATGAAATGGTACTCGTACTCGATTGTCCTATCCCGCGAGTACGAGTACTGCCCTTCGGGCGGAGTACGAGTACTAAAATCCCAGGGGAATTGGAATGTGACTTGTGTAGGGTGTGAATGCTGAATTGCCAGACCACGGTCACTTTCGGCAAAAGTGACCCACTGTGTGCATGCAGACCTAAAATTGATCCTCCACTACAATGTGAACACAAACCTGACACCAAAATCCGACTTCAGGCGATCCGCCTGAATCACGAAGGAAAAAAAACAGCACCTATGCCAACCAGCCGATTTGAATACCGCGAGTACTTGGCAGAAATTCGCAAACGACGAAAAGAGAAATCCAAAGGGGAACAAGATTCATTCCATGCAACCATGAGTGGCAAGGAAAAGGATGCGCTCGTATCCCGTTCTCACCGCAGTTTTTGGAAACTCTTTATTAGCTTTTGGGGCTTGTTGCGAGGGTTTCGGGGCAAGATCCTATTCGGCCTCTTCACGGTTACGATCGCAACCATCCTGGCTTTGATTCCCCCCTTTGGCACGAAATTGGCAATTGATTGCGCATTGACAGTACCTACCAAACCACTGCCGGAGTGGTTGACTTCGGTGTTGGGGACTCCGTCGCCGATGATGCTACTCGTTTGGATCGCGGTGCTGGTAGCCGTGGTAACGCTAGACCGAACCGTGATCTTTCTTTGGGGGCGTTGGACCTGTACGCAGGCAGTCAATCAAGTTCAGATGTCGGTCCGAAGTCGAGTGTTCGAACATATGTTGCACATGCCGTTGCACAAAATCCAACAACTGAAATCGGGCGGTGCAACCAGCTTGCTTCGCGAAGACGCGGGTGGGATAGCCGAGCTGATCTTTAGCGTGCTCTACAACCCCTGGCAAGCGATCGTTCAGTTGATAGGCAGTTTGATCGTGCTGATTCTCGTCGATTGGCGATTGTTGGCAGCAGGCTTGCTGTTGTTGCCAGCGGTTTACTTTAGTCACCGCACTTGGATCTACTCGATTCGGCCTCTTTATCGCGATGCCAAGCAAAGACGGCAGAAGATCGATGGCAATACAACGGAAACTTTTGGTGGAATCCGCGTGGTCCGAACCTTTGCGAGGCAGCGCAATGAGACCCAACGCTATGTCAAGGGGAGTCACGTTCTGCTGCGTCAGCAGTTGCTTATTTGGTGGCGAACACGATTGATTGAGATCGTCTGGGAAGTATTGATCCCGCTCGCCTCGACTTCGCTTTTGGTTTATGGAGGCTGGCAGATCTTGCAATCGCAGTTAACGCTCGGCGACCTGATGATGTTCTTGGTCTACCTGACCATGTTGCTAGGCCCGATCGCAACCTTGGCGGGCAGCGCCGTTCAATTCCAAAACAACCTCGCAGGCTTGGATCGAATTTTGGATTTGTTGGCCTCACCGAAAGAATTGGCCGATCGACCAGATGCGATTCGAGTTAGTCGCAAGCAAGCCAAAGGGGATATTCGCTTCGAGTCGGTGTCATTCAAGTATCCCGAAAACGAACAGTGGATTTTGAGGGACATCAACTTGCATGCCAAAGCGGGGCAAACGATTGCCATTGTTGGTCGAAGCGGGGCTGGAAAGACGACCCTGTGCAATCTGGTTGCCAGATTTTTCGATCCGGAACAAGGTCGCATTTTGCTCGACGGTCTTGATTTGCGCGATGTTCAGCTGCACAGTTATCGGCAACTGCTTGGAGTAGTCGAGCAAGATGTCTTCTTGTTCGATGGTACGATCGCGGAGAATATTTCCTATGGCCGCCGAGGAGCCTCCAAGGACCAGATCATTCAAGCAGCCAAAGCGGCGGCGGCAGATGAGTTCATCTCCAAGTCGCCTAGAGGTTATGAAACTTTGATCGGGGAGCGAGGTTTCAAACTGAGCGGGGGCCAGCGTCAGCGTCTTGCGATCGCTCGGGCGATTTTGGCGGATCCGAAAATTCTGATCCTTGACGAAGCGACTAGCAATTTGGATAGCGAAAGCGAACGGCTAATTCAGTCCAGTTTAGCTCTGCTGCTAGAGCAAAGAACGGCCTTCGTAATCGCGCACCGATTGAGCACAATCATTCACGCGGACCAAATTGTTGTTCTAGACGAAGGGCGGATAGCCCAATGTGGTACGCACGCAGAATTGCTAGAGCAGTCCGGAATCTACCAACAGATGTTAAGATTACAAACGGAGAGTCCGATCGCGCCGCAATGGATGGACTCCTAGGGAAGCGGCGGGCTGAAACCTAACAGTTGAGCCTGAGGCGCTAGCCGATTAATGCCCAATAAATCGGCTAGCGCCTCAGGCTCAAAGTATACTTTGAGTTGAGAACTATTTGATGTCAAAATCGCTTCAAGGAAACTGCTTGTTGGCTTCGCCGTTTATGGACGATCCCAACTTTTTTCGTTCGGTGATTTATTTGGTGCGACACGCCGATGATCACGCCTTTGGTTTGATCTTGAATCGGCCAACGGACTTTCGAATGGACAAAGTGGTTTCGATGGTTTGCGAGCTGGAGTGTGTCCATGATCGTCCGCTTTATTGTGGTGGGCCTGTGGATGGTCCATTGATCGCGTTGCACGACCAACCTGAGCTTGGTTCCGAGGACTGCATTGACGGTTTGCACATGACGAGCGACCAAGACAAACTGCTCAAGTTGTTTGTATCGCCGAAAGCGAAGTTAAAATTGTTTGATGGGTTCGCGGGTTGGGGGCCAGGGCAATTGGACGAGGAGATAGCGACAGGTAGCTGGTTGATCGCAGATGTCGATGCGGATCTTGTGCTTAGCGATGATCCAGAAATTTGGGAGAATCTCTTGAAGAGGATTGGTCAAAACATTTTGTCGGTGGACGAAAAGATCACCGACAGCCCTATCGATCCACAGTGGAACTGAGCGGCAAGGGAAGTCGACCATGGGCAGAGCCCCGCGGAATAGTCAGGGTGGATACGTTTATCATGTCGTCGGTCGTGGACTGAAGCCCAAGCCGATGTTTCGTTCGCTTGAGGACTACCAGGACTTTGATTCGATATTAGCGCGAGCCGTCGAACGATACGAGCCTCGACTCCTTGCGTATTGTGTATTGCCCAAACATTGGCATTTGGTTTTGACGCCTCGAAAGGATGGCGATCTCTCCAAATTCATGGCTTGGCTAACGACGACACATTCAGCACGCTGGCACACCAAACCCAAACGGGGTGATTCGGGCGGGATATACGAGCGGAGGTTCCGTTCGTTTCCAGTTCAGGACAACGCACAATTGCTAGATGTGCTACGTTTTGTGGAATCGCATCCAATCCGAGCTGGATTGGTTGAGGCCTTGAACGACTGGCTGTGGTCGAGTTGCGCACGGCGAGTGCAGGAGCCAGTCGCTGCTTGGCCGTTGCTATCGAGCCCTCCAGTTCCCATTCCATCGGACTGGAACGAGCAACTATCCTTGGAAATACCATCCGAAACGCTCGACAGAATCAACCACTGTATTCAGCGAAGCTGTCCCTATGGAGCCGCCGAGTGGGTCCAGAAAACAGCTGTTCGGCTCGGGATTGAGTCGACGATTCGGTCGAGGGGCCGCCCTAAGAAAGCACCGCTGTGAAACATTTTGTAGCGAAACTCGTCAAGAGTTTCGGTGGCTTAGGCGATGAAGCCGAAAGTCTTGACGACTTTCGCTACAAAAAAGCCTGTTTTTGGCAGCGCAAGATGCTTCACAGAGTTTCCTGGGAAGATCGCTTCGCCAAAATGACTTGGAGCCTTCCCATAAGTTAAGGGATACCGGACCAGACTAAAATCGATAAGAATAGGTACACTTTTCGGGAATTACCCGCATCTAGTTCCCAGGCTCCGGCTTGTGAAGCCAATGAATCGCAGGCTCCGCTTGCGTCTTAAATGAGAACGAAAGAATCCAATGGTATTTTGGCGTAAAAAGAAACCTGTCGACCCGGACAAGAATAGCACCAACGAAGCTTCTGAAGGGTCCGCTCCTGTTGTGAAGGGTGATGCGACAGCCAATCCAACGGAGCCTGCAGCAGCCGGTCAAGAAAGCGTTGCTGAGCCGACGCGCAGTTGGTGGCGACGAGCCCTTTCGAAGACGAGCGACTTGCTTCGAACAGACATTCGCGATCTTTGGAAGAGCGAAGGGCAAATCGTCGACGACGAGTTCTTGAGCCAACTCTACGCAACCTTGGTTCGTACCGACATGGGCGGTACAACGGCCACAAAGATCCGCGACTCGATCAGCGAAAAATATCGAAGCCGACGCATCGAGTTAAAAGACGTTTTGGACATCATTCGCGAACAAGTCGGCGCATCGCTCAAGAGTAAGGGAGCGGCGCTGAATGTTGCTACGAGTGGTCCAACGGTCATCCTCGTTGTTGGAGTGAATGGTTCAGGCAAAACCACGTCGATCGCCAAACTTGCACATCGACTGACTTCGGAAGGCAATCGTGTTCTGCTTGGGGCTGGTGATACATTCCGAGCTGCGGCGGTCGAACAACTCAAGATCTGGTCGTCGCGCATCGGATGCGAGATTGTTCATGGGGAGCATGGAGCAGATCCAGGCAGCGTGGTTTTCAAAACGGTCCAACGGGCTGTGGCGGAATCTTTTGACATCTGCATTCTTGATACTGCAGGTCGCTTGCAAACGCAGAGCAATTTGATGCAGCAGCTCGAGAAGATCAAACGCGTGATCGAAAAGCAAATCCCAGGCGCGCCCCACGAGGTTTTGCTGGTTCTGGACGCGACTGCAGGACAAAATGCGATCAGCCAAGCCAAAGGATTTTCAGAGGCGGCGGGTTGCACGGGAATCGTTTTGGCAAAACTGGACGGCAGTGCAAAGGGGGGCGTGATTGTCCCGATTGCCGAGCAGTTCGGGCTACCAGTAAAATTTGTAGGTATTGGCGAAAAACTTGATGACCTTTCTGTCTTTGATGCAGATGACTTTGCCAATGGACTGTTTTCTTAATTGAATTTCCACTGCTAAACTCCACTTCATGCTCATATGGCTAGGCAGCACAAGAAAAAGAAGAATGCAATCCCGAAAGGCATGCCCCTGGATGCCGTGATGGCAGACCCGACCAAACAAGTGCCGAATGGTTCCTATGACCCACCGCCGCTTTGGTATGTTGACAAAGATTTTGTTTGTCGCAAATGCGGTACAGAGGAAACTTGGACAGCAGAGCAACAAAAATGGTACTACGAAGAAGCGAAGGGAACTCTGTATGCAACCGCGAAGCATTGTTCCAATTGCCGAAAGATAATGCGGGATGCGAAGACGCTCCAGCGTGAGCAGATGGCAACATCCAAGAAACCCAAGCGGCCTTAGTTGACCATTGGTAAATCAACCAGATGCGGCGAACTAGGTAACCACGAAATACACGAAAAGCGAGCAGGACATGATTGGAGTCATTGTGCCAAGCAATATCAGCCCGCGAAAAATAGCTGATTCTCTGACTGAGCTTTGGTCCCCTCGCGTGGTGGCCGAATTGGACGATTCCTTTGTCAAGGTCGCTAAAATTCAAGGGACATTCACTTGGCATAGCCACGAAAACGAGGACGAACTGTTTTACATTCTGAAGGGCAAATTGCGAATAGAAATGAAGGATCAGGTCGTCGAACTTTTGGAAGGGGAGATGTTCGTTATCCCCAAAGGAGTGATGCACAATCCCGTCGCCGAAGAGGAGTGTCTCGTCATGTTAGTAGAACGAAAATCCACGCTGCACACAGGTGGCATCCCAACCGAAAAAACACGCTCGCTAGAAGAGCAGCTTCGCCCCATCACCCCAGTGTAAAACGATTGTCCTCAATCGTTTTTGGGCTCCAGAGCAGAACGTTTCCTAAACCAGTGGCCGGAGTCCAATGGCAGCATGGCGCTCACTTTGTTAGCGGAACGGTGCAAGCCGTTCGGTGAAGGGACTTCGTTTAACGCTCAGCCGTAGGCGTACCGCGTTCTTTGGGCAGTACGCCTACGGCTGACTGTTAAACCACTCAATCAACAAGCCGCAAGCCGTCCGGTGAGTGACCAGTAATGCCGCGACAAACCATGCCTAGAAATCCAACTGGCAGCGCATGCCATAGGCATCGGTTTGAGAACTGATCATATTGTTCGACAGAATATTGCCATTGCTGGTCGGTCTAGCATCGGCCCAGGAATGGATGTAATTGAATACGCATTTGCAGTTCGGATTGAAATACCAATTCAGACCGCCAGTCATGTTTTGCAACATCCCGCCTTGGACTTGTTGGTCCGTCAGATCCAAATAAGACCAGCGACCAGCGACTTCCCAAGCACCCCATCCGCCGTTCGTCTTTGAAACGCTATGAAATGGAATCACACGATCGATCGCTCCGGCTTTGCGATCATAGGGTCGGTGCTCGCCTGTGAGGAAAAGGCCGACTTGCGAGTAGGCTCCATTGAGAAATGCATTTCCACTGCCTGTTGAGTCCACAAAGCAACCCATCGCTTCGGTTTGCCATGAAAGCGGTCCGCGAACCCACATGGATTCCAAGCCAAACGTCTGAGTCAAGCTGGAGCCAATGGTTCCGGTATCGACAAAGAAAGGGGTTCCGTTGGCAGCTGAGGGGACTGGTTGTCCGCTAGTACCATTGGGCGTACCCGTTGGCACCACAAACTCGCCCACGAAAATCTCTGGAACGCTTCGGAATCGCACCCGTTCATTTGGTGGTGCATTTAAGAAATATCCTGTACCGAGGTGCAAGTAGTCTTCACCTTTAGGGCCTTCATGCCAAAGCAAATGAGTCAAGCGACCGGCGGCACCGTTTCCACCATCGGTACTGAGCGAGCCACCGAATTGATCTTGTCCTGTCCGGAAGTAGGACGCAGCCCAAGTCCAATTCAAGTCTTCCGAGTTGTTGTAGAATCCAACTCCAATGTGTCGGAATGGAGTAAACGCTTGAAAAAGCGAGGAACGCTCCATAAACGTCGTGTAACGAATACTGCTGACGACTTCCAAGCTAAAGGGTTGTTTCCATTGACCAACACGAACCGTTCCGAGCGGTCCAACTTCCTTAAAATCTGCCCATAGGTCCGTAAAAGTTGGGCGTCCGAAAAACCCAAAGTCCATTTGCATGAAGTAGTCCATGCGGTCCGAGACAGAGCCCTTGGCACCAAGTCGCGCTCGTCGGAAATCGGCTCCGCTTTCGATAGGGCCATATGTATCACGACTGGATTGGAGTTGACTGAAACTGACCGCGTCTGCTTGAAAAAAGCCGCTGATGGCAACGTTAGGATACTTGGGCTTTTCAGCGGCAGGCTTCTTTGCATCCGTCAGTTTTTTCAGCTCCGACTCGTTCGTTGCCTCTTTGGCTTCAAGGGCTTTCAGACGCGATGTCAGCTCTTCAATCGTGGCTGGCGGGTTATCCGAAGGTGATGCGGCGAAAATGTATTGAGGTTGTGCTTCTTCGGGCTCATTTGCCACCCCAGAACCAAAAGGTGCCGAATAGTATGCCTCTTGTGCAACGATGCTTCGGTTTAATGCTAGCGCGAGCAAAGAAGCAAAAACCAGTTTACGCGATTTCATGATTGACTGTTCCGATCACCCGTTTGTTATCTGGCAAAAGCCGTCAAAGGCGAGCGGCAGCATGAAAACTACCTTAGCACGACGCGAAAGCTAGTGAAATGAATGTTGGATTCACTAGCTTGCGCGTCGTGCTAAGGTAAATTGGAACTCGCCGCTCGTCTAAGCAGAATCGGCACGTCTCCGGCCTTGAGTAGAGTTCATTTTTTGCAGGCATTCGTAGAATTTAGGAAAAATAGGAGATTGACGTCGCTGCAAGTGCAGGACGCTAAAAAAACGTCGTGCAGCTGGTCCGTTCGTATCTATTTTTGACCGCTGCGGACACGATCTGGTCAGCTTGCTTGGTGACGCAACTCAGTTAGCGAAGGCAAAAGCGAGTCGGAATAGAGCCCCCGGCATTTCGAACCATTGGCACATGAAATGCAATTCGATTCAAGCATGGACTGGTGCCTCGGCACCAACGACTTAACTTTCCTGATGCGGAGAAATGCGATGAAGAAGAGTATGCCATTCAGTGTCCATGACGAAATCAAATCGATGGAGAGCGATGAAGAAAAACCAAGATTACAAAGACGCAATGTAACAAAACCGAAAGATACGAACCACAGTGAGTCAGCGAGTTCGAAACGTTCGTCTGTTGCTTACCCAGAGTGGGGAAGTTCGATGCAGAACATGGCTTGTCTGATTGCGAGAATAGAGCATCTTGGCAATTGATTTAGGAACGAGCATTGGTTTATTTTGTCTCCGTTGACGCTCTAGCATTCCGGTGGCGTGAACGCAATCGTCGCGGAGCGACGAGCGACAATGTCGCCCTTCGCTCCGCGAAGGTAGCGTGCAGCAAGACAGTGCTCTAGATTCAGTTCACTCTTCGCCTGACTTCAATGCTTTGCCGATGCCCCTGCCGAAGGACTGAAGTCGGCTGCGAAAACTCGTTCTTGAAATGCCAAGGATCTCAGCCGCTTGGGTCTGATGTCCTGCAACGTGATTGAGCACTTGTTCGTAAAGCACCTTGTCCACTTCGGCATGGACAATCTCGTTGATGTTTGGCTGATTGGACTCGATGAGTTGTTGAATGTAGGACTTAAGATCAGAAAACCGACTTGAGTCCAGTTCCACCATCGGAAGTTGATATGGGGGACAGCGTTGGATTAATAGTCGTTCACCTTTCCAGCTGGTGAACTTGATTCGCCAAACGGCCCCCGACGAGCTCGTCTCGTCGGAGCCTAAGGTTCGCAGCTAGAACGGAGCTCATTCCGAAACGCCCGCATCCCATCCCCTTCAAGCCCAACGCTTTTGGCGTTGGGCTTGAAGGGGATGGGATGCGGAAAACGCCTGATACGGTTGTTTCTATCCGCGAACCTTGACGTCCGATGGGACAAGCCCATCGAGGCGTACACAAAGTGAAACGGCCTGCAAGGCCTCTACGAGTCCCTACTGACCACCATCCTAATCGAAAGAACTTGGCAACGATCGTTTTTGGCAAAATGGTTGACCCTCATCGGCTTCTTACAATGCCTTGAGATGCCAAAAACCCAACTGACGGCTGATCAATTCGGTTGGTATATCTTCCGTGTTATCCGAGCTTGACGGCGTTGTGTTTGCAACCAACGACTTTCCTTCGGGAGAATCCGTATTGTTTATTGCGATCACGATTTCAGCGGATTGGACAAAGTAGGCTTCGATAACACACATGGCAAGACTCCAACGGAAAGACCATTTACCAGCTGAATTCTCACGAATCCAGCTACGATCTCACGAATCCAGCTTCGAATCGTGAACGTTTTTTCCCGCCGTTCGTCCAAAAAAAAAGGGTTTTGGGAAGTGAAGAGGCAGATTGCGATCTCAGCAATTGCAGCGGCTCGTACATCTTTTGATCTTTCAGGCCATTTTTGGGCCAATCCGCACTTCGCGTTGCGGTTGCCAAGTGGCTTTGGTTTCCAATCTCCAGACTTGCGGCGATCAGTTATAATCAACGGCCCTTCGATCGCTTCCGCCTTTCACCCCGTTTTGGAATGCAATGCCCTCCCTCTCCCGCCGCGAATTCGGTTCGCAATCGTTGTCACGCTTGAGTCCCATTCTCGCAAGCACACTCCTCCCATCACTCTTGTCGTCGCAAACATTGGGCAATACACGAAGTCGAATCCGTGTTGGCCAGATAGGTACGAAACATGGCCATGCCAGCGGTAAGCTTGAAGCGTTGACCAAACTGAACGAGCACTTTGAAGTGGTCGGGGTTGTCGAAGACGACGCTGCACAACGTGAAAGAGTACAGAAGACAGCCGCATTCCAATCTTGTACTTGGCTGACCGTTGACCAATTGCTGAGCCAACCAGGCCTTCAACTCGTTCTTATCGAAACCGAAATAGATCAGTTGCTCAATATGGCGGAGAAGTGTTTGCGAGCTGGCATGCACGTCCACTTGGACAAGCCCGCGGGAACCTCCATGGAGCAATTCCAAAGGGTCGCGAAAGTTGCCACCGAATCCAAGCGGATCATTCAATTGGGATACATGTTTCGCAG
This sequence comes from Pirellula sp., assembly GCA_031424235.1. Lineage (GTDB taxonomy): Bacteria > Planctomycetota > Planctomycetia > Pirellulales > Pirellulaceae > JBKCUI01. The sequence continues at coordinate 20,968 of JANPHB010000264.1, forward strand.
TAACCCAGCGTTCCAATTTCTATTCAATGCGGTGAAGCAAGGTTGGTTAGGTGAGGTTTTTGAGATTCATGGCGTCATCAGCAAGAAGCTGGCCGCAAGTGATCGAGCTGATCCAACTCGGTATCGGGGCGGTTCCATGTTCGAGCTTGGATGCCACCTGATTGATGCCGTGGTCACGATGCTAGGCAAACCCCAGTCCATCACTCCGTTCAACACCAAGACGATGTCGGATGTCGACCAACTCAACGACAATTGCTTGGCCGTTTTTCGATACCCGAAAGCAACTGCGTCGATTCGTAGCAGCATGATCGAAGTCGATGGCGGTCGCCGGCGGCAGATAGTGGTTTGCGGCACAAAAGGTACCATTGAGATTCTGCCGCTTGAACCGCCGCAATTGACGCTGACGCTCGAACAAGCCATCGGCGGTTTCCGAAAGGGAACTCAAAACGTCGACTTGCCCAAAATGACGGGCCGATACGATGGAGATTTACTGAGCTTGGCCTCCGCCATTCGCGGCGAGATCGAGTATTCCTACTCTCTGCAACATGATTTGACCGTCCAGGAATGTGTTCTCAAAGCCAGTGAAATGTTTTGAAGAATATTCAACCGTTTTCGTCTAGAATGGTAGTCCTCGCCACAAGTCGACTCATTGCTCTCCCACCTACAGACTTCCCTTAATGTTTGATCGAAATCTACGGCTCGCTCTACCAACACTACTTTGCCTAGCGTTGTTTCCTCAAAAAGTCACACCATTGCAAGCACAAGAAGCCGACGTTGCGGTTGATTTCGCAAGCCAAATCCGCCCGATTCTCGCGAACCATTGTTGGACCTGCCATGGTCCCGATGAAAAGAGCCGTGCTGCCGATCTGCGACTCGACATCCGAGAGAATGCCCTCGCATCTTCGGCGATCGTCCCAAACGACCCAAGTACCAGCATGCTGGTCGAGCGAATTCTGTCGAGCGAGCCGGAGTCACAAATGCCTCCGCCGTCCAACAAAAAACCGCTGTCGGACAAGCAAAAGAATCTACTGCAGGCATGGATCCGACAAGGTGCAGTGTACTCAAAGCATTGGGCGTTTACCCCTCCAGTCAAGGCTCCGGTTCCACAACTGCAAGCTGTTGCATTGGGTAACAATGCAATCGATCCGTTCGTTGAAAAACGACTGGAACAAGAGCACTTAAAGCCGTCACCCAAGGCCGATCGTTCCACCTTGCTGCGCCGTGTTTCGCTCGATTTGACAGGACTTCCGCCCACGGTAAGCGAGCTGCAACAATTCCTAAATGATCCGGCAAGCGATGCCTATGAGCACGCTGTGGATCGACTCCTTGCTTCGAAAGCGTATGCAGAAAAGATGGCCATGGAGTGGCTTGATCTAGCTAGATACGCAGACACCAACGGCTACAACAACGACGAGGATCGCACCATGTGGCCGTGGCGTGACTGGGTCATCCAAGCGTTCGATCGCAACATGCCTTTCGATCAGTTTGTCATCGAACAACTCGCTGGTGATTTGCTCCCAAACCACAAACAAGATCAGCTGATCGCAACTGGGTTCCTTCGCAACCAAGGCCACAACACCGAAGGGGGCATCATCCAAGAAGAATACCGAGTCGAATACGTAGCAGATCGTGTCCACACGGTCTCAACAGTTTTCCTTGGGCTCTCAATGCAGTGCGCTCGGTGCCACGATCACAAATTCGATCCGATCTCTCAAGCTGAATACTACCAGTTTTATTCCTTCTTCAATTCACTCGACGAAAAACAAGCGCCGCACGGAAAAGTCATCGGTGTCGAACCGTACATTCGCGTGCCTACTGATGAACAATCGTCGAAGATGGCTGCGTTGGCGACCGAAATCGAGTCTACCGAATCGAAGCTAAAGCTGCTCGAGGCTCAAGCAGACAAGAACGTCGAGAAACTGGTCGCTGAATCAAGCCAGAACGACCTCAAGTCTCGCTTCGACCAAAGTGCCTTGTTCCATTTCCCCTTGGACAAATCAGAAGATGGTTCCTTGTTCGACTCGATATCGAACTCAAAAGTCGGGACCACAACCGGCGCAAACCATTGGCAAACCGGCAAAAAGCAAGATGCCATCGAACTGGACGGTACGTCGCGAATCGAGCTTGGAAACATTGCGAACTTCGCTGGCGACAAACCATTTTCGATCAGCCTGTGGGTCAAGCCAGCATCGGCAGACGGAATGGCTATTCTCTCCAAAATGGATGAATCACAGAGTTATCGAGGCTACGATCTTCTCCTTTCAGGTGGGAAAGTAGAAATGCATTTGGTCCACAAGTGGCCAGAGAATGCGATCAAAATCTCCTCCAACGCTCCCGTATCCGCCAATGAGTGGCATCATATCGTGGCGAGCTACGATGGGTCCAAAACTGCGGCAGGCATCAAGCTCTATGTCGATTCAAAACCCGCCCCGTATTCTATATCGCAGGACTCGCTTCGTGATTCGATCGAGACACAACAACCGTTTCGAATCGGACTGCGTGAGAAGTCGCTTCCTTACAAGGGACTGATCGATGAACTCCAGCTTTTCGGAAATGTGCTGGATGAAAACAGCGTGAAGCAACTTTCTACCTTCGAAACGGTGAGCGGTTTCGCGGACTGGGTCAAGGTACCTTACGAACAGCGGACCGAAGAGCAACGCAAACAAATTCGCAAGTTTTATTTAGACCGTATCGATCCTGAGTACTCAGCATTGCAAATCAAATTAGCAAATGCCAAGAAGGACAAACTTGCTATCAAGGAGAGTTCAGCATCCGTAATGGTAATGCGAGAAATGAGTCCGCCACGTGAAACGTTTGTGCTCAAGCGAGGTCAATACGACCAACCAGCCGAGCGTGTCTATTCAACGGTCCCTGCATCGCTTCTGCACAATGGCTCGCAGGCACCCAAGGACCGTATGGAGCTGGCAAAATGGCTTGTGAGCGATACGAATCCACTGACAGCCCGCGTGACGGTGAATCGCTGGTGGCAAAATTTCTTCGGCACAGGCATTGTGAAAACCGCGGAGGACTTTGGCTTAACTGGCGATGTCCCTTCGCACCCGGAACTGCTTGACTTCCTAGCCCGAAATTTGATGGAAAGCGGTTGGAATGTCAAAGCAGTTCTCAAAATGATTGTTATGTCGTCTACTTACCAGCAGGAGTCTCGCATCCAGCCCGCTATGTTGGATCGCGATCCGGATAACAGACTCTTGGCCCGCGGCCCTCGAAATCGACTGCCGGCTGAGTCCATCCGCGACAATGCACTTGCGATAAGCGGACTTTTGAAAAATCGACTTGGCGGCCCCAGCGTAAAACCTTACCAACCAGCTGGCCTTTGGGAAGATGTCACCGTCAACCGTCAAGGCAAATACGTGGCTGACATTGGCGAAGGACTTTATCGCCGCAGCTTGTACACATTCTGGAAACGCACTTGCCCTCCCCCGTCCATGATGAGCTTTGACGCGCCGATGCGAGAAGTTTGCACTGCCCGACGTGCCCGCACGAACACCCCGCTCCAGTCGCTGGTTTTACTCAACGACCCAACTTACGTCGAATGCGCACGAAGCTTGGCAGAGCATATGATTCGCGATGGAGTGGCAGTCAACGATCGGATCGACGCAGGCTTCCTTCGAGGTGTTTCTCGGAAAGCCACCCCCGAGGAGCAAGCCATTCTCGGTCAAGTTCTAGAGACCGCCAAGCAACGGTTCGCAGCCAATCCCGCAGGTGCGCAATCTCTCAACACGACCGGTGCAACCGCGCCGAACGCAGCGATCGACCCTGTCGAACTTGCAAGCTGGACGATCCTGGCGAGCACCTTGCTGAATCTCGACGAGACCATTTCGAAACGCTAAACCCAACATGCAATCCAATCTTCATCCAACTTCAAGTTCGTTTCGTCGTCAGTTTCTTCGTAACTCGATTACGGGATCAGCGGCTCTTGCGACGCTCCTTGGCTCAGATTTCCAAGGCAAAGCGTTATCAGCGGCCAATCCAGAAAAGCAACTATTGTCACACTTCGCCGCCAAGGCAAAGCGGGTAATCTATCTTTTTCAATCGGGTGGACCTTCCCAGCTGGAAATGATGGACTACAAACCCAAGCTGAAGGAGCTCCATGGCTCCGAGTTACCGGACAGTATTCGACAGGGCCAAAGGCTAACCGGAATGACGTCCGGGCAAAAGAATTTCCCGGTTGTGGCACCCAAATTTGAGTTCAAGCAGCATGGTGCCAATGGCGTTTGGTTGAGCGAGCTGCTACCGCACACCAGTAAAATTGTTGATGACATTTGCATCGTTCGATCGATGCACACCGAAGCCATCAATCATGACCCGGCGATCACGTTCATGCAAACCGGCTCGCAACAACCTGGACGACCGTCCATGGGCTCTTGGCTGAGCTATGGACTAGGAAATGAAGCCGAGGACTTACCTGCTTTCGTGGTGATGATCTCGCACGGAACCGGCAAAGATGCCAACCAAGGCCTGCTCGATCGTCTTTGGGGTAGCGGTTTTTTACCCTCTAGCCACCAGGGAGTTAAGTTTCGAAGCGGCTCCGATCCCGTGCTTTATCTCAACGATCCAAGCGGCATCGATCGCAATCTGCGACGCACCATGCTGGATGGACTTGCCAAGCTGAACGAATTGCAACAAAAACAAGATGGCGATCCCGAGATTGCCACGCGCATGGAACAGTATGAAATGGCGTTTCGCATGCAAGCATCGGTGCCGAACTTAACCAACTTGAGCGACGAGCCCGAGTCAACGTTTGACATGTATGGTCCGCAAGCCAAAACCCCCGGAACCTTTGCGGCCAATTGTCTAATGGCCAGGCGCATGGTGGAGCGAGGTGTTCGCTTTATCCAGTTGTACCATCGCGGTTGGGACAACCACGGTAACTTGCCATCCAACATCCCCAAGCAATGCAGCGATATAGACCAACCCCAAGCTGCCTTGGTGTCGGACCTCAAGCAGCGGGGCTTGCTGGATGACACGTTAGTGATCTGGGGTGGCGAGTTTGGTCGAACGGTCTACAGCCAAGGTTCGTTGCAAGACGACTACGGTCGCGATCATCATGGCCGTTGCTTTACGATGTGGATGGCAGGAGGCGGTACCAGACCTGGCGCCGTCGTGGGGGAAACGGACGACTATGGATACAACATCGTTTCGGATCCGGTGCACGTCCATGATTTGCATGCTACGTTGCTACAATGTCTTGGCTTCGATCATGAACGGCTCACGTTTCGCTATCAAGGCCGCGACTTTAGATTGACCGACGTTCACGGCAAAGTGATCGAGAAGCTTTTGCGAAGTTAGGAGAGCGGCGAGTTCCAATATACCTAGCACGACGCGCAAGCTAGTGAATTCACCATTAATTTCACTAGTTTGCGCGTCGTGCTAAGGTAGTTCTCATGTTGCCGCTCGCTTTAGCGGAGCATCGCAAAATCAGGTAGGTCGGACTGCGAATACCTGAGCTCACCGTGACAACTTCGTGCAATTACGTGCAAAAAATGACAATTTGACGACATAACATCCTACTTTGGGTAAACGTTGAGGAGCGAACTCCACGTCAACGTTTAAGAAAGCCCAAAAATGGATCCAAAATCTGAAGCTGAACTCGATCGCAAAGTTCTTCATGTCGACGATGATCCAGCTATTTTGGCGATTGTGAAGAAAACCCTAATCAGACGTGGTTACACCCCCCATTCTATTTCCGATCCAACGCTCGTCGTACCTTGGCTGGCCAAAAGTTCGGCAAGGATCGTATTACTCGACATCGATATGCCCGGAAAAGACGGTCTTGCGCTTTTGCGGGAAATCAAGAAATTCGACGGTGGCATTCAAGTCATCATGTTGACTGGGCTCGTTTCCATGGGGACGATCATTCGAGCCACCAGATTGGGTGCGGAAGAGTGTTTCTTCAAACCGATCGAAAACCTCGACGATGTCGTGGATTCCGTCGATCGAGCTTATGAAAAGATGCTCCGATGGTGGCGGGTCTTGAAAGAATGGCGAGCTCGCAAAAACATGGGGATTGAGGAAGAACAACCCGTGTACTATGGTTCGTGAAGGTATGATGAAGGTTTGACCTCGGCTGGTGAACTTTTCGAATGCGGCTACGCTCTATCTACCATTGAGCGATTTTACCCATTGAAAGGTTACGAATGCGTGCGGAGCCGGAGCCCCAAAGACCAAACATTAAGAACCGGGCCAGCACTTTTGATAGGCAGCAGTGGGGCTTACTGTTGTTGCTCGCAGCGATTAATTTCACGCACATTCTTGATTTCGTCATCGTGATGCCTTTGGGCGATCCACTGCGACAGCAACTCAAGATTAATCCGCAGCAGTTTGGAATGGTTGTGTCCGCGTATGGAATCGCTGCCATGATCACTGGCATCTTGAGTTCTTCTCTCGTAGACCTCTACGATCGGAAAACGATTTTGGTGGGAGCCTTTGGTGGCTTTGCGTTAGCTACTTTCTATTGCGGAATTGCCCCAAGCTTCCTTCACCTACTGATTGCGAGGTGTCTAACTGGCCTCTTTGGAGGAATGGCTTCGTCTTGTGTGATGGCCGTCATCGGCGATGTCTTTCCCGATGGGCAACGAGGTCGGGCGATCGGAGTGGTCACTTCGTCGTTTGCCGTTGCGTCAACGATAGGGTTGCCGATCGGATTGTGGCTTGCACTGTATTTTGGGAATTGGAATGCACCTTTCATTGCGATCGGATTTTTGGCGATTTGTGTGTGGGGGCTCGTTGTACTATTCATGCCGTCGATGACTGGGCATAGGACCGGAGTTCGAGTCAATCCGCTTCGCCAGTTTTTGACGGTCGTTCAGAAGTCCAATCATCTGTGGGCATTTGCGTTTATGCTCGCTACTGTTTTCGGAACGTTTCTCATCGTCCCTTACATAGCGCCCTACATGCAAGCCAATTGCGGCCGGTCTGCCAGCGATCTGCCAATCGTTTACGCAGTAGCTGGCATTTGTACGTTGATATCTCTCAATTTGGTCGGTTGGGCGACAGATCGAGTTGGTGCTAAGCCTGTTTTTCTAACCTGTGCAGGTGGCGCGGTTTTAATGACCCTGGTTATCACCAATTTGCCCCACGTGTCTCTGCTGGTCGCCGTCGTTTCGACGAGCCTGTTTATGGTCCTAGCAAGTGGCAGAATGATTCCGGCCCAAGCCATGATGTTGCGAGCTGCGGAACCTGCGCTTCGCGGAGCGTTTATGAATTTGAATACATCTGTCTCGCATTTTGCGACCGCGGTTGGTCCATTGATTACTGGAGCGATTGTTGGCGAGGAGTTTACTGGAGGACCGCTAACCGGATTTCCTATCGCAGGTCTCATTGCGGCTGCATGCGGCTGTGCCGCTTTGGCATTGATGTTCCGTCTTCGTCCCTCGCTTGCTTCCAATTCAGCCATCGCGTCGCGTGACTGAAATCCCGCAGGCTTGTCCTGCGGATAGTTAGGCTTTTCGCTACTTCCTGAACGCTTCTCTAGTTCGCTAGGCCGCGAAGAGACGGTTCTGTAGCACACAGCCTAAACTTCCACAGGGTAAACCTGTGGGATTCTTTATGGCAAGACTACAGAACCGATGGTAGTCTGAAGTAATGTGGTTCATTCATTTGATTGCGACGTCGCGCCGCAAACTTTGCTGATGGTGCTGAGAACAGAGTAGGGCTTCAAAATTCGGTGAAACAATTTTTCCGCGTCTCCCGAACGATTTCCATCGTTTTTCTCATTGTGTTATCACTGTTAACGTTTCCCGTTCATATTCCATGGATGGCTGCGGGTTGGTTGATTGCGTTTACTTGGCAGGTTGCACACGGTCATAAAGCCTGGATAACGCTTCTCGGGTGTGCTTTGGTACTGGTAATCAAAGGGATTCCGATTGTCCCTTCAATCGTTTTGTTCGTTTTCTGTCTATTGGTCGTCACAGGGTTTCGTTGGATGTTAAAGTCCGGGGCAACGCCCAGCCCTCGCTTTCCTTGGCCAATTTTTGCCGTAGTTTGGCTGACGTGGCTGTATTTTTGTTGCGAGTGGCATTGGATCGGACAGTGCAACCACAAGGTTCAGTTCGATCCCGAACGACCTGTTGTTTGCCTTGGCGACAGCCTAACATCAGGGATAATCCCCGACCCTGGCTATCCAGGCACCTTGAAAAGCTTATTGACGGTTCCTGTGTTCAATCTTGGCCAGTCCGGTATGGCAACGGATTTAGGGCTCGATCGCATCCAAACGGTTTTGGAAAAAAATCCACAGATCGTTGTCATCGAAATAGGTGGACACGATTTCCTGCAAGGCTTAAGCAGAACAGAAACAAAGAAAAACCTTTTGACCATGATCCAATTGTGTAGAGCAGCTCAATGCGAAGTTGTGCTCGCAGAAATCCCCCGAGGATTTATGGTCGATCCGTTTCGTGCGCTCGAACGGGAGATCGCCTACCAGCAGGATGTTCAACTCATTCCAGATGGAATGATCCGTCAGCTCATCATTTGGAGCCCCTTCTGCCCGCCCGGAATGTGGATGCCCCAATCCCGGCTCAGCGATGATGGAATCCATAGCAATGCACTTGGTGGCCAAACCATGGCACGTCAAGTCGCAATTGCAATCGAGAAGGTTGTGGGACCTGAGATTATCGCCAAATGAAAATCGAACGATTCAAGAAAGCCGACAAAAGTGAGCCTCAGGCGCTGTTAATAGAACGTCAAACTTTCGGACCTTTGCCTTTATCGGCCCCAGACGAGCTTGTCTCGTCTGAGCCAACGGTTCGCAGCTAGAAACAACCGAATCAGGCGTTTTTCGCATCCCCACCCCTCCAAGCCCATTGGGCAACGCGGTGAAGCATTTTCGCGAATACAATTGAACGCAGATTTCTCACGAAATCTGCTACATAAGGCAGATTTCTTACGAAATCTGCTACATAAGATTGTAAAAATGCTTCACCGCGTTGCCCATCGGGGCGTCAGGAAAGCCTTTATTACCGAGGAATTACTTCGCCCTTTTCCAACTTATCCAAGCCACTAGTCAACGCCTCAAGCGTAAACCGAACGTATCGGACTTCCCCGTGCCCAGGCTCATACAGCAGTCCGAAACTGCCGTCCGAAAGAACGGTTATATCGGAGTACGATGACGGGCCCTTGTCGATCACTTTGCCCGAGCTCCAGCTTTTTCCGCTGTCATAACTGATACGAGCGGTCAGATTCTTGCGGCCTGAAACGGACGCAGCGTTGCAAAAGAGGAGCCGATCTTTGGAATAGCCATCTCGCTTGGCTGTATACTGCAGGATACATGCGTTGCACTGCGGATCCGGCAACCCGTGGTCAGGGCCGCTCGTCCAGCTTTGACCGCCATCATGGGATCGGTGCACAAACCGCTTGCCAGGGTCAAGTCGTGAATTGACCATCCAGGAATCATCCGGCAACTGCACCACCTTGGATTCGTCCCCGGGACTTACCTCACTCAACGGTTTCCAGGATTCGCCATGATCCGAGCTGCCAAAAAGCGTAACGCCTTTTCCGACTCGAACGAAGTTGTGAACCAACATGCCATCTCGCGTCTGAATTCCACGACCGGACGTTATGAATTTGAAACTGTTCTTAAGCTCCGGTCCAGCAACTTGTTCGGTGAAGTCGACTGGCTTAGCCCAAGTCTTACCGTGGTCAGTGCTCTTTTGAAGTACAAAACGAAACTCGTTGTTCGACAAGTCGCTCACCATGTAGTTGTAAAAACAAAAGATGTCTCCCGATATCTTGTCCAACAAGAACGATGGATCGCTGCAACCGCCATCCTCGATGGGATCGAGAATCTCTATCGGCAACCAAGTCTTGCCATTATCCACGCTCCGCCGAAATACAACATCGATGGTCCGTTGGAGTTTCAGGTCGGCAGCGGACTTTCGACGAGCATCACAGGCCGCGATGAGGTCGCCATTTTTCGCCGTGATGATGGCAGGGATGCGATACGTATGGACGCCATCTTTGCCGGAGACAAATAGCGACTGGCTATCGGACAACTCCATTGGATCGCTTTGAATGACTGCAAAGCAATGAGTTTGCAGGAGCCATGTTAGGATTGCGATACGTGCGATTTGGATTGGCATGGACAATGTTGTTTTCCTTGGCGTTTGGGTCTGCGAAACTCTATGCTCCCAACGAAGGAAGTTGTACGCGCCTTATATTCTAGCTCCCCTTCTCCTCCTCGGGAGGAGAAGGGGTTGGGGGATGAGAAGGTGCGGCCCGAGTGAAATTTCGGCAACATGTTTCGCGTCTAAGCAAAGCCATCGCAGCAGCTTTAACTGCGGAGCAGTGGCATTTGAAAGCCACGGATGGAATCCGTGGTCTGCGTTGTACGCATTGCCTGAGAGTCGCAAAGCGACGGCATTCTCACGGAAGCTACTTGGCCAGATGGTCAACATTTCCTTTAGGCGGGAAAATGATTCACACCCCATGCCGCTCCTTCAGAGCTCTGATTCAATCGGTGCGTACGACCTGGAGTTTCGTTCGCGATGCGAACTTTACCCCAGGCTAAAAAATTCCATCGCATTCGCGATTCAATCGCAGAAGGTCAGGAAAACCAGAAAGACTTGCGACTAAAGCGCGATCACCTTCGAACGGGCCGGAGAATAATGGCCGGAGCTTAACGCTCGATTGGCCTACTCGTCCGTCACGCAGCCTTCGCTGGCGCTCTTTACATTTTTAATGTACTTGAAGAGCGTTCCGCGGGTCGCTTTGAGTGGTGGCGCTTGCCATTTGGCTCGGCGTGCGGCCATCTCCGCATCCGACACTGCCACGTCCAATCGATTGGTATCCGCATCCAAGGTGACGATATCATTGTCCATCACAAGAGCCAGCGGGCCACCTTCTTGCGCTTCGGGAGTTACGTGGCCAACGATGAAACCGTGTGAGCCTCCCGAGAATCGACCGTCCGTCAACAAAGCTACATCGGAACCGAGTCCAGCTCCCATGATAGCGGACGTTGGTGTCAACATTTCCGGCATGCCCGGCCCACCTTTGGGGCCTTCGTACCTAATGATAATGACGTCCCCTTTTTGGATTTGCCCTTTTTCCAAAGCGGCCAGCATTAGTTCTTCGCTGTCGAAGCATCTTGCCGGGCCGGAGAATCGCATCCCTTCTTTGCCCGTGATCTTCGCAACCGATCCTTCCGGTGCCAAATTCCCGAACAAAATCTGGATGTGCCCCGTTGCTTTGATCGGATTGCTCAATGGCTGAACGACGGTTTGCCCTGGCTTCAAACCGGGAAGGTTAGCGACGTTCTCGGCAAGCGTCTTACCGGTAACGGTCATGCAGTCACCTGTCATGAAACCTTCTTCGAGCAAATATTTCATGACCGCTGGCGTTCCGCCGACCGAATGCAAGTCTTCTTGAACGAATTTGCCAGAGGGCTTTAAGTCGGCAAGGAACGGAACTCGATCGCTGACTTTTTGGAAGTCGTCCAATTGCAAATCGATTCCGACGCTGCGAGCCATAGCAATCAAATGCAAGACAGCGTTCGTACTGCCTCCCAAGGCAATCACAATGACCATCGCATTTTCGAAGGCGGCTCGAGTCATGATATCGCGCGGCTTGAGATCGATTTCCATCAAGTGCCGAATGGCTTTCGCTGCCCGTCTGCACTCGTCGATCTTGGCTGGATCTTCGGCGGGAATAGATGCCGAGTAAGGCAGCGACATGCCGAGTGCTTCGATGGCTGACGCCATGGTATTTGCAGTGTACATGCCACCGCACGCGCCAGCACCCGGGCAGGATTTACGAACGATGTTGGCGCGTGTCTCTTCATCGATTTGGCCAGAGATATATTGGCCGTAACATTGAAATGCTGAAACGATGTCCAGCGAGTGTCCGTTCCATTTGCCAGCCCGAATGGTGCCACCGTAGATCATGAGCGACGGCCGATTCAATCGTCCCATCGCCATCAAGCACCCCGGCATGTTTTTGTCGCAACCGGGCAACGCAATCAAAGCGTCATACCACTGAGCTCCCATAATCGTTTCCATCGAGTCAGCGATGAGGTCTCTCGATTGGAGTGAATAGGACATGCCATCCGTCCCCATACTGATTCCATCGCTGACTCCAATGGTGTTGAATCGCATGCCGACCAAATTCTCTGCGACAACCGCCTTTTTGACCTCTAGGGCCAATTCCAGCAGGTGCATATTGCAGGTATTGCCTTCGTACCAAACGCTGCCTATGCCGACTTGCCCTTTGTTCATGTCCTCCGGGGTCATGCCCGTGCCATAGAGCATGGCCTGCGATGCTCCCTGGCTTTTGGGTTGGGTAATGCGGGAGGAGTACTTATTGAGTTGGGTCATGGATTTGATTTCAAAGGAGTTTGTCTTCCCCCATTTTTGACTTCGCCCCCCTCGCCCCTGTTAGGGGAGAGGGGCTGGGGGTGAGGGGTTTTGTTTTCGTTTCTGATGGCTCAAAAGATCTCTCGACCAGGGAATTGCGAGTGACGATTCCACCCCTCACCCCCGGCCCCTCTCCCCGAAACGGGGCGAGGGGAGGAAACACATGTTACTCGATTGCTAACACATGCTACTTGCGTGCTCGAGGGTGCTTCATCGATACCCATGCGCCATTTTGCGAGCTACTCGCCACGCACTGCTCGATGAAATGCATCCCTTCGACGCCATCGTGAACATTTGGGTACACCGTATTGACTCGTTCGATGGTCTTTCCTTCGGAGACTTCGACCATCGCGTCGAATGCGGCAACGTAGATATTGGCAAACGCTTCGAAGAACGCTTCTGGGTGGCCGCTAGGCAATCGGCACGCAGCTTTGCCGCTGGCGTTCATGAAGCTAGCGTTGGGATCGCGTGTGTAGAGTTTGTGTGGCTGGCCGTTCTGGCGAACGATCATGACGTTTGGCTCTTCTTGTCGCCAGGATAGAGCACCCTTGGTACCATCGATTTCGATGGACAAGTCGTTTTCGCGTCCGTGGCTGATTTGGCTAGCGGTAACGGTTCCGAGGCCGCCGTTTTGAAAACGCACGATCGCGGTGCCGTAATCGTCAAGTTTTCGTCCGGGTTCGAAGATCTTGAGATGGCAGCTGATCTCCGCTGGCAATAGGCCGGTCATGAATCGACCGAGATTGTAAGCGTGAGTGGCGATATCGCCGAAGCAGCCAGCCACGCCGCTCTGCTTTGGGTCAGTTCGCCAAGCGGCTTGCTTTTGATCTTGGTCTTCGAGTCGAGTTCGCAACCAGCCTTGAATGTAGCTCGAACGGACCGCTTGAATCTCGCCGAGTTCCCCGCTTTGGATCATTTCGCGGGCTTGGCGAACTAAGGGATACCCTGTGTAGTTGTGAGTCAATGCGAAGACTGTCTTCGATTTATCGACTAGCTTGGCGAGCTCTTCGGCTTGTGCCAAATCAAACGTCATCGGCTTATCACAGACCACGTGGAAGCCTGCTTCTAGGGCGGCCTTGGCGACTTCGAAGTGAGTATGATTTGGGGTAGTTACCGAAACGAAATCAATGCGTTCGCCAACAGGCTTCTTGGCTTCGGCCTCAAACATCGCTTGATACGATGGGTAGGCTCGATCTTGAGAGACGTCGTAGTCGGGAGCCGAGGCTTTCGAACGTTCTGCGTTGCTGCTGAAGGCTCCCGCGACCAAAGTGGCTCGGTTGTCCAAGCAGGCAGCGATCGAATGCACGCGGCCAATAAACGAGCCTTGTCCTCCACCCACAATCCCCATCTTGAGTTTGCGATTCATTGGTCCGTTGGTCATGCTGATTCTCCAAAATGGGGTGGGAGTGGTGGAAAGGAATTTAAGGGTGAATCTTCAGAGCTATGTTTTACCAAACTTGCCCGACTTTTCTAGTTGGGATGTTCGCCCCCAACTATAGTAAGCATTCGCCGTGTTCCAACAAAATTTTAAGGGATGATTGACACGAACCCAAAACACGCAAACAATGCCCTCATTGAAGGATCAAGTTCAAGCGGCAGGACGCCGCGTTTTTTCTTGTCAGAGTTAGTCCTGCCAAAGTTGATCCTCTCAGTGAGCGAGACGTCCGTTGCGCATGAACTCTCTTCAGACTGCTCTAGTCCTCAGCGTTGTCGCATTCTTCGGACTACCTCAAGTTGCGTTATCCCAACCCAACACCAAGGTAGCACTCGATCCTAAACGTGCGTTTTCCTACTTAAAGAAGATATGTGACATCGGCCCACGCGTCACCGGCACCGAAGGAATGGAAGAGCAACAGAGCTTGCTCGAACAACATTTCAAAAAGCTTGGTGCGAAAATAACTTGGCAGGAATTCAATATTCGCCATCCAGAAACAGGGCGGAACGTCGTCGTCAAGAACTTGATCGTCACTTGGAACCCTGACGAAACCGAACGAGTTCTTTTATCCACGCACTACGACACGCGGCCTTACCCGGACAAGGACTTGAGAAATCCGAAAGGGACCTTCATCGGTGCCAACGACGGGGCGAGCGGCACTGCATTATTCATGGAAATGGGACATGTCTTGCAGAAACTGCCCCTAAAGGTTGGCGTCGACTTGGTTTTTTTTGATGCAGAAGAGATTGTATTCGATGCACAACGCGATCCGCTGTTTGTCGGCTCGACCCATTTTGCCCAGGCGTATGTCGAAGATCCAAAGACTCCTCGCTATCGAAGCGGAATATTGATCGACATGATTGCCGACTCGGACCTGCAATTGTTTTACGAACAGAACTCGCTCAAGTATGCGAAACCCTTAGTGGAGGAAGTGTGGGGGATCGCAAAGGAATTGAAGATCAGTGCCTTTAAACCGAGCGTCGGATACGAAATTACCGATGATCACCTTCCTCTCAACTCCATCGCCAAAATCCCCGTGATCGATTTGATCGATTTCGACTACACTCGCGGTGCAAAAGGAAAGAGCTTTTGGCACACGACCGGGGACACTCCAGAGCAATGCTCAGGTACTTCCATGATCAAAGTAGGAAGTGTCCTCATCGAGTGGATCAAACGGCAGAAGTGAGTTGTTCATTATGCTGATTGATCCTAAGGGCGAGCTAGGCTTCAACTATCTTTGCATTGTCAAGTCCCTTAAAAGCCTAGGGGAGAGCGAGGCTCCTGCCGAGCTTGCAACGTTACGGTTCGGCAGGAGCCTCACCCTCCCAAAAAACGTATCGTTGGAGTGTGGGAAATGAGCCCGCCTGCTTCTGATCAAAAAGCATCCGCCATCGAAATTTGCGATTTTGAAAAGTCCTATGGCAAGACCTCTGTCTTAGACCGCTTAAATCTAGAGGTTCAACAATCGGAGCTACTGGTCATTCTCGGCGACAGCGGCAGCGGCAAGTCAACGTTGCTTAGGCTGATCGCTGGTCTTGAAAAGCCGCTGTCAGGCACAATTCGAATCGCGGG
This sequence comes from Pirellula sp., assembly GCA_031424235.1. GTDB lineage: Bacteria > Planctomycetota > Planctomycetia > Pirellulales > Pirellulaceae > JBKCUI01. The sequence continues at coordinate 36,340 of JANPHB010000264.1, forward strand.
CGTCGATCAATCTCGCGTCCCACCGCATAAACGCGACTTAGCCATCGTATTTCAAGACGGAAACGGATACGGCCATTTGACCGTTCGGCAGAATCTGGACTTGGCCGCCAAGAATTCGTTGCAATCCGATCAAGTCGATCGCTGGGTGGACTGGCTGAAGCTTGGGCCGACGCTCGGTCAAAAGCTCTCACAATTATCAGGTGGGCAGGCTCAGCGAGTTGCAATCGCACGGGCTATGCTGTCTGGCAAGTCGATCATCCTGATGGACGAACCGCTCGCTCATTTGAATCAGTCGTTGCGTGAGGAGATTCGAGAACTGATCTCGAGCGTGCATCGAGAGACCAAACGGACGATCGTATACGTAACGCACGATTCGGACGAGGCTTTTTACTTGGCTACACGTGTGGCAGTGCTACACGCAGGTCTAATCCAGCAGATTGGCGATCCTCAATCCGTTTTTTGCAAACCAGGCTCCAAAGAAGTTGCCAAGTTGCTTGGCCAACCGACCTTGGATGTGATCGATCTGCCGACAAAATGGTTCGATGGGCTTCAGGGCTTGGAATCGAGCCTTTGCGAATGCGGTGTTCGGTCGCATGACTGGAGGATTGAACGCATTCACGTCGCATCCGTCGATGAGGTTAAGCCCAAAGAACCTGAGACAAAATGGATAGGAGATAATGTGTTTCTAAGCGGTGCAATTGTCGGCTGCCACTGGTTAGGTAGTCGTTGGTTGCTTGAGATCGATTGCCCACAGCGAATTCGCATAACTTGTCCGGCACCGGCGTCTGAAGGTCTTGAAACAGCGCTGGTTGCTATTTTGAATGCCGTGCGGTCAGGGACGCGATCGAAATGTTTGGGTTATTTGGATGCGATGATCGAGCGATCGTGTGTGCGAATGTTTGGTGGTGCGCAGAGTCACTCTCGGCAAGAGTGACCCACGGCTCGTTCCCAGGCTCTCGCCTGGGAACGGACTGCCTTGGAGACTCCGCCTCCCGTGTGGCTCCATGTTTTAATCAACTTCACTCAAACATTCGTTGCTCGGGAGGGTGAGGTTCCTGCCGAACCATAGCATCCCCAGCTCGGCAGGAGCCTCGCTCTCCCACGATGTCCATTTCACTGAGCATGAGCAGGTGTACGAAATTAATTTCGTAGCGTGAGTTGTGACAGGATGGAAGCCTATCCCACTTCTAGTAGCGAAATCATTGCCGGTTCGGTACACTGCGAACTCTTCGCGGTTGGGCGGAGCCGCTATTTCACAATCCACTTAGAATTTTGCCAGTTGGAGCGAGCGTCGATGATCGTTGGAATCCCGAAAGAGGTCAAGCAAGATGAATACCGAGTTGCGATTTTGCCGGTCGGTGTCGAAGAATTGGTCTCTCGCGGGCACAAAGTGCTTGTCCAAGCTAACGCCGGGATTGGTTCAGGTTTGGCCGATCACGATTATCTTCAGGCCGGCGCCGAACTTTGTGCATCCGGCGAAGACATTTTCAAAAGAGCGGATTTGATCGTCAAAGTCAAAGAGCCGATGCCTTCGGAATGGCCGCTGATTCGCCCTGGCCAGGCTCTTTTTACCTACTTCCATTTTGCCGCCGACCAAAAATTGACAGAGGCCATGCTCAACTCTGGTTCGAGTTGCTTGGCGTACGAAACCCTTCGGGACGGCCAAGGGCGTTTGCCACTACTCACGCCGATGAGCGAAGTCGCTGGTCGCATGAGTGTTCAGGAGGGAGCCAAGTATCTTGAAAAACCTCAAATGGGACGTGGGATCTTGTTGGGTGGGGTTCCTGGCGTTGCTCCTGCGCACATCACCATTCTCGGCGGTGGCGTGGTGGGAGCCAACGCAGCTCGCATCGCTGCCGGCTTCCAAGCGGACGTGGCGATTTTGGATGTGAACCTGGACCGCCTTCGTTATCTCGACGATGTCATGCCACCGAACGTGAACGCTCTCTTTAGCGATAGGCACACCATTCGTGAGCAGCTTCGACGCGCCGACTTGGTGATTGGCTCGGTCTTGATTCCAGGTGCACGAGCACCGTACCTTGTCAAGGCAGAGGACCTCAAACTCATGAAACCGGGCAGCGTGATCATCGACGTGGCGATCGACCAAGGTGGATGCGTTGAAACGAGCAGACCCACCACGCACCGTGAACCAACGTATGTTGTCGACGATGTCGTTCACTATTGCGTGACGAACATGCCAGGAGCTGTAGGCAGAACCAGTACGTTTGCCCTGTGCAACGTCACGCTACCATGGATCGTCCAACTCGCCGAAGACGGGGTCGATCAGTGCATCGTGAATTCCAAGGCCTTGAGAGACTCACTCAACATCCACAAGGGAACAGTAACCAATCAAGCCGTCGCCCGCACGTTTGGATTAGAGTTCGTAGCGTAGCACATAAAAATCACAACCCACTGCGTGATCGCTTGTTGATTTAATACTTGCCCAAATGCCTTTCGTTTAACAGTCAGCCGTAGGCGTACTATGCATGCAACTAAGTACGCCTTCGGCTGACTGTTAAACAACTTAGTCAACAAGTCCTAAGGCGTCGGGCTACCAGAGCCGTTTCTAAATTTCCTTTTCTATCCATTGAGTCAGACGATGCAAGGTCCTCTCACCGAAGCGCAAATCGATCAGTTTTCACAGGATGGCTATCTCGTCATTCGTCAGCTACTAGACGAGCAGGAGACAGCACTTACTCTCCAAGCAGCTCGACAAGACGAAGCAATCCGCGTCAATGCGATGTCGGTCGTCGACACGAAAGGGCGAACGACCAACCTTTCCCTCTGGAATCATCCAGGCGATGATATCTACGGAGCGATTTGCCGAAGCCGTCGCATCGTCGATTCCATGGAGCAGCTGTTGGGCGACGAAGTATATCACTATCACTCGAAGCTTAGCGCTAAAGAACCCAAGGTTGGCGGAGCCTGGGAGTGGCATCAAGATTACGGCTATTGGTATCAAAACGGTTGCCTTTTTCCGGATCTCGCGAGCGTCTTCATCGCTCTCGATCCCGCGACGCGAGAAAACGGTTGCTTGCAACTGCTGCGAGGTTCGCATCGTATGGGGCGGGTGGAACATGGTCGGTTCGGATCGCAAACGGGAGCGGACCCAGAACGCGTCGAAGCCGCGATGCAACGAATGGAACGAGTCTATTGCGAAATGGAGGCCGGCGATGCCGTCTTTTTTCATGGCAATACCCTGCATAGTTCGGACGCAAATCTGAGCGACAAACCTCGTTGGGGATTGATTTGCTGCTACAACACTCGCAACAACAATCCATACAAGGACTCACACCACCCAAGCTACACGCCGCTGGTCAAGTTGGACGATAGCGAGATCAAAGCCATGGGAGCTCGAGGTAGCGAAAGTAACAAGTCGTTTCTGGAAGCCAAACGCGATCGGACTCAAGGCGCTACACAGGAATAAGCTCATCGTCATGTGTTTTACCGGACAATTTGCCGTTGGGCGTTAGCCTTGCAATTAAAGGAAAACGATGCGATTTCCTCCCCCTCGCCCCGTTTCGGGGAGAGCGGGCCGGGGGGTGAGGGGTAGAATTGTCAGTAACAAGTCTTTGTCGGTAATAGTCTCCGGTCCAATGACTTGTTTAGACTTTTTTGACAAGGCATGGCATTGCGACCGAAACCAAAACTCCAATCATAACACAGTGCAAAACCCCTCACCCACAGCCCCTCTCCGCTAAAAGGGGCGAGGGGAGCAAGTCAAAAAGATGTAGGTAATGACAAGGCTAACACTGTGCGGCTAATTGGTTCATTTGCCACAAAGACTCGTGCCGACTTGCTTAGTCCCCCCAAAAAGTTAGCCAGAAGAAGAAATTACAGTGCCTTACCAAGTTGACCACCTACCCAAGATGCCTCGCGATAAATCGGTCGGCATTGGCTGTATCGGTTCGGGCTTCATCATGGCCGACTGCCATCTGGTCGCTTACCGAAATGCAGGCTTCCATCCGGTTGCCATTGCTGCTCGCAATCTCGAGCGAACACGTGAAGTTGCGGAAAGGCATGGCATTGCGAACGCTTATGCCGACTATCGTGAAATGCTGGACAACTCAAACGTCGAGATCGTGGATATCGCAGTGCCCCCCGACATTCAATTGGAAGTCATCCGCGAAATTGCCCGTCGTCCAAATCGTATCCGAGGAATTCTTGCGCAGAAGCCGCTCGGAGTAAACTACGCACAAGCGTTGGAGATCGTCGAGCTTTGCGAACGCGCTGGCCTGAAACTCGCTGTCAATCAAAACATGCGCTACGACCAGTCCGTGCGTGGACTCAAGAGTTTGCTCAACCAGAATGCGTTCGGCAAAACGGTCTTGGCAACCATCGACATGCGTGCCATTCCACATTGGATGCCTTGGCAAGAGCGTCAAGGCTGGGTCACCATGCGAATCATGAGCATTCACCATCTCGATACGTTCCGTTATTGGTTTGGGGATCCCGTACGAGTTTTCGCGAGTGTCAGAACCGACCCGCGAACCGAGCAACGCTTTGAACATCGAGATGGAATTTGTCTCTATATCTTGGAATATGAAGATGGTTTTCGAGCGGCAGCTTGGGATGACGTTTGGGCTGGACCGGCCTTGGAAGGTGCTGCCTCGGACTCCTACATTCGATGGCGTGTCGAGGGAACTGAGGGGATGGCAAAGGGAACCATCGGCTGGCCCGAGTATCCCAAGCCGACTCCAAGCACACTCGACTACACCACCATAAAACAAGGCCCAATTTGGCAGCAGCCAAGATGGTCCGAAGTTTGGTTCCCAGACGCTTTTGTCGGCACGATGGCTCAGTTGTTATGTGCTTTGGAAGACGAAACCGAGCCAGAAATCAGTGGCCGTGACAATTTGAGAACGATGGCACTCGTCGACGCCGCTTATCGATCTGCCCAAGAGCATCGAGCCGTTTCGATTGACGAGATTTCAAAAGATTCCACGGTGTCCCGCCTTTAGGCGTCTTTAGTCGGCTTTATCCAAATGGCCTCACTTTGTTAGCGGAACGGCGCAAGCCGTCCGGTGAAGGGACTTCGTTTAACGGTCAGCCGTAGGCGTACCGCTTTCTTTTGGCAGTACGCCTACGGCTGACTGTTAAACGTCTGGCGACGCGGTGGCTCGGCAGGAGCCTCGCCCTCCCGAGTCTCGCCCTCTCGAGCAACAAATTGGTAAGGAAAAGCCAACTTATACTCCTTTACAGCGGCAACGAACCTGTTCCGCATTTGACAAGGGGCAATTTCGATGCAAAGATCAGGAGTTCTGCGACTCCCCACCAAAAACCTCCTGCCCTAATTCATCGGATTTCTAATCGATGTTCACAATCGAAGGCCGATCTCGAAATCGCTTTTGCGATGGCTTTGCTCGTCGCGACTTTTTGAAGATTGGTTCGCTGGGAATCGGCGGGCTGTCGATGTCGCAATTGTTGCGAGCCGAAGCGGCCAACAAGACGGGCAGCTCCAACAAATCAGTAATCATGGTTTATCTGCCTGGCGGCCCGCCACATCAGGACATGGTGGATCTCAAAATGGATGCGCCTCGCGAGATTCGAGGTGAGTTCAAGCCGATCGCTACCAATGTACCCGGTATCCAGATTTGCGAACATCTTCCGCGGCTTGCCAAGCTAGCGGACAAACTGGCGATCATTCGATCGATTGTTGGAGCAAAAGATCGGCATGAATCGTTTCAATGCATGACCGGGCGACTCAACGAACGCAATCCGCCTGGCGGATGGCCTGAGATGGGTTCCGTCATTTCAAAGCTGCAAGGGACGCAGGACCCGACATTGGCGTCTTATGTCAACTTGTCGCCAAAGATGCGGCATACACCCTACAACTACGGGCGAGCCAGTTTTCTGGGCCACGCGCACACACCCTTTAATCCATCAGGGGCGATCAAGGATGATATGGTGCTGGGAAGCATTACGCCTCAACGTCTCGCCGATCGCAAGTCGTTGTTGACCAGCATCGATCGGTTTCGACGCGGGCTCGATGGCAACGGAGCTATGGAAGGGTTTGATTCTTTTCAAGAGCGGGCGTTCGAAATTTTGACCTCGAGCCGGATGCTGGATGCCCTGGACGTTTCCAAAGAAGATCCGAAACTGCGTGAGCGTTACGGCAAGGGAACAGAAAAAGAACAGGGTGATGCAGCGCCAAGGTTGAATGAGCAGTTTTTGCTTGCGCGCCGGCTCGTCCAAGCGGGCGTTCGCGTGGTCACATTAAGTTACTCCTTCTGGGACTGGCACGGCAACAATTTCAAAATTGCCAAAGAGAATTTGCCGGACTTCGATCAAGCGCTCGGGACTCTTATCGAGGACTTGAATGAGCAAGGAATGCTCGACGATACGACGGTGGTCGCATGGGGCGAGTTTGGACGGACTCCAAAAATCAATAAGGACGGCGGACGCGATCATTGGCCCAACGTTTCTTGTGCTTTGCTGGCAGGTGGCGGTATGAAAACAGGTCAAGTCATCGGAGCCACAGATCGAATGGGTGGCGAAGCAGTCCTTCGCCCCGTAACTTTCCAAGAAGTCATTTCGACCCTCTACCATAACCTCGGTATCAACGCATCAACAACCACCGTCATGGATTTGACAGGCCGTCCGCATTACCTCGTCGATGATGGTTATCAGCCCATCCGAGAACTCATATGATTTTCCTACGTGCATTAGCACTCGTCGTCGTTTGTTTCGTAGCCTCAACGTTCGCCAGAGCAGACAAAGCCCCAGATGAGCTGACGATCGCCACGTGGAACCTAGAATGGTTCTTCGATGACTTCAAGGGGAACAATCGAAGCGATGTCGCCAAGGAACAGTCCTCGCCTAGTTCCGAGGAATGGCAATGGAAACTGTACACGGTGGCCGCAGCCATCGCCAAGTTTCAGCCGACGATTCTAGCCGTTCAAGAGATCGAAGATCGGTCGGTCATGAATGCATTGACGAAAGCGCTCAAAGACAAGCATAACTTAACCTACCGAGTGGCATTCATCGAGGGCTATGATTCCGCGACCGAGCAGGACGTTGCAATCATCTACCGTTCCGGCTTGGTGGAGTTTTCGCGGCGAGAGCAGACGCAAGAGATGTTTGCTTCGAAGGAGTATTACAACCTCTCCAAGCACATGTTTGCCAAGTTCGAATGGCAAGCCAATGGGAAGACCGAGTCACTTACCGCGCTTGTGCTGCATTTGCGAGCCACTGCGGATGCGGCCGAACTGCGTCGTCAGCAGGCAAAATTGGCGCACGCTTGGATGAGCGCTGGCATCGAAGCGGGAGAGAACCGTGTCATTCTAGGCGACCTTAATGTCGAAGAGATGGCAGGTAGCGTCAAGTCAGATGGCGATGGAATGTTCGATCTGATGGGCAGACGAACGGAGAAAACATCAGACGATCTTTTCGACTTGTTGGAATTTGCCCCCGAGGGGAAGCGTCAAACGCACCTCATTCTCGAAAAACAATTCGATCGCATCTTGGTTTCAAAATCGATGTTGCCGTCAACGCCTGGTCCAGGGATCAAGTTCAAATCGATTGAGGTCCTTAGCCAGTACAACATTCGAGGCACGGGTGCTGACATGGACCATTGGGACACTCGCTACACCAAAGATCGAGCCGAACGGGATATTAGCGATCATCATCCTGTCATGGCTACGTTCGAGTTCCGAAAGTAGCGATGACGAACACAGAGAATCGCAATACGGATAAGGCGCGAGCTTCATGGCAACTGCCAGCGGGTGTTTCGCGGGGGACGTGGGACTACGTAACCGAATCTGCCATCGCCACCGATTACGATCGATTTCATGCGGGCCATCCGTTGCTGGAGATGGATCGAAAATGGATTATTGAATACTTGGGGGAGTCTCCATTGCGAGCCGACGGCACCCCACGCATAGCGATTGATTTTGGGTGTGGGACAGGCCGCAATTTGGTTCCGTTAGCGGAGCGTGGTTGGCGAGTGGTCGGGGTCGATTTGAGTCTGGATATGCTTCGTGAGTACAAAAGCAAAGCCCGAGGGGTGCCTCAGTCGGAAGCGGTGGCGATTCGCGGAAATATGGCGCACATGGAATGCTTGGCAGATGGATTTGCCGATGCGGTGTTGTGCATGTATAGTTCGCTCGGCATGGTACAAGGAAGAGAGAATCGCAGGTCCTTTATGCGGCATGCCAATCGAATTCTGACTGAAAACGGGAAGTTCTTTGTTCATGTTCACAACCGCGGCTCTTGGTTGCGGGATCCTGGAGGAGTGAGTCGTACGTTTTGGGATTGGTTGAGATCCAAGCGAGAGCCGAGTTGGGAGCTAGGCGATAGTGTTTACGCTTATCGCGGTCTTCCGTCTATGTTTTTGCATATCTACTCAGAACGCGAACTGCGAAGCGATTTGAAGAGTAGCGGCTTGAGGCTGGAGCAATTGGTTCGGCTCAATCGTCAATCGAGTGGTGTATTGAATAGTGGATGGTTTCCACATTTGAGAAGCGGGGGATTCCTCGCGGTGTGTGGACCGAGTAAATTAGGTTGAGTGGCACACGGCAGGACGCTTTAGCTAACACTAACAAGATGTTTTTCCTCCCCTCGCCCCGTTTCGGGGAGAGGGGAGCAAAGTCAAAGGAATTGGGCAGCGCGTTCCAAAGCAGAGCCTCGTCCACTACCGTTTGGAACACCGAAATTTTTCATGGCAAAGAAACCAGCAAAACTCTTGAATAGTCACAAGAGAACGCGCGAAGACCACACCTCGGAAACGGCGTCGGATTACGCGGAGGCGGTTGAGTTAATCTCGCAGCAAAAAGGGGAATGCCGTCTTCGTGATCTGGCTGAGTTGTTTCAAATCAGCAATGCCTCGGCACACCGTGCTATTGGACGCCTCAAACGAATCGGCTTGATGGAGTCCGAGCCATACGGGCCGATCCGATTGACAAAAAAAGGCCGTGTCCTCGCCAATCGAAGCCAGGGGATGCACCAATTGGTTGTGGATTTTTTGGTTGCGATCGGTGTGCCACGCGCGAGCGCCGAGATCGATGCCGAAGGTCTCGAACATCACATCGGCGAAGACACCGAGCGAGCCTTCCGAGCGTTCCTTTCCGTGGGTCACTCTTGCCGAGAGTGACATTGCAGCAATTAGGCGAGCGGCAGCATGAAAACGACCTTAACACGACGCGCAAGCTAGTGAATTGGCCAGTAAATGCCTGAGCGATTCAAGTCGCATCCGGCAGATGCGCCCCACGGTGGGTCCCTCTTGCCGAGAGTGACCTTGCACTGGAAAAATTCGCGATTCGATTACTTCACTTTCCGAACATTCTTAATGAGCACCATCGACCGGTCTGTGCCGCCGTATGTGTCTCGTTCAAAGGTGGGCAGCGTGCGAGCTAGAAAACCTGCGATGTCGGAGGCTTTTTCATCCGCCATGTCTCGAACGATCTGCAACATTGAATTCTGATCGAGCGTCGAATAGCTCACAGATCGTGCCCCTTTCTTCTTTTGCTGAGGCAGCTGCGGACCGTTCGTGTTGTCCAAGATGTTCGAGGTAAAAGATAAAAGTATCTCACCTGGTTGCAAGCAAAATCGGTTGCTGTTGAACAAGGTGTCTGGCTGTGCGGCGACTCGCGAGCCTAACGAGCCAATTGGTCGGAAACCGCGATGCGAAATCACAAACGATTGGATGTCCCCAGCAGAGCAAATCGAACCGTAGCCGGTCACCGGATTGATTTGGATCAAGCCCATGGAGGCGGTCCAGTCCGCGTCCTGCATCCCCCATAAGGTGTCGTTGATGGTTCGCATGATCGACACGGGGTTGTTGTTGCTTTGCCACATCGTCCGAACGATCGATTGGATGCTTGTCGCGACCAATGCACCCTCAGGGCCGGGCTGGTTCGCATTCCCCAACGAGATGGTCATCATTTCTTGGTGATTGACGTCCCAGTGATGGAATCCTCCGCCGATGCTTCCGTTTTGGAACGTCCAGCCGTTGACGTCGAAGTCTTCGTGCAAAATCTGATTGTCTGGCAACATGCTGGCCTGGATTAAGCTGGCGGTATCGATCTGCTTTTGCATGACCCGCGACTGGTGGACTTCATGCCCCAGGATCGACTGCTCGATCTCGCTCATCACGCGACCGCCGGCCAAGTTGGCGACTTCGACTTCCGTGGCGCTGTACGAACGGGGTTTGTCGGACCAAAACCACATCGTTCCATGGGGCATCGTGGTCGACCCAACCGGTACCACCAGCGCAGATGCGAAATCCTCCGGGCTTGGCCAATTCGGCATCATCTCGATATCGCTCAGCAGGACCGCGTTGCCTAATAGAGCCTCCAAGTCGGCGAGCGAGCCAGGCAAATCTCGTGGTGGATCGGAGAGCCGGGATTTTGGCAGTCCGATGCAGGCTCGCATCTTCAACGACGAGGTGTCGTCGTCGAGCATGTAAAGAGCTCCAGCGACCGCGCCTACCGAACGCGCAACACTATCCAAAATCGACTCCAAACGATCTGCCGTCTCCCGGCCACGGTCGCTATGGCTGGTCACTCCCATCGTCGTCGCTAGTTCCGCTTCTTGCCGCCGAACGGCTTCTTCGGCGATGTCCAATCGAGCGACAAGGCGCTCGATGGAGGCGAGCAATTGCTGTGCCTTATCCATTGGGACAAACGGCGACTCCGTTGAGTCGTCGATGTCGATCGGATTATCCTGCACAATCGTTTCAAGCAGACGCCAACGCTTTCTCATCGCATTCTGATTGGGCAAATGGTGCCCAGGAATTCCTTTTCGGGAATCCGTTTGCATCGGGCGTTCGCTTACCGCCCAATTGGTTGCTTTGGAAAACGACCGAAGTACCTCTTGGACCTCATCACTAGGGAGTCCCGCTTGGGTACCAGAGTGATTGAGATCGGTCGACGGAGCATTGGAGTTGGAATCTTCGAGATGGAGACGAAGATGCGATGGGTACCGGCGTTTCACGTTGGCAAGCTTCTAGGGATATGGGAGTGACGGATTGGAGATGTCGCGCCAAGCAAGTTGTATTGTGGAGTCGGTTTCGCGTTGGAGTCGACGAGACCGATTTGCTTGGACACAGCACGTATCGAACTCTACTACCATTTCAATTGATGTTAAACCTTAACGGTCGGCAAAACCTTGAGTTGCAGATAGTCTTGCACGGCACATTCGGACTATGCGATTTTGCGAAGAATACGATTTCATTCTGCGCCGACTTTCGCTCGGATGAAAGTGGAAAAAAACGTGCACGCGCCGTTAAAGTCAGAACAGTAGTCGTCCACGGAAACCATTATGTCTCGGTGATTCGACCGCATTCTCCCGCCGATACTCTCGTCGTGGCGTGAGTTTGGGTGAATAGCCCAAGAGCACGACACAGCCCACTTGTTTAGACCCAACCCTGTTGCACTGGATGCAACCTAAACGAAGAAAAGGAGTCTCCAATGCTGGTACTCTCGCGACATCGAGACGAAAGCATCATGATCGGTGATGACATTGTTATCACGATTGTGGACATTCGTGGGGATAAAGTGCGGCTTGGTATCGAAGCCCCAAACGATATTCCTGTGCATCGACAAGAAGTCTATGAGGCGATCAAACGTGAAAATCGCAAAGCGAACCACATCCAACCGGCTGAACTCAATAGCCTGAAGGAAGATCGTCCCTAACTGGACAACCGCCCAAGCTGATATCCATCCGGATACGGCCCAAGCGTTTGACCTATCGTTCCCAATACTGAGGTTAAACTCAGGTCTGATACGCGACAAGCCTCGAATTGGCTCAGGTGCCTGCAACATGCAATCACTTCCAATTCGAGGCTTGTCACTTTTTATTACTACGCATATCGCCATGTGTTATAACTCGTTCCCTGGCTCCGCCTGGGAACGCAATGCTTCGGAGGCTCCTGTCTCCTGAGTTTACAAGTCCATGGCACAATCAAAAACGTCTTTTCTTTGAGTTCACTCCGGGTGTTTGTTACTCGGGAGGGTGAGGCTCCTGCCGAACCTTAGCGTTGTAAGCTCGGCAGGAGCCTCCCTCTCCCATAGGTACCTCGTTCGCTGCCTCGGCTTGGGAACGCAATGTTTTGGAGGCTCTGGGACGAGGGCGAAAGGCACACCCGGCAGGTGTGCCCCACTCACTTCTTCCGCCACCACTGGTCAGGGGCTAGCCCCAACTTCTTAACGGCCGCGTCGATTTGCTTCGCAAATCGCGTCGCATCGACATAATAACCCGCTGTAGGCCGGATTCCACCGACGACCTTGCTTTGCCAAAATCCATTGAGCCGATTCATCAGCTCTTCTCGCGTCCATTTCGCAATGATGGATGCCGCTGCGGATGGGAAAATCGAATCGCCGTCGACCTTGAACTGGATCTGCATTGGATGCTCTGCCCAGTTCGCTATGTAACGACTGCAAGCCCGACTTTCCGATTCAATATCAAACCATTCTTCATCGAAACTGTACGTCAGGACAGCTTGATATCGATTCCGACCGCCATGCTTGTCGCAATAGACTTCGACGACTTCACCTTTTTTACCTAATTCTTGGATCACTTGCTTGACGAGGCCGAGCGATGCTTCGCTGAGCAATGTCGATTTGTTCCCGGTACGATCCACCTGCCGATTGAACTCAATCTCATCGATGACTCTCATTCGAATGCCCGCCAATTGGATTCCGAGCGATTTGGTTTTCTGAATTGCGGCCTGAAAGTAGTTGGCTTGATCGGAAAAAACCGAATCGAGGATTTTGGAATGCTCGGATGGTTGCTTGGCATACCATGGGATTGAAGAAAAGCGACTCCAATCCTCGGTGGCAATCGACGCAATCTGGTCATCCCATTCCGTCGGCACTTTCCCACCGATCGCGAAACTCAGAAACCTTGCTCCTAAGATCAGTCCTTCGACGGCGTAGGTATCCCGATGAATCTTTTTCGAGTCACCGATTGGGACATGATTTGAATTTTGTTTGATCGGTTTCGCCAAAAACTCGGGCTCTAGCAGACTCGTCATTTCTGACGCATTCAAGTCGATTGGAACTCGCCAAGCTGTTGCACAGATTGTAAGCGGCCCCATGCTCGGTCCGTAACCGGCCTCATCCACCCCAATCACAAACTTCTTTTTCGACATTAGAAACTCTTCCGGGTTTCGGCTGGTTTCTTCTCGGTCCCCTTTTCGTTCTTGGGCCCCTTTTCGCTCTTGGGCTTGTCCCCTTGGAAGAACTGGAACGGCAAATTGAATAGATCGAGTTCCATCTTTGGCAGTGCGGCTTCCGATTTCTCCGCCGCCGCTATTTCGGCACTCGGCGGAAGGGGTTCGATGTCGATTGTACCGACCACAATCAAGCGTTCGGGCAACTGAGTCAAATGCAATTCGGCCCCCCGAAACCATTGCAGCCACGGTGCTTTGTACTCGACGGGGGGCAAAGTCATGGTCGCGTCAAAGCCTAAAGCGGTTGGTTTTCCGTTCATCATTGCAAACTGGTTTGGCCACGCGGTACTCGTCCAGACCTCCGTTCCGTTCGCATGAGCGGGGTCGAGCGAATATTTACCTCCGAGCGAACACTGCAGCTTGGCATCCAAAAGTCTTTCCGCAGACGCGAGCGCCTGCTGCGGCTCAACCTTGAGCTGTTGCTGGAGCGAATCGAGCAACATCAAATTACCTCGCGTGGTTTGTGCCGCTCGTCGAAACCAAAACGTATTGAACCAAGCTGACAGCTTGCTCTTTTCCAAATCGCCGATTTTCGCTCGCCCTTGTGCGAAGTCCTCAGCAGGGATTGGCTTTAAATAGAGTGCGCAGTTTTCTAGGATCGATCGGTCAAACGACAGAACGCTAAAACCACCCATTTGCCACCGCCAAACACCGATAAACAATTTTGAGAAACCAAAGGCATCCGGAGGACCACCTCCGAGTCCTAACGGAAGTCGATCCAGGTAACCTGGACGGGGCCAACCACCCAAATACGCAGGCAACGATTGCAACATCCGAAGTGTCGCAAGCAATCCTTTGGTTTCGCCGGGAACTGGCGGAACCATATCCTTTAAGCCGGCAAACATGACGTGATCCGGAGAAAACGATCGACTCGTGCTTTGACCAGCTAAGTGAGCTTGAAAATTGATCACGTCGTCAGGGGGCAATTGGATTTGAGTGCGCACAGGAGGTGCCAACATATTTGAGAGCCAACCATACTTTTCTTGCCCAAGGGGCGCGATGTAAGCTTCGAGAGCCAGACGCTCCACTCGCTCGCCCGGTTCCCGTGAAAAACGCCGCACGCCAACCATGAGCGGATCGGTCTGCTGCCATTGAGTTGCATAAAAGTTTGCCTGGTCGCGATAGGCCTGGGCTTCCTCGACCGAACAATCGTTAATCTCAACATCGGCGATCGGCAAGAAACTGCCGCGTTTGCCTCGCAAGGAATCATGCCAAGAGCCGGCAAAGGATAACGTCTGAGAGCCATCGACACGGGTTTGAAAGCCGGGTGGCAAATAGCCATCGACACTTAGTCGTTCTATACTTGGAATCCCATCTTTGATGCCAGACTCGGCTGCACAAGTCAAACTGGCGAGTTCGGCGATTTCGATGGCAGCGATGGCCTTGAGTCTGCGTCGAAGCTCGATTTGATATTGAGGGGAAACGAGATTGCGAAAAAACTCGGATGAAAGGTAGACGAAGATATCATACTTGTTCTCAACAGGCATCATCAACCGAGCAAAACGAAATGCCTTGGAATCCCCCAGCGACAAGTCGCCACCTCCGACCTCCAAAAAACGTTCAACGAGCCGACGGCTCGTCGTCAAAAAGATGTACGATCCTCGTTCGACCATAAACGAACGGACTTGACTGTCGGGGGTGCTGAGCAGAGAGACCTTTTCGCCACCGACGACGATTTCCTCCAGTTTGCAACCGATATCCGCCATCTTTTTGGCAGCGGCAACTCGGTCGGAGGTTAGTGAACTCTTAAGCAGGGCGACATTTTTGGCTTCGAAGACGACTCCCAGTGAAGGGCCTTCCTGCAGATACAAATCTTGACCGATGATTGCCATATCGCCGATGATGGAATCGCCGAACAGCTTAGCGACCGCCGAAGTTTTCGTGTTCAGCAATCGTTCCATTCTCTTGTTGGTCTCGTAGTTGAACCCACGCAGGACGGCCATTTGGGCGAGGTCACCACCACGTGTTTCGCTTAGCGATTGAAACCACAGGTAATTCGAGAAACTTGCGAAGCGCAGGTAGTAGCACTCGGGCGGAACGACTTTCGCAATCGGTTCTACGGCCAAGTTTTCCGGTGTATAAGGCACTTGTGCCTCAACCCAGCGGGGCGGCTCTGGCCTGGGCACTAATTTTAGATTTTGAGGTGGGGTCTTGCGCAGCGCCTCTTGAAAAAGTTCGGCCCGCAGTTCAGCAACGCCAGCAACCAAAGCGATGGTCGGCAGAGGATCGGTTTGCTTTCGCTTGGAAGTTGCTTTCTTGACCAACTCCGGCAATTCGAATCCGTAGCGATAAGCCAGCATATGGGTCAGATAGCTTTCGACAATGGCTGGGTAGTCGCTGCGTTCCACTTGCCGTTTGGCTTGGGCAACATATCCGTCCCACCACGATCGCACCAATGCCTGGAATTGAGGTGACGAATGCAATGCTTGAGTGGCACCTTTGGGGGCAAGGTTAGGGGAAGGTTCTGGGAGCTTGATCGGCTTGACATCAATGGTCGTGTCAAGATCGCCAGACAGACGGACTTGAAATGGCTCAGTTCCTCGAAAGAGAAATTGGACGCGGACTAGTTCAAGGGGATCGATTTGTTCTTTTGCGTTTTGGATGGCGCTACGAATGCGGCCGATCAGGGCACCGTTACCAAGTCGTGGCCGGTCACTTGGTTGTGCGGAATGCACCGCCGGCGGTTGGCTAGTCAGGAAGTCGATTGCAGGAAACATCACGCGATCGCTTGGATCGCTGACCAGAATCCTGAGTGTTGTCGCGGGGGAGAGTTGACCAGCGGGGATCGTGAGCCGCGCGACTCCGTAGGGTTCCGAAGCGATCGCTTCCACGTTGCCAGAAGCCGACTGAGCCAAAAGTGCCCCTGGTTGCAAAGCGGCCATGCAGAACAGTTGCAAAACAGCCCAACAGAAAAGCATTGAGTTCAGCCCATGAAGAATAGTTCGGCGTTGGTTATTGATCATCAGGCCACTCGGTCGAGGATGCGGGTTTGCAGTTAGCGAGCTTCGTGCTAGCTAAATCGGGAATCGCGGTTCACTCAGTACGATCCACCGTATTGGGCGAACGCTCCCATGGTTCGATCTTGCTTAAAGCTCCTCTGTATTGTCGCGATCTTCTGGGCTTGGGCAAGGAGATTTCCCAAGTCGATGGAAACCCGAAGCGTACGCGAGGAAAAACGCTCCTGGCATTTCCATTCCGAGACTTCGAAACGAGCAGCGTCCCTACTACCCAACGGATTTGAAGAGCCAAACAAGCGATTGAGGACAATGAATCCTGTAAAGCCGTCATTACCTTGCATTGAGTAGAGCTTGAGTTGCGACGTGTCTTGAGCCGTTGAACTTGCGTTTTGGCCTGGGTTTTGTTGGCCCACGAACATGCTTTCGATATCGT
>JANPHB010000265.1:0-30976 GCA_031424235.1 Pirellula sp.
GGCTCTCGCGCCGGCCCGCGGGGGCGGCCCCCCACGATTCCGGAGGCAAGCGGTCGGGCGGTGAATCTAGAACACCAAAGCTGCGGACGGAGGGGCAAGCCCCAGCCGTCCTGAAATGCTTCACAGCGTTGCCCGAAGGTCCCTCACTCACATTTCGGGTTATGATTGGTAGTTTTCATGCTTGTATTCCCCGTTGCACCGAATCACCACCTCTCTCCAATTCACCGAAGACACCTCCCATGGGATATTTGCAAACCGCTCGTTTCGTCTTGGGCTTGTTGATGGCCGTCTTGCTCGCGAAAGAGGTACGATCGGACGCCTTCGCTAAACTTCAGATGAAGAAACTCGAAGCTGTGCATCGTGCCGTGGAAGCACTTAAACAAGAATGGCGAGCAATTCCACGAAGCGGGCCGTTTCAAGAACATCGCGCGAACATTCATGTGCACTCGCTCTGGTCCCACGACAGCCGAGGCAGTATCGACGAAATCGTTGCGGCCGCCAAGGCGACGGGTACCAGCGTGCTCATGTTCAACGAACACCCAGCCGACCACTACGACTTTTTCACGCAAGGACACCAGGGAATTCATGACGGCGTCTTGCTGATTCCAGGCGCGGAGTCGCAGGGCTTTCTGGCCTTTCCAACGATGAGTCTGCAAGGCCTCAAGAACGGGACTCCTCAAGAGTTCTCAGACTTGGTGCGGAGCCGCGGTGGATTGATGTTTGTCTCACACCTCGAGGAAAGAATGGAGTGGAACATTCAAGGACTGACGGGTGTGGAGATCTACAACACGCATGCAGACTTCAAGGACGAGAAGAAGATGATCGAATCGCTTCGTAGCCCCTTTTGGATTTTGCAAGCATCGGAAATGGTTCGCAAGTATCCACAGGAATCGTACTCTGCGCTACAAGATTATCCCACGGACTACTTGAAGCGGTGGGACGAACTCTGCTCGACAGCCCCACACACAGGAGTCGCCGCGAACGATGCGCACCAAAATGTCGGTATGATAGCCCGTTGGATTGAGGGGGATAAAGCGAGAGTTGAGGACCCGCTAGGAAAAGTTTTGGTCGAGCTACCACTGGCCACGATTCCCAGCAACATCCTAAGTCGTGAAGGCAAGGCACTCGGCGATGAATTGTTTCGACTACAATTCGATCCGTACGAGAGTAGCTTGAGGCATGTGGGCACGCATTTGCTGCTTAACGAGTTAACGGACAAAGCGGTTCGTGAATCGCTCGAGGCAGGCCGCGCCTTCGTCGCCTTTGATTGGCTCGCCGATTCCAAGGGCTTTGACTTCGCGGCGAACCATGGCGACAAACGATTTGAAATGGGAAGCCAACTGGAGTTCGCAAAGACCCTGGTCCTAAACGCCCAAGCCCCGCTGCCGGTACACTGGCGTGTGCTCAACAATGGAAACGTCATCGAGGAATCTGCAGGGCGGACGCTTGCGTTTCCTATCCCCCAAGCAGGCAACTATCGCGTCGAAGCTTGGTTGGACATTGCAGGTGAACGGA
This sequence comes from Pirellula sp., assembly GCA_031424235.1. Classification (GTDB taxonomy): domain Bacteria; phylum Planctomycetota; class Planctomycetia; order Pirellulales; family Pirellulaceae; genus JBKCUI01. The sequence goes on from JANPHB010000265.1 coordinate 1,516, forward strand.
TGCTTTGGATCCTTTCGAACCCAATCTACATTACTCCTTAGGCGAGCGGTGGAATGAAAACGACCGTCGCTGGATTCGTAAGAATTCAGAACCAGCTGAATTCTCACGAATCCAGCTACGAATTGTGGTGTGCTTTTTTCCTGCCACTCGCCTCAAAAACAAGATCGCGGTCAACATGACAATCCTCCGTTCTGTCCTTAAGTCGCTTTTGCTGTTTTGCTTGTTTGCCATCCCGTGCACTGGCGACGAGCCGGTCCTTAAAGCGGGAGCAGCCAAGCGCGACATCACTCCTCAAGAACCAGTACCGATGTGGGGGTATGGCGATCGGCACGCGGAACTCAGTCGAGGAACGCTGGATCCGCTCGAAGCCGCCGCCGTTGTCATCCAAGTTGGCAAAAGCAAACTTGCTATCGTAGGTCTCGATCTCGGGCGGTCGCCATCGGAACCGTCGCTTCAACGTATCCGAGACCGAATCAAATCCGAAGCGGGAATCGAGCAATCGCTCATCGCGGGTTCGCACACCCATCACGGACCGGTACTTGAGCTCACTGACGAGAGAGGGAAAGGAAAACGAAGATTCGATGCGGCGATTCGATATTATCAACTGATGGAGGATCGAATCGTGGAAGCTATCATCGAAGCCGACAAAGCACTCGAACCGGCAACACTGGCCTCCGGCGTGAGCGAACTCGATGGGTTCAATCGCAATCGACATACCAAACTACAGACTCCGCCCATCGACCGGTCTCTCTCTGTTCTACGATTTGACAACGCGACGACGGGAGCACCGGTTGCGGTCATCGTGAATTTCGCGGGCCACCCCACCAGCATCTCTGCCAAGACACTTGAATTCTCAGCCGATTATGTTGGAGCCATGAAGCGAACGGTGGAAAAGGAATTTGGAGGCATCGCGGTATTCATGCAAGGCGCATCAGGCGACCTTTCCATCAACAAAGGGGAACGAGGCGACCATACCGAGTTCGGCGCGGCGCTTGGTCGCGAAGTCGTCAAGCTTGCCTCATCCCTTTCACCTGCCGTCCCTAAGAAGCCATCGCTTGTCGTCAAAGAAGAACGGTTTCGATTTGAATCGCGAACCGATTTAAACAATCCATTGATTCGCATCGCCTACTCCGCTGCGTTCTTTCCTGAATTGATTGCTAACTTCGTCGACGAATACGCAGACGGCATTCGCCCACGGTTGACTGTCGCATTGCTCAATGGCGACGTTGCGTTTATTGGCGTTTCGGGCGAATTTTTTTGTGAACATGCGATACGATTGCGAGCGAGGGCACGCACTGGCGGCGGCCTTTTTTTCTTTGGTTATTGCAACGGCTATCACCAATACTTTCCAACCATCGAAGCTGCCGCGGAAGGTGGCTATGGTGCAGACAACCAAGTGGCGCCGGCCGAAGTTGGAGCCGGTGAGCGGCTAATGAACACCGCACTCACTTGGCTGTTTCAAATGCAAGGAAAGCTCAAGTAAGACGAGCGGCATATAGTCGTTTAACAGTCAGCCGAAGGCGTACGGTCAATTTAATAAAGTACGCCTACGGCTGACTGTTAAACGAAGGCTATCGATCGCCTATGCAACAATCTGTAACTAATCTCGCTTGAAACTCAGATTTGGCCTGCCGAATGCACTGTCCCTGCATTGAGTGCGATTCAATAGTCCAAAACTGAGAAAGACAAGCATGACATCATCATCATCAACAAAAAACACCAAGCAAGTCGGGAAACCCGTATGGTTCATTACCGGCTGCTCGACAGGATTTGGTCGGCAGATTGCCAAGCATGTTCTCGAATTGGGTTATCGAGCCGTGGTCACTTCTCGAGCCCCGGATGACGTTCGAGACTTGGCCGAGCACGGAGACGCATTGGTCCTCAAACTGGATGTAACTGACAGAACGCAAGCGGAAACTGCCGTTAAAGCCGCTGAAGATCATTTCGGTGGCATCGATGTGTTGGTCAATAACGCTGGCATCGGCTACTTTGCCGCTGTCGAAGAAAGCGACGAAACCGAAGTCCGCAAGATGTTCGATGTCAATGTCTTTGGGCTTTGTCGCATGATTCACGTCGTTCTTCCTGGAATGCGAAAACGCAACAAGGGTTTTATCGTCAATCTCTCGTCGATTGGCGGCCTGCGTTCGTTCCCTGCTTTGGGTTATTACAACTCGACCAAGTTCGCCGTTGAAGGTGTTTCCGAAGCACTTTGGCAAGAAGTCGAACCCTTGGGCATTAAGGTAATGCTCGTTGAGCCGAGCGGCTTCCGAACGGATTGGGCTGGTCGATCCGCGAACGAAACAGAACATCAGATAAGCGACTATGCTCAAACGGCGGACAAAAACATAAAGCAACTGCGGGCTATGTCGGGGCACCAATCCGGCGATCCAATCCGCGCCGCCGAAGCGATTGTGCGTGCTGTCGAATCCCCGAACCCGCCACACCGCCTGTTGCTTGGCAACGACGCTTATGAGGGTGCGATCGCTAAACTCGACGAACTGCGTGAAGAGTTTACCGCATGGGAATCGGTGTCACGCGGAGCGGATTTCCCCAAAGCAACCTCTGCCGTGATGGCATGATCCCGTTCGCTTAGAAGTCACAGCCGACAAAAGTAGCAGGCATGCTCCGTCATGCCGTCCGCTGGAGTGAATTGACGATGATTCCTGGTGAACGGCACATGGAATGTGCCTACTACTTTGACTTTTGTCGACTGTGTCTAAGATTATCCGAAAGTAACGTCGATGACAAAGAGGGCGCTGGCCTTGTCCAAGGTCTACCAATTGATCGAGCCAGGACCCGTGGTCTTGGTCTCGACTTGGAATGGTTCAAAATCCAACATCATGACCATGTCCTGGCACATGATGATCGATTTTGAGCCACCTATCCTGGCTTGCGTGATCAGCAAACGCGGTTTCACCTTCGACATTGTTCGAAAAACCAAAGAGTTAGTGATCAACATTCCAACGGTGGAGTTGTCGAAAAAGGTGGTGGCTTGCGGGAATTGCTCTGGCGAAACGATCGATAAATTTAAAAAGTTCGGGCTAACGCCGATGGCTGCAGCTATCGTGAGCGCACCGCTAATCGAAGAGTGTTATGCCAATCTTGAATGCAAAGTTGTCGATACCAAAATGGCGACGAAGTACAATATGTTTATCTGCGAAGTAGTTAAAGCCTGGATTGATCGCGGAACCAAACATCCACGCACGATCCACCATCAAGGCTACGGGAAATTTGCCGTCGATGGCGAAATGCTTAAGTTGCCATCCCGAATGAAATAGATCGGATCCAAGCCTTCAATTCTTTGTGTCTCTGTGCCTCTGTGCCTCTGTGTGAACATCAACTCGCGATTGGCACACGGAGTCGCTAAGACTCAAAGATTTTAAAAAATGTCGTCCATGAATGTCGTCCAAGCTCGAAGGTCACTCTCGGCAAGAGTGACTCACGGTCTATTCCGTTAGCGCGAGTTGTTTCGAGATCGTCACGAGAATGTTCTTGAACATCGGCGTTCGCGATTGAGGGTCGACCGTTCTTGGCACCAGCACGTTCGATTCGGGAAAGTACATCATCGCGTTGCCGGAGCGGATCTCTTCGAAGGCTCGAGCCAACAGGTTGTGCATCCGCCCCGTGTCGCTGCTCACGGTTACCAACTGATCGTGCTCAAGCCCCATTCGTTCCATGTCGTCTGGATTGATGAGGATAACGTCCCGACGATCTTGGTGGCGATAGAGATCGTAGTCCTCGTAAACCACCGTATTGAATTGGCCTTCGCTGCGCACCGTCATCATGCGCAGCTGATTGTCTGCCAATTGCGTCAAATTCGGAAGCGGATGCGTAAAGAGCTGGGCACGACCGTCTTTTGTATTGAACTTGGGCGTATGGTATGTTCGTCCACCTACTTGAAACTCCTTGCCCGTCTTTGCAATGGTGTCAATCTCTTGGTAGCCGGGGACGACTTTGGAAATCCAATGACGGATCGTATTCGATTTTTGCATCTGCTCCCAGTCTACGGGCGTTGAATTCCCTAGAACGCGTCGTCCGATCTCAGCGATGATGCTGACCTCGCTGCGGGGACCAGGCAATCGCCGTGGTCCGCCGTCGCTCAATCGCACGTAATTGAACATCGATTCTTGCGTCGATGGTTCAGGTTCTTCATCGCGAGCTAGTACAGGCAAAACAATAGTCTGCTTGGCAAGCCCACGCCCATGCCCGGTATTCATGGTCGTATTGAGCATCACCAGCATGTCGAGCTCCGCTAACGCCTCGTCGGAGAACTGCGCGTCAGGATTTGAACCATACAAATTCCCACCGAGGCACAGGCCGAATTTCAATTCTCCGCGTTTGGCCGCCTCCATGCAGTCCAAGGTATCACGGCCTTTGGTCGTCGGAAGCTTTACCCCAAATTGCTTGGTCAAATTTTCGAAGAGTTCGTCTTTCAGCTTCGGTGTTACACCAACCGAGCCGATGCCTTGCACGTTGGAGTGGCCACGAATCGGCATGACTCCGGCTCCCTTTCGGCCGATCATCCCTCGCAACAACGCAAGATTCGTGATCGCTTGTACGTTTTCAACGCCATGCGTGTGGTGCGTAATCCCCATGGTCCAGGAGAACACGGTCCCCTCGCTTCTGGCATAGACATCGGCGATCTCCCGAATCGTCGGTTCGTCAACGCCGCACTTCTCAACGATCTCGCTCCAAGGCGTGTTGGCCAATCCCGCCAAATACGAGTCGACGTCGTTGCAATGTTTCTTCAAATACTCGAGATCATGCTTGCCCATCTCGACAATGCATTTGGCGACACCTGTCAGCAACGCGAGATCGCCACCGATATGCGGCTGAATGTAATGGGTTGCGATTTTGGTGCCAAAGAACAAGCTCATCGGATCGCTGGGAACTTTGAATTTAACGAGGCCCAGTTCACGCATCGGATTGATGACCACAATGCGACCACCACGGCGGCGTAAATGCATCAAGGTCGTCATCAGTCGCGGGTGGTTGCTAGCCGGGTTTCCACCGATAATAAAAATCGTGTCGCAGTCGTCCAGGTCCTCTAACACAACGGTGGCGGTTCCGGTCCCTAGTGTCGTTTGAAGACCGACCCCGCTTGCCTGATGGCAGTAATAGCTACAGTTGTTTACGTTGTTCGTACCGTAAAGCCGTGCCATCAATTGCAAGAGAAAGCCCGCTTCGTTACTGCTTCGTCCGCTGAAGTACCAAAAGGTTTCGTCTGCGGAAAGTTGCTTGAGCTTCGCAGCGATCCTATCAAAGGCATCGTTCCACGTAATGGTATGGTAGCGATCACTTCCTTGTTCATACAGAATCGGTTGGATCAGCCGACCGCTTGTTTCGAGTTGTCTCGGTGACCAATTGCGAATTTGCGAGATCGGATGCTTGGCCCAAAAATCAGCGGTGATGGCTGGTTGCATATCGGCCGCCATGGCCTGGATCGACTTTTTGCAAACTTCGGGGAACGCCCCTTTCTCGTTGACCATCCCCCCATGTTGGCCGCCCATTCCAAGCGCGCAGGTCTTGCAAGCGTTTCGGGATCGCAAGGCTCGATAGAGTTTAAACAGGCCTCCGGCTTCAAAGCCTTTTCGAAAGGTGTATCGTATCGCTTGCCAGCCGCCGCCTGCCGATAGTTTTTTCATGTTGAATGGGATGTCGCAAGGAAATCGTGAGAGGACTCGGATTTTGATCTACCCAACAGGATACCTCGCTACCGTCTCACTGAGAAGTTCTCGAACTCATGGCTGGGTTCCGATTCAAAGCGATCGATTTTCTGAATATGGCCGGGCATCGAGACTTGAATTTGCTCTACAAAGCGATCGATCTCTTGGGATTCTGCTTCTACGATGATCTTGACCCTTCCGTCGTCGCAATTTTCGACGGTGCCCCGAACCGCAAATTTTCTGGCAATTTCTTTGGCGTTATAGCGAAAACCGACTCCTTGCACGCGGCCAACAAAAAACAAAATCGCTCTTATCATTTTTTGATCCTCTTCAGTCGAATGCCAAAGGAGTTAGTCTGTGTGACAAGCCTGAACGTCAGCCTCGTTCCAGGGCTCTGCCTTGGAACGCACTGCTTTCGAGGCTCCGCCTCGCGTTAGCCATGGATTTATAACTCAGGGGGCAGGAGTTCAGCAATTTGTTTTGATGGGAGATTTGTTCCCGATGAAAGCTGTCCTGCTGGAAGCCCGAAGAGGCTGTGAAAAAATGTAGGACGCCCTTTTTAGGGCGTCGAAATTAGCCGTAACGACGGCCTGAAAAGGCCGTCCTACGAATAAATTCACAGCCCTTCGGGCTTAGTATTTGAGTCCGATCAAGTAGCCGATGATGGCACCGACCAACAAAGCAGGAGGAAGCAAAATGGCAACCGTTAGCCCAATCACCATACTTTTATTCACGGGACTCTTGGACTTGAGCTCGGTGCTTTGGGAGCCCATTAATGAGTCCAGCTCATTCGCCGTCTGTCCCCGCGATTCCAGGAGCAATTGGTTCTCAATCGAATTCCTCTGTGCCAAACTAGAATCGTTAGAGTGGATGGAACCATCCTGACCGATGTCTTCCGGATTCGCTCCCGTCTCCGAATCCAACGACGGAGGTGGTGGAGAGGACCAAGGGCCACGGGACATCCTCGGCTGAGTGATTTGGGATGAATCGCTAGCCCAAGGTTCCAATCGTGCGGCAACCTCCGCGCAAGTTTGAATGCGTTTGTTGGGATCTTTGTCCATCATCTCTGCGATGATATCGACGAATTCCTCGCTTATGTCGTCAACAAATCGACGCGGATGAAACGGTGTTTCTTCGAGATGACGCCGAATTTTGTGTGCTGTATCGCCACCAGGAAATGGCACTTTGCCGCATACCGTGTAATACAGGGTGCATCCGAGCGAATAAATATCGCTTACGGTTCCGACTGCCAAAGGTGTGCGAATCTGTTCTGGAGAAAGATAGTCGGCGGTACCGACAATTTTGCCAGCGCGAGGGTCATCGACAAGATTTGCGGCAAAGGCTGCGAGTCCCACATCCGATACCTTGGCCATGCCGTCGGGCGTAACTAGGATATTGCCCGGCTTGACGTCCCGGTGCACCATGCCTTGTTTGTGCGCATATTCGAGTCCAAAAGCAGCTTGCATGATGATGCTCGCAGCTTGCTCTTGTGGTAACGGTCCTTTGGCTTTGATCAATCGTCTCAAGTCCATGCCGGGGACATACTCGGTCACCAAATAATGCACGGTACCATCTTTGCCTGCATCGTAGGCTCGAACCAAGTAGGAACAATCCAGTTTTGCTTGAAGTCGAATCTCCCGGGTAAAGCCGTCGAGAGTCGCAGGAGTCAGTCGTCCAGCCGGAAGCGTCTTAACCGCAACCTCGCGTCCCATAACTTTATGGATCGCTTTAAATACGTGGCCCATTCCACCTTGGGCGATGAACTCGGTTATTACGTAAGGCCCCAGCGTGAACTTGGTTTGCCCGATGCTGAGTTGCTCAGCTTGGTATTCCGTTAACGCTCCTTGTTCAATCAGCAGAGTGCGTAGCAGCCTGTCTTCGACTTCGATGGAAACGGGCTGCGGTTCGGTGGCGCATCGAAAACGGAGCAAACGCATGCAGTATTCCCATTGGGAGTCTGCAATGAGTCCACTGGCTAATGCTGCTCTACGAAATTTCGATTCCAACTCAATTTGCCTTCAAAACACGAGATAGAAGTGGGGCACACCTGCCGGGTGTGCCCTTGAAGCGAAAACGACCTTTCCGACACAACCGACAAAAGTGAGCCCGAGGCGCTAGCCGAGATCCAGAAACGTATAAAAATCGGCTAGCGCCTCAGGCTCAAGTACAAGGAAATTGACTTTGTCGGGTGACCTTTCCGCAACCAAAACATGGATTCTAGCAGGTCAAACTCCTTGTCGGCACTTTTGTCGTTAAAGAATCGGGACTGTTTTGGTAAACTGCTGGTAGAGCTTTATCCAAATCGCCTCGTCCCAAAAAGCAGCACGTTGAAAATGTTTACAACTCGAACGCAACGATGGCATTGGAGCTGCTTGCTCTTGATCTGTTGGAGCATTTCGGCCGGTTGCAAACCGACTGCGAAAGGTACTTCCCCCGCGACCAAAGCGGCGACTTCTGTTCCACAGTCCAACACCCTCAAAGTGACTATCGAGCGCGACGCGAGCGATGTGTTTTTTGGGAATGAATCCATATCCAAAATCGTTCTGCAGCTCACGCCAGAACAGGAGAGGAAACTCAACGAAAATGCTCGGCAATACGTTCGATGCACTCTGGTTGAAAATGGTGGAACCGCTCTTGTCGACGTCGGCCTAAAACTCAAGGGCGCTGCAGGCAGCTTTCAAGAGCTTTCCGGAAAACCAGCCTTTACCATCAACGTCAACAAGTTCCGAAAGCAGCAATCGTTTCATGATCTCGATAAATTTCACCTGAACAACTCGGTGCAAGATGAACTTTACGTCAACGAATGGCTTTGTTCATCTATTTGCCGCGATGCTGGTATTCCCGCTCCGCGTGTGACACATGCTCGAGTATGGCTCAACGATCGCGACCTCGGTTTGTATGTCGTCAAAGAAGGCTTTGATACTCGGTTTCTCAAACGTCACTTCCGCGACTCCACCGGCAATCTCTACGATGGCGGATTCTGCCAAGACATCGGTGCTGATTTGGAAAAGGACGCGGGCAATGGCCCGAGCGACTTGAGCGATCTCCGAGCACTTCAGGAAGCGTGCGCTGAGCCGGAACTCGAGTCTCGCTTGAAGCGAATTGCAGAACACTTAGACGTAGACGCATTCCTTCGTTTCATGGCCTTGGAAATGATGACTGGGCACTGGGATGGCTATGTCTCCAATTGCAATAACTACCGTATCTATTTCCCGCTGGATTCGAAGAAGGCTTGGTTTTTGCCGCATGGCATGGATCAAACGTTTCAAGACGCTGGCTTTCAAACTTTTGGGCATACCAGCGCCATCGTAGCCAGTTCGGTCCGAGAGAATCCTGAATGGGACAGTTTGTTTCGGCAACGTGTCAGCGAGATGCTGCCTTTGTTTCAAGGGGATCGCCTGGCATCGCGTGTGCAAACCCTGCAGACAAGACTTCGGCCGGCACTAATGGAATCGAACCCAGATAGCATCGAGGGGTTCGACCAACAAATGGAACAGTATCGTGAACGTATCCGAGAACGCTACACCAACGTTGCGCAACAACTGACTGAACCGAACCCACCACCGCCTGAACCTGAAATGGAACATGAACCGATTTGGTTGGAGCTGGAAATTGGCGAAACGATTGCACTTGCCGACTGGGAGCCCAAACAAGAAGCGGAAGCTTCCCAGCTCAACCAAACCGAACCAACCGAGGGAGCCGAAGAGCCATCCGCTATCGAGTACTCGATTGAAGTAGGGGATTCCGAAGATTGCATTGCTTCTTGGCGAAAAAGAGTACAATTGCCCGAGGGCCGGTACCTATTTCTTGCCCAACTACGAGTTAGCGATGTCGTCCCTCGCGAAAACGATGATCGAGGAATCGGCGGCGGCCTTCGAATTTCTGGCACGAATCGCGACAATGGCTTGGTTTCTACCAGCGATTGGCAGGAAGTCAGCTATGATTTCCAAGTGCTCGAGGAACAGCAATCGGTGCAGTTGGTTGCGGAACTCCGCGCCACGAAAGGCTCCATGACCATGAAGAACTTCCAATTAAGACGGCTAGAGCCATGAAACTAAATGAACTGCTAGGCGATCCCGCTTGGCTCTTTGACTTTGGCTTCCCGATTCAACAGATGGAGGGTCGCGCACCCAAGCCTGAGCGATTGGAATGGAAACTGAATGAGCAGTGCATGATTCCCGCATTCAGCTCCCTCAGCGGCTCAAGAAGATTTGCGGAAGCCTATATTGCATGGAGTCCAGCTGGTATTTTCTTTCAAGTGATCCTCAAAGCATTTGGTCCAGACAAGGCAGACACCAAAGCTCCCAATATGAACCCCAACGGCTATCGTTGTTCGCTCTATCTGGATACGAGATGGAGCCCTGACGTCCATCGAGCGACCTCGTTTTGCCATCGCTTTGACTTTATCCTGATTCGCCCGACCCGATCGATACCAGAACAGCGAGGGCATGGCGAATTAGCACCGATTCAACGTGCGCGTGCGGCACCAGCGGATGTTCATCCCAAAGACATTTCGGTTTCTACTTATCTTATGACGGGTGGCTACGAGATCAAAGCGTTTCTACCTGAGGAAACATTGACAGGCTATTCACCCGAAGAATTTCAAGACGTCGGTGTGTTTTATACAATCAACGATTTGATCTACGGCAATCAGATCATGGCGAGAACCCTGCAGAGTCCGTATTTTGAGGACCCAAGCGTTTGGTGCCACGGAAAACTTCAGCAAGCATCCAACTAATCCCATGATCCTACTTAGACGAACCAACCAACTGTTTGGCACGATTGACGGCCAGTGTCTCCGTCCTGACACGCTCTCGGCTCTATCGCTAGATCAAATCAAAGCGATTCAGCTCGCTACCGACAGCGGTATAGTCCGCTTGGGCGACGTTTTTGAGGTAACCGCGGATCGCATTCCGTCCGAGCCATTCTTGGTTATCGAGGGGGACTGCGAGGACGTTGATGGTCTTGCTGCTGAAATGCAGAGCGGCCAGATTTGCGTACTTGGGAACATCGGTCACAACGCCGGGCGGAGCATGCGAGGTGGAACAATGATTCTTGTTGGCAACGCAGGCAACCATCTGGCTGCAGGCATGGCTGATGGATTGGTCTACTTGGTCGGAGACTGTCACGATGGCTTGGCTTCGCCATTACCTGGCAAAAAGTCTGGCATGCGAGGTGGCGATATTCTGGTGGCGGGTAGCGTTGGCGATCGCGCTTGCGAGCGAATGCGCCGCGGGACCGTCTTTATTGCTGGCAGCGCGGGTGATTACTGCGCGCCTCAGATGGTGGCCGGCAGTTTGGTCGTCATGGGAAATGTCGGCTGCGACTGGGCCGGAGGAATGCGACGAGGAAGCTTGATTCTTGGCCGAGACACCTCGACCAAACCATTAGCCTCACTTTCGGAAGCAAGGGATTTTGAATTGAGCTTTTTGCCACTCATATGGAAACACGTCGAGCATCGTCAGAACGAAGCCTTTGCCGTTCTGAATTTGTCGATCTCGTTTGCGCAATCGGCTAGCCAACGCGCATTGAGAGAAACACCGACTCCCATCCGCATCCCTAGAACACGATGGGTACAAAGGCAGATTGCCGATCTGAATTGCAATGGACGCGGTGAAGTCTTGGTTTTGAAACGGGTCTCGTCACCAGCTTAACGAAGGTCCTCAAGTCGATCCATGGATGCAACGGCGGTCTAAGCACAAAGCCTTGAGGACAATGTTCCAAAACTACGAAAGCTACAGGAATAAAAATGATTTCGATTCAAAAGTGCGCCTACGTAGGATTGCTCCTCGTCGCGATCACACCGTATCTTCGTGGTGAACAGCTAGAAGTTGGCGTAGGACGCAGAAACATCACTCCTAATCCACTCTTGCCAGTATCCGGTGGTATGGGGCCAACCGCACCGGCAACCGAAGCTCGGGGCGAACTGAGAGCTTCGGCAATCGTCCTGCGTAGCGGTCAGACGACCGTCGCTTTTGTAGCGCTGGACCTGTTGGGTTTTCCTTCGGTCCTATGCGATCGAGTACGAGCCCAGGTGCCGAGCATTCCAGCCTCGAACATTCTAATAGGTTCCTCGCACACACACAGCGCGCCAGATTGCTACGCTTTTCCCGACGGAAGAGGCGGGCATACCGGCGATCTCAAGTATATCGATTTGGTTTGCAAAAACGACGCTGAAGCGATCAATGAAGCTATCGATAACCTTCAACCTGCACAGTTGAAAATTGGCACCGACGAGGCAAAAGGAAAAATTGCGTACAATTACTATGCGCCCGACCTCTACGATCGCAGGATGAGCGTCATTCAAGCCGCCACAACCGATGGCAAAACCATCGCAACACTTGTGAACTACGCTATCCATCCCGAAGTTCTTGGATCGAAACTTGGCATTGTCAGCCCAGATCTCATCGGTCCACTGCGAGATCGAATCGAAGCCGACTCAGGAGGCATTGCAATGTTCATGAACGGAGCACAAGGTGGGATGGTAACGGCCGACAATCGAATCCTAGACAAGCCCAAGGATTCCTCGAGAGCATACTGGCAGGACGCCAGAACCTGGGAGGAATGCGAACGCATCGGAAAAACGATGGCGGACGAAGCGATCCGAATCGTGCGCGACGTTCCCGTACAAAAAGAGCCAGTGTTACGTTGCACTTCGGCCGATGTTACATTCCCGGTCGACAACGAAACTCTATGGATGGTGATCAAGGGGTCGCCACTTAAGTATCCGCACAATGCGAACCATTCCATTACCACTCGAATCAATTTCGTCCAGTTGGGCAATGCACAGATTCTGACCATTCCAGGCGAGGCATTACCCAATATTGGCTTCTACCTAAAACGAAAAATGCAAGGCGAGCACAATCTTCTGTTCGGACTGACCAACGACGCATTTGGCTATATCTTGACCAAAGTTGATTTCGCTAGTTTTCCTCGTTATGAATATGTGAGCCGAACTTCGCTCGGCGAGATGACAGGCGAAATTCTCATCGAACACGCGATGAAGTTGATCGAAGATCACCGCTAGTATTGCCTTCACGGCAGCTAGTGGGTCGCACCTGCCGGGTGCGACTTTCCACGGAAATGGGGGCGAGCACGCATGGGCAACGCTGTAAAGCATTTTCCTCTGCTGAAAACATGCTTATCTGTAGCGAAAGTCGTCAAGACTTTCGGCTGCATTGCATAAACCACCGATGATAATAAAGCTCAAAGTACAGGCAAGTCCTGCAAGCTCGATCCACCATCGCGCGCGGGATAAACCCAGACAACCCATTTGGCCAAGTCTTAGCCAGGACTTTCGAACCATTCTATTGGTGGCATACCTCGTCACTGTATCGATTGCAAACAAGGGCCATGACAACCACTGGCGCTGACAACCCATTTGCACCGCCCCGCCGATCACCAATGCAATAATGCAAAATACCAACATGTTTCCAACGAGAAAGAGACCATGGGGCAAGCCCCACGGCTACAAACTGTCGCCGCTATCGCGGCTAAAAAACAAAGCGCTCGTCACTTAGTTAACCCCAACCAACTCAACCTCTTTGCTATCCTCTTCGTAACTCTCTAACGGTGGGCACGAACAAACCAGGTTTCTATCACCGTAGACATTGTCCACCCGCCCTACCGGTGGCCAATATTTGACTCGGTAGTCCATCGACGGGTCTGGGCAGACTGCTTCTTTTCGACTGTAAACTAGCGGCTTCGACTCACTCAAGATAGCATCGAGTGTATGCGGGGCGTTGCGCAATGGATTATTGTCCGCAGGCCAAACTCCACTGCGAACCTTTTCATACTCCGCATAAATCAAATTCATCGCTCGACAGAAACGCTCGATCTCGTAAAGCGACTCGCTCTCAGTCGGCTCGATCATCAACGTGCCAGCTACCGGGAAAGACATCGTCGGTGCATGGAAGCCGAAGTCGATCAACCGTTTGGCAATATCGTCGACCGTCACGTGGCCATCGGTGTTCATGGGCCTCGTATCGATGATGCACTCGTGAGCGATCAAGCCTCGATTACCGGTGTATAGAATTGGATAGTTGTCCTTGAGCCGATGTGCAATGTAATTCGCACTGAGGATCGCAACTTGGGTCGCTCGTCGCAAACCGGCTGCTCCCATCATGCGAATGTACATCCAGGATATCGGCAGAATGCTACCGCTGCCAAAGGGTGCCGAACTGACGATCGGCCCTTTGCGAGAACCGTTGATTCCATCCTTTGGCAAGAACGGTGCTAGGTGAGCTCCAACTCCCACTGGACCAACGCCTGGGCCGCCACCGCCGTGTGGAATACAGAATGTCTTGTGTAAGTTCAAGTGCGAGACGTCGCTTCCAAACTTACCCGGCTTGGCAACGCCGACCAATGCGTTCAAATTCGCTCCATCAACGTACACTTGGCCACCCGCGGCGTGGATCTTTTCGCATACCGACGTTACACCCGCTTCGAAGACACCGTGTGTCGAGGGATAAGTGATCATGACGGCTGCGACGCGACCTGGATAAGCTGCGATCTTAGCATCGAGGTCATCCAAATCGACGTTACCAGAGTTGTCGCATTTCACGACAACCACTTGCATGTTGGCCATTTGAGCACTGGCAGGGTTCGTGCCGTGCGCGCTGCTTGGGATCAAGCAAATGTTGCGGTTCAAGTCGCCTCGCGATTCGTGATACTGTTTGATAGCCAACAGGCCAGCGTATTCGCCTTGCGAACCGGCATTAGGCTGCAGCGAAATGGCGTCGTAGCCGGTGATCGAGCAAAGCATCGCTTCCAACTGGTCGATCATTTCTTTGTAACCGAGCGATTGATCGGCGGGGGCAAAGGGATGGATGCTATTGAATTCCGGCCAAGTCACCGGCGTCATCTCGGTGGCGGCGTTCAGCTTCATGGTGCACGAGCCGAGTGGAATCATGGCTCGATCTAGCGCGATATCCATTTCCGAAAGGCGGCGCAAGTAACGCATCATTTCGGTTTCGCATCGATACTGATGGAAGACCGGCTGAGTTAAAAAGCTGTCACTCCTGAAACACTCTGCGGACAAGCTTGTTTCGTCGGAAGCTTCCAACGAACAGCCGCCAAATACTTTGAGGATTGCGGCCAAATCTGCTTCGGTCGTCGTTTCATCGAGCGAGATACCAATCTGAGTTGCGTTGATCTTTCGCAAGTTGTAGCCAGCAAGAACAGCGGATTTCAGAATGCTCTCGGTTTGAGCACCGGTGTTGACGGCAAGCGTATCGAAGACGTATTGGCTTTCAACTTTCAGGCCAAGCTTTTCGATCGAACGTAACAGTCGCATCGTCAAGCCATGAACGCGTTTTGCAATGGCTCGCAATCCGTCTGGCCCGTGGTAGGCTGCGTACAACGTTGCCATGATGGCCAATAGAGCTTGAGCGGTGCAGATATTGGAGGTGGCTTTCTCGCGTCGAATGTGTTGTTCGCGAGTCTGTAACGCCAAACGGAATGCAGGGTTGCCGTGTGAATCGATCGACTGGCCAACAAGCCGGCCAGGCAAAGTGCGTTTGAAGGCATCTTTGGTGGCGAGGAACGCTGCATGTGGTCCGCCGAAACCAAAGGGTACACCGAAGCGCTGCGTGTTACCGACAACCACGTCCGCGCCCAGTTCGCCCGGCGACTTGAGCAGCGTTAACGCCAACAAGTCCGTGGCCATGACCACCATAGCGTTGTTCTTGTGCGCCGCATCGACAAGCGTTTTGAAATCGCCGATCGAGCCGTCGGTGGCTGGGTATTGGACGATTGCCGCAAAGGCACCGCTCCAGTCGGTGATGGCTTCGCGTTGGTCGAAGAGGTGGACTTCGATGCCGAGCGGTTCGGCGCGGGTTTGGATGAGTTCGATCGTTTGCGGATGGCATAGTGAAGAGACCAGAAAACGATTGGCCGTCGATTTGCAGGAGCGTTGGCAGAGCGTCATGGCTTCGGCTGCTGCGGTTCCCTCGTCCAGCAACGATGCACCGGAGATGTCCATGCCGGTCAGTTCGCAAACCATGGTTTGAAAGTAGAACAGGACTTCCAGACGACCTTGAGAGATTTCTGGTTGGTACGGAGTGTAAGCCGTATACCAAGCTGGGTTTTCGAGGACGTTGCGATGGATGACTTTGGGAGTAAACGTACCGTAGTAGCCTTGGCCGATGAAGCTTCGAAGAACCTTGTTCTTGCTGGCGATCTTTTTAAGTTCCGCGAGCGCTTCCTCTTCGGTGATTCCAGCCAAGAGGTCCATCGGTGCATTGTCAGCGATGTTTTCTGGCACGACCGTTTGCGTTAGCTCGTCGAGCGACGCGTATCCGAGTTCGGAGAGCATCAATTGAATTTCGTGATCGCGTGGGCCGATGTGTCGAGAAACGAACGGCGATAGAGTGGCAGATGAATGCTTAGTCATTGGACCAGGACTTTCGGGGGAGCAAACGGATTCGGAGTTGGGAATTGGGTGACCGAAAAGCCACGATGCCAATTCTCAACTTTGGTTTGCCCCTCTGTCCTGTTACCTGAGAGATCTCGGCTCGCGAGAGCCTTTCCCCTTCGGTGGATTCCGTTGCAGCTAGTGAAAGCTGTTGAATCGCTCTCCAGAGACGATTTTTGTGCTGGCGGTTCTTGATGCCTGAGCGGTTCAGGGCCACTTTGCGCCTTCGGCGTTTCGAGTCGCTTCGAAAAAGCGTCTCAAAAACTCTCCCACCAATCACGATCGTGCATTGCATTCTATTCGGAGGGCCAACCCTGTTTCAAGGCACACTTGTCGCGAATCGTCATTCTTCGCTCGATTTCTTTATGGCGTTGAACGGCGAAATCCAGTACATGAGACAAAGTGAGAAAAATGTCGAAACTTTTTTCGGTGCAACGTAGCTCAAATGGCAACATTCCAACGACTCGTTCTTGCAAACTGGATTGGGCTTCGCCCCTGGGCGATGATCTTTTTGGCTTGTTTTTTACCAGTGAGCCTGTTTAGCGTTAGCTCGACCGCTTTTGCGCAGGAAAAGCAAGAAAGCCTATTCAGTCGAGTGATCAAAAACCGCGAAAACTCGAACGTAAAAAACGCGGTCGATGAAAATTTAAGGCAAACACTGGGCGATAACTCCGCCACAGAGGAGCTAGCTAGCAAAGTACTGGGGGGACCAGACGCTTGGCTAAGCCCCAAGGGTTTGTCGAGTTCGCTGCAAATCCTTTTGCTGTTGACGGTGTTGAGTCTCGCGCCGGCCATCCTGCTGATGACGACTTGTTACGTTCGCATCATCGTGGTGTTTGGATTGCTGAAGCAAGCGCTCGGGGCGCAGCAATTGCCCCCCAGCCAAGTCATCACATCGATCTCGCTGTTTATCACGATTTTTGTCATGAGCCCAGTCTGGACCAAGGTGTACAACGAATCTATCGAACCTTACACGCAAGAAGGGAGCCAGATGACGGCTACCGAGGCTTGGGAGCGTGGGGTAGCTCCGATTCATGCTTTCATGTCGAGCCAAATCGATATGGCTGGCAACCATGACGATGTGTTGTTGTTTCATAGTCGCTACGCGCCCGGAAGCCCGGAGCCGAGGTACTTCAAGGACGTGCCGTTGCAAGTGTTGTTGCCAGCCTACATGTTGAGCGAGTTGAAAACGGCTTTCTTGATGGGGTTCAAGATCTATTTGCCGTTCCTCATCTTGGACATCGTGATCGCTTCGGTGACCGTTTCGATGGGCATGATGATGTTGCCTCCGGCAATGATTTCGATGCCGTTTAAGTTGTTGTTGTTTGTGTTGGTGGATGGATGGCGATTGGTGGTTCACATGCTGCTGGATAGCTTCGGGACGTTTCCAGGTTGACGGGGCGAGCGGCAGCATGCGATATCCCAACCCGAAGTGTAAACGAGGGACAATTCAATCTCGTTCCCAGGCTCCGCCTGGGAACGCAATGCATCGGAGGCTCCTGCCTCCTTAGTTCACAAAGACATAGCAAACGCGAGGCGGAGCCTCGAAAGCAGTGCGTTCCAAGGCAGAGCCTTGGAACGAGGACGGACCGGAGGGCTAGCGCCCTGCCGCTACAAATGATGTTAATCAAAAACAGGACGAGAACACGATGACACCTAATGAAGCGATTGACTTGGTTCGCGACGCGATTTTGATGTCGTTGATTGTGGGAGCACCTCTTTTGCTGGTAGGAATGCTGGTCGGTTTGGCTATTGGCTTGATTCAAGCCCTCACGCAGATTCAAGACCAGACGGTAAGCACGGTACCGAAGTTGGTTGCGATGACGCTTGCCATTATTGTTTGTTTGCCTTGGCTGACAGATAGGATGCTGGATTACTCCCGCAATGTGCTCAAGCAGATTCCACCGCACTTGTCCGAGCGATAGGCGATTTTGCAATGCCTAGCGGTGATCTCGTAACAGCTTTGTTGTCTGGTCCAATGTGGACTTTTTTCTGCGTGTTGGGGCGCACTGGTCCGTTGTTGGTAATGATGCCACCGATCCAAGGGTCTGCCATTCCGAATCGGGTCAAGGTTCTGCTGGCATTGATGATTGCCATGTCGGTGACGCCGTTGGTGAAGGCCGATTCGACGCCTTTGCCACCGCATCTGGCAGGAATGGTGATCGGAATTGCGAAGGAACTACTCCTAGGACTTCTTTTTGGAACGGCAGTGATCATGATTATCACCAGTTTGCAGATTGGTGGTCAAGTGATCAGTTCGCTTGCGAGCATGGACGTAGCTCAGGCTGCCGATCCATCGACAGAAGAAACCGTAACGGTTGTGAGCCAAATGTTCTCTTGGGTGGCCATGGCATTGTTTTTAACGCTTGGCGGGCACCGCATGGTTCTTGGGGCATGCCTCGACAGCTTCAGTGTTTATCCAGCTGGTGGTGTCCTAGCCGAAGAGAATTGGCTGATGCATTTGCACGAATTGCTGAGGCATAGTGTATCGATTGGAATGCGAGCTGCCGCACCACCTGCGATCGCGCTGCTGCTTGCGAATTTCATAACAGCTTTGATTGGGCGAACGCTACCGCAGCTCAATATCATGGCGATCGGCTTCAATATCAACGTCACGATCATGATTTTGGTGCTTGCCATGTCGATGGCCAGCATCGGCTGGGTCTTTCAGAATGAGCTCACCGATTGGATTGAGAAAACGACGGGGCTCTTTACTAACTCATCGGATGAGTATTCGTACGTAGGCCGATCTGCCGAGGTGCTTCGTGGCGGATAGTGGTGGCGAAAAGAAACATGACGCAACCGACTATCGCCGCCAGAAGGCGCGCGAGGAAGGTAACGTCGTTCGAAGCCCTGACTTGACGTCGGCGGTCTTGCTTCTGGCGGGCGTCATGTTGCTCGAGTTCACGGGTCCGCAAGTCTTTCGGATGTGCATGGACTTGATCAACGAAGAGCTAACACGCCCCTTTGAATGGCAAACGGATTCGCGCGAGGCCGTGCTGCAATTGGTTCGGTTGATTGGCAAAGGGAGCTTGGCGATGATCCCGTTGCTAGGTGGAGTGCTTTGCACTTCGCTGGTGGTTCATTTTGCCCAGGTGGGCCCTCTTTGGTTGCCGGATAAGCTCGGCATCGACTTCACACGAATCAATCCGATCCAAGGCTTTCAACGCTTGTTTACGATCGTGAACGCATCGAAGCTTGGGTTCGGTCTCGTTAAGATTGGGTTGGTTTCAGGTTTGTTGGTGATGGGGGTTTGGTCTCGCTGGGATTCGATTCTTGCGCTTGGTGGGGCGAGCATCGAGACAGTTGGGCAATTTGTGTGGACCACCATGATCGACTTATGCAAAAACGTGGCTGGCGCGTTGCTGGTTTTGTCGGTCGTTGATTATGCGTTTCAACGATGGAAGTACGAGCAGGATCTTCGCATGACGGACGAAGAGCTGCGGGAAGAAATGAAGATGATGCAAGGGGACCCGCAAGTCAAATCGCGTCGCCGCAAGATTCAACGGGACATCGCCGCGCAGCGATTGTCCGCGGATGTGCCCAAAGCAGACGTGGTTGTCACGAATCCAACGGAGTTGGCGATCGCGCTGCGATACGACCCACTGACGATGAAGGCACCGATTGTAGTTGCCAAAGGTGCGAATTTGGTCGCGGCCAAGATTCGTAAAATTGCGTTGGAGCACGGTATTCCAATTGTGGAACGCAAGCCGCTGGCCCAAGCTTTGTTCAAACAAGTCGAGGTAGGTCAGGCCATACCGCTAACCGAATATGCAGCGGTGGCGGAGGTTCTTAAATACGTTTATCAGGTCCAAGGCAAATCGATCGCGGACGTGACAAAGGCGCTGAGGTAAGGTGTGAGGCTTAAGGCTTAAGGCGTAAGGTCACCCTCCCTCTGGGAGGGTCGGCCAGAGGCCGGGGAGGGTGAACTGATTTGAGCGATTGCCTTTGGCACTTCACCCTCCCCTCGCTACGCTCGACCCTCCCGGAGGGAGGGTGACAAAACCGGCGTTGCCCTTACTTTCCGGGGGCTCCCCGTGAGAAACCGTCTTTTTTGACTATTTTCACCACAAAACCACAAATATTTTCGCGATTGACCAAACGTGTCAAACGAATGTCGAAAACTTGTTTGTGGGCTTAGAGGCTTGTTGTGGACTGGGCAAGAATGCGTTAGCATCGTGGGCTGCATTTGGAATGCGAAGGTTCGAACGAGATTGATCTCTAGGTGATGGGCGATGGGTAGTTGTGAGAGATACCTGTCCGCATGCGATTGCACACCAACTCTTTCTCTCATCATTTAGGTTTCAATCAGAAAAAGGGAATTTCAAGTATGGCCGCTTCAACAAGCAAGAGCAAGAAAAAGTCCGACAAGGGCCCACCAGCTGAACCGATCACCGGTCTCGAAAACATCTACAAACGTGAACCAAGCCTCAAGACCACGCTCCAGCAGATTGAAAAGCAATTTGGCGAAGGCTCCATCATGCCTTTGGGTGGCGAAGCCCAACTCAAGATCGAAGGCATTCAAACGGGTTCGCTGTCACTCGATATGGCGTTGGGTGGTGTCGGCGTTCCTCGCGGACGAATCATCGAGATCTTTGGCCCTGAATCCAGTGGTAAAACAACCATTGCTTTGCACATCTGCGCACAAGCTCAAAAGGCTGGCGGGATCGCTGCAATCATCGACGCGGAACATGCGTTCGACCCAAGCTGGGGCAAGAAACTCGGTGTGGAACTGGACACGCTGCTGGTTAGCCAACCAAGCAGCGGTGAAGAAGCCATGCAAATCACCGAGATGCTGATCAAGAGCAATGCGGTGGACGTCATCGTGATCGACTCGGTCGCGGCCTTGGTTCCTAGGCAAGAACTGGAAGGCGAGATCGGCGATTCGCACATCGGTCTTCAAGCTCGATTGATGAGCCAGTCGATGCGTAAGTTGACCGGTGTAATCGCCAAGAGCAAGACTTGCGTGATCTTTATTAATCAGATTCGCGAAAAGATCGGTGGCATGTCCTACGGTTCACCTGAAACAACCCCTGGTGGTCGTGCATTGAAGTTCTATTCATCCTGTCGTATCGACGTACGTCGAATTGGTCAGCTCAAAGACGGTGAGATGATCGTCGGTCAGCGAGTGAAGACGAAGATCGTAAAGAACAAGGTCGCACCTCCGTTCCGCGTGGCCGAGTTCGACATGATGCATACTTGCGGAATCAGTTTCGAAGGAGACTTGCTCGATTTGGGTACAGCTCACAAGATCGTGAACCGTAGCGGTGCTTGGTTCAAGTACGGCGACACGTACATTGGCCAAGGAAAAGAAAAGGCACGCAACTATTTGGTCGAAAACAAAGACGTTGCCAACGCCATCCGTGACGCGATCATCGAATGCGGCGGCTATGCTGGCCCAGAAGGCAAACCTGAAGCCGACGAAGTCGAAGAAGCAACTGCAGATTCCTAACAGGGTAGAACAGTTGTCTCAACTGTTCCCGTTCTGCGTTTCCATCCTAAACCAAAACGCTCGGCTCGCATCATGTGAGTCGAGCGTTCGTTTTTGAGTGTCGAACAGTTGTCTCAACTGTTCCCGCCCACCGTTTCCATCCCCAAGCTCAAAGCCCGGCAAATAATCGGATAAATCAAAGTTCGCTCTCGTCCCCCGACTCCGCCTGGGGACGCAATGCAGCGGAGGCTCCTACGAGCGGGTTCATTTCTTGGGAGGGTGAGGCTCCTGCCGAACCATTGCGTTGCAAGCTCGGCAGGAGCCTCGCTCTCCCATAGGCCTCCTGAGCATCCCATTGCTTAAGCAAGGCGGAGCCTCGAATGCAGTGCGTTCCAAGGCAAAGCCCTGGAACGAGGGTGCCGTGGCTATAAAATGCCACTGCTCCGCAGTTAGGGCTGCTGCAATTTAGTTCATTATTTTTCACCCTGGAACCACAGACCAGCTGCTAAATGCTTGTTCAGCCAACAGCGACGCATTAAAGTATCATTGGGAATTATTTTGCAGTTGGCCGTCGCCGCCCGTCATTTCTTTGTCTCAGCAATCGCCCCGCCATGAAATTTCCTGCCAGCAACTTTCGCCGTAAGTTCACGCACCGACGACAAAAATCATCCACTTATCGACGCAACCGACTTGGGTTTGAGACATTAGAGTCTCGCCGCGTGCTAGCCTCCGTGATCAGCGAGGTGCATGTGAAGCCACTTTTTGGGAATCACGATATCGATCAGTACATCGAACTGCGCGGTGCCCCGAATACCACTTTGCCTTCGGGTTCCTATTTTGTAACGCTCGAAGGCTGGGGAGCCGTGCCGGGCGGACCAGGTTACATTCATTCATCGATCGATCTGTCGGGACTCTCTTTCGGCAGCAACGGTTTCCTCGTAGTTGCTCAACTTGGAAATCCCTATAAGTTCGCTCCGGAAGCGACGACCATCGTCAGCACATTACCGGGCTTCTCCGGCTTGCCCAACAATCGTTGGAGCGACGCATCGACTCAGTCGGACCGT
Source organism: Pirellula sp. (assembly GCA_031424235.1). Taxonomy (GTDB): domain Bacteria; phylum Planctomycetota; class Planctomycetia; order Pirellulales; family Pirellulaceae; genus JBKCUI01. The sequence continues at coordinate 24,091 of JANPHB010000265.1, forward strand.
TTGGCCTTTATCTTTGGTGATGCCACGTTCATGTTGATTCAAGCACCACAGAAACCTGTGCCAGCTGCCGATGCGGATGCAAACGACGACGGTACTTTCGATGGAGATGCCGCTAGCTGGAATGTGATCGACTCGGTCGGTTTGCTCAATACGACGTCGTCCCCCGCCAGATCGTATGGCAAGATTACATTCTCCGAAGAACCGAACTACATTGTTCCAAACGGTACTCTGCTTATCGACACCGATGGCGGTGGGTATGTTGGACGCATTGGTGCCTCGACAGGATGGTCAGCCAATGATTGGGTATCCGGAACCACTCGCGATATCGATTCCCAAACCCCTGTCCAATATCAGTTCACCTTTGGAACGTATGGTGACCCGCGACCGTTGGTCTACTCAGGCAGGTCGCTTGATCACCTTGGTACATACAACTTCGATGGTGGGGCCCGTGGTACGGTAGCACTGGACACCAACGGCGATGGAGTCATCACTGGTGCCGATTCCACGTTGCCGAACATCAGTGTCTTTGCGGACCGAAATGGCAATTCGATTCGCGACAGCATCAGCACGAAAGTACTCGCTGGAAGTGTCCCTGAAGGTTCCGATTTGACCAATCGCTATCCCAACGCGACCCTTACCGTTGCAGACAAAAACAATAAGAATATCGGCTTTGTAGTTCGTACGGCGACTTTTAATAGCCTAACAACCTTGTCAAGTGAAGGTATCCATTGGTACGACAACAACAGTCGACTGAAAGTCATGTTCTATCAGGAAGCCGACTCGATTTCGATCGAGACGCTCGCCGCAGAAGTCCTTAAGGATTCATATGGACGAATGGAGATTTACAATAAGAACGACCAACTGCTTGCCTCGGTTCAAACTGGGGCGATGCGTTCGCCACAGCGTGTAACATTGTCCTTGAATCGCGCTCAAGCGGACATCAAGTACGCAATCATTTATACCAACGATGCTTTCTTGAGTTCGAGCCCCTTTGGAAGATTCGATAACTTAAATTATTCCTTTCCAGAGTTCCAAAGTGTATCTAATGCACAAGGTGCCTACGCGATCGAAGAGTTGCCGAAGGGTAGCTACGTTTTTCGAGCCGCTGGCGGACCGGCTGGCAAGATTCCGATCGGTGGCGGCGCCTTTCCTTTAACCGTAGCGCAAGCAGATCACCTGTTGCCGGCTGATTTCGGTTTTCGAAGCAACCTGCCGCCAGTGATTCAGACTTCGAGCATAACCATTCCCGAAAACCCAGAAGTTGGAACGGAAGTCGGCCAAGTCGTCGCTTCCGATCCCGACTCTGGACAAACGTTGACCTATCAATTCTTAAACTTTGCAGGCCCCTTTGCGATCGACTCGGCGACTGGCGCAGTCACGGTTGCGGACTCGAGCACATGGGATTTTGAAACGACTCCACCGCTGACGGTCGTAGTGAAGGTCACAGATTCGTTCGATACTCCGGCCTTCTCCACGCGAACCATTACGATATCGCCACTGGACGAGAACGAGCCACCAGTGCTCAGTATTCAGGACTTGAATGTACCTGAAAATTCTCCCGTCGGAACGGTCGTCGGCCAAGTTGTTGCCACGGACCAAGATGCCGGGGACGCTGGAAAGTTGTTTTACTCGATCGCTGCGGGCGGGCCATCGAATATCTTCTCAATCGACGCAGCGGATGGCACGTTGAGAGTGATCTCGAATACGCTTGATTTTGAGACCAAGCCGACCTGGACCATCCCGATCAACGTAATGGATGGGGGAGGACCACCGCAATCCGTCAACGGTTCCTTCATTGTTCGGGTGTCCAATGTGAATGAGCCACCGACAAGCTTGACGTTTTCGAATGTTGTCCGACCACCTGAGTCGACTAACGTTTCATCACCGATTTCGGTCGCAACAATTCGAGTGATTGACGATGCCCTTGGGACAAATACATTGGGAGTGAGCGGAGCCGACGCTTCCTTCTTTTCGATCGCAAGTGGCCAGTTGCGGTTTCTTAGTGCGACGAAGCTGGACTTCGAGACCAAACCAACCTATATCGTCAATGTCACCGCAGACGACACCACGGTAGGCAACACGCCTGACGTGGTTGCGACATTCACTTTGACGATCACAGACGTCAATGAAGCGCCGACAGGAGTTCAGTTCGCGAACGCAGAAACGTCTATTCCGGAATCGACGAACATTTCGAGCGGCGTTCGAGTTGCTGTCGTTCAAGCGATCGATGATGCACTTGGCACGAACTCGTTTTCCTTGTCGGGAGCGGATGCGGCGAAGTTCGTTCTGGTAGGTTCGGAGTTGCGACTTCGATCCAATACCCCATTGGACTTTGAAACGAAACCGAGCTTGCAAGTTACTGTGGCGGTCGACGATCCATCGATTGGAACCAATCCCGATGCGACTGCGACGTTTACCATTTCGGTCGCAGACGTCAACGAACCGCCGACTCAAATTCAATTGGAATCGATCACTTCGCAGGTCTTCGAAACCGCTACACCGACGGTTGAGACAGCGTTAGCAAACATTACGATTGTTGATGACGCGTTGGGATCGAATAGTATCGTACTCTCTGGACCAGACGCGAGCTTGTTTAGCGTGGTTGGAAACCAGCTGCGGCTCAAGCCAGGTGCCGTATTCGATTTTGAAACCAAATCAGCTTACGATGTTGACCTTCGAGCCGAAGATTCGAGCTTGTCCGGTAGCAGTTTTCCAGTGACGAGCTTTCGTTTGACAATTGGCAATCGTCCCGAGGTCGTTTCGTTAACGGACGTTTCAGGCAGCCCGCTAACATCCAAGGTGAAGACCGCTCGAGTCACTTGGGATTCTATTGTCAACATGGCGCCGGACGCGTTGCGATTGAAGAAAACCGATATCGGTGAGGTTGTGATTCCGTTAACGTTTGTTAAGTCGAACGTTAGCAATCGAACCGTCGCCGATTTGCAATTCTCTGGTCCATTCACAGATGCAACGGGGCTTCTGGATGGAACGTATGTATTGGATGTGGAAGGGACCAAGATCGCGAGCGGAACTATCGGTGGTGTGAGCTACGTTTCTGGCAACATCAATGTCTTGACTCCTTTCTTGCCAGGCAAACTAGATTTCGTGGGGCCGTCATCGGTCCAAACGACTGTTCCCTTTGGATTGCAATTCAATCTAACGGGTCTGGCGTCTCCACCGACCGGCAACATCGACTACAAGATCGATTTGACAGGAGATGGCACGTTTGAGCGGATCGAAAGCGGCCCGCTCTCGTTCGCGTTGAGCAATCTAACGTTTGCTGCCCCTGGAAGTTTCACCGTCGTGGTGGTGGCTGAGAAAAACGGGAGCGTGTTAGGAAAAGCAACGAAGGTGATCGATGTTTCGCCCGCGACGACCGTCAGCGAAGACTGGCTTTCGGCTCTGGACGCGGACCGTGACAACTCGATTTCACCGCTGGATGTTTTGGTAGTGATTAACCGCATCAACAGCCCAGCTTCCAATGGTTCGATACCCTATAGTTTGAATCTGGATGTGGACCGAGATGGGTCGATTACGCCGCTAGATGTGCTATCGATCATCAACTACGTCAATCTGGATTCAACATCGCGCAAGGACACGTTTACTGCGCTGTTCATGAACAGCTCAAGTGAGACACGGGGATTGACGAACGACCTATCGTTGTCGGGACAGATACTGGGCAGTTCTCGCAGCTTGGTGATCATGCTGGATGGCGTGACCAAGGTGGATGCATCGCAGTATGTGCAGCCGGACGGCAAGTTTGAGATTCAGGACGCGGCGATAGCACAACTATTTGGCTCGGTTTCCGAAGGTGCTCACATGGTATCGATTGCCACGCAAGCCGGGAATGATTTCTCGATCGCTGCGGACAAGCGATTCTATCGGATGAAGAGCCTCCTTCAGGACTTCCAAATAACCTCGGTTTTGAAGTTGGGAAGTGACACGCGACTGCAATGGTCCAGCAGTGGATCTGGAGCAAGGTACAACGTCTATGCCGCACCGACTGGCTCAACTCCAGTTAAGGTTAGTACTACTACCGCAGCCACGGAAGCCCGACTGACTTTAACAGCGGGATCTTATGATGTCTTGATTGAGTCGGCGGATGGCGCTGGTAATATCAAACGCACTGGCATGATGACTATTCAGATTGTTTAGTACCGTAGGCTTGCACTGGTAACTGTCTAATCCCACAGGCTTGCACTGTGGATTGTTAGGTTTTTCGCTAAGCAAGAAACGCTCCGCGAGATTGGAGACGATCGCCTTGTTAGCTAAAAGCCCAAGCTTCCGCAGGATAAACCTGCGGGATTCACAGCGCCACGCGACTTAGCTAAGTTAACCCAAATGCAATTCCTCAAATTCCGTTTGCGAACGCTCCTCGTCTTGACGTTCGTCATCGCTGTATCGCTGGGAGCATGGCTGGAACGGCAAAGGTATTTGCGCACCCATGTTTTTGTCGATGTCGTTGATTCGGCTACAGGCGTTCGGCTTTCGCGATTTCAGTATCGTTTCGGGGTAATTTCTGCAACAACCAAGCCCGATCGTTTCGATTTGATACGCGGTTTCGGCGAATGGGTTGATTATCACGAATCGCGAATTTTGGCCTTATCCGTTCCAGAGCATTGCGAAGTGCACATATCGGTCCGCGCGCTTGACTTGGACGGTGGATTTCTACAGACCGACCATACTCAATTGATTCTGCCGGAAATTTCACATGCGATTGCGATCCGGATGACGCAAGGCCAGCAGCTTGACGGTGTTGTTCTTGACAGTGAAACAAAGCAGCCGATCAAGGATGCGGTGGTTCAAGTCACGAGCGTACCAGACTCACTTGTGCTTACCGACGCATTTGGGAAGTTCAAGTTGCGTCACTACAATCTCAAGTTCGGAGTCTTAGCTTATCATCCTCATTTCGCAGAGCAAAACGTCGTACCTGAATCTAATACTGTTCCAGTCACCATCGAATTGAAGAAGGCGAGGCGAATCACCGGTAAAGTGATTTGCCGTGAGACGGGCAATCCGGTATCGGAATGCGACGTCGCCCAACCAGACAGAACACGATGGTCCAATCGGGGGCATGAGTTGTACACAACAACGGACGATCAAGGCAATTTCGAAACTTTCATCGACGAGTCGATGCATGAGGTGTTGGAGGTTAGAAAATACGATTCGTTGGACGACATTTTCGTTGACGTCACAGGGACAAGTGAGATCACGATTCCCGTGGATCTTTATCCTTTTACTGTTTCAGGGCGAGTCGTCGACGAAACTGGTCAGGCAGTGACCGATTATTATATGCGCATCGATTCGCCAAGTTTGAATGATGAGGGCAGACATACAGAAATGGAACATGTTTCAGATTCGAATGGAGCTTTTCTATTTCGGCGAAAAAACCCGATCGTTTCACTTTCTGTCGGCGGTCCTTGTCGTGGCCCGCTTCGGAGAGACGTCCTCATCCCGTCTGGCTCAAAGTCCGTTGAACTTCAAACAATAGTGCTGCCAAAGGGTATAACCCTTCGAGGAAAGGTTACCGATAGTAAAGATGGGGTCCCTGTCGAGTTGCAATTACTCAATCAAGAACGGTCGTTATTCGCCAACCGCCCAATCTTCGAGTATCTTTACACAGCGAAAGCAGAGCCTGATGAGCATGGGAATTTCCTTTTCGAAAACGTGTCAACAGGTAGGTATACTCTGCTTACCAAATACAACGGTTTTTGGGTCGACCAGCGTCCAGTGCTCGTGAAGGACGAACCACTGGCTCTGGAAGTTGTTGAGCTTCCAAAAACAGGGCGTATTTCGGGGGTAGCCAAGGGAGAGGAGGGACTAACGGCGCGATTTCAGTGTTTTTATCTTGGAACTTCGCCAGATGATTCGCAATTCTGGCTTCGAACGAACCACCTCGGGGAATTTCAACTCGACCATGTTCCTGTCGGGCGCCATGGACTCGGTCGGTTGAGTAGCTGGCCTGAAAGTCCGCTTTTTGAAATTTCCGTAACCGAGGGAAGGACCACACGTGTGTCTTTTGAAGAAACGCCCATGCTCGATATCGTTGGCGTTTCAGAATCGGCCATTTCATCTATCGATTTAGAATATGCCCTTTCTGGTAGCGACCAGCAATTTGCCCACGCGACAAAATCAGAAAAATCGCCGAGTTGCTTTTTGGGACGACAATTAGCCCCAGGCGAATATGATGCGAGTATCAAGTATCGAACGGGAATCTCAAATTTTAGCGCCCCCAGTGCTCAACACATCGATGCGAAGTTCTCTATAAACACGCAAAAGAAGCTCGATGTTTTGGAATTCCGAGAACGATCGCTGCGACTCGATTTCGCAGAGAAAAAGGTACGAGGACTCGATCTCGATGGACTGTATCAACACGGAAAAGAAAGCCATCCATTTTATGCGTTAAGCAATGCGAAATGGTCGGAAGATACGAATGAATTGGTTGCTGTTCCGTCGCAGACGGACGCAACAGACTGGAATGAAGGTGACCATATCACCTCCATCTTTTTGATGGTAGGAAATAGAGTGCAATCCAAAATCGAGTTGAGCGAATTGGATTTAGACTTTTCGATCCTCCTCGAACAACGCAACCCAGACACGTGCCTGCTCCACAATCCGCAACTGGGCTGGGCACGGGTCGGAAATCTTGAGATCGGCAGCACGGAGATATTGGCCAAGGCGATTCGGTTTCAACCTGGCGCGACGCTGAAAGGTACCATTCGATTTGAAGGGCTCGACATCCTTCCCACGGCAATCGCACGTTAATTTCCGAATGGTCCAATGATTGCAGTAGGAGGCTGGGCGGGTACCCCACGTTCGGGTAGCCGTTTCAGGAGTCTTTTTTGCATCGGATGTGCGGTATGGCCAATGCGTTTGTTACCCAAAC
>JANPHB010000266.1:0-34492 GCA_031424235.1 Pirellula sp.
TCGTCGTTATATCGAGTGATCGCTTGTTCGACTCATGTTTTTGTTTGTCGATTCGAACCAATTGATACGCGTAAGCATGCTTGTCCTTTTTCAACCATTCGTTGGATTCGACGAGTCTCACGGGAAAGAGATAAGGGGACGAAAGAAATAAGGGGACGCAGCTCGTTGTTTCGTTTGAACCACCATGGCGACAATGCAACTCAGAGTTCAAGTAGCGTCGCAACTTCGTTGTGCCCATTTCTTTGAAAAAGAGCTGCGTCCCCTTTTTGCTTTCCTTTTTGCTTTCCGTCCCCTTTTTGCTTTCCCCAAATTTTGGCGGACCAGAACAGCCGGAAGAGGTTGTGTCATGTGACTCTGCCGCTTGTCCTTAACTGCAGAGCAGTGACATTTGATCGCCACGGATGAAATCTGTGGAACGTATAGCACCGAGTTGGCAAGAGTCGCTTAGAGACGATATTCCCAGATCGTTCGCAAGGAAAACGAATAGCAATTTCACATTAAAAGGGGGGCTTTACGGCCAATGTCGCTCCTTCAGAGCTCTTCAAGCATTAACACGTTTTACCTGGGGGTTCGTTCGCCCTGCGAACTTACCCCTGGCTATTTACTGCCATCGCGATCGCGATTGAATCGCAGCGCAACTCGCTCCGGTTTGACACGCCGGCGCATCGGTGTTTACTCGGCTAAGCAGCCAAACATTCAGCCTTAGCCGGTATACCAACTTGCTCTAGTTTGCGAAGCGTTCCTGTAGGGACATGACCGTCATGGGCTTTGTGCGCATCACTAACATCGCTTCTACGGCCATTCTGGCTGCTGCCACGGTTGTAATACATGGCACTCCCGATTGCACCGCAGCTGCACGAATTCTGCCTTCGTCTGTTCTCGCACCTTTGCCGCTCGGTGTGTTGATGATCAGCGATACCTCGTCATTCTTGAGGTAGTCGATCAAGTTGGGATTGCCTTCAGCAAGCTTCTTCACCTTGGACACTGGAATGCCCGCGCGTTCCAATACGAGAGCCGTTCCAGTCGTTGCCAGCAATTTATAACCCATGTCGTGCAATTGCTGAGCCATCTCGGTGATGCCATCCCGATGCCTCGGTGCAATGCTCAAGAAGACATTGCCGGACGATGGCAAAAAGACACCCGCCGCAATCTGGCTCTTGTTGAAAGCGATCGGGAATTCATCGCTGATCCCCATGACTTCGCCTGTGCTGCGCATTTCAGGACCGAGCACGATATCGACACCCGCAAATTTGCGGAACGGAAACACCGATTCCTTGACCGACACGCTGCGCGGGATCGGTTCGCTTGTGATTCCAAGCTCTTTCAGCTTCTTGCCAACCATGACTTTGGTCGCGATGTTGGCGACTGGAGTGCCGGTTGCCTTGGCCACAAAAGGTACTGTGCGGCTCGCTCGAGGGTTTACTTCCAACACGTAAACAACCGGCTTGCCGTTTTCTTCCTTGATCGCAAATTGCACGTTCATCAACCCAATGACCTTTAATCGTCGAGCCATCGCATCGGTGGCTTGACGGATCTCGGTGAGCACCTCTTGGCTGAGTGAGAACGATGGAATCACGCAGGCCGAGTCGCCCGAATGCACGCCAGCCTCTTCGATGTGCTCCATGATCCCCATAATGACGACATCATCGCCGTCCGATACAGCATCGACGTCAACCTCGGTTGCGTCCTCTAGGAAGCGATCGATCAGGACGGGTTGCCCTTGTGCAACCACAAACGCTTCGGCAACGAACCGCTCGAATTGCGAATGGTCGTAACAAATTTCCATTGCTCGGCCGCCCAAGACAAAGCTCGGACGCACCAAACATGGGAAGCCAATCTTTTGCACTTCCGAGCGAGCTTGAGCCATGGTTCGAGCGATCCCGTTGGCCGGCTGCTTGATCTTGAGTTCATTGAGCAAGATCTGGAATTTTTCTCGATCTTCTGCATCCTCAATTGTGTCGACGCTCGTTCCGATGATAGGCACACCTTCGTTGGCCAATGCTCGCGCCAAATTCAGTGGCGTTTGCCCTCCAAACTGAACAATGACACCATCGGGTTGTACGGTATCGACGATGTTGAGAACATCTTCTGTCGTGAGAGGCTCGAAAAACAGCATATCGCTAGTGTCGTAGTCGGTGCTTACGGTTTCTGGATTGCTGTTGACCATGATCGATTCGATGCCAAGTTCTCGAAGAGCGTAGCTGGCATGGCAACAACAGTAATCAAACTCGATACCTTGCCCGATTCGATTTGGGCCACCACCAAGGATAATGACGCGCTTTTTGTCCCCTTTGGGGGGCGTTTCGTTCTCGGTCTCGTAAGTGCTATAGTAATATGGCGTGTACGCCTCGAACTCGGCCGCGCAAGTGTCCACGGATTTGTAGGTAGCGACGATACCATGAGACTTACGCCACTCCCGAATTTCGCCGTCATCGCTATTGAGAAGCGTCGCCAATTGCCGGTCGGAGTAGCCAAACTGCTTCACCTGGCGCATTGTCTTCGAGTCCATCGCCGAAAGAGAACCCAGGGCCCGCAATCGGTTTTCGATTTCGACCAATTCTTTGAGTTGATCAAGAAACCATTTGTCGATGTTGGTGATGGAATAGATCTCGTCGACACTCATTCCACCCAACATGGCGTATCGGATGTACCAGACGCGTTCTGCGTTGGGACGGGACATCTTGCTGCGGATTTCTTCGTCGTCGGGCCGACGATCGGTGAACCAAAGGTCTTTGCTGTCCGCTCCAAAACCAAATGCACCCACCTCAAGTCCGCGCAAGGCTTTTTGGAAGGACTCTTTGAACGTGCGTCCGATGGCCATGGTTTCGCCAACGCTTTTCATTTGCGTCGTCAACGTTGAGTCGGCCTCTGGAAACTTCTCGAATGCAAAACGCGGAATCTTGGTCACGACGTAATCGATCGTCGGCTCAAAGCAAGCTTGGGTTTTTTTCGTGATGTCGTTTTGCAATTCCCACAAACGGAAGCCGACTGCGAGTTTGGCTGCGATCTTGGCAATTGGGAAGCCAGTGGCTTTGCTGGCTAGCGCGCTGGAGCGACTGACGCGGGGGTTCATTTCGATCACGATCATTCTGCCATTGTCAGGATGGATCGCGAACTGAATGTTGGAGCCGCCGGTCTCAACGCCGATTTCGCGAATGATCGCCAAGCTGGCGTCGCGCATTCGCTGATATTCTTTGTCGGTCAGCGTCTGGGCTGGGGCAACCGTAATGGAATCGCCCGTATGGACCCCCATCGGATCGAAGTTTTCGATCGCGCAAATGATGACAACATTGTCGTCAACATCGCGCATGACTTCCATTTCGTACTCTTTCCAACCGATAATCGACTCCTCGATGAGGACTTCGGTGATCGGCGAAAGGGTTAATCCATTTTGAACCAAATCATCAAAATCATCGCGATTGTAAGCGATCGCGGAGCCGCTTCCGCCCATCGTAAAGCTTGGACGCACAACGCATGGCAAGCCAACTTTGGCGAGTGTTTTTCGAGCTTCCTCGATGGTATGGACCACGTCGCCAACGCAAACATTCATCCCAATCTTTTCCATGGCGAGCTTGAACGCATCGCGGGCTTCGGCCTTATGGATCACCTCAGGATTGGCGCCGATCATCTCGCACTTGAATTTTTCCAGAACGCCGTGTTTGGCCAAATCCATTGCGATGTTGAGTGCCGTCTGGCCTCCCAGCGTCGGGAGCAAAGCATCCGGACGCTCGCGTTCGATGACTTTGGCAACCATTTCCCAGGTCAACGGCTCAATGTAAGTCCGCTCTGCTGTGGCGGGATCCGTCATGATGGTGGCTGGGTTGCTGTTGACCAAAACGACTTCGTAGCCTTCTTCCCTAAGTGCCTTGCAGGCTTGGGTGCCGGAATAGTCGAATTCACAAGCTTGGCCAATGATAATAGGGCCGGAACCAATCAAAAGAATCTTCTTGATGTCGGTGCGTTTAGGCACAGCAGAAACCTAACAGTTTGCGGGTTGAGGGAAACCGTGGCTACACAATTTGCAAATCGACAAAAATGTAGACCAAATTACCGCAGAACTTAACATGCTTTGCCCAACTTTGGTAGCCGAACTAGCGCTTCGTCGTCTGGTCGCAGTATAATCGGTTCCAGCCCCATGTGGTTTCGGTGCCGCTCCCTTCAAAATGCCTTACTTAAGTTCGAGAACTGCCCCCTTGAATACACGAAGAAAATTTCTGGTATCTGCCAGTGCAGCCTTGTCCGGATCTGCTTTCTGCCCATCGCTTTTTGCTCGTCAGACGCCGTCAAACGGCAACGAATCAAAAAAAGTTTCCACTGCGACTGCGTGGGTTAACGCGACACTTTTACCGGTCGACAAACCGCCGATTTTGGGTGGCGCAATCGTGGTCCAGGAGGGGAAAATCCAAGCGATCGGGGCGTCGGCAAATGTCGCTATTCCGTCAAACGCAACCATCGTTGACGCAAAAGGTAAGTGGATCATGCCGGGGCTCATTTGCACACATAGTCACATCGGTGGCGCGGGTGCTGCGGATGGCAGCGGCCCCATTCAACCTGGCGTCCGCGTGATGGACTCCATCAACGTGCGAGATTCCGGCTTCCGACGGGCACTTGCCGGTGGGCTGACGACGCTTAACATCATGCCGGGCTCTGGTCATCTTATCAGTGGCCAAACCGTTTATTGCAAGTTACGGTACTACGAATCGTCGCCCCGCATTGTAGATGAAATCCTCATTCGGGACAAAAACGGGGCGCCGGTCGGTGGACTTAAGATGGCGAACGGTACCAATTCGCAAGGCGATTCGCCCTTTCCAGGCACGCGAGGCAAATCAGCTTATTTGGTTCGCGAACAGTACATCAAAGCTCGCGAGTATCAAGCCAAAGTCGTTGCGGCCAATGGCGACGCCGCCAAACTGCCGCCTCGCGATTTGCACTTGGAGTCGCTCGTGGAAGCCATGCAAGGTAAACGGATCGTACATCACCATACGCACCGACACGACGATATCATGACCGTCATCCGACTTTCTCAAGAGTTTGGCTTCCAAACGGTTTTGCATCACGTCAGCGAGGGATGGAAAGTCGCAAAAGAGATTGCGGACGCCAAAATGCCTTGTTCGATCATCGTTCTCGACTCACCGGGTGGGAAAGTGGAAGCCAAGGACATGACTTTTAGCAATGGTCGTGTGCTCGATGAAGCTGGCGTGAAGGTGGCGTTCCATACCGACGACTGGATTACCGACTCTCGCCTGTTTATGCGTTCGGCAGCGTTGGCTGTTCGCGCAGGCATGAATCGCGACAAAGCCATCGCAGGTCTGACGCTTGCGGGTGCCGAGATGCTTGGACTGAGCGATCGAATCGGTTCCTTGACGGTTGGCAAAGATGCTGACTTCGCAATCCTCAATGGCGATCCACTCAGTGTTTACTCGCACGTTTTAGAAACATGGGTCGAAGGCAAAAAGGCCTTTGATCTCAGCAAACCCGAAGACCAACTTTACGCCGAAGGGGGCGTGAATGCAGGCAGCGATATCGATCCATTCTTATGTTGCTTTGCTCCAGCATGGCAAGGAGGTGCAAAGTGATTCTCTGCAAAAACCAATTGGTGATCGCCATTATGGCAGTCGTCCTTTCCTGTAGCCATTCCGCGGCCCAACAGCCGCTTGTCGTTCATGCCAAAAAAGTCATCACGGCAGCAGGCAAAGCAATCGAGAATGGAACGATCGTTTGCGTGGATGGCAAAATCAAAGCGATTGGTAAGACTGGCGAAGTTGCCATTCCTGAGAAGGCTGTAGTCATGCAAAGCGAAGTTGCCATGCCAGGCATGATCGATGTGCGGACCTGCGCTGGCCTTTCTGGGATTCTCAACGTCGATCACGACAGCGACCACCTTGAAAGTTCCTCTCCGCTTCAGCCTGAGTTGCGAGCTATCGACGCTTACAACCCAAGAGAAGAGTTGGTTGAATACATTCGCAGCTTTGGCGTAACCACCATCCATACCGGTCACGCACCGGGCGAGCTCATGTCGGGGCAAACACTCATCGCAAAGACGATCGGGAACACCATCGAGGAAGCGCTCCTCGTCGATGGTCGCGCGATAGCAGCAACACTTGCAGAAGCTTCCTCGAAATCAGGTAAATCCAGCCCTGGAACCCGCGGCAAGCAGATGGCTATGCTTCGAACGCTCTTCATCGAAGCGCAAGAGCTTCAAGCGAAAATCGATGCCAAAGCGAACCCAAAGCCCGTTGAAAAATCAGAAGCGGACATTATCAAAGACACTGGCAAAGACAGTGACTTAGAAAAGAAACCGGAACCTGTGGCTCGCAATTTACGATTGGAAGCGGTGATGCAGGTCTTGGCCGGCAAGAAAGCCCTTTTGATCACAGCAGACCGGGCCCAAGATATCGCATCGGCAATTCGCTTGGCAGAAGAGTTCAAAATCAAAATCTGGCTCGATAGCGCGGCAGATGCGCATCTGATGATTCCACAGATCAAAGCTGCTGGAATCAGTGTCTTATTGCATCCATCAATGGCCAGAGCGAGCGGTGAAAAGGAAAACCAATCGTTTTTGACCGCTTCGAAACTGCAAGCGGCTCAAATTCCATTCGCCATCCAAGGTGGATTTGAGGCGTACGTTCCCAAGGTCCGTGTTGTTCTTTTTGAAGCGGCTATTGCGGCAGCTCATGGGCTCAGCTACGACGCAGCCATCGAGTCCATCACTATCTCTCCGGCACGTATCTTAGGAATCCAGGATCGCGTTGGTTCTCTTGAGGTTGGTAAAGACGCTGACCTTGCACTTTACGATGGCGACCCGCTTGAGTACACCACTCACTGCATCGGTGTTATCATCAACGGTAAATTGGTCTCGACGTCAAAAAGGTAGCTAGAAGTGGTCGGCACATTCCATGTGCCGACCACAAGTAACCCTCCCTCCGGGAGGGTCGGCCAGAGGCCGGGGAGGGAGAACTGAATTGTGCAATTGCCAGTGGCACTTCACCCTCCCCTCGCTACGCTCGACCCTCCCAGCGGGAGGGTGACTAAACAGCTTGAGGCTCGAATCACTTCTTATTCACCATTTCCCCAATTAAACAATATGAAACCCTGGTACTCAATCGATAATCCAGACGATGTGCCGTCGCCCACTCTATTGGTTTACCCCGAACGCATCGAAGAGAATTTGCGGCGCATGATTCGTTTGGCCGGGGACGTTTCTCTGCTTCGGCCGCATGTGAAAACGCACAAGATGCCTCAAATCATTGCGATGAAACGGGCCCTTGGTATCGACAAGTTCAAAACGTCGACCATCGCCGAGTCCGAAATGACGGCAGGCGCTGGCGGCAAGGACATCTTGATGGCTTATCAGCCAGTCGGTCCAAACGTTCGTCGGTTCGTGGAGTTGATTCAGCGGTTCCCTGAGACTCACTTCTCCGCGTTAGTAGACAACCTCGAATCACTATCGGAAATCGCCAAATGCGCTCAATCGCAAGGGGTCGTCGCGTGCTTGTATGTCGACTTGAATGTCGGCATGAATCGAACTGGAATCATTCTCGGTCCAGAAGCAACTCGCCTCTATCAAGCACTTTGCAGCACGGAAGGTGTTTCCGCAGGTGGCGTGCATGCTTATGACGGCCATCTGCATCAATCCGATCTCGCTGAGATAACGGAACAAAACAAGCAAGTTTTCTCGCCCGTCTGGAGTTGGATCGAAGGACTTCGGAAAGATGGCTTCGAGGTACCGAATATCATTGCTGCTGGAACTCCTACCTCAGGCTTGTTAGCCAAACGCGGGGACGTGGAGGTCGGTCTCGGCACGGCAGTCCTTTGGGATTTCGGCCAATCGATTACCTCGCCGTACTTGGATTTCCAAAACGCGGCGGTTCTATTGGCTCGCGTGATTAGCCACCCAACCTTCAACCGAATCTGCATCGATTTAGGACACAAGGCAGTCGCATCCGAAATGACACAACCAAGGGTCCGTTGGTTTGGACTAGAAGATGCGGTACCTGTGATTCACAGCGAAGAGCATTTGGTTTTGGAAACAGACAAGAGCAAATTATTTCCCGTTGGGACGGTGGTATATGGACTTCCAAAACATATTTGTCCAACGGTAGCGCTGCACAACGAAGTTTGGACAGTGGCCAATCGAATGGCTGGGGAAAAGTGGCCGGTAGTCGCACGGGCGCGAAGCTTGACGATTTAGTGATTGCGTTTGGAATCGAATTGCAACTCTGAGTTGCCGCGTTTGATAGTCTGACGTCCGAACGTATCAGGTGCATTTTTCAAGCCTTACTGGTCGCTTGTCGAGCAGACTGAGTGATTCCGGAACGTCTGCGTCTTGTTTCTCCATCTATTTCGACAGATAGTGCTCTCGGCACGGCAATTGCTTTTATCGGTGAAACAAGCTCGATCCGCTGTGTGATCCAGCAACGTTTGTTCGTACAAATTCGCACTATTGAGGATTTACCGATGGTTACTAGAGATCAGTTGATGGGCAATTGGAATAGCGTCGTAGGCTCGCTCAAAGCAAAGTTTGGCGAGCTCACGAAAGACGAACTGACTCGTGTAGAAGGTAACTTCGAACAACTAGTTGGGCTCGTCCAGAAAAAGACCGGTCAAAGCAAGGAGCAAATTGCATCGTTTATCACTGACTGTTGCGACTCGGCTGGTTCAACGTATCATCAGGTCGCAAATCGCGCTTCACACTATGCCGACGCGGCTGGTGATGCAATTCGCGAGAACTACGATCGGGTTGCTTCGGAAGCCAAGAGAGGGCTTGATTATACGGCCCAAAGCGTTGGACGCCGACCCATTGAGTCGCTTGCCTTGGCAATCGGTACCGGTATCATTGCTGGCGTTTTATTGGGCCTGTCGATGTCAAACCGAAGACGATAGACATGAACAGCAGCGAACAAGAGCCTGTGGGTGTGGACTCGATTATTGGTCGTATGCATGCTTTGCGTTCATCCGGGCGCTCTCATGCTGTTGAGCTACAGGGGGAAGCGCAGCGACTAGTTGACTGGAAAGAGTATGTTCTTACCAAACCGCTCGTTTCCGTGGCTGCTGCATCTGTTTTTGGGTTTGCTATTGTGAGAAGCACCATGCTTGCCCTCTCAAAGCCTAAGGTCCTGAGTTCCACTGTCGCAATCGATTCGTCGACCGCCAGACCGCTCAAATCAAACTTCGCAGGTGGAGTTATTTCTTTGGGCACATCGATCGCATCCTCTGCGATTAAAAGTTATTTCGCGAATCTCATACAACGCAGCATTTCAGAGGGAGGCTCAAGTGATCGACTTCACGAATTCAATTCCCGATACAACGACATCGTTTGAACGACGCAAAGAACAAAGCGAGGCTCGAGCTATTTCGGACAACACGGAGCTTGTTTCCGCTGTTTCCGCAATTCCGGACCAAGTACGCAGGTTGATCGCGAAAAGGCCATCCGCATTTTTGTCGGCAGCCTTCGTCGTAGGAGGCATTTTAGGATGGTTGACCTCGAGAAGATGAGTCAGGATTATCAACATGCGAGCCCTGTCGGTCAGTTCCGATCGTCCGCTGGGAAATTCGGCTGCGACCTCCTCGAATTGGCCGAGTTGCAAGGCAAGCTCTTCAAAGCAGATGCAAAGTCGGCTGTGGAAAAATCCATGGTGGCAGTGCTGTTTGCTTTGATAGGATGTTTGAGCCTCTTGGGCTGTATGCCTGTGCTCTTTCTTGGAGCGGCTTCGGCGGTTGCCTATTTTTTCGAGATCGAGATCTGGGTGTCTCAATTGGCTGTCGGATGCAGTCTATCGATCATCAGCATGGTGGTGATTGGTCTCTCGCTGAAGAAGCTTTCCAGTTCTGGGGAGCAATTCAAACGAAGTTCGGAGGAGTTCTCCAAGAATATTCAGTGGGCCAAGGAAATCTTTAGTGGCGATTCGTCCAGATAGAAGAAAGTTATTAATAAGGATAGTGCAATGGAAAACGGGGAAAGCAAAGTGAACGTGCCGAGCACGAGCGGCGGCGTAACTCAGTTGAATATCGAGTGCTCGATGATTCAAGAGTGCGACTCGCAGAAGGAAGACTTTGAAGTACTCTTGGGAGAGGTCCGCGACTCGTTTTCTCATTACTTGAGAAAGCGGCCTGTGATCGCTTCGAGTCTCGTTTTTTTAGCTGGCTTTTACGTTGGCTGGAAAATCAAGCCCTGGTGATGTGTCTATGAGACGCAGCCGACAAAAGTGAGCCTGAGGCGCTATCCAAGTTCTTTCGATTTTCAAAATCGGCTAGCGTCTCAGGCTCATGTAATCGAAGAGTGATTTTTGTCTGCGGGTTGTAGTCCGGTAATCGCGTTTGCTAGATGCGATGAGGGAACGCCCATCGACGGTTCCAATGAGCGAGCGGATTTGCTGTTCTTGGTTCTTTCGCCTATTGGCACTTTCCGATTGCAAACGAAACTACTCTCCAATATCAATGCACTTTTCAAAAGCCAGTATGTTTCTGAAAGGTTGCGCAAAGCTCAGACCGCTGAATCTGTCCTCGAAGCGATCGGAGCTGGTCAACAGGTTGCGCTGGACTAAGCTAACTGTTCCGGCTGAACAGCCGGAACGCCCTTAGCAAACTCTTTGATCGTTTCCTCACAAAACACTTCCAGGTCCTTCGGGCTTCGGCTCGTTATCAATTGGTTGTCATTGACACATGCTTCATCAACCCAAATACCGCCGGCATTGACGATATCTGTTTGCAAACTTGGCCACGAGGTGAGTTTCCTGCCATCAAGAACACCAGCTTCCACGAGCATCCATGGACCATGACATATTGCGGCGACAGGCTTGTGAGCATCAAAGAAGGACCGAACAAAATGAACGGAATCATGATCCAGTCGGAGCGCATCTGGGCTGAAGACACCACCCGGCAAAACGAGTGCGTCGAAATCCTCGGGGATCGCATCCGACGAAAGCACGTCAACGATAAACTCATCTCCAGGAACATCATGATGTACGCCGCGAATCGTCCCTTCGATCTTGGGTGAAACCAGTTTGACAGTTCCCCCCGCATTTTTTAACGCTTTCCAGGGTTCAGTGAGTTCGATTTGTTCGAAGCCATCGGTTGCGAGAAAGGCAATCGTCTTTCCGTAAAGAATTAAGTTCTCCATTTGCTTTGTTCCTTTAGTGAGATGTCATTGTCATGCATGTGAGGCCGAGAAAGAAACGGCCCTCGGACAGAGGAGAAAGCAAATCAAGTGCCAATTAATTTGGGCTCCGAGAGCGACGAATAGGACCAAACGCGATTGAAAGCTATTGGATCGCCTTAGGTCGTCTAGTTTTGTTGAGGAAGAATTTTTTAGCCGTGTAACGGCGATAGTTCGTAGCTGCGGGGCTCGCCCCGCAGACACATTCAGAAATCGAATGCAAGAGCCGTGAAACGGCGATACTACACCGCTGGAACTTATCTCGTTCAAGGTCACTCTCGGCAAGAGTGACCCACGGGGAACTTGCTAGCCGAAAATGGATTCAATTGGAGCACCACTTGCAATTGGGAGCGGACGGCCCTGAGTGTCTCGAATCTCTTTGTTAGGCTCAATACCTAACGCCCAAAACAGCGTTGCGGAGACATCCTCAGGCCCAACTGGCGACGCGGCTGGGTATGCCCCTCGTTCATCGCTCTTGCCAAAAATCGCTCCGCCGCGCGTGCCACCACCTGCCATCATGACCGTATAGCAGTGCGGCCAATGTCCCCTGCCTTTGCCATCTCGATCACCGATTTGTGGCCCACGTCCAAACTCGCCCATCCACAACACCAACGTATCGTCCAACAGCCCACGTGCGTCAAGGTCGTCGATCAACGTTGGCACGGTGCTGTCGGTCATGGGTAACAACCGTTCTTTTAAGTCCTTGAAATTATCTTGATGGGTGTCCCAACCCTCGCTCCCCTTGCCGCCAATGCTTCTAGAAAAATAGACGTTCACAAATCGAGCTCCCGCCTCGACAAGTCTCCGGGCGAGCAAGCATGATTGACCGTACGTTGTTCGGCCATAACGATCCCTCAACGCATCCTCTTCTTTCGCTAAATCAAAAGCCTTTTTTAAATTAGGTGATGAAAGGATGGATAAAGATTGACGCTGAAACTCATCGAGCCCTTTTGCCTCGCTGGATTTTTCTGCCAACTGCAATTGCTCGTCGATCACCCGGAGCAGCTCGCGGCGGTGTCCCAATCTTTCTAACGAGATTGAACTGGGCAATTCCAGTTCTGGTAATCCAAAGTCCTTGGAGTTAGGATCCGAATCGAAAAAAAAGGGATCGTAGCGCTTGCCGAGAAAACTAGCGTGCTGTCCCGGTGAAATGGCTCCGTCTCTCAGTACATGCGGGAACGCAATAAAGGGTGGGACTCCTTCCGATGTCGATAAAAACTTGGCTGCCGATGAGCCGTATGCTGGATAGAGTTCCATCGTATCACGAAGCCGAATGTCATCCGTCGGTGGTCGCTTGCCGGTCAACGAATAGTAGCATGCAGAATTATGATTCTTCATGTCGTGGTGCACCGACCGAATTTGGGCCCATTTATGCAATTGCTGTCCCCAGCGAGGTAAGTGTTCGCAAACGGGAACACCAGGCAGCGACGACTCGATTGGATTAAACTCGCCTCGAATACCGGTCGGCGCGTTGGGTTTCATATCGAAGGTGTCGATATGGCTAGGACCGCCGTACTGGTGCAAGAAAATAACGTTCTTGGCCCTGGGACGCAGCGAATTCGCGCTCGACTCGCTGGCTTGCAATACCTGATCTAATGTCAATCCGCCGAGACCAACACCACCAAGACTTAGCAGTGCGCGTCGATTCATGACGCCGTGATTGAACTCGTTGCAACCTTGTCTCATGAAATTCTTCCTGATTATCCAAGTGAACATTGTCCCAGTGAACGAATACCGGACCCGCCATCAACGAATCATGACGAATTCTTTGCTATTGATCACAGCCCACAAAATATCTTCCAGTACCCGCCGCGTGGGCTCGGCACTGGCAATCATCGCGCGGAACGCGGTCCATTCATGTTCGTGTGGCACTCTGGCTAACGCCCGCAAAAAGATCTCTTCGATGATGATTTCGGGCTGCACATTTTGAGACATCATTTTGGCAATGACATTTTGATCCGAAATGATTTTGCCTTGGACCTCTGGTCCGTTCGCCAGCGTCAAAGACTGAACTAGCGAGACCTGATTGGATCGCTCGCATTCGCAAATCAACAATCGATTCGGCTTGCCGAAGGTCTTCAGGAAACCGGGGCCCTTTGGGATACCCGGCATCGCAATTGCTTGATTGGCAACGATGTCGGGTGTGTTTGCGGACGGAAATTTGGAGGGGATGTCCGTGACGGAACTGATGGCGTCGATCAACGATTCGGCGCTGATGCGACGGATTCGATAGTCCGAGAACAAAGGCGTGCCATTGAGCGTGGAATCGTCCAATGTTTCCTCGCGTTGCTGCGAACCTTGTCGAGCAAACGCCTTACTCGTCAAAATCAAACGGGAAAGATGCCGCAAGGAATAGCCGCTACGTCGAAACTCCTTGGCCAGGAAATCGAGAAGCTCTGGGTTGCTTGGTGGATTCGAGTCTCGCATGTCATCGGGTGGATCGACAATTCCAACTCCAAAGTATTGAAACCAAATTCGATTCGCCATATTGCGATCGAACATATCGTTGTCATGGGTGAGCCAAGCAGCGATCTCGTCAAGTGGGGATGGCTGCGACGTGGTTTGCGTCTCTACGAAACTTGATTGAGCCGCCTTGCTAAGCGGCTTGGTTGTCACTTTCTTGGAGAGCCCGGGGTGGTAAATCTCCGCCTTGCGATCTTCGAGCGAGATGATTTCGTCGCCCGTGATTTCGTGAGAATCGAGCTTGTCCTTAGGATTGTTGTCGATCTGCTTGCGGTTGATCGTTGAGAAGTACGCGGACAGGCCGTAATAATCGTCTTGTCGCCACGAATCGAAAGGATGGTTATGGCATTTTGCGCATTGAATTCTTACCCCTAAAAACACTTGTCCGATCGATTCCGCAGCGGTCATCGGGTCGCGATGCGTTCGATGAAACGACGCGGGTGGATTTTCGTAGGTGCTTCCGATGGAACGAACAAGCTCAGCATTCCATTCGTTCCACGGGCGATCTGTCGCGATTTGCTCAGTGAGCCAATGGTGAAACAACGCAGTTCCCTTACTGCTCATGACCTTGTCTTCGTTTCGTAACAAATCGCTCCACCGAAGCGCCCAGGTCAAGTCGAAGCCGTGATCGGCCAATAGCTCGTCTATCAACCGCTCACGTTTATCGACGCTAATATCTGCCAGAAAATCTTTGGTCTGTTGGCTCGTGGGGAGTCGGCTCACCGCGACTAGATAGGCTCGTCGCAGAAAGGTGGCGTCATCAACCTCGGGTGCCGCAGGGATCCGCATTTGCGTTAAACGAGTGCCAACCAGAGAATCGATTGGGTTGTTTCCGCATTGCTGCTCAGTTTCGTTTGTTCCCGTCTTGCCAAGGAACGTAAACCTACCGGCACTTCTTCCGCTTAAATAGGAAGCGCCGATCGAAAGGTCGATGGCTTTGGTTACATGAATCGTGCCGTCGTCCGCAATCGTTGCCCCTCCAGGAATGCTTGTTTCCAATCGAGACCAACGCGTTACGTCGCGAGTTGTGCCGTCCGCGAAGTGCGCGATAACGAGCATCTTTGCCGTCTTTTGGCTGTCGTCGACGCGTGCAACTTCGGGCAGGACCTGTAACCGCGTCAACGATGGCGACTCCGAGTAGGGGGCGCCCTGTTCAATCCACTCCTTCAACTGTCGATACGACTCTGATTTCGCGGTGAAGCGGCGGCCACCTTGATGCGATATAGCCCCAGTTGCTTTGAGGAGCAGCAAACTTTCGTCAGGAAGTATTGGGTCGATTCGTCGGCCACCATATTCGTGCACAAGCCGATCGTAATCAAAGGCGAGATCATCCCCGCGCAAACTCATTCGAAGTCCAGCCTTGCCATGAAGACTGCCGTGGCAAGTTCCTAAGTTGCAACCGGATTTCCCAATCACTGCCGATATGTCGCGGGTGAATGTGACCGGCAGCTCTGCGAGAGAACTCACCTCGATTCGACGACTTTGTTCGCCCAAACGGACAGTTACTGTTGTTGCCCCTGGCTTGCGAAACTCGATGCCCAACTCCGGAGTCACCTGAGCAATCTCTGGATCTGACACTTCTATTTGCAGGTCTGGCCGCGCGCAAAAGTCCAATAGCGAACCGTCCGCTTGAACTCGATAAACCAGAATTTGGCTGGGGTGGTTCGCGGAAACGTGGATGGTTTCAGGCAGAACGAGTAGATTTTCGGGGGACTGGCACAGAGCAAATGGCCCAAAATTTAGGGCGACAATCAAAACCAAGATAAGGAGTTTTGGCTGAATCATTTGGCTGAATCATTTGGCTGGCATTTGGGGTGGGATTCAATCCGGTAGGCAATGCTCTTTAATCTAGCAGAAGATGCAACTATTGTAATCGAGTCGGCTAGCATTCCCGGCATAATTGCTGCTGCGAGTCGATCGCGTCGCGGACAAAAGTCAAAGTAGTAGGCACATTCCATATGCCGTTCACCAGGAATCATTGACAACTTACTACAGCGGACGGCACTACGGAACGTGCCTGCTACTTTTGCCGGATGTATCAATCGCATTTGACCGGACGCCCTTCGCGAGGTATACTATGTCGCAAATAGGTATTCGTTTAACAGGTGAATCGATACCTTTACACTAGGTATTCACGAGTCGGCATTGGTAGCCGAGCAAATTCTAGGGCGTGTTTGACAAAACAAACCATCTGTGCCCCGGTCGTTCACGACCATGTCAAGTTAAGTTCGCTGGGACGGCGCGATCTTATCTCCTTAACCTCGTCCAAAGAGACATGCTTGTCCCAACGGTTTTTGAGCGTCTATTGTTGAACGCTTCCGAGACAGGCAATGCCGGCCCATATTTGGGCCTTATTGAGAGAATTGTTTTGACTAATTTTGATGGATTGGGGCTGATTCAGCCACTAATGCGTGCTCTTACCGCCGCAAATTACGACGTTGCTACGCCTATTCAGCTTCAAGCGATCCCGCTTTTGCTGACCGGCTACGACCTGATGGGCTGCGCTCAAACGGGCACGGGAAAAACCGCAGCATTTGCGTTGCCAACTTTGCAGAGATTGGCTGCGACAGCGTCTGCACCCGCGGATGCTGGCCGCGAAGAAGGGCGTCCGAGCGCTGGTCCGGATCGACGCGGTCCAAGACCGATTCGCTGCCTAGTGCTAGCACCGACCCGAGAACTGGCTGCTCAAATCGAAAAGAGCTTCACCACCTACGGCAAGTACCTTAACCTGCGGGTTGCAGTGGTCCATGGTGGCGTTAGCCAAATGCCGCAAGCGCGTGCGCTGCAACGAGGCGTCGACATTTTGGTCGCGACTCCAGGCCGATTGCTCGATCTGATGAACCAACGGATCGCCGATATTTCCAATGTGGAAGTCTTAGTGATCGATGAAGCGGATCAGATGTTCGATATGGGATTCTTGCGCGATCTCAAGAAGATCGTTGCCAAGGTGCCATTGGATAGACAAACGCTTATGTTTTCCGCCACCATGCCAGACGAAATCAAGCAACTGGCCAAGCAATGGTTGTTTGAACCCAAGCATGTGGAAGTCGCTCGAGTTTCGAGTGCAGCCACAGCCGTCTCGCAATCGGTTTTTCACGTATCGGCTCAAAACAAGCCGAAGCTACTGGTCAGCTACATCAAGTCGGCTGCGGTAACACGCTCGATTGTCTTTACCCGAACCAAACACGGTGCCGACCAGTTGGTCAAGATTTTGGTGAGCAGTGGAATCGATGCTGTCGCGATTCACGGCAACAAAAGCCAAAATGCTCGAACCAGAAATTTGGACGCTTTCAAATCGGAACGTCCACCGATTCTGGTCGCGACCGATATCGCGGCTCGCGGGATCGACGTTCATGGCGTTTCGCATGTGATCAACTATCAGATGCCTGAAGTGCCTGAGATTTATGTTCACCGCATCGGCCGAACGGCCCGAGCTGGGGCTGCTGGAACAGCTGTCTCGTTCTGCGCTCCAGACGAACGCGGTAGCCTGCAAGATGTCGAACGCCTCATCAACAACACGATTGAGGTGAACGAATCGCTGACTGAATTGACTTTGTCTGCGGCACAGCAAAGTCAACGGCCAACCGGTGGCGGTGGTAAGTCTTCTGGCGGCGGTCGATCTTCGTCTGGACGAAGCGGCAACTCACGAGGCACGAGCAGACCTAGAAGCACCTCGCGAAGCGGAGCATCAAGCGGAGGCCGAGGACCTCGCCAACGCAAGAGTTCTTCCGGAAATCTTGTTATGAACTAGGCTGGCGCGGCTCTCCGAGCCGTGCTTTGTTTAACAGTCAGCCGAAGGCGTACTTGGTCCGAAGTACGCCTACGGCTGACTGTTAAACGACTTTTTATCGATGAAATCTACCTAGCACGACGCGCAAGCTAGTGAATTGGAATAGCAGAATTCGTGAGAATTCTGACCGCGTCTTGATTGTAAAGCGTCTGAATTCTCACGAATTCAGCTACATTTTTCAATACAGTGCATCTTCAAAACTTGCGCGTCGTGCTAGGTAGATTGGACACCGTCGCTAGCCGCAAACTAAGAACCGACTAGACGCTTTACTCCATCGCCATGTTGCTCCACAACGAAACACTTCCTACTGCTGAGGAAAACTTAGCCCTGGACGAAGCGTTGGTCGAAGTCGCGGATCGCAGGTCGCTTCAATTCGATCAATCGATCTCGGACTTGGTAGTGGACTCAGGCGAAGAAGAAGTGTTGAGGCTTTGGGAGTTGCCATCGCCCTGCGTCGTTCTCGGACGTGCCAGCAAGTTAACCGAAGAGGTGAACACGGCAGCATGCGACGCTAATGGAGTCCCTTTTTTAAGGCGAGCCAGCGGCGGCGCAACGATCGTGGCAGGGCCCGGCTGTCTTATGTACTCGGTTTTGATCTCGTATCAAAAGAGACCCACATGGCGCGGACTTGATGTAGCTCACCTTCAGGTGATGCGTCGCATTCGAGATGCCGTCCAAAACGCGGCGGATTCCTTTCGCTTGCCATTGCAAGTTGAAATCCAAGGAACGTGCGACTTAACGATCGAGGGTCGCAAGTTTTCAGGTAACGCCCTACGTTGCAAACGCAATTGGATGATTTACCACGGCACCATCATGGTGGCGATGCATCTGTCATGGTTGAGCAAATACTTACTGGAGCCTCCAAGGCAGCCGGCTTATCGCGAAAAGCGATCTCACGAGACTTTTGTGGCGAACGTTCTGAGCCCTGCGAGCACAGTTGATTCGCGAGCGTTCTTGCAGGAACTAAATCGCCAGTTGATTGCCACCTGGAATGCTTCCAAGCCATGGGTAGATTGTTCTTGGAAAAATGAAGTAGAAGCGGAAACGAAACGATTGCTCGACGAACGCTATACTAAATCGGATTGGCATCGCTCGCGATAGAGGGGTGTAGTGGAATCTCGTGAGAGTTCCTGCCGTGCGTCAAACTTCAGGAAGTTTTACAACTTCCGCTACGAAGTTTTACAACTTCCGCTACGAAGTTTTACAACTTCCGCTACGAGGGCTACAGTATCCTCGCCACGATGCATTTCAAATAATCGGTTTCAGGGCAGCTCATGCAACTCGGGTGATCTGGAGCTGCACCGCGTTCTTCGAGCACCTGAATCTCTCGCCTGGTTCGTGTGCCAACGCCTCGCAGCATGTCGCGAAAATCGTCCCGAGACACACGTCCGGAACAGCTGCATGTGACTAAAGTTCCGCCTGGGTTCAGCATTCGAACGGCCAAGAAATTCAGCCGATGGTAAGCACTAAGTGCCCTTTGCAAATGTTCTCTCGAACCAGCCAAACGCGGAGGGTCAAGCACGATAGTGTCAAACTTTTCGCCCGCATCCAGTTTGCTTGAAAGAGACTCGAAAAAGTCCGCTTGCTCCCAAGTGACACGATTGTCCAATTGATTGAGAGTGGCATGTTGCTTGGCGCTTTGCAATGCTTTGTCGCTGCTGTCGACTGCGATGATTTCTTTGGTTTCGCAGTGTTTGGCGATATTGAGTGCAAAGCCGCCGACGTAGCAGCAGACGTCTAGCACGCGAGCGCCGGGCTGTGTCCAGCGCGCTGCCGCAAGGCGATTTTCTCGTTGATCCAAATAGGTTCCCGTTTTCTGGCCGCCAACGATATCGACATTCCATAAGAGTCCGTTTTCTTCGATGGTCACTGGCTCCGATGGTGCGCTGCCGACCAGGAATCGATGCTCCGCGTCCATGCCCTCACTTTTGCCGGTTCGTTCATCCACCTGCATCGAAATGCTAAGCGGTCGATAATGATGGAACAAACGATCAACAATCGTATCAAGGAATGGCATCAAGGCTGCTGCGGTGATTTGGATGACGAGATGCTCTGCATACTTGTCAACCACCAACCCGCTCAACTGATCGGCTTCACTAAAGACGATACGCAATGCCTGTTGATGCGATCCGTTTGCCAGCCGAGATCTTAGTTGGATCGCGCGATCCAATCGCGTGTTGATCAACTCCTTGGTAATGTGTTCTTCGGCGTCCCACGTGTAGAGGCGGACGCGAATGCGGCTGTTAGGGTTATAAAGGCCACGACCGATCCATTTGTTTTCGGAGTTGACCAAGTCCACTTGTTCGCCGACTTGTGGTTTCGAAGCGGGCTCGATGATCGAAGTGACCAAAATCCATGGATGGCGACCCGAGAATGCGCGTTTGCCCTCGGTGTTCAAAATGATTTGCCTGAGTGGCGACACTAGAATTGTTTTCTGCTGTTAGGTTGATTCGTGGACTTGTTGAGGCGAGCTATGCATTTTACTTAGAACAACGCGAAAGCTAGTGAATCGAACACCCAATTCACTAGCTTGCGCGTTTTGACGTTGCACACTTATGTTTTTGTAGCAGAATTCGTGAGAATTCTGACCGTATCTTGATTGCAAAACGTCTGAATTCTCACGAATTCAGCTACATTTCTCAATACAGTGCAACTTCAAAACTTGCGTGTCGTGCTGTGGTAATTTGCAGTTGGCTGCTCACATTATTTGCTAAACCCGAGCGATTGTTCCTCGGACTGTCGCTGGGCGTCGATCCCCAGCTTGGCGGTCAGTTGATTCCATTTTGTGGAACAACCGGCCATGATGGCGTCGATTTGTTCTGGCTCACGGATGGCGTCGACCAAACAGTCTGCCAGGATGGCTCTATACTGATTGGCGTTGGCCATTCGTAAAGAGAGTCCCATCGGTTCTACTCGCAAGTCTCGATTATTTACAGCTTGAAAGGCTCGATAGTCGTCGCGAACGTTGTTCCTATCGTTTTGTTCTGCTGTCAATTCAACTCGGGTGCACACCGATCGTAGCGATTCGCGTTGTTCGGGCTCGGAAATCCACGCAAGAAATTGGCTGGAAACCGCCGTTTGGCGAGTCTTTTTGCCCATAGAGGCAAGCAAACCGCGTCCCGGATTCCAGGCCAGTTGTGCCACTGTCGCCTTTCCGGAAGCGTCGGATGCGGCCGCGGTAGAACTGGGCCAACCCACAGCAAACCCCACATCGGTTTTGGTCATCGCCACCTCCCAAGCCTTCTCGGGCTCGAGAGCAATCGTGTCCGGAAACAATCGTGCCATTCGCGAGAGCAGCCTAGCGCTATTGCTAAACTCAACTTGGTTTAGTCTCGATTCCATTTTGACAAGCTCAAACAATCCTCGGCTCCGCGCTGTTGTTGTTGACGCCAGGAACAAAAATCGATCCACCAGTGCTCGCTTCTCCTCCGAAGTCCATTTTCCGAGTTGTTCGGCCAGCATCTGCTCTCGCTCTGATTTGTTCGCAGCCAAAGCTGTTTCCGCTTGGGCGAAAAATTGGGACCAATACTCCATCGATTGCGGGTTAATATCCTTGATTTGGCCCAACAAACCATTCACCTCGTTGAGTGGGCCCGGGTCCAGACCGGACATTACCGGAGCCAGATTCGTAAGCCCCAATGGTACGGCGTAAAGCTGGTTTCCGAACGTTGCGCAGGTTCGCCAACGAACGGTCCAATTTACTGCCTGGCCGCTCTCCGAACTCCCCTTTCCCAAGGCTTGTGTTGGCAATCGTCCGATCGCCTGTTTCTGAACCAAATCGCCGAGGAGCATCGCTGGGTAAATGACCACATCTGCGTTGAATGGCTCTTCGCTGGCAACCCGATCGGATGAAAAATGAACGATCTTCAATGCCTGGTCCGAGGACGCTTGCCATCGAAGAGAAATTTCTTTTTCGAGTTCAGGTGCGTCCACGAGCCAAATTTTCAATGCTGGTCGTTCCGAAGCCAAGGGTTCCGTGGTCTTAGGCAATTCTTTTTGGCCGCATCCTGTGATAGCAAGGCAAGCGAACACCATCGTGAGTGTTGCAAGATTTCGGATGGATTTCATGAGAGAAGGCATTGTCGGTTCGAATGAGCGATTTTGTTCTTGGAAGGGCAATAGTATAGTATCTTCATGCGCATTTGGGACGTACAACGACTTGCGTTCCATCTTTCGACTTTTCAATTGAATCCACTCCTAAGGCAAGTTTATGGCACTTTACATCGGCGTTGACATCGGCACTTCCGGCACCAAGAGCTTGATCATGGATGAGAAAGGAAAAATCTTAGCCGAGTCGACTGCCGAGTATCCGATCCATATGCCAAAGCCGCTTTGGACCGAGCAAGATCCCGAAGACTGGTGGCAAGCGGTCAAGAAGACGATCAAAGCCGTTGTGAAAGCGAGCAAAGCAAAGAAATCGGATGTCAAAGCGATCGGTTTGTCTGGGCAGATGCATGGATCCGTTTTTCTCAACAAAAAAGGGGCCGTGATCCGTCCCGCTTTGCTTTGGAACGACCAACGCACGGCAGCGGAATGCGATGAAATCACAACCAAGGCTGGCGGTCGTGAAGCACTCATCAAAATGGTCGCGAATCCAGCCCTCACAGGCTTTACGGCACCCAAGCTACTTTGGTTGAGAAATCGAGAACCAAAAAACTACGACGCGTTGACCCATTTGCTTTTGCCCAAGGATGACGTTCGACGCCGCCTAACTGGAGTCATGGCTACCGATGCAAGCGACGCGAGCGGGATGCTCCTGCTCGACGTGAAGAATCGAACGTGGTCGAAAGAACTACTGAGAAAACTCGATATCGACCCGTCCATCCTCGCTCCTGTTTTCGAATCGGAGCAGGTTACTGGTACGCTGTTGCCAGAGGTCGCCGCCGAACTTGGCCTTTCTCCAGAATGCAAAGTGGTGGGTGGAGCTGGCGACTGCGCTGCAGGTGCGGTTGGAAACGGAATCGTGAAGCAAGGGATCCTGACAGCGTCGCTCGGTACCTCCGGTGTTATGTTCTGCCATAGCGATGAACCTCAATACGATACTCAAGGACGACTCCATACATTTTGCCACGCCGTGCATGGCAAATGGCACATGATGGGAGTCACATTGTCGGCCGCCGGATCGCTTCAGTGGTTTGTCAGCCAACTTTGTTCAGAGCTCGCCAAGAAGAAAGGTTCGGACCCGTACCAAACGATCAATCAAGAAGCGGCTGCAATATCGGCAGGCAGCGATGGCTTGTTCTTTCTTCCGTATTTGGCTGGCGAACGAACTCCGCACGCTGACCCCAACGCTCGCGGTTGCTTCATAGGATTGACTAACAAGCACACGCGCGGACACATGGCCCGATCGGTCATGGAAGGTGTTGGCTTCTCCTTGCGAGAAAGTCTATCAATCTTGCAAGAGTTGCAAGTGCCGGTGAAGGAGATACGAGTGAGCGGCGGAGGCGCGAAAAGCCCGCTTTGGAAACAAATCCTTGCGGATACCTTTGGCCAAAAAGCTTGTACCATCAACGCCGAACAAGGACCAGCTTACGGTGTCGCACTGTTAGCGGCCGTTGGAGACGGTGCTTACAAGAATATCGAAGAAGCTTGCAAGGCGACGATTCAAGTTGTAGAACGAATCCCGCCGCAGAAACCTGCACAAAAGAAGTACGACGCAGCATTCCCGGTTTACCAAAACTTGTACGCGTCGCTCAAGAAGAACTTCGCAGAGATTGCAAAGCTGTGATGTCACCAATCGCCCAATTGCCGTTCCTAACGAAAACTATTCCAAAAGCAGTAGAGGCGTTCCGACCGAAATTGAATTCTGATTGCTTTCCCATTTGATCTCGCCATTTTCGAATTTGGCGCATCGAACGAGGTTGATCGCGTTCGCCTGTTTTGTACTTTTTAACAAAGCGAACACAACCCCTGTCGTCACTTCGAAATACTTGGAAGAAAAGCGACCAGCAAGTTGCGAGTTT
The DNA here is from genome assembly GCA_031424235.1 of Pirellula sp. Lineage (GTDB taxonomy): Bacteria > Planctomycetota > Planctomycetia > Pirellulales > Pirellulaceae > JBKCUI01. The sequence continues at coordinate 23,372 of JANPHB010000266.1, forward strand.
GAGAGCGGGGTTTGTTGAGAAGAATTCGGGGCATCTGGTGGTCGCAAAGCGACGCATCCTCGGGGATACAAGGAAGACGCGATTGCATGTAGCAGATTTCGTGAGAAATCTGCGATTAAGAACCATTCGAATGCATCAGGTTTCTCACGAAACCTGCTACCAATTCTTCGATCCTTTCAGGATATGAAGTTGGGCAGAAATTGCTTGGGCCTACTCCCAAAAAACTACTCAGAGATGCGCACTTGCACGGCGTGCGAGGGTTCTGGGTGGATTGGCTGGTGCCGCTGAATGGGAGCGCAGTCGCCAGGTCTCTTATTCCCCAAGGTACAGCTCTTTGACCATGGCGGTTGCCAGATTATTCGTGCAGGTAAAGTAGCGACCTCACAGAAGAAGTAGGATGCGGATAGTGCGGGTGAAACAAGGTTTCCGTGACTGTTGCCGTATCGCTCTAGGTTTGGTTGTTCGAAGTACAAGGGTGAATGGCAGAAAGCCGGACTCTGCCAGCAGTACCCGTTGGGTGACCAGTCGTAAGCTCCCATCTCATCAACAGCGTGACTGCGAACCGGCGTGGCGAGAGGCGAGCCCATACGAAAACTCTGATCAACATTCAATTTCGAAAAGACCGCAGCATGGTCCATGGGAGTTCGAATCATTGTGTTGACATCGAGTTTACCCTTGGTGGTCCTTGCCTCGCTACGGACCGGAGCAAGTGGCATCACGTTAAAAGATGAATTGGCGTTCGGAGTGGTGGCTGCAGGCGGACTACTCGATGGCGTCAAACTTTCCAATTTGATGGGACCAGAACCGGTGGTCAGCGAGGGAAGGGGGGCTGTCTGGCCACCAATTGCTGCTGTATTGAGTGGTTGCAATTTCTGCACCACCAATGGCTCCTGCGCAATCAGTTGCCCGCCACCTAAGGAAAGAATAATTAAAGCCAGACCCATTCCGGGTTCGGTCTTGCTGTGCGCAAACATGCTTTATCCATCCTTGGATTGAATCTGAGAATCCCTGTACTATTCGGCTGTCGGAATTTGCTCCGCTCACCTAGAGTTTCGGTCGCAGTGGTTGCCAAAATGACCGAATCCTCCAATCGAAACCGAGGAACATGAAAATCTCCAGGAGTAGTTGTGATATCCTCCCCAATTCGCCTAAATTCGCAGGATATTCTTGTGTCCAAATCATGCGTTCGGTTGGTGGAAAATATCTTGCGAGGTATCATTGTTGGAAGGTTGTGGGATTGCACTGGGCGATCGACCGAGTACAGGTTTCCATGGTGGCGCGGTAGATTCATAGATGGTATCGAAACAAGTCGCGTTAGTTTTGTCTGTCGATGCAGGCCCGTTTGCGGGCAAAAAGTTGGTCGTCCCCAGCGGTGAGACACGCACGGTTGGCAGAACCGGTTTGGCGGATTTGGCAACCGAAGACGGCTTTATGTCCGGCGTACACTTCTCGATTCACTGCAATGTGGACTTCGCCGAAATCCGTGACATGGGGAGCACAAACAAGACCTACCTCAATGGTGTAGTCGTGGTCAAATCAAAGCTGAATCCAAAAGACCGAATTCGTGCTGGGAAAACTCTGTTTTCCATTAGTTGGGAAACGGCAGATGAGGCCCCACCGGAAAGCGACATGATTCGCCCAGTGTTCACCGCGGCAGCAGAATTGCCAGGGATCAAAAAGGAAAGTCGGCCCCGGGAAGAAGTTGCGGATCGCAGTTTATTCGAGGAAGTAGAAATCGTTGAAGCCTCGGAGAAAAGCCACTTGGGGGCGAAACCTGATCAAACCTTCCCTCCAAGTTTCGCGTCCGATCCGGTACCTTTCGAATTACCTAAACAAAGAAGAAACATCTCACCCTTTGATTCTGTGGATCAGTCTCTCATCTCGGAGAACGATGGCGTTAAGTTGCCTTGGGTTGAGTCTGTTCGCGAGAAATCCTCGGTGCGAAAATTCGATTCGCCTTTCGAAGATAGTGTTGACCATAGTGCATTGGTCAAGGAAACGATTCCGGAGAACGAGTCGCAGTCCGACTCCAACTTTGATGCCGTACCGAACTCCTCTGTTCCTAACTCCACTGCTCCGAGCTCCACTGTTCCGAGCTATACTGGCCCGAGCTATACTGGCCCGAACACCCCTTTGCCGAACGTATTTTTGCGTCTTCAGCAGCGTCCTTCGAGCCGAACCGAATTTGACTTTTGCCAAATTGTTTCTCGCTTAAGGGTACAAAACTCCTGCCGTATTGTTGCTCATTTCCTCAAAATTGGAGAGCATGTACCACAGGATTTGGAATGCGAATCCGTGATACCTCAGGCTGGACAGGGCAGCGAGTATTTCCCGGTTCTCATCGAACGGGAAAATTGGAAACTACCGCAGATGCTTCCAATCAGCAACCGACTCGTCATGGCCGACGGAATCATGCTCGTGATTGTCAACAAAAAATTAGACGCCAGTCATGTACTCCAGAATTTGACTTGCCGGGGTGCCCCTGGCTTTTCAGCCCAGGATGGACTTTTAGCGTGGTTTTGGCCTTCGCAGCTTTTTGCCATGGCTGAGAAGTTATCTGATGCCGCTCTTTTCAAGCTCTTTGGAAATGAGATCGAAGGGATCGTGGCGGCAGTCCCACAAATGGAGAACGAGCTATATGCCGTTGCAACTCAAGAGGTCGCAGAGGTACTGAAAGAATTCGGATTTGCTGAGACATAAGCGACCAGGACACGTCGGACGGTAAGCTGTCCGATGGGAACTTCGTTAAACGGTCAGCCGTAGGTGTACCCAATTTTTTTGCAGTACGCCTACGGCTGACTGTTAAACGACTACATCAACACGTCGCTTGCCTGGTCGCCGCTTACTAGCGTGACGGCATACCTACCACAATGTCCCTGCTCTTGGGCGCGACTTGATAGTCTTGGACCGCCACACGTTGGTATGCATCAACGGCAGCATCTCCAGACGAGGCTGACTCATTAAGCCATACATTACAGTACCGCAGCAACGTCCCCTTTTCAACATTGACGTTTCGTAGAGCCAATACGTATTCAACTTCAGCCTGATGATAGCGCAATCGAGCATCGAGCAAACGCCGGTGCGTTTCAAGTCGCACGTCGAGCTCGGCTCGCTCTCCGGCGTCCTGTTTTGCTTCGATCGCATTCAATTGTTCGACGATGCTAACCAAACGCTTTTCTTGCAATATCAAATTATCGAAAGCCCGTTTGGACTCGTTGACTGCGTTGCTCAATCCGTAATGAACTGCTCGTTCCTGTTCCCTCAAAACCTCTGTTTCTCGCACAAGCGCTAACTCCGAGTTGCGAACAGAAGCGTTTGCCCTTCGGAAGCCGACCGGCAACTGGTATTCAAGCCCGAGTTGCCATTCCTGGTACTGACCGTTGAATGGCGCGGTGGCGGAACTTAAGTCGTTGTTGAACCCCCGCATTCGATACTGACTGACCATGTCCAATTGAGGCTTTAGAAAGTTGCGATTGGCAATCAATTCTAAGGATCGCTGCTGCACAACCCATCGCTGGCGTCTTAGCTCTTCCCGCATCGTCAACGCTTCTTGGATGGAACTATCCCAGTCAAACATCATTTTGGCAGTGCATGGTGAGTCTGAGGGGCGTATCAACGTTCCGTCGTTAATTGGGAGTCCGGCCATCAATCGCAACTTTCTCTCGCTCACACGAATACCGCCAGAGCCTCGAAAAGAGCCGCCTACGCTGCCGTTGTTAGTCCTTGTGCCATCGATAACTCGACCGTTTAGCGAATCGACTACTTCGGACTGAAATCGGTCGACCTGTTCCTGTGCTTGTGCTCGCTTGCCAATGGAGGTATCGCTCGAGGGCAGTTTACGAAGGGTCTCCTCAGCGATCTCCCTAACTTCAATCCTCGCATCCAAGTCGCGGTATGCAAAATACAAGTCCCAATACGCATTCTCAACGTCTGCTAGAAAGTCACGTACCGTGCGCTCGAATTCGACAAGATTCGTATCGGTTCGAACTCTTGCCAATAGCACTCCGTTCAGTTGCCCTGGAGACGAGCCCGGCCCTGCGATTCGATTGAATTGAGTCCCTGCTCCTTGCAACAAAGGCTGACGCACCTGCGCCTCTATGTAATTTTCCCAAGAGAAAGGAACGAACCGATTTGACAGTTGGTTATTGCGATCATAGATCGTTACATCTCGAACGGTAAACAAGCCGCCAGTAGCAGAACGCTTATTAACGCCGAACTGCGATGTGCTTAGGTTTTGCCTAAAGTTCCCGTTGACTCCAAAGAACTGATTGTTAAGTCCACGATCATTGTTCTCATAGGAGGTTGACGCCAAGAAGTTCGCGTCAAAGGCGCTCAGCGCGGCCTCCTCTCCAATTCGTGGATCAGTAAAGACGATGGCTGGATCGAGATTGGTTCCAATGGTCTGCGGCGATCGAATCACGGAAACCCCCAGGTCTCGCATGATTCTAGACGAGCTCAGAGCTTGTGCGATGCAATCCTGAAGGGTCATTGAACGAAATCGGTCTGGAGACAAGTTCGTCTCATCTAAATCGATAGGCGAACTTTCCTCATGGTAGAACGACAGGCTCGGTGATGGAATTGCATCCGATGGCGTCAATTGAGTTACAGGACTATTGACATGGGCCGATGGGGACGTGGGGGGAGACGCGGGAATGAAACGCGTTAACTTGGACGGAAGCATCTGGCAACCGCTAACGGCGACCGAGACCGCTGTACCTAGCCCAATGAAAAAACGTGTCTTGGACATCCGAGCCCCCACCAATCCAAAATGCAACTATTGCTATCAATCCTTGACGAAGAATGAGCGCAACAGCGACCTAATTTATGTCTTCTTTGGGTTTCGGAAATTCCTAGTGTCCAATTTAGTAATTCGACCGATTAGTCACTAAAAACCAAATGCAATGGCTTCCTCAGAGAGTTGATGCATAATCTCCGTGTTTAATAAGCAAATCCCCAAATTCTCGTGTTTTTTTGACTACACTTACCGGTTGAAACGGCAGATTTCGCGATTTGCTAAACTCCTTGAGTCTGCATTCCGGACCAGGATTTTGACAAGGTAGCGAGTTTCAAGCCTCTCGCCGGAAAAGTCTTCCATGAGAATACTTGCGTTGCCAGATGACCACTGAAAGCCATTTGAAAGACACGGACCGATTGCTTGATGAGCTAGAAGTCGCAGCTCGATCAACGATCCCGAATGGTCCCTTTTTTGATCAATTGCTCTCAAGTTTGCGATTGCTAGTCAACGCAGAGTCAGCGTCTACGCTTGTTCGACTAGAGTCAGACCACTGGGTAAGTGTGGCGTCCAGCGGTATAAGCGCTCCAAGTTGTGAAAGCGCGCTTGCGATCGATTTTCAGAATCAGCCAGATGCGGATTTCTTCAGCTCCTCCAATGGAGTACCCTGGTTTGCCCTACCTATCCAACCCGATCGATTTGCCAATAGTTGCCTGCTATTGACGTTTGCCAAGCCGTTGCCAGCCAGTGGGATGCAATCCTTGACCGCATTATGCCGGGCGTTCGCAGAGGTTATTGAGATAAGGCAGCTGAGTCGGTTGCAACTGCTTTTTGGAAGGGATTGGAATTCCATTCTTGGGCTAACGCAAAAAATTTTCGCGACGTCTTCCAATGCTCAAATCGCTCAATGGATTGTCAATCAATTGGCATTCTCTCTCAAAGCCGAACGAGTCTCGTTGGCAGAGAGTCTATCCAATCCAATGAGGAGCTCGAGAATTCTTGCCGTCAGCAACATGACGAACTTGGATCACCAATCCATGCAGGTCCTGAGCCTAACATCAGTAGCAACTGCAGCTATTCGAGACGATCAGCCCATTCTTCGTCAGTACCCTGCGAATTCAGAAACCATCGAATCGAATTCTTCGCCACTCGCCGAAGATGGAACTTTCAAGAATCTTCTAGCAATGAAGTTCTACTTGCAGGAGAACCAACTCCATTCCAATCCGACATCAATTGTGCTCGAATGGTTGTCGCGTGACGCCATGTTAGAATCATTGCCAGCAGTAACCCATTTCTTGCCAATTCTATGTTCAACTTGGCAACAACAATGTCGATGGAACAGTTTGCCTCGTATCGTTCGAGCTGCGCCCTGGATTCGTAGATCGCCAATGGTATCTCGGGCTAGCAGCGTATTGGTGCGGATTGTGTTCGGTTTGTTGGTTCTGGTATTTGGCTTCTTGCTGATGAATCGACCGAGCGATCTGACGATCGAGGCCGAGGCGATTCTTGAGCCGATAGAGCGCCGCGCGATCTTTGCCAATGTCGATGGGTTTCTCGATACATTGTTCGTTGAGGATGGACAAAACGTGGACGAAGGGCAATCGCTTGCCAAACTGCGTTCGCCTTCGCTAGATCTCCAAATAGAAGAAACGGCAGGGCAGATTCGAGCCATCTCCGAAAAGCGAAACGGACTCAAAGTTGCGATCAATCAAGTTTCGGTCGCCAACGCAGATGCCGTGGTCGCTCAGACACGGATTTCGGCGGACATACTATTGCTTGATATTCAGGAAAAGCAAAGCAAAGAGAAGCTCGAATTTCTGAAAACGGAACAAAGAAAATTGGAGTTGCATTCTCCTATCTCGGGTGTGGTCGTCTCCCGAGATTTGAGAAAAGAATTGGAATTGCGGCCGCTTCGTCGAGGCGATTCGATGTTCAACGTAGCCAACCTAAAGGGTGACTGGCAGCTAAGCATTCGAGTTGCGGATCGGGATTCTGGATACGTTACTCAATATTACAGTTCGGATTTGGCTAACTCTAATTCACCTAAATTGTTAGGATACGTTTTCGATAGCCTACCAAACGAGAGCTTCCAAGGGACCGTTCGGTACATGGGTTCAAGCGTCGAGAATCCAGACGGATCCGGCTGCTTTCTGTTGGTACTCGCCAACCTCAAACCCGAAGATGCAAACAGGGCGCATATGGGTGCCAAAGCAAGAGTCTATTTTCATTGTGGCCAGCACCCCTTATGGTTTGTTTGGTGTCGACCCATGATTGAAGCGGTTCAAAGAAGAGTCTGGCCTTTTTGGGGAAATAATGGATAGCGTTATGCATTTGCCTATATCGAGATTCACGGGTCGGTTTTTTCGCATTAACTTTTCCAGTTATGGCCCATTGCAAGTTGCGGCGATTGCACTTATTTGTCATTTCAGTCTGGGGCTCCAGTTCGCAATGGGGCAATCCGACGAAGGAGTTGAGCCAAAAGCCAACTGGATATCAACTGAAATCGTCGTCGAGGGCGCCATCCTTAAAACGATAGAATCAACTTCCATTTCGTCGCAAGTTGCGGGCAGAATCTCTGAGTTAACCGTAAAGGAAGGAGCCAAGGTCAAAGCGGATCAAGAAATCGGTCGAGTTCATGATGCTGCAGTCAAAATTCAAATGGAGAAGTCAAAAGTCGCGATTGCGATCGCTGAAAGAAAGCAAAAAAACGACATCGACAAACGCCTTGCGGCCAAAAATCAGCAGGTTGCTGAAAATGAATATCGACGCGCGGTCGAAGCAAACCTTCAAGTCAAAGATGTTTATCCCCTCAATGAAATAGCCAGGCTAAAGCTGATATTTGGCCGTACGGAGCTCGAACTGGAACGTGCTGTCTACCAGCAAGCCATGGCCGACTTGGACAAAACCTTGGCGGAAATGGAGTATAAGGCGAGCCAGGAATTGGCTCAACGGCATCGAATCCAATCTCCATGCGACGGAGTCGTGGTTGCGCTAGAAAAAAGAATGGGTGAATGGGTCGAACCTGGTACGATCGTTTTGAAGATTGTCCAAATTGACAAACTTAGAATCGAAGGGTTTATTCAGGCTGTCGATGCCTCGCCCGATCTTGTCGGAAGCACAGCGGAAGTCATCTTCGACAGTTCCAATCCGCAGAAGTCCACGACAGCGAAACTTGTATTCGTCAGTCCTGATGTCAACCCATTGAATTCCCAGGTGCGAGTCTTTCTTGAAGTCGAAAATCAGGATGGTCTACTTCGGCCTGGTCTTCGTCCCAAAACCATTCTCCGACGCTTGCCATGACACAAGCATCGATGCGTTTTCGAAAAGACATCGAATGGGTGGCCTACGAGGATGGAACCAGATGGGTTGCTCGTGACCCACTGAACGGCAACTTTTATTATTTCAGTGATGTCGAACATCGCGCGGCCACGCTGCTTGATGGCAATTGTTCTCCTTTGGAAATCATTCGTCGCTTGCGAGAGTATTCTTCTGCCTATTCGGTCTCGCTAGAATGGCTACGAATACTCGTTTTACGACTGAGCAATTCGCTGCTCATGCTGCCCGACCACGCCAATTTGTCTCTGGACCAGATTCAGCCAACCAAAGGAAACCGTGTTGGGGGCCTTCGTCAAATTCTTCGGAGTCCACTTTCAATCCGTTTGCCGATTTGGAAGCCAACTGGGTTTTCTCCGTTGTTTCGATTGCTCGGGATGCTGCTATTCCATCCGCTCGTCGCGGAAGCACTTGCCATAGCAATGTTGGTTTGCGGGTTCTTAGTTTCTTATACCGTTTTGAGCCGGCCAGATCGTTTTGTCTTTGATGCCAGCAAAATTCAGGGCGACCGTTGGCTCGCGATTCTTTTGGTTTACTTGGTCGTCAAGTCATTGCATGAATTTGGACATGTTTTGGCATGCGCGAATTGGAAAGCAAATTGCAAGGAGATTGGACTCCTGATTCTGTTCTTTGCGCCATGTCTTTACTGTGATACTACCGAATGCTGGAAACTTCGTTCGCGGTGGCAACGCGCCGCTGTCGCAGCAGGCGGCATCTACGTCGAGCTCATAATCGCTTGTGTTGCAACCGTCGTTTGGTTCAACACCCGCGAAGGATTGGCACACACATTGGCCGCCAGCACTATGTTGATGTGTTCTGTCGGCACCATTCTTATCAACGGTAACCCATTCTTTAAATACGATGGATACTTTATCGTTTCCGATTTATCTGGAATCCCAAACCTTGCTCAACAAGCGTCCTCGGCGTTCCGACAAGTTTTCGTTTCCTGCCTCGGAGGCCGCAAGCCAAACCGAGCCGAGTTCGAAGCTAATATTTGGGTACTTGCCGCGTTTGCAATCCTGTCGTCCCTCTATCGCTGGTCAGCGATCATTTTGTTGGGATGGTTGGTTTGGATGACGCTGGCGCCGAGTGGGCTGGGCTTCGTCGCTATTCTCATCTTGACGTCGCTATTGATAGGCGTAATTTCGTCGTTGTACCGATCGATGACAAGTCTCTTCCTGGAGTTTTTTACTACCAACCCAATCAGGATTATGCGGTTCCTGTTTTTTGCATCGGCAATTTTGTTCCTGTTGTTTTTGGGATCAACCCTGCCTATCCCAAACTATGTTCGAGCTCGTGGGCAATTGGACTTTGGGGACAAATCCCCGGTCTACGCGCCTCAGACAGGCGCGATTCGATTCGTCGAAAATTTTGACTCTCGTTTGGAGAGAGATCAACTCTTGATCGAGCTCGATTGTCCAGAAAAAATCGTGGAGTTCGACAAGATTCAAATGGAAATCGACTACATGGAAGCGAAGCTAGCGATCCTAAAGAAATCGTCTGTAGACGAGCCTACTTCGGCCTACGAAGTTCCTTTGATTGCTGAATCCCTTAAGGAGTTGAAATCCAAACGAACTTTGATGCAATCTGAAATGCAGAAGCTCTCGATGCGGGCACCAATGGACGGCTACTTCATTTCTTCCAGTATTAGAGTACCGCAATCGATTGTTTCCCCGAAGAACTTGGGACTCGCGTCCCATCCTGCAGAACCAAGCAGTATTGGTTGTGTAGTGGAACGTGGGGTTGTGCTGGGGTGGTTCAGCCAAAAGCGAGATGTGCTTTTCCAGACGCTTGTCTCAGAAACAGAAATCAAAGCCATTCGACAGGGGATGAGGGCAGATTGCATTCTCGACTCACATGCCAGCATTTCAATTCCATGCCAGGTGATTCGGATTTCACCAGACCCTGTCAGCGAACTCGCCCCTGAATTTGTAGGCGACCCAATGATCGTAGCAAAGCGAAACGAGAAAGGACAATTGCAGCCAGAAACTCCACACTACCTAGTCACTGTCGAAGCCAATGCGGAAGTGCCAACGAAAATCAAAGGAGCGGTTGCATCTATCTTCTTTCAGCTGGAAGCTAAAACCATTCTTCAGCATGGTATTTACTATTTGCGAACGACATTCAATTCGCATCTTTAGCAAAAATCGGGCAAAACGATAACGCAGTCGACAGAATCGTTCGAACGGTACTATTCAGTAAATCTAGAAGCAATCTAATTTGTTTCGTTTTTCCCGTTGAACACTCCGATCTACGGGATATTGGAAGTTCGTTTCAAGCGAGGCCTGGAATCTGTTGGAGTGTGGAGTTTAACGAAGATGAAGAATTTCGGATTGCGAATTGCGTGCGGTGTTGTTTTTTCCAGCCTAACTTGGAACGCTTGTGCAACGACGACGTTCGCGCAATGTGCGTGCGCCGGTTCGTCTCAAGGAATCATGTATGGGGCGTCTGAGGGTAACTCAACCATTCTTGGACAAGAAGCGTTGCTTGACAATGTCGATAACCCTGCAGAGATGATTAATTTCACGGTCGTTGTTCCAGAAAAAGCGATCGTCAGCTTCAATGGCGAACCGACTTTCACCAAGGGGTCCGTGCGCAACTACGTCGTTCGCGGACTTAAGGCGGGCAAGACCTACAAATTCGACGTGACCGGACTTCTGGTCAATGAATTTGGTGCCGAGTACGCTGCAAAAGAAGAAGTCAAAGTGGCCGCGGGCGAAACCAAGCAAGTTGTACTTCAGCTTCGACGTCAAAAGCGAACTCCTCCACCACCTGCTCCTTTAGCGCTAGCCCCTCTTGTACAAGCACCAGCCAAGTAGGCCCTTGTAACCTTCGTCTGGATTATACCCATTTGATGCTTCATTGAACCAGTCGTTGAATCATCAAACGGTCTGAAGGAAGTGAAATCGCGGCGAATTAGTCCTTAAACAAGCGAACGCTTGTTTGTCGGAGCCCCATTTTTGCAGCGCAGCGGTGACCGAGCCAGCGGGGCTGGTTTGATTTTTCTATTTTAGGCTGCTTCATCTTTTTTCGGTTTCTAACTTGGTTTGGCGTTG
>JANPHB010000267.1:0-91198 GCA_031424235.1 Pirellula sp.
CAGATACGTCGAGACTTCAAGAAGGGGCGCATTCCGGCTGACTTGGCACCGATTATGGAACGAGTTGGTTTGTCGGGAGAGTTATGGTGCGACTTGGTGAAGCGGTTCGGCAAGATCTTTAAACGCGTAGCAGGAAAGCCGAAGTCGTTGGCACAAGAAGCGATTCTTCGCGGTCGAACCGGATATCGCACGGGCAGTTCGCCGTTGCCGAGTGCTGGCTAGCGTTTTTTTAGCTGCTGAGATTTCACAATCGCATGTTGGCTGATGCCAACGATGGTGCTTCGTTGTCATTTCAGTTCGTTCTTCGGAGAGTTGCTTATCCGAAGACTGCGTCTTTTTTGAAATGCAGTACCTAGCGTCCCAACACACTCCTTTTGAAACAGTTTTGCTACGATGATTAGGTCGGGTGCAAATAGTTGGGTGGCCCCTGCATATGCAAAGCTGTCGCCCGAGTTCTGGGGCTGGCGACGGCGTTCCAACTCACCATCTCCACCGGATTCTTCGCGTCCTTAAAGCGACTAGGATTCTTCCCCATCATTTTTTCGAACTCGTTTTGAGTCGTTTCGCATACACCAAGGTAATAGGACTTGCTAATCGTTACATCGAAAGCAGCCTCATCGCGACGCCTCCCCGTCTCTTTCTCAGGAGTCCTCTTAGTCGCTTGCTTTGGTGCGCTTCCAAGTCTCCCGAATGATTTTGAGTTTTCGTTCGATGGTAGGTTCTGACTTGTTGAGCAAGTTAGCGATCTCGCGGTTGGTGTAGCCATCCATTTTCCAAATAGCGACTTTTTGGAGGATTGAGTCGCCCAGTCCATCCAGCAATGCCTTAAGATCTTCTACCATAATGGCAGCTTCGTCGGCAGTTGGTTCCAGCGATGCGAGATCAGCCAAGAGATCGGCAGCCGAATTGTCACCTTCCGTCGAAGATGCATGGATCACTTTTCCGCTACCGCGTTTTTGACGTCCTTCGAAGCGAGCATGTGAGGCTGATTTGGCGACGACAATTGTAAAAAGAATGGACCATAGATCGTCGCGACTATCAAGTTTCGGGAACCGACCATCTTTGACTCCTTCGCAAAACGAGAAAAAGGCAGAAGCGACGACATCTTCTTCGTCTAGAGCGACTCGTGGCGCTGTTCCGAGTTTCGTTCGCGCCAGCGTAACCATCTTAGTGAAGTAGGCATTCCAAAGAGGCTGCACTGCGTCTGTCTGCCCCTCCTTGAATTGATTAAGCCAAATTGTGACTGATTCGACGTTTTGACGGTTCATGAATGGTTTGCTTGCTGCAATTGGGAACTATCTTGAAGGAAGATGGAAATAACGTATCCAGGCTGCTGCATACGTCGGGGTCCTTGAATCGCCATACGAGGTGACGGTGGTTGGACGAAATCCTAATGCCTTTCGGCGTATTAATTCAGCCTCATACTCTTCGGTGGACATCTTAGGCTGGACGTCCCAATCGACGAGTTCAGAATTCTCAAGAGCGATAGCAAAGAAACGCGGCTCTCCATCTGGCCCCTTTATCGCGCGGATCTGAAAAAGAAATCGCTTTCCTGCCTTCGATTTTTCGGCAAAATCTTTCAGTTCTTCGAGATCGAGATTCTCTGCCGCTTCCCAATTCCGTCGATTGTGCGCCGCAATGGACGAAACTAGTCTTTGTCCTCCGTCAAACGTGTTTTCTGGTACGATCATGATGGGACGGTAGTTGCGTTCTTTGATATCCGCCATTTGGCTCGCAAAATCAATATTTGTGCCAACCGTAGTCCAAAAATGATCGTTATCCGAGTAAGAGCATCGCAGGAACTCTCCGTCGGGGCCAGGAACATGGAACCGTTCTGAATAGGCCAAAATGCGGTAACCGTTCTTGTCGATTTCCGCCAAGTTCTTTGCGTCTTCGCCTGCGGAATGGGCCGCGTCTATTCGAAACGGAATTGGCCGATTCACGCGGTAAGCAATTGAGTGATACCTGCCGGACTCTTCTCCAGCATGCTCTCCAATAACAGATGGACAGTAATCGGGCCCCAAGCTTTTTAACCACTTAGTAACTTGCGAAAAAGTCGCCGCGTGAATCTCTACGAAGTCAACAACTTTTCTCGGCCGGTCTGGATGAATTGGCAAGTACGGGGTGGAATTGATGATTTGTGCATCGGAAGGCGTAGGTGGTTGAGCAGATACAACACTTAGCGATTGCGAACCGATGATTTCGTCTACATTGGGTGGAGAAGCTGGATTCCCTGACGGTATTGTCATTGGCTCTCTCCAGAAGAACAGAAAGAGCACTACGGCGGCGGTTAGCAGCGTGGCGAATGCGCCAGCCGGAGCCAACACGGACAGCTTCGAAGTCGTTTTATCTCCCAACCATTTCCTCAGTGCAACCGCCATCGCTTCGCAGTCGAGAAAACGTTCTTCGGGAATGCGCTCCATGGCGCGTAGGCAGATCGCTTCTACTTCTGGCGGGATCTCAGGGCGAATCGATCGAGGTGATGGTGGAGCAGTATTGAGCTTGTGATACAAGACAACCGAGGTTGTGCCTGAGAACGGAGGTCGGCCCGTTAGAAGCTCATACAGTACCGAGCCAAGGCTGTATTGATCTGAAGTTGGCAGAGCAGCTCCAAATCGTCCCGCTGCTTGTTCTGGAGCCATGTATATCGGTGTACCTAAAACAGTTCCATTTGTTGTTAGCTCGGATGCGTCGAGCTGCGACGCGAGTCCGAAGTCGGTCAAATGCGGCTGATTATTTGCATCCATCAAAACATTTCCAGGCTTGATGTCTCGATGGACAATCTGATTGCGATGAGCGTAGAAGAGTGCGCTCGCTAGATCAGCTACAATGCGGACTGCCTCTTGTATTTCCATGCCGTCGAGAGAACACATATCGCGCAGCGTCTTGCCTTGGATGAACTCGGCGGCGATAAAATGAGTTGAACCATCCGAACCCGCGTCGTGAACGCGTACGATATTGGCGTGGTTTAGCTTGGCTGCGGCTTTCGCTTCTCGATAAAACCTTTCGATCGAAGTAGCGTCGTTAAGAATTCCTTTGTGAGGAATCTTGATAGCAATTTCGCGGTCTAGTTGGGGATCGAACGCCACCCATACTTCTCCGAATCCGCCTGAGCCAAGCGGCCTTCGGAGCTCGTAACGACCGACTCGCTTGGGCGTGGGAACGGAGAAGGCCTCTGTATCGCCCTTGATTACGTCACTTGACGTAGTGCGATTGTAAACAGCTTCAAGTCTGGCGAGTTCCGAATGCAAATCTGCCGATGCGTTCTTAGCGGCCGCCCCTTCATTCTCTAAGAAGTCGGAAGGTGTTAGCTTAAGTCCCGTTTGGAGCAATGTTTCGTAGCGGTCGCACAACTGGTCGACGTAGTTCAACTGCTTCAGAGTCTCGTCTTTTTTTTCGGTCACAACCAACTCCTCAAAAGGACTCTAACCAATACTTAGCGAAACAACATGTTAGCCAGCATCGATGCAGAAAGAAAATAGCACAGTTTTGAGATTGCCAAATCTGGTTCTAAACCATCACCCAATTGTCGCCGAATCGAATTTTCTTTACCCACTAGCTTTTCGATTCTTCCTTCCTTACGAATTCTTGAAGTCGAGAGAATGGACCTTTGCTTAATTCGCAAGGGTTGCGAAAGCACCATTGCAAAACACTTAGGTGGACATGATGGAGGACTAAATTCTGTCGCACAAAACAGAAAAATAAATGAGGGGTTTCGTTGGATTCTGGCAATCTAATGTGAAGTACCGCCTTTTGAGCCTTGCATCGATTCTGTTCTAGCAAGAAAATCGCATTTGAACATGTTCGCAACCGCCAAAACTCAGTACGCGGAAAGACGTTTTTGAATCCCAGCTAGGGCTAAAGAGAAGATCGCATATGTTTTGCCATATTCATTCAGTGTTGACTACTTTTGCATTATGCGTCTTGTTGTGGCCAGCGGGTTTGAGCGCGCAGGGAGTCTACCTCTTTGAATTGCAATGGAAAACTCCTGAACTCGATAAAAGTATTGGCGTACAAGGACCTCACGATAATCTTTCTGTGATGAAGTGGAAGGACGATTTCCGACGGCTCCTCGATCCACCTAAATCCGAGGCTCAACGCAAAAAAGAGCTAGTCGATGAGTCGGCTGCGAAGAAAAGTAAGCGAGCGTTACTTTTGCGAACAAATGCCACGGTGCAGGATCAAGCGAGTGGCGAAGCGCTGAATGCGATCTGCTTGGTTCTACTTGACCCCAAAATCTCGGCTAATTCATGGCGAGACTCTCGAGTCGCCTTGCCCAAAGACGCCTTCAAAGAAATCTTCTTTCGGTACCAAGTATCTTTAAGCAAGTTTTCCCCCATTTCGAATTCCAAGCAGTTTTCAATTGCCACCGTTAAGCCGATTGACATCGGTTCGTGGCCAAGATCTTTAGCGGAAGACGTGGCCGTTAAGTCAGAATTCATCGCATTCAAAGAAGCGTTCAAAGCAAATATCGAATCTTTGAAGGAGCTTGACCCAAACCACCCTTCGAAAACCAAGGCGTTTGTAGAAGCCGTAAAGTCACTCGACGAAGCTGTGAAAAAATCGATTCCTAATAGTAGCAATGCACGTGCACCCTCGATACAGTATCTAAACTCTCTGGAGCAGGTGGTGCCATCATTGGAATATGTGTACGCAATGCGAAAAGATAGTTCTGGTGGCGTTCCAGAGAGTGTGGAGGAACTGGTACTTTTCATGCTGAAGTACCGACTACAATTCGCTGCTGCGAACGGTAGTCGGTCCACTGACATTTACGGCGAGCTTTACAACGCTTTCCGAGAACAGTTGCACAAGTTGTCGCCTGCGCCAACGGCGGAGACTATTCCGCTTGTGGAAGTTGACTTGGTCGACAAATTCAAAAACTGGAAATTTACTGGAGACGCAAAGAATGAGTTTGCATTTTCGGATGATTCCAAGGCCATCAAAACGTTTGGTAAGACTAAGCGTGAGAATGCTACGGGAGTTGCGTCATTGACATTTGTCGTTCCGGGAAATGCAACGTTTTTGGTCTTCGAAGTTGAGGGAGGAAATCGCCCACAAGGATGCAAGTTGCAATTGATTTCTGAAGGCAAGGAGGTTCAATCGGCCACGGGTAACCGCAAAGCTGGTGACGGACAGGCCCCAGGAACGCATGACCGCAAAAAATGGAATATTGCGTCGTTTCGAGGAAAAAGTGTGACTTTTGAGATTGCCGACCACAAGGTACAGGACAAAAAGGGGGAAGTCTTCTGTTATATCGCCTTTCGTGACCTTCACTTAGAGTAGATATCCGCTTTTTTTTATACCTATCTTCTAACGCTAGGTGCATTTCTCTGTGACTTGAGCGTACTTTCACCCATTGTTACCCAATCCTAAAATTTTGAATCTCCCGCCTCGGTTGTTGCACCAGTTTTTCGAGCGATCTGCCAATCGATATCCGAACAGGATCGCGGTTGACGTACCCCAAAGTTCCAACGTCGGGCGTCGACAATGTGTCAGTTATCAGGAACTCAATAATGAAGCGGAAGCATTGGCGAACAGGATCGGATTTTATGCGAAGCCCGATTCGCTCATCGCAATCTTGTTGCCTCGCAACTCCTACAGACTTTACTCCGCACAGCTTGGCGTTCTCAAAGCAGGTGGTGCGTTCACTTGTATCGACCCGAGCTTTCCAGACTCACATATTCAAGCTGTGCTCGAAGATGCCGACGCGGTTCTGCTGCTGACGGATAAAGATGGGCTGTTGCGTGTATCTAAGTCGGGCTTGCATGCAAAACATACTCTCGATATTGAAAACGTCGGCTCCACGCCCACCACCCAAGCCTCGGTTCCCCAACCCAAAGCGGTAGCGCCTGAGAATCTTTGCTATGTGATTTATACGTCGGGAACGACAGGTACACCAAAAGGAGTAATGATCGAGCACCGCTCTGTGGTTAACTTAGTTGCTTCGGATGTCGAGGAGTTTCAGCTCTCGCCTATGGACCGAGTTGGACAGGGTTCTTCAGCAGCATACGATTCTTCGATCGAAGAAACCTGGCTGGCCTTTGCGGCGGGAGCCACACTCGTAGTGATAGATGATGAAACCAGCCGCTTGGGACCAGATTTAGTCGGTTGGCTCCGCAAAGAGAGGATTAGCGTTTTCTGCCCTCCCCCAACGTTGCTGCGGACCACTGGCTGCTTAGCCCCGGAACGGGAGCTTCCAGAACTACGCTTGCTTTACGTAGGAGGTGAAGCTCTCACGGACGACCTCGTGGATCGTTGGGCTCCTGGCCGGCGATTGGTTAACGGGTATGGGCCGACAGAGTGCACTGTAACTGTCGTTCGTGGCGATGTGCAACATGGGCGCCCAGTGACTATTGGAATGCCAGTACCTGGTCATACTGCATGGGTGCTAGACGCTGATTTGAAGCCAGTGGCTGACGGCCTTGAGGGAGAGCTCTGTCTCGCGGGGATTGGGTTGGCGCGAGGTTATTACAACAAACCCTTGTTAACGTCGGAGAAATTCCCGACACATCCCAGCCTTGGGCGAATCTACCGAACAGGTGATTTGGTAAGACGTGATGTTGATGGGCAGTTTATCTATCTTGGTCGCATCGATGCACAGGTAAAATTGCGAGGGTATCGAGTGGAGCTAGAAGCGATTGAAGCAAATCTTTCTGTCTTACCCGGTGTGCAAGAGTCAGCTTGTCGAGTTCAGGGCAAAGGCTCAGGTCAACTACTTACGGCGCACGTCGTTCCGATCGATGCTGATTCACCACCCGATTTTTCTTCTCTCAAAAATGCGCTGCGGCTGTTGCTTCCATCGTATATGGTGCCATCTCGTTTCGGTCTCATCGAAGCGCTGCCGCGTACCGTGGGCGGTAAGATTGATCGCAAAAAACTACCTGATCTCAGCTCCGACGTGGGTACCGAAACAGGCGAACCGAACCGTGAAATCATTCCAGCTCGCAATTCGACAGAGGCCATAATTCTCGAAGCGTTTGGAAAGGCTCTTGGGACATTAGCGGAGCTTTCGACCAGTGACGATTTTTTTATTGACCTCGGTGGAGATTCGCTCACGGCAGTTTCTGCAATTTGTTCACTTCGTGCACAAGCCGAAACGGCCCCGCTGACAACTCGCGATATTTACCTTTTTCGCACCGCGGCCCGCCTTTCCGAGCATTTACTGGTAGCTCAATGTCGGCAGGCGGTCCACCCTCCTCTTGGTCGAGTGCCCAATGGCCAAAGGGCGCACCTTCGCGCAACCACTGTTGCACAGACTCTTTGGTTGTCGCTTCAATTGATCGCTATTAGTTCTGTAAGTTATGCAATTGCATTCGAACTTTTACCGTTGCTTCTCTCAAGGGTGGGACTACTCGGCACCCTGCTACTCGAACCTCCAATTGCCATTGCGGGCGTGTTCCTTTACACCATATCTTCGATCGGTTTTACCGTCGGCCTGAAGTGGATATTGATTGGCCGTTATGAACCAATGCGAACGCCTGTGTGGAGCGGATATTATTTACGACACTGGATCGTTGCGAATGCGGCGAGGACCATTCCTTGGAACATTCTTGCGGGAACCGCCCTTTACGGTTCCGTTTTACGGGCTCTTGGAGCCAACGTAGGTCAACGTGTTCATTTTCATCGCGGAGTTAACCTTCAGAATGGTGGTTGGGATATGCTGACCATTGGTGATGATGTCACTCTCGCCTGCGATGTTCACCTTGGGTTGGTCGAACTTCATAGTGGTTGTTTATGCCTTGGGCCGGTCTCGATCGGCAATAGTGCAACCATCGATATTCGAGCCAGCCTTAGCGGGCATACATCCATCGAGAGCGGCGGTTATCTGACCGCACTTTCCTGGCTTGCAAGCGGCGAGAGAATCTCAGCCAGCGAAATGTGGGACGGAGTACCCGCAGCCCTAAACGGAGACGCACCAACAGCACCGACACCGGACTCCTCGATGCATTTGCATCCAGTCATCTACTCCCTCGCGCAATTGGCTTTCGTGGGAGCAACTCAGGCCGCGGCGACAGTACCGTTGCTGATTGCGTTGATGATAACAGCAATTCTGTTTCAACAAAGCGATGAGACAATCACGTTCTGGCTAAGCAGCCCGATGTGGACCCTTCCGTCGTTTGCATTCATGCTGACAGCGTCGACGGCATGGGTGCCTTTGTCACTTTTTGTCAAGGCGTTGGCTGTCCGCTGGCTGTACCCTGTGCGTCCCAGGATCATTTACCGCTGGAGTCTGAATTACCTCATTATTTCTTACAAGTCTAACGCTGTCGAGTCCGCAGGACGCTGGCTAAGCGGCACACTATTCTGGCCACTCTGGCTTCGGCTTGCGGGCATGGACATCGGCACTAAGTGCGAGATTAGCACCATCGTCGGTGTAGTACCAGAGTGCGTTTCCGTCGGCGGAGAGAGCTTCTTTGCGGATGGAATTTACCTTGCTGGTCCGCATATTCACCGAGGTACGGTCACTATTGCAATGACCTCTATAGGACGGGGCACGTTTCTTGGTAATCACGTCGTCATTCCGGGGGGCACTCAACTTCCCGAGGATAGTTTTCTCGGCGTGTGTACTGTTGCCAATTCAAATCAGGGAATTCTTGGTACAGCGTGGTTTGGCCATCCTCCAATGGCTCTACCCCGTCGTGACGTTGTCGAAGTCGACCGCAAATTAACGCACAACCCCGGGATTAAGCGGTACACAACGCGTCTCTTCTGGGAGACTCTACGCTTTACTCTCCCATGTGTGCCGTTGAGCATCGCTTGCGTATGGTACTGGCTCATTTCCATATCCGCACCCGAGGCAAGTTGGGTCTACAAAATCCTGGTGGTTGTACCCACGATAACGCTGCTGACTATTGTAGTTCAATGCAGCATTGTCATTGCTTTGAAGTGGGCACTGTTGGGACGGACAAAAGCGGGGCAGCACGCATTGTGGTCCTGCTGGTGTAGCCGATGGGATTTCCTATACGTTGCCTGGCAATTTTATGCCGTAAGGTATCTTGCGTCGCTAGAAGGAACACTTCTACTAGCTATGTACCTACGTGCAATGGGCGTTCGCATTGGCCGTCGTGTAGTTCTCGGTCCTGGCTTCGTACAGGTGGCCGACCCTGATATGATCGTCATTGAAGATGACGCAACCGTTTGCGCTAATTATCAGGCTCACAGCTTTGAAGACCGAGTTCTCAAAATGGCACCTGTAGTTGTCCGCAGAGCCGCTACGGTCGGCGAGTCTGCCGTCATTTTTTACGGAGCGGACATTGGAGCTGACGCGTGGGTGACTCCAAACAGCGTTGTCATGAAGAACGAATCTCTTGGAGCCAAATTGGTCTACGGTGGCTGCCCAGTGCAGGCGCTAGACGTCGCACCAGCTCCAATGACTCATTCCCAACCCCTTCCAAACAAGGCCACCGTTTCGCCGAGAGCGACGGAAACCAGGTACGTAAACCTTGACATCGCTCGAGGGATAGCGGTTCTAGGGATGATTTACATGCACTTCGTCTCTGCTGAAAGTGGACAAACAGGCCTTTCTGGCAGTGCATCAAGCCTCGCAACCATTTTGGAAGGTAAGGCAGCAGTTTTATTTTGTATCCTTGCGGGAATGACATGGGACCTTCAGGCGTCGGCGCGTTCAGGCCGCGACTTGCTGAGCCGCGCGATCGTTCTTGCCGTGGCAGGTGTTGCCTTTCACATTTTCATTTGGCCCACCGAGATCCTCGTACCACTTGCCTTTATGATGCTAATGACATTGACCATAAGGAGGTACGGTATTCACGCTCTATTGCTGACGACTTCTCTTTGTCTTGTGCTCATCCCCATAGTTCAGGTGTGCTTCAGTCGATACATAGAATCCGACTGGAACGCAGATGGGAGTCACCTGACTGACAGCGAGATTGGCTGGGCTACGCTACGTTACTTGATATTCGATGGTCACTACGCATTAGTTCCGTGGCTTGCTTTCCCGCTAATTGGTATCGTGTTGATCGCCAAAGAGCGTGATGGTACCCGCCCTTTGAAGGTGTGGTTTGCACCATCGGTAACAATAGCGTGTCTTTCACAAGCATACACGATTTGGATTGGATCGAACACCGACGCTCTCGGAGCGTTTGGGCCGTATTTTTCGAACACATGGTTGCCCACCTCGTTACCATTCGTTCTTACCCAAGGCAGCTGCGCAATCGCGATTATCTCAGGATTATCATGGTGTTGTTCAGTAAATCAACTGGGTGATTTGCCTGCTCCAGTCCGTTGGCTTGCACTTCTTGGCCGCTCTTCGCTCACGCACTATCTGTTGCACTTGTGCCTTGTCTACGTCCCGCTGAAAGCACTACTTGGACATGAAGAGTGGTCGGTGAGCGTCGGGCTTTTGGCCTTCGCAGGCTATGCTATTTTCGCCGTTCCTCTGACTGCGCAATGGTTTCGTCGCTTCAATCGTGGCCCAGCCGAGGCATTGTGGGCGACCCTATCGAGACAAAAATCGAAGCGTAAAAAAGTGGAGTAGCGATACTTCTTCAGCAATCGTCTGCATTTTTGTCCTTGCTCAGAGATCAAAGAGGTTCTTGTTGTCGAAGCAGCTTTTAAAACTGCTATGGCTCATTGCTATTGCGGATTTGAAGTGAGCATGAAAGCTCGACACACTCATGTTCAGTTCGTTTACCAGACGTTCGATACAAATCGGCTTGGGTAAGTTCGCTCGAATGGACTGAATCGCACATACCATCAAATGCTACGTGCGGCAAGCTCGTATTTCATCACGCTAGGCAAAACAAGGTCGTGACCAACCCTCCAACCTACGACAAGCAACTGGCGATTTTGGAGTATTGGAACGATGCCGACGTTTCTCGATGCTCCCGCGTGTCAAACCGGAGCAAGTTGGATTTAAAGAAACGGCTAACAAATTCATGATATACTGCAACTGTCGCGCGCTTGCGCATGGCAAATCACGTAACTTTTCACAGGATTTCTAAACCTCCCTAGGGCAACGTTGGCTAAAACTATTGATCATTTGCAGTCAGAAAAAAGTCAGACGTTCCTTGCTGTCCTGACGGGCGCAACAACCCTTGTCGCGGCAATGGCCCTGTCGCTTGAATTGACAACTGTATTAGAGGCCGTCTCATTTGTTACTGGAGCTCTTTGCGTCTGGCTTGTGGTAAGGGAAAACGTCTGGAATTTCCCCATCGGGTTACTGAACGTGGCTACGTTTAGTGTTGTGTTCTATCACTCGCGATTGTTTGCCGATGCGGGGCTTCAAGTTGTGTATTTTGTTTTGGGAATCGTGGGCTGGACGCTATGGCTTCGCGGAGGCAAGAATCATACGCCGCTAAGCCTAAGCCGCATTGGAAGTGCTGAATCTGCCTGGCTATGCTTGTTCGTTGTTGGCAGCACATTGTGCCTTTGGCAGACCCTTCATTATCTAGGTGGCTCGGCGTCATTCTGGGATGCGTTGACGACATCGCTCAGTCTTGCTTCGCAGTGGATGCTAAACCGCAAACAGTTGGAAAACTGGCTGGGGTGGATCGTGGTTGATGCGATTTACGTACCGCTCTACATTTCCAAAGGACTTTACTTAACAGCAATCCTTTACGCGATTTTCCTTTGCATGGCGTTTATCGGTTGGAAGCAATGGCATCGATCTTGGGACGCGGCTTCAGATTTGCCCCAAAGAAAGGACAGCCTAACATGACGTTAGGATTTGTGGTTGGAAAGTTCTATCCGCCGCACCGTGGCCACAAACATCTCATTGACTTCGCACGAAAACAAGTGGATGAACTAATTGTCATGCTTGCTGCTCATCCTTCTCAAACGATTCCAGGCGAAGTGCGTCATGCTTGGTTACGTGAGATCCATCCTGATTGCGACGTGCGCTTGGTTGCTGACGAACTGGAGGACGATTCGCAGCAATGGGCTGACTTTACGCTTAAGTACTTAGGACGTTCACCTGACATTGTTTTTTCAAGTGAAAATTACGGACCGATGTATGCGTCGCTAATGGGCTCACGCCACGTCATGGTGGATCACTTGCGCACGACGGTGCCAATATCTGGAACTCAGATCCGAGCCAACCCACTCTACTATCTCGACCATTTGGAGCCCTGCGTTCGAGCTTGGTTCGTTAAACGTGTGGTTTTAATCGGCGCTGAGTCAACTGGCAAAACCACGCTAGCGCAGCAACTTGCCGATCATTTTCAAACCGTTTGGGTTCCTGAGTATGGACGCGAACATTGGGAAGAGAAAGTATCGAGGTTAACGAGTTCGGAAACTTCACCGAGCTGGAGCAGGGAAGAGTTCATTCACATCGCTCTGGAGCAACAACGTCGCGAGAATCTGGCGGCGAGACAGTCTAATCGGATACTTGTTTGCGACACTAATGCGTATGCGACGGGGACGTGGTACGAAAGGTACTTTCATGCTCGTCATCCTCTCGTCGATTGCATTGGCCAGCAATCCAAGACAGATCTCTACTTACTTACAGCCCCCGATGTCCCATTTGTTCAAGATGGTTTTCGTGACGGGCAACATATTCGAAACTGGATGCATGATCGATTCGCTGAGCAACTCACGAACCTCAATCAAAGCGACCCAGCAGTTCGGATAGTACAGATCCAAGGTTCTTATGAACAAAGACTTGCTACCGCTATCGGGTCAGTCGATACGATGCTCAGCCCCCGACGCGATTGATCGACGGTCGACGCCTACAAGTCATCAGGCTAGGCAAGCCGCCTTTGTTCTGTAATTCAGGTAAGCACATTCGTAAGGTACCCCATTTGGCTTGGCTAAATGGTCAGGCGGGAACAACTGGCTGGAGGTACAGGTTCTGCGGCGGGAGGCGGAGTCGCTGCTCATTCCCAAGACGTAGTTCGTAGGCGAAGTCTCTTCAATCACCAGTGCCACCCCCGCCGAATTGACGGACGGCGAACCGCAACACGAACGACCCGACGAACCGCACGAACAACGACGGTTTTCGCGTAGCCCTGAATTCCGCTGATGAACGATTGAGGACAATCGTTCGACTCTACAAAGCATTGGCTAACCTGAGTTTCCAGACGGAACAGATCGTTTTCTAGTCCGACTATCGGGAAGTCGAAACCGAGGGTTGGCTGCATTTTCCAATTTTGTTTACGTTTGGACCTCAAAAGGCCAGAGACAGGGGACGGCCGGATCACGCCGGGTACCATTGCTGTGCGTCGGATTGCATCGAGAATACACTGCTTGCCACGAGAGGTGGCTCGCCACCAGACCGCGAATAGCTCGGCAATGTCCTTGTCTTGAAACGGGACGAACGCGTACGGTACGATTTGGCGGTGGGAATCTACATTCTTTTGCAATATTACTATTCTCTCGTTGTTTGAACGCCGTCCAGTACCAAGCCAGCCATCTATTCTCGTTTACACGATTTCGCACACTGGACATCGCCTTTTCTAATAACTCCGGATCGAATGCCTCTTTCAAACGAAGCAAGCTCGTCGCGTTCACTCAATTGGATCCGATTCAACCGACTCACATCAGTTGTCGATTGCTAACTATTCATGAATTCTTGGAAGCTTGGCATCCAATTCAAGTTGGCATTCGGTGCAATTCTCAAGATGATCGACGAACGCCCCAAGATCGGATTCGCCAAGTCCGTTCGCTAAGAAAACGTCGAGCGTTTCGTGTGAGGGACAATTGCTCATCGCTTACTACCGCTTGCCAGATCAAAACCTACGAGTGAAGCCTGAAGTCAAAGTAGTAGGCACATGCTATGTGCCATTCACCGAATATGAGTAGCTCGATCACTCAAGGCATTTTTCTCAAAATCTGAAATGTCGTGCAAGCAAAGCGATTGAGACAATCGCTTTACTCTTCGTCCTTGAGATTGGCACCGCTTTCTTTATCCTTGCGTTTTTCAAGGCCGGCTCGTTCCATGAGGGACGAACGCAGCGACATGTCGATTTGATCATCGTCGGCGGGCGGTGGCCCCATGGCCCCGAGATCTTCTGGATTGTAGCGGATCTCGTACTGGTGTTTAGCGATTGTAAGGATTACACCGGGGTCAAGGCGTTTTCGGGTTACCCGATAGCCGTTCACCTTGGTCCCATTTCGGCTTTCCAAATCCTTGATGAACCAATATCCTTGTTCGAGAGTCATACGGCAGTGTTGACCAGACACATTGGCGAAACGCAGGACAATATCGCAGTTCTCTCGACGCCCGATCACGATGCGTTCTTTTTTCAGCGGAATATCTTCGCCACCACCAGTTGGAACGAGGAAGCCATAGTCAGCCATAACTGCACCGGAAGAAATCGGATAAAACGAGGTCCATTTCGCACTTTTCACGCTTCGTTTACTTTACGTCCGACCAAAACCATAGTCAACATTCCGCTACAAAATAGGCCCCAAGGGGGCTCGAAATCACAAACAAGGTTTGTCCCATATGCCTAAAGTTACGGTTATCTTCGGTTTGCTGCTCTGTGCGCTTTCCGCGGCGGTTGCTGGTGTTTTTTATATGCGAGGGGAATTCAAGTCGTTCTCTTGGCTGATTCCTTCCGTTGTCGGGTTGCCGCTGATTGTCTTGGGAGTCATCGCAGCCAAGAATGCGGGTGCTCGAATGCATGTGATGCACGCCGCCGTAACTCTCGCACTCCTCGGAGGTTTGCTCGCCCTGTTCCAAGGGGTAAGCCAAGTCGTTCGCTTGGTTTTCCAAGGAAAAGAGATTCTGCCGCTGGCTGCCGCGATGATTTGGGCGATGACGATTTTGTGTTTTGTTTTCGTCGGCATGTGCGTTCAGTCGTTCATCGCTGCCCGCAAAGCTCGCGAAAAGCAGTAGCTTGTGGTTGCCCCTTGACGCTAGTTGGGGCGAAAAGGTGTTTGTAGAGAGCAGCTAGCGTCTGCGACTCGATTTTTGAAATTAGCAAGTAGACATTTGGCAAAGGTTTGCATCATGACAACAACTTGGATTTCCATCAAAGAGTCTCGCAAAGCGGAATCGATCGGGCAAACCGTCCAGGTTCGCGGTTGGGTGCGCACGCGACGCGATAGCAAGGGTGGTTTTAGTTTCATCGAAGTCAACGATGGTAGCTGTTTTGGCAATTTGCAAGTGATCGCGGACGGTAGTTTGCCGAACTATGCCAGCGAGATCACTTCTCTTTCGGTTGGCAGTAGCGTTATCATTTCCGGTGAGATCAAAGCCAGTGCCGGTCAAGGGCAAGCGACAGAGATGTTCGCGAGCGAAGTTCGAATTACCGGTGTTGCCAGCGCCACAGACTATCCGTTGCAAAAGAAGCAGCACTCGTTCGAAAAGCTCAGAGAATGGGCTCACTTGCGACCTAGGACGAATACGTTTGGTGCTGTAGCTCGCGTCCGCAATCGCTTGAGCTTTGCCACGCATGAGTTCTTTCAAAACGATGGCTTCTTTTACGTTCATACGCCGATCATCACAGATAGTGACTGCGAAGGTGCCGGCCAAATGTTTCGTGTGACCACGTTGCCGCTTGACAAGCTCCCCATGACGGATGGCAAAGTCGACATGAGCCAAGATTTCTTCGGCAAGTCTTCCTACCTGACCGTGAGTGGACAGCTCGAAGGGGAAACTTACGCGACGGCCCTGGGAAAGATCTACACGTTTGGACCAACGTTTCGCGCGGAGAACTCAAACACATCGCGGCACCTTTCCGAGTTCTGGATGATCGAGCCAGAAATGGCGTTTTTCGAGCTTACCGACAACATGACGTTGGCCGAGCGTTACTTGAAGCACATGATCAAAGAGGTGCTTACCCATTGCCCTGAAGACATGGATTTCTTCGAGAAGCGAATTCAGCCGGGCGTGACCGCAGCTTTGCAACTGGTTCTCGATAAACCCTTTACTCGAATGTCGTACACCGAAGCGGTCGACATCTTGATCAAGAGCGGAGAGAAGTTCGAATACCCAGTGGCATGGGGCGTGGACTTGCAAGCCGAACATGAACGATTCATCACGGAAAAGCATATTCAGGGCCCGGTGATTCTTTACAACTATCCGAAGGAGATCAAATCGTTCTACATGCGGTTGAACGATGATGGTAAAACGGTCGCCGCCATGGACGTGCTTGTACCTGGTGTTGGAGAGATCATCGGCGGTAGCCAACGTGAAGAACGTTTGGATGTGTTGACCGAGCGGATGGTTGCATCTGGGCTCAAGGCCGAAGACTATTGGTGGTATTTGGATTTGCGTCGGTTTGGTACTGTTCCGCATGCTGGTTTCGGTTTGGGGTTGGAACGCATGGTGCAGTACACTACGGGCATGGCCAACATTCGCGACGTGATTCCGTTCCCACGTTCGCCGGGCAATTGCGATTTCTAGTTCGCCACGATTGCGAAAGCCCCGCAGGTCTGCGGGGCAAGGATGGATTATGGTGAGCGGACAAGCGATTTTGAATTGGGCAGTTAGACGTTTGACATAGAGTGACAACTTGCGGGTCGATTTGTTTTTGTTTCATTTCCGATACTCGTACTAAAAATTTCGACTGAGTGAGCTATGTCATTGTTCGCACGCGCAAGCGGTCTGCTCCTTCATTTCACCTCATTGCCAGCACGTCATCCTGGAAGCGAAATCAATGGTTTTCCTGGGACCGATGGCCCGTGGAGCGTAGGCGATATCGGTTCGGGCGATCTAGGCCCTTCGGCATATGAGTTCGTTCGCTTTTTGAAGCAAGCAGGACAGCGATGGTGGCAGATATTGCCGACCGGTCCAACGGGCTACGGATTTTCACCCTACCAATCGCCCTCATCGTTTGCTGGCAATCCGCTTTTGATCAGCCCCGCGTTGTTGGTGCGCGATGGGTTGCTGCGGCAAGAAGACTGGCAGGAAGCTTGTCGTGCAGGTGTTCAAGAAGGGGAGATTGGCAGCGCTGATTTTGAGACGTCGTCCAGCAAACGGATGGAGTTGTTGCGAATCGCGTTTCGCCGGTATCAGAATCATCGTACGGACCTGCAGCCTCAACTGGAAGAGTTCCGGCATGCTCAAGCGGACTGGCTTGGAGAGCATTGTTTGTTTACCGCTTGCAAGAATTTTCATGGTGATCAAGCCTGGACCGATTGGGAAGAATCTTTGAAGCGACGTGAACCGCATGCGTTGAAGGCATGGTCGGAGAAGCTGCGAGTTGCCTGTGACTTCGAGGCGTTCATCCAGTTTTTGTTTGAGCGACAGTGGCAGGAACTGCGTCGTTACGGTGTTGAAAATGGGGTTGGTATTATTGGTGACATCCCGATTTTCGTAGCGATGGATAGTTCCGATGTTTGGTCGAAGCAAGAGCTATTCGAGTTGGATGCGAATGGAAACCCAACGGTAGTGGCTGGAGTGCCGCCCGATTACTTTGCGGTACTAGGACAGCGTTGGGGCAATCCGTTGTATCGATGGCATGAGCATCGCCAAACGGGATACGACTGGTGGGTTCGACGATTCAAGCGGATGTTGCAGTTGTGCGATATGCTCAGGATCGATCATTTTCGCGGGTTTGAGGCGTATTGGGAGATCCCAGCCCAGATGCCGGACGCGAGAATCGGGCAATGGCAATCGGGCCCGAACGACGATTTCTTTCATGCGTTGCAGCGAGCATTAGGTGAAAGGTTGCCTGTTATCGCTGAGGACTTGGGGTTCATTACCGACGAAGTGCGAGGGCTACGAGACCGGTTTGGATTTCCGGGCATGAAGATCATTCAATTTGGTTTCGGTGGTGGAACAAGTAGCTCGCTTGATCTGCCGCACAACTATCCGGTCCATTGCATCGCCTATACCGGTACGCACGACAACGACACGACGGTTGGCTGGTTCAATAGCCAGGCCGGCGAGGGCAGCACACGCAGTCAGAACGAGATCGATGCCGAGAAAGCCTTTGCGTTGCGTTATTTGCATTGCGAGCCGAGCCAAATTCATCTTGGGATGATGCGCGCGATTTGGAGCTCGGTAGCATGTGTCGCAATTGCACCGGTCCAAGACCTGCTTGGGCTCCCTGCGGCCGCTCGTATGAACACGCCAGGCATCGCCACCGGAAACTGGGCTTGGCGTTGCCAGCCGAACCGACTCAACCACGTGGTCGCCAATGTACTTGGCGAGATGTCCGATTCGTTCGGTCGATTTTGCTGAACCAGAATTGCTCTGAGACTTTAATCGAGCGGGGGCTTTTATTGAGCGGCTGTTGTTTCCCTTGGTCCGTTGGACTCGCGTTGTTTTAGAGCGGGCCACATGTGACATTCATGGCGATTGTAGCAGTTACAGCGATTTCATCGCCGCGTTCAGGATTTGCAAGACCAAAAATGCTGATTTATTTGGCAAAGACAGACGGATCAAATTGAGTTGCTGCGCATAGCAATTAGTATCATTTGAGAAAAACACTCCGACGAGTTCCTGAAGTTCGATTCCATGTTAGAAACCGCCAAAACTTCTGCAACGACAGACCGCAATTCGAAGGAGACTTTTCGCGTTTTAGCGATAGATATTGATATTCGAGGGCACCATCCAAGCTATGTTCGCAATTTCGCCAAAACTTGGGCAGAACACAATATTCAAGGCCATCTTGATTTTTTGGTGAGTCACAAGTTTTTCGAGCTGCATCCGGATGAAACGAAATACGTTCAGAGTCTATCGAGTCACGGCATTCGCATTCACTCGCTTACCCAAGCTGAAGATGATCGCATGGAGTCCATTTCTTATTTGCGATATTTCCGAGCGTGGGCATTGTTTTGCAAATACTCGAAATCGCTCAGATCCGATCACGGATTTGTGATGTTTTCGGACTACTTTCAGTTGCCAATGTTGATTGGCCAACAATCGCCGTGCCCATTCTCGATGATTTATTTTAGGCCGACATTCCACTATCAGTTATTGGGCAACTACCATCCACCGTGGAAGGAGCGGTTTCGTGCGTGGCGGAAAAAACTGCTAATGAAACGCGTTCTGAAAATTGCGAAACTTGCGAGAGTTTATTGTTTGGATAACTTTGCTGTGGAGTTCATGAAGGAACACTTCAGGCCAAAAGCGTCGATTGAGTTTCTGCCGGACTCCTTTGCTACCTTTCCAGTGACGACAACCGAATTGGAATCCATGCGATCGGAGCTCGGCATCGATTCATCGCGCAAGATCTTTTGTTTGGTTGGCATTCTCGATCGTCGGAAAGGGGTGCGGGAGCTTTTAGAAGCCATCCAAACACTAAGCGAATCTGAGGCGAAACAGGTGTGCGTGCTGCTTGTTGGTGAATTGCACATCAGTCAGAAGCAAGAGATCATGGCATTGTTGGAGCAGACGAAAAACAATTCTCAAGTCCAGGTGGTTCTCCGAAACGACTTTGTTCCCGAGGAAGACGTTCAAAAATACTATGAACTCTCTGACGTAACTTTGACAACTTACCAAAATCACATGGGGGGAAGTTCGGCGCTGATCCGATCGGCGTTAGCGCAACGCCCGGTATTGTCATCCGACCATGGATTGATGGGTGAGATCGTTCGCAATCGACAGCTTGGACTCACCGTTGACACAACCAAACCCGATGAAATCGCGAAAGGGATTCGCGCATTCTTGGATGATCGATCAGAATGCAAACTGAATCTCGAGAGTGCTAAAACCTTTGTTGAGGAGAACTCCTCTGCTCGTCTTGCTGAAGCACTCAAAATGATGACGATCGCCCCTCGCTGAGAGTGGCCAGCCACATCCCACCATTTGGACACAGGGGACAAAAGTCAAAGTAGTACGCACATTCCATGCGCCGTTCACCTGAAATCATAGTAAATGAGCACCTGCGGACGGCACGACGGAGCGTGCCTGCTACTTCTGTCGGCTGTGTCAAATGGCTTTGCCCAAGTCGAGACAGTTTTGTTACCGGCGATTTCGACGGGCTTTACCATCTGTATGGAATAAGTCGGGGGCAAATCTGTGAAACGTGCGAAAGTCCAGTCTTTCGTTGCTGTTTCTACCAATTCAACTACAATCGGTCCTTAGGTAGAACCCATGTTGACCGGGCCGAACGAGATGAGTCTCAAAGGAATTATCCATGACTGGAATGATCAGCAAAGCTGAAGTGCTCGAAATAGTGTTTCGGCATAAACTAAAAATCATCTTGGTACCGATGGTTGTCATGGCCATAACGATGGCAGTGATCCTTTTTTTTCCACGCCAGTATCGTTCCGAGGCTAAGCTCTATCTTCAAGTTGGACGGGAGAGCTTGGGAATCGACCCGACGGCAACTATGGGTTCGTCGACGGGGCTGATCCAAAGCAATCGTGACGAAGAGGTGAAGTCCGCTTTGCAGGTTGTTGCCAGTCGAGGCGTAATTTCCCAAGTTGTTGATAAGCTCAGTCCAGAATATGTGTTAAGTGGAGTGGAAGCAGGAGACGAGGCCCCCGAGTCAAAGAATGTGATCTTGACTCAAATTAAGGACTCTGTCGGGAAGGTGCTTGGTGCTTTGAAATCGATCGACCCAGTCTCTGCGAGAGAGGAAGCTGTGATCGAAATTGAAGGTAGCTTAAAGGTGGGAGCTGAGCGTAATTCGATGGTGTTGTCAGCAACGTATGACGCAAAATCTCCCAAAGCCGCACAGAAAGTGTTGGACACGTTGATCGAGATTTATCAAGCGGAACATCTTCGAATTCACCGCAATCGACAGTCTGGGAACTTTCTTATGGAACAGAGGGACATGTTGTTGGAAAAGTATTCCAGTGCGCAGGAAAAAGTGAAAAACACCAAAAACGAGTTCGCTATCACTTCGATCGAAGGTAGGCGAATCTCTCTGGAAAATCGATTGCAATCGATTGAACTCGAGAAAATCCAGAACACCCAAAACCTAATTACAAGTCGTGCCAAGTCAGAAGACTTGAGGACTCAACTGGCTTCGCTTCCAGAACGAGAGACTTCTTCCAAGAAGAGTGTCCCAAACTCTGGTGCAGACCTTTTGCGAAAGGAACTCTACACCAGCCAAATTCGAATGATGGACCTCAAGTCCAGGCTTGCTGCAAACCATCCTCAATTGATTGCAACGAATAAACAGGTGGAAGAGGCTCAAAGGATGGTCGACGCTCAAGAGAGTGATCGCAACGAAACCGTGGATGACATTAACCCCATCTATCGAACTCTATCCTTAGAGTTGCGCCAACAAGATAGTATCGTGGCAGGTTCGGTTGCAAGGCAGCAGGAGTTAGTGTCTCAGCATGCCGAAACGCTGAGAACGCTCGAAGATTTCAATCGTCAAGCGATCGTATTGACGCAGTTGGAACACGAAGAACAAATCGCACGCGACAAGTACTTGCAGTACACCAACAGTTTGGAGCAGGCACGTTCGGATGAAGCTCTTGAGAATGAAAGGATTTCTAGCGTAAGCGTTGCTCAAAGGGCCACGATTGCTGAGCGACCGGTAACTCCGTCGAAGTTACTAGTGCTTGTAGCAGGAGCTATGTTGAGCTTTGCTAGTGTCATTACTTTGATATTCTTGAGCGAAAAATTGAACGATCGAATTCGTACCGAAAGCGATCTCTCAAGTCTCTTAGAACTTCCGGTTCTTGCGACTATTCCTGATTCTGTCGAGCACAAACGAATTCTTGCCCGCTAATCTCACTCACTTTCTGCAAAGTCATCAACGATGAATTCAAAAATCGAAACGAAGCCTAATAAAGCTGACGGCTCTGGAGTAAAAAGAGAGCGTGGGGCGGGTAGTTTGTCCGAGATCGACACGCTTCTCTGGCGAATCAAGGCACGTCTAGAGAATAAGAGCGATCAAGGGCAGATCATTGCCATGACCAGTTGTTCTCGGGGAACTGGAATAAGCACGCTTCTAGCAAATCTAGCCGTCCTAGCAGCCAAAAATCACTTGGGACCAGTACTCATGGTCGATGCGAATATTTCGGCTCCAAGACAACATCGAATATTTCGCCACAAAACAACAACAGGCTTGGTGGATGTCATGATCGGTGATGTGCCTCCTAACGAAGCCATTTTCCCAACGAACGTGGAATCGCTTGACATCATGCCTTCGGGGGCGCCGAGCCATCTCAATTCGGCACGTGTCATTTCCGAAAACTGCGAAGAACTGTTTCAATGGGCTCGCGAGCGGTATGCGATGATCCTCGTCGATCTACCACAAATTGACGATTTGCGACACGGACTAATGATTGCGAGACAAGCCGACATGGCTTTGGTATCGGTCCGGTCCGATTTCGTGAGTCGTACATCGGCAGCACAAAGTGTTCAGCGATTGATCAGTGACGGAGTAAAAGTAGCCGGAACCATTCTTAGTCGACAAACGATTTTCACTCCCAAACTCCTTCGCAATTAGGCTACGATGGGAGAAGGATCAAAGAGGCTAAAAAACGGTTTTCTCGCAATTGCGGACCAAATTGTCGTAAGCGCAGGAACGTTTTTGTCGACGATGTTGATCTGTCGCAATTGCTCTGACGCTGACTTTGGTGTTTTCTCGCTTGCATGGACAATCATCGCATTCTTGAGAACCATTCAGGAACGGATGATTGCCGCGCCTTTTTTGGCCTTCACGTTCCGCCCTACATTTAACCGGACTAGCTTCCGCGGTAGCACGCTTGCGCATCAAGCGATTTTTTCTACTGCTTCGACTTTACTTGTTTGTGCTGGGGCAGTCGCGGTTCGAATGATGGGATTCGACGGCGGCCACTTTTTGTTTGGTCTAAGTCTCGCCCTGGCTCTATGGTCTACTCTCGGCCGCGATCAAATGAGATATGTATCCTTTACGGATTTTGCGATCTTTCGATTGTTGCTTTTAGACGTTGTAGTCGTCCTGTCACAATTGATAGGTCTCGTTGTTTTGATACGTACAGAAGTGTTCTCGATTTTCGTAGCAAATCTAGTTCTTGCTTTCGGTTGCCTTTTGCCAATCGCCGCTTGGCTATGGATGACTCGGAGTACCTATGCCATAAACAATGAAGCGGTGGCATTGGACTGGCACCACAATTGGAATTACGCTCGCTGGTTGGTTGTAGCTAGAGTTTTTGGTATTGCACCAGTCGTGGTCATTCCATGGCTCATTTTTACTTTCGAAGGTGATACCGGGAATGGAGTTTTCGGAGCTTGCACAAGTCTGGTTGGTGTTTCTCTCATGTTCGTGCAGGGGGCCAACAATCTGTTTCAGCCTCGGACCATTCTTGAACTTCAGAAGAATGGAATTCGAGGCTTGCTCAATGCAATCGTGGAATCGACAGGAGTTATTTGCGTAGGTCTGTTTTGCATTTCGATTTGCTTTTTCTTCTTCGGAAATAACTTGCTTGCAATTCTCGGCACTCAGTACGTAGGATTTGGTTTTTTGACTTTTTTACTGAGCGTTTCGACTCTTGTTATAAGTATCTCGACAATGCTCGCCAATGGCTTAGCTGCTCTAAAGAAATCAAAGGACTTTTTCTTGGGAGAGGTATCTTATTGTCTCGTTTCGATCGTTTCTGCATTGGTGCTAATACCAAATCAAGGCCTCAATGGCGCAGCTTATGCAATGATTTTGGGAGGCTTAGCGGTGACAATTGTTACGGCTGTAAAGCTGGCCGACGGCGTACGCACCTATGTCGCGGAAATCGACACGAACGACACAACGGATTTTTCGGTGCCATGCGAAATGGTGTCAAGCGAAACGGAGCGAACGTAAATGGTCATCGCGAGTAGTAATCCGAAACAAATGGAAGAAAATGTAGAAGATCGGTTTCTTGGTCAATTTGCATTGATAACCGTTTTTGTCATCATCCTTTGCTATTTCAACATTGATCACGGTTGGAATGCAAGCAAGATCGCCAACACAAACGCTGTGGACTACACCAGTGGCGATGAGAATATTACGGCCGATCGAATCAACGCCGTGAATCCCCTATCGACCAGCTTTCGGCTAGTATTCGCCTTTTGGGGCTGTGTTTGCTTTTTGTTTGCGCCGAAAACGCGAATTCGTAGTTCTGCGCCACTTTTTTTGTGTCTTGTGGCTGTCGCGATGTTCTTGTGCGCGAGCGTCATGTGGAGCGCAAAGCCATCGCAATCCATCTTCAAGTTGTCAGTTCTAGGCACCTTGGCAATCGGTGGAGCTGGGATTGCCATGGCATTCCGGCTTCGGGAAATATTGACAATCATATGCTATTCCTGCATCGCGTTCATTTTAATCGGCGTCGCTGCAGAACTCCGGTATGGGTACTTTCGTCCTGGCGCGAACTACCGGTTCATGGGCACAACCCACCCAAATACCGAAGCGATTTTTGCATCTCTACTTTGTCTTGTATCGAGGATGTTTCTTTCCAAGTTTGGATGGGGGAACTTTATCGGGATGGCGGTTTTCGCGTTTGGGATGTTGGTTGTTTGGTATACAAGATCAAGAACAACACTAGCTGGACTTCTATTGAGCCTGTTGATAACCCAGATGTTAGTCATTCGTGGTTCTAACCGTATCTTGCTCATTTCCGGACTTCTAGCCTTTGCCAGCTTGGGTCTTGCGGCATCAACGATGATAACTCAAAGCAGTACCGGCGCACTCGGCAAGGTTGCGACGATGGGCCGCGAAGACGATGTTTCAAGTCTATCGGGACGTCTTCCTCTTTGGGAAGAGCTACTCACCTCTGTTGAAAAGAAGCCGATATTGGGGTACGGTTACCTGGCCTTTTGGGATGCAAAGAAAGTTGAGTATTTGAGCGCAACCTTTCGGTGGGAAATTCCGCATGCGCACAATTTGTATTTGGATGTTCTTTTGGATGGTGGAATCGTCGGTTTGACGCTGGCTCTTTTGACAATGCTCTGCGCCTTTGTGGAAGCTACTAAGCTCTACGCTAGGCATGGTAGGATCGAGTTCGCAATCATCTTTGGGATATTTGCGTACGCAGTCATCAATGGACTTGCCGAATCGATTTTCAAGCTCCCGAACTTCTCGCTTTTCGTTGTCATGACCTTGTGCTTTTCGATGCTCACCGAGCCAATGATAGCGAGTCAAAAATGAACCCAGCTCCTGCCCATAATGTGGACAAGCAGTCGTGCAGCAATAAGTTGCCAATTCGAGTGGCTGTCTACCTCGCCGATCAAAATCCGCATCGCGACCGGAGCCTCGGGATTACTTCGATGACGCGATCGCTACTAGACGAATTGAACAAACGCGAAGAGCTCCAACTCACGCTCATTTCATCGAAGAGTTCGTTCGGATCCGTCGGGCGAACGGAGCCGACTCGTCGATTGCCGTTTCGAACAGACCATGCAATTGGTCGCATCATCAGTGACATGTTGCATCCCATCTTGGCTCGCCCCGCCAGCGACCTTTGGTATTACCCGAAAGGATACCTTTCCCTCTACTCGCGACCATCCGTTCCCGTGGTGGGGACAATGCATGATGCGATCCTACAGCACTACGCTGATCACTATCCCACAACTCGATCGCCACGTGCGTTTCAGTACTGGATAGGTGTCATGAAGAATAGTCTTCAACGATTTGATTCCGTGATGACCGTTTCCCAAAACGCTAAGTCGCAACTTGAACAGTTTTGCGATCGGCACAAGATTAAACGACCTGCGATTCACGTAACGTACGAAAGCAGTTCCTGGGAAGTCCACCGAGGTCGCCGTTGGCCAAAGCGAGAGGAAGTTGTTCACCTAGCATCATCCGCTCCTCATAAAAAGACCAACCAATTGCTCAACATGTGGTCGCAGTTGCAAAGCGAAGGACGTGAATTGCCTCGACTCAAATTGATTGGCAGCCTTGATGACTATGGAACGCAAAGGATGAGTGAATTGAAATTCGTCTCGATTACCCCGCCACTGGATGAGGAGAGCTTGGTTGAAGCAGTTGGTTCGGCCCGAGCACTACTGCTTCCATCGGAAATCGAAGGATTCGGTTTACCAGCCCTCGAGGCTTACTACGTGGGGACGCCTGTCTGTTTTGTCACGGGAACATCCGTTAGCGAAGTCGTCACGGAGTCGGGGGGATTTGGTGCGTTTGAATTGGCGGACTCAAAATCGCTATACCACTCAATAGACGCTGCACTTGGTCAGAATCGCGACCAGGTTGATTCGATCTCTAAGTCTTTGTTTGGTATTTTCTCGAATCAACTTTATGCGGATCGAGTGATTGAGACGTTTTCAAGTGTTTTGGGGCGTTAGATTCACAGTTTTTTTGGGGCCGCTCTCTGCGGTTCAAGTATGAATTTCCGATAGCTCTCCTCAATGCAATCGGAACGCCCATCCCAAACGAACGCATTTGCGCGATGGGATGCTCCGTGGCTTAGCCTCAGCCATTCGTTTGCGTCCGCAGCAAGCCGAACGATGCCATCCCTAAAGCCAGAAACAGCGGACTTCCAACACTCAGGGGAAACGCGAATGGCGCATTCGCTCGTCATGACGTCTTTTGCGCCCTGATGATCTAAACCCAGAATAGGACAGCCTGCAGCTAAGGCCTCCATCAGTCCCGTTCCAGAGGTGTCCCGAAGACTAGTAAATGCAAAAACCTCGGCCCACGCATAGTACTTCAAAGTCTCTTCGTACGTTGGCCATGGTATCCACTCAATACGATTCTCGACACCCAGTTTTGACGCCAGCTTCATCCAATTGGACTTGCTGCTACCATTGCCAATAATTCGGACTTGTACTGCGACCGACTTAGGTAAAGAAGCAAGAGCATGCAGTAAAATGGGTAGCCCTTTCCACTCACGTAGACGCCCTGACCATAATATCCGGAGAGGCTCAGCGGGATTCCTAGCCGTGCGTATTGCCAGAATTGGATGATCAATACCTGTTTCGAGCTCAAAATCACATTGGATTCCAAATCCTGTTTCAAGGTCGTATTGCGCGCCTGTTGATGCAGCGACTACCGCAGCCGATTGAAGCATCGCGCGACGGGTTCGACCACTTTGATTCAGCTGAAAACCGTTGATTAATTTGCGAAGTCTTTCTCTCCAACGACTCCAGGTTGCGATCGAATTCAAAAACGCCTTCGGGAAATTGTGCGTTCCACCCAATGGCCCCCAAATGTGCGGAATATCAATCTTCCAAACGTAGCCTGGTTCGCGAAAACCACAAAGGGTTACCAAGTGCGATCCTGAAAACGGACGCTCTTGGTGAAGTGCCTTGGCCCGTTGAAAAACTTTCCAATGCCATAGTCGATAGGTCAAATAAAAGGTCAAATCGAGCTTCTTTAAAAACTGGCAAATACGGCTCTCGCTGACCGGCACAAGTTCCAATGCATCGGGCGGCACCCATTTCGGAATATTTCTGGTTAGTTCTGAAACCGGAACATTAGGAACGTAGAGAACTGTGACGTCCATTGTTCGTGTCGCGAGCATGGCTCGTTGCCAACCGTTTCGATCCTCCATCGACCCAAACGGAGAAAAACAATACGCAACCATTAAAAGACGGGGGCGAGGCACTGCTGGAGATTCGTTTTTCGGATCGACTTGAGACGGCGGGGAATCAATGGTCATAAAGGTAAGGACACAAATCGAACGGTATTTTTGTGAGCGCGACCTCGCTCATAAGAATAGTCATTGAATTTCGTTTTACAACTCAAAATGAGGATCAGCGATGCGTGTGTGTAAGGAATTTGCCTTTTTCCTGATTCCAATCGGATGCCCTCACTAGTGAAATCGACTTGCCATTTCAGTCAGTCCGACGGATTCCAAGAGTTGCGTTAGTTTTCTCTCGGCTCCTTCGCGGCGGCGATTTTGGAAAGTCGCAACGATCAACTCGTTCTTCATCGAATGTTCCCAACCGACCAATTCCGTGACGGTGACTTTGTATCCATGCGCCTCCAATTGCAAGCAGCGAAGCACGTTCGTAAGTTGACTACCGAATTCTCGCGCATGCAATGGGTGCCGCCATAGCTCAGGCAGAACAGAATCTGCTAACGATTGAGTTTTGTTCTTGCGCAAGAAGCTGGCTACTTCGGCTTGACAGCACGGGACCAGGACGACGTGTTTTGCCCGCTTGTTGAGCGCGAAACGGATGGCATCGTCGGTGGCTGTATCGCAAGCATGCAACGCCGTAACAATATCGATTCGCTCAGGCAAAACATTGGAATCCAGTGATTCCGCTACGGTCTGATTCAGGAAAGACATTCCATTGAAACCGAATCGGGACGCCAATTCCTGTGAGCGACTGACCAACTCATCTCGTGTCTCAATACCCCAAATCGAACCTTGGTGATCCGTCCCCTTGAAAAACGAATCATAAAGCAAGAATCCAAGATAGGATTTGCCTGCGCCATGATCGACCAGCGTCACGTGATCCTGTTCCGCCTGCCGCTCTTGAATCAAAGGCTCAATGAACTGGAGCAAGTGATAGACTTGCTTGAGCTTTCGACGGCTGTCCTGGTTCATTTTGCCGTCGCGAGTCAGAATATGCAGCTCTTTGAGCAGCTCGACAGACTGGCCAGGCCGAACCTCATAATTTTTCGTCATCTGATTTCGCGATGCGGCACTTTTCAGTACCAGCCACATTGCTCGATTCAACGCGAAACGGAACTCGTAAGTTCCGCTCCGAAGTCTTTGTCATCGAGTAACAATGTGATCATCTGCGCCTTCCATTTGTACGTTTGCCGCAATGAATCGATCAGGCAACATTGTACTTTAGGAAACGACTATTCCGACTTCTTGATAGCCAATTCTTTGATCATCTTTTTCAATTCCGCCATTTCGGATTTGAGTTCCGCCAAGTCCTTCTTCAATTCCTCGGAGTCTGACTTCATGCTCCAAACTTGGTATGAACTCACTGCATTTGGCGCCCCAAACTTCTTCATCTGTTCTTGAACGGTTTTCATAACTTCATCGTTAACGACGAAGCCTTCCGTCGGCAGGGACAGTCGAATGTTCTCCAACCCGATATCCGATGATTTCATTTTGGTTGGCTTGACGGTAAGAGTCATCACTTTCTCATCACGTTTGGCTTCGATCGTAACTTCCTTTTCTTTTTTGCCGGCTTCCTGCAACGCATTGGTTAGGTCCGAGATCTTGTTGATCTTGGTCGCATCGACAGTCAACAAAACATCTCCCTCCTCGATCCCAGCTTTCTTGGCAGGAGAATCATCAAACACCGCCTTGACCTCAAGCCCTTCTTTCGCCTCGGATTCATCGACTCCATCCTCAACTTCCGACTGAATACACTGAACACCAATTCGGTATGAGTCATTTTTGGGGTCAACGAAAAAGTGCGTCGAGAACCCGTTGCCTGAATTCATCTGTACCACGTTATCTAGCATCCGCTGAGCTCGGTCTCTCGCCGCAAGCGCGTCCTCTACGCCCCCAGCTTCCGTTGCCCGAAACTTGCCCCCCTTATCCACGGCCGATTGGGCCTCATCGGCCGATTTCGTCGATCTCACGGTTAATTTCTTCTGGACTTTGGTTAGGGCCTCTTCGACATCCTTTAGGATACGTGCCTTGATCTCCTCCGAGACGCCTGAGTTATCTAACTCTTTAGAAACTTTGTCACGAAGGTTCTTGGCCTCATCATCGTGCGAATGATTGATAACCACATTGACTCTTTGCTTCGCCTTGGGCGTATCCTGGGCGTGCAAATTCACAGGGTTGCCAGCAAACATAGTTGCAACACACGGAACAATAAACCACTCTAAACGCTTTTTCATTTTTGCATTCCTTTTTGATCAAATGAACCAATACAATTCCCAAACCATTTCGTCAAAGCAAGCTGGCAACACATTCCCCAGCGATAAGAAACCCTACAAACCGTAGGGTTTCAGACCAACATGCTTGACAGGTACAATTAGCTTTCGACCGTCATGGAGCTTGCCAGTGTAATACTCGGGCCTGACATCGAGTTCAAACCCTTCTTTTCTAAGCTGCTGGTTAAGTCTTGCGACTTCAAGAGCCTGTTTCGCGACGAAGACGTCATGGTCCATCGCATCATAAATCGGAATCTCAGACATCTCTTTGTTCGGCCCCGAAACCAGCATGCGCATATTGGTTTCCGACATATCCTTATCAGCCAAGTCGGATCGATCTGCGCGGGTTGGATTCGCCGACACAGTCGCCATTTCTCCCGTCGTAGCTTGCGAGTCCAGTCCGCCAAAACGAGGCAAATAGGAGCCTCCATAGAAACCAAGCCCCAGCAATAAGCTCGCAGCCAAAACGGATAGCCATGCCGGGCTACGCGACGCTCCGTCCACGCCAGAAGACTCGGCAAGCGCTACCAACGGTTGCGACAAAGACGAAGTTGAATCGGCAGGCAAAACGCTCTGCTTTGATTCACGATCGCAGGTCGAATCGGTGCTCAGCGATTTCATTGAGTCGCACTTGGCCATCACCGAGAATTGACGCGCCCACTCCTGTTCCTCCAACAACGACAAAGCCAGCGTTCGCCATGTCGCTGGCTCCGAGTCCATTTGCCGAAGGAGTGCGGCACGTATCTCGTGGGAACACTCTCCATCTACCATTGCCTGAATTTGTTCTTGGGTTATCATTTTTACTTAACTCTATTGCACAGCATTCAAATGGGCTCTCAACGCCCGTCTTGCTTTCACCAATCGATACTCAACTGTCTTGATCGTGATCCCAAGATGCTCAGAAAGCTCTTGGTACCCCCAACCCTCTGTATACTTAAGCATCAAAATCTGCCGGTCCTGGGGATCTAAACGATCCATCATCTCGGCAACTTTCTGCCTGCTCTCTATCTGCATCAACCACTCTCCTGGCCCAAGATCGTTCACTTGGTCGACAGCCCTGCCAGTAGCAATCGCACTATCGATGAGCTTTCGCCGGCGCCCTGTCGAACGGTGATGATTGATCACCTTTCGCAAGGCAATGCGGTATAACCAAGGCGCGACCTTGGCCGGATCCGTTGGCTTCGACGTCTGCCGAATCGCTGCGAGCGCAACTTCCTGCAATACATCTTCCGCCGCTTGATGATCCGAGAGACGCGCATGAACGACCGTTGCCAACCACCGACGGTTGGTTTCAAGGGCCTGCGCCCAATCGATACTCGCCGATTTCGGCACATCCATGGCAAATCTCAGTACAGCAGCAGTCATTATGTCTTAGAAGTCGCTTGCCGCCGCTCTACCCCTGAGCTCCCCAAAACTTTTTGAGATTTTCGCCGGCTCAAGCCAGCTTCAACGTTGGAACCCCTTTTCTCAAGGCCCAAACAGCAGCTTCCGTCCGATCATTCGCTTTGAGCTTCCGCAAGACATTTTGCACATGTTCCTTTACCGTCTCCAAACTGATACTCAAAACGCTACTAATTTCCTTGTTGCTGAGCCCTAACGCTAGATGGGTCAAGATTTGGTTTTCTCGTTTGGTCAAATGGGCAGTGTTGGGATTCGCTGGCTGAATCAGACTTGTTAGAAACTGAGTTGAAGTACTCAGCAATGACTCTCCAGGA
The DNA here is from genome assembly GCA_031424235.1 of Pirellula sp. Lineage (GTDB taxonomy): Bacteria > Planctomycetota > Planctomycetia > Pirellulales > Pirellulaceae > JBKCUI01. Next base: position 31,292 of record JANPHB010000267.1, read on the forward strand.
ACACTTCCCGTTTTCGACTCCGCAACCGATCGCAACAATTTCGAGGTGCTACTTGTTTTCAAAACAAAATCGAAAATACGGTTGGCCGAAGCTCGTGCGAGGTAGGTTGGATTGTCGTGATGGGTGTAAACTAAGATCTTCAGACCTGGCCACATCCTATGAAGCTCTTCAGCGACATCCAATAGTTCCGCGTCCTCAAACCTTAACTCAGCAATCAATAAATCATAAGGCTTCGAAGCAAGTTTCTCTTTGATCTGAGCGTAATTTGACGCTAACGCTACGTTCTCATAGCCCTCGACTTCCAGCAAAATGGAAATACCAGCGAACGTTACCGGGCTATTTTCGGCGCAGAGGATTTGCATGAGATCGCCTAATTGAATTAGGTTACGGACCGTTCCTCCGTCCATAACAAGTCTGTATTTCTAGGAACCAGCCCTTATTATACCAAAAAACGAATCTATCCAGGGGGCTAGAAACCACCTTCGAGGATGGCCATGGTAAGCCGCGCGGGGGGCAGGCCAGAATTCGTTATCTTAGCAGTCGTTCGATCGCCTTCGCAAAAATATCGCCGTAAACCAGTTCACCTCCTTGATGCCCCACCAAGCCAACCAGGGCCGCCAACAAAATCGCACCGATACGCCAGCCATGATTCCAAGACTTGGATTTGTTTCGACGCGCAATCAATCCCGAGATGACACAGGCTATTCCAAGCAGCGCCGTCAGCGTACCTAACCAACGATGATAAAACAAAATGATTTCATCATGCGTGGCATTGGAGGAAGGCATCTTGTACCAAGCTGGGTGTCCCTTAGTCTCGGCAAAGCCCCAGCCCATGAAGACGGTCACCACGCTGGCGAGCATTGCCAAAACCAAACATTGGAAAGCGGTCGATTGGCACTTCGGACCAAGAAAGTAAGAAAGAAAAGCGCACAAGCCGCCCACCATAAAAAGCGCAATCGGAAAATGAACCATCGCTGGATGGAAATAGCCCAGCGCGAGAAATGCTCTTCGGATGAATGATGGCGGGATTTCGGCAGCTGTCTGAGCTACTACTGGCCACTCGGCTCCCTCCTCAATCCAAAGCCGAATCAAAGCCAGCTCTGACGCTTGGAGAGGACCGTCAGGCGGCATGACCAAACTGTCTGGTTGCTTATCCCTGGACGGCTGCACCAAGTACTCGGTCCAAAGGGAACTGTCACCCACTTTGCCAGGTTCGACAAATCCCAAAAACGCTTCGCGATCTAAAACAACAAATCCATTTCTTGCCTTGTCCCCGTTGTGACACGAATCGCATTTTCCCCGAAGGATCGGTGCAATATCGCGATCAAAATTCGTAATTTTGTGCGACTGACAATGCCCACGGTTGACGGGCATCAACAGAAAACAAAGTGGGACCAAAAGGAACAGTAAAGGTTTCATCAAAATCGTTTGGTATGCAGAAATGTCGGGCTCATAAACGCTTTCAAACCAACGGTCAGTTTTCTGCCCTTTGTTGAGCAAACAACCATTGATAGAACTCTGGATTCGAATAGGTTGCGGACCAGCTGTCGTGGCCCACTCCGGGATATTCGGTGTACTTCGCCGGCGAACCAACCGCCTTGAGAGCATCCATCATCTCGCGCGAACGGACTACTTTGACCGCCGTATCCGCATCGCCATGAAAGCACCAAATTGGCAATCGAGAAAACTTGCTCACCATTTTTGGATCTCCGCCACCACAAATCGGCGCTGCTGCTGCAAAATAACCTTCGTACCGGGCGATGGCATCCCAAGTCCCATAGCCACCCATCGACAACCCCGTCAAATAAATACGGTTTTTGTCCACGCCAGCGGTCTCGACCATTTCGTCAAGCAGTTCCTTCACCGTCGCCAAAGAAGGGCTCGGGTTCTCGGGCTGTGAACTTGTTTCCAAGGACCAATCCACGTCGGACCATTTCTGATCTTTAGGACATTGTGGAACTACGACATAACATGGATACTTCTCGCGACGAGCGGCATCCGCAAAGTCCTTCGCCCCATGCTTGAGCGTAACCATGTTGTCATCACCTCGTTCGCCTGCACCGTGCAAAAACAAAACCAGAGGATACTTCTTTCCTGGACGATAGTTGATCGGTTTCATCAACCGGTACTTGAGCGGCACTTTGTTCGCCCCAACAAACTCGCGAGGTTCGAACAATTGAGTAAGCACTTCGCTCTCCGATTTCGGGGGAGCTTTGGATTCTTGCGCCATGGAAAGGTTGGTCAATATTGGGATTAAAACGAGAATCGCAATTGTCGAGCCCATCTTCTTGGGGGAGAAATTTCGTTGAGTCATCGCGAATGGGGCTTCTTGCAGAGCGGAACTGGAGTCGACATCAAATGGAATTCCCCTCCATTGTAGTCGGGAATCTCGGTTTTTGCCATCGTTAGCTAGCCTTGGGTCCTGACTTCACGAACCGACTTCCGTACGTTACCTTGAACCTCTGTACTTCGTCTACTTCCCACTCTCTTTCAACCCTTAACCGCCATGCCAACCATACGACAACTGCCAATCGGTTTGGTCAACAAAATCGCTGCTGGGGAAGTTATCGAACGGCCCGCGAGCGTGGTCAAAGAAATGCTTGAGAACAGCATCGATGCTGGCGCGACGCACGTCGAACTCTCCGTCGAAGGTGGTGGCATAGAACTCATCCGGATCAGCGATAATGGATGCGGCATTCCTTCCGATCAATTGGACCTTGCGGTTGCTCCACATGCGACCAGCAAACTTCAATCGAGCGACGACCTGTTCGACGTAAAGACGCTCGGGTTTCGCGGCGAAGCTTTAGCGTCCATCGCTGAAATCAGCCACCTGACGTTGCGAAGCCGAACTCGAGAATGCGATAGCGGTTTTGAACTCTGCGTCAAAGGTGGCGAAAAGGAACCTATTCGTCCATGCTCGGCTCCCGTCGGCACCACTATCGAAATTCGGCATCTCTTTTTCAACACGCCGGTTCGCCGCAAGTTCATGAAAACTTCGCAAACCGAAATGGGACACGTCACCGAAGCCTTCACGCGCATCGCGTTAGCGTACCCGCATGTGCACATGGTCCTGACCAACAACGAGCGCGTTCTACACGACTTGCTCCCGACCGAACGCTGGTCCGAACGGATTCGAGCTTTCTTTGGCGATGAAGTTGCCGATTCCTTGATCGCCATCGATCAACGCGACGAGCGGGTCGGCATTCATGGGTACGTGACCGACCCTAGCGTATCGCGGAGCAACAACCGCATGCAATATCTATTCTTGAACGGTCGATACATCCGCGACAAATCGCTTCAGCATGCCCTCGGAGAAGCGTACCGCGGCTTGCTGATGGTCGGTCGCATGCCGGTCTGTTTTCTCCACGTTCAAGTCGATCCGAAGACGGTCGACGTCAATGTTCACCCAACCAAGGTCGAAGTTCGCTTTGAAGACAGCGGCGCCATTTACACCCGTTTGCTCCATAGTCTTCGTCACAAATTCCTCAACAGCGACCTAGTCGCCAAAGTGCGAACACCTACGGCTTCGCCAAGCATGGCTCCGACTCTAGCAGACGATCTCGCCCCGATTGCAACCGCACATCACGTATCCAACGAAGGCCGCGACTCCAATCTTTTGCATTGGGCCAAGTCGAATGCGGCCGTCGCCGTTCCTGACTTCCGACCTTTCGATGGATCAGGCGCCATGGGCTACGGCTCAGCGAGCCTGCCAACCGCCGTTCGCCCCGTGGCCCGAATGGATGACCCGTTCTATTCTCCCGAACCATCCCATCTAGGCATGCCTGCCTTGGCATTGCAACGACACGCTCAACCCGCAGGCGGTGGCGGACAGTCCGCAACGCTGGATCCATGGCTCGCCGATCATGAAGCCAACGCATCCGCCGCGACAACACCGGTGCAACACTTTGCTTCGTCGAGTTCGATCGCAGGTTCTCACAAGCAGCTTGGTTTTCAAATTCACAATCGGTACCTTGTGACCGAAGACGAAGCCGGTATGGTGCTCATCGACCAGCATGCTCTACACGAACGAATTCTGTATGAGCAGGTCAAGAACAAGGTAATGTCCAAGTCACTGGAGCGACAGCGATTGCTGGTCCCCGAGACAGTCACCTTGTCGGCCAACGAAGCGGCAGCGGCAATCGAGAGCCGTGAGACGCTCGCCGAGATCGGTATCGAAGTCGAGCCATTCGGAGGCGACACCGTGCTCGTCACTTCGTATCCAGCCATGCTCGCGAAGATGCAGCCCGCCGAAATGCTCCGTCAAGTCCTCGAGCCACTCATGGCAGGAGGCAAAAAGCCGGACGCCCGTGACCTTCTCGACGAGCTGATGAACATGATCGCTTGCAAGGCGGCCGTCAAAGCGGGGGATCGCCTTAGCCCAGACGAGATCACCGCTTTGCTAGAACAACGGCACTGCTACCAAGACACGCACCACTGCCCCCACGGCCGCCCCACCGCCTTGTTCTTTTCGCGAGAACAGTTAGACAAAATGTTTAAGCGAACGTAGAGTGCGCTGGTGTATAGCCTTTAGGCGATCGTGCAGCCCGTAGTCATTGATAGCGGGCATGGCGATGAAGCCCCGATAGTAAGCGAGAATCCCAGTCGTGTGCACGCAATCGTCGCGGAGCGACGAGCGACAATGTCGCCCTTCGCTCTGCGAAGGAAGCGTGCGATAAGACCGACTATCTATCAGCGAAACAATACTGCCTAAGTAATTCATGAAAGTGCTCTACAATGCCCATCCGTGTTCGTCATGTCCCGAGCCAAAAGCTTTACATTCTCCTTGGTCCAGCCTACGGTATGGCCAAGACCAATCGCAACAACCTCCCTCTCGAAGTAGGCTATGCGTCGTTTGAAAATAAGTTGCTCGTTGTGGCTGATGTTCACGGGGAAATTAGCTGGCTACCCGCAGTGGAAATGTTGGTCGAATCCGTAGGCGGTCGTAGTTGTCGTGAAGTGCTGACGGACGAACCCGAAATAAACCGTTCTCAATGACGGTCGGATGCCGCCGCTTCTTTGTTGTGGCTAAGTCGATTCGCTCAAGGTCGAAACTCGACTTCGCTCTCGCCTTACTTCGTGCTCGTGCTCAGCATCGCGGTGCTCGTGCTCGTAATCGACGACTCGTTGTACTCCATCGTTAATTCCGAGACACCATCGAATTGCATCGCCAATCCTAAATATTGGACTTAAAACCCAAAAATGGTTATTCTAGAGCCGCCTCATTTTCTGAAAGTGCCGCTCCATGCTGATACCGTACTCGACCGACGCCCCGATCTACCATTATCCGATTGCGACGGTTACTTTCATTGTCATCAATGTGTTTTGTTTCTTCGCATTTTGTGTTGGACTTTCGAGTTCCGAGGGCATTGATCATTTTCTAGACAAAAACGGAAACAAACTTGAAAAGTTCGAGGTAATGGAACAAGCGGAGGACTTGCAAGCGAACGGCGAGGATGTACGAGAGTTCTTGCAGCAGTTGCGTCCCATCTTCGGCGGTGGTTCTGATTGGCGATCGGAACTTCTGCTGCACTACGGACGAGGCCTTCGGCCATGGCAGTGGTTGACATGCATGTTCATGCATGCCGATATCATGCACTTGATCGGCAACATGATCTTTCTTTGGTCGTTTGGATTGTTGCTAGAAGGCAAGCTTGGCTGGTGGTTGTTTTCCCTCGTGTATCTAGGAATGGGTGTATTTCAATCGTTTGCCGAACAGACGCTTTTGTTTTTCCAGTCCGGTGCTTCGCTAGGAGCTTCAGGAGCCATATTTTCACTGCTTGCGTTGGTGGTGATCTTCGCCCCACTCAATTCATTTGAAACGTTCTTCTTCCTTGGCTTCCGTGTCTTTTTGATCGAAGCCCCGATTCTGGTGTTCGGTGCAATCTACTTGTTCATGAACGGTCTATTTTTCGTTCTGAGCGGTGGCTCGTACGGCACCGAAGCCCTTCACTTGATCGGATTCCTCTTGGGTGTCCCTGTCGGTTTCCACATGTTGACGAAAGGGTACGTGGATTGCGAAGGTTTCGACATCATTTCGCACTACACCAACAAAACTGGCAAAGATTCGAAGGTTGGCAAAAAGCAACTCAAAGAGCGTGAGAAAAAGCGCGAAGCCAAGGAGATGGCGTCGCTACCCAAGATCGATCAGGGGCAAGTGAGAGCTAAGATGGCCGATCAAGTCGACCAAGCGATCCTCGAAGGGAATTGCGATTTGGCAGTCGCTCTGCAAGCCAAGATCGCAATCAGCAACCCTGGGGCTGGGTGGACCCAAAAGCAACTCATCGCCGTCATTCAGCATTATTTGAAAGAAAAGCAGCTCACCAAAGCCGAGCCACTCATCGAGAAGCACATTGAATTGTTCGACGAACATCGCTTTGCCCTCCAAACAAAGCTGATTAAGCTTTGGCTGCATGACCAGCGGCCGAGGCACGCATTGAGGTACATGCAGGGAATGAATCCTGCTTTCCTTGAGGACGCTGAAAAAACCGAATTGAACAAATTAGCAGCGTATGCGCGAAAGCTCATTCAAACCGGAGTCTTAGAAACGCAGTAGATAAGCGAAGCCCAACGAATTCGTTTTAAGGGAAGGTGAGGCTCCTGCCGAACCTTTGTACCCTCATCTTTACCCGCATTTCCAGACAGATTTCGTACTCGTACTCAATGAAATGGTACTCGTACTCGTACTCGATTGTCCATCCGATCGAGTACGAGTACGAGTACTGCCCTGTGGGCGGAGTACGAGTACGAAAACCCCAGGGAATTGGATTGTGATGTTTAAAGATGTGGGTAAAGATGAACCTTTGCACCACTGGCTCGGCAGGAGCCTCACCCTCCCACTCAGTCTCGAATTGTGCGGAATTAGGCCCTGGCAAGCTTGTTTGGCCCCCCCAATCTGTTATTCTCGATGTACCGGAGATTCCAGGCGTGCTTGTAGCTGTCTTCTTTTGGCCGGACCTAGTGCGAACGATATTCATTCGACCATGAATTTCTACGGCTTCGCAAAGGAATGATCGAGGCCAATAGTTTTCTGCGAATCGATGAATTGAAATGGACTGGCGTCTTGTCTGCGGTCTTATCGCGTTGCCTTTCGCGATTGGATTCATCGCCCTGTTCTACATCTACGGACGGCTTTGGGTGGAAGCTTATTCCTGCGGCGCCGAAGTCAGCTTACGCGAATTGGTGGGCATGTCGTTGCGCGGCGTCAATCCACGAACTATTGTTACCGCGAAGATCATGGGGAAACAATCTGGACTGGAAATCGACAGCCGATCGGGGATGAGCAACGCTCGATTGGAAGCGCATGCTCTGGCAGGTGGCGATGTCATCAAAGTAGTGCTTGCTACGATCGCAGCCAAATACGCGGATCTCCCGTTGGGATTCGACCGAGCTATGTCGATCGATCTCGCCGGTCGAGACTTGGTCGATTCGGTACGCACGACCGTTTTGCCGAAAGTCATTCACTGCCCCGACCCATCCGATTCAGGTCAATCGAGTATCAGCGGCGTATCCAAAGATGGAATTGAGCTCTTTGTTCGCGCCTGGGTGACGGTGCGCACGAACCTCGATCAACTGATCGGCGGCGCAACCGAGAAAACGATCATCGCACGAGTCGGACAAGGGATCATTAGCGCGATCGGCTCGACGGAATCCTTTAAGCTAGTTCTTGAGACTCCAAGCATGATCTCAAAAAAGGTTCTCGACCGTGGACTCGATGCAAACACCTCCTTTGCGATCGTATCCATCGACATCGTTAATGTAAGCGTCGGTACCAACATCGGAGCGAGTTTGATGATCGCGCAGGCCGAAGCGGACATGAAGACAGCAACTGCCGCGGCTGAATCGCGATTGGCGATGGCACATGCCATAGAGCAAGAAATGACAGCCAAAATCACGCAGCGACGAGCGGAATTGATCCTGGCCGAAGCATTGGTCCCACATGCCTTGGCCGTCGCCTATGTAAATGGCAATTTTCACTTCGCGCAGCAAGAGCCCTCGCATGACAATTTCCCGCATATCTGCGACGGAACGAGCATTGGTGCTTGAACTTCTGAATTTGCTAGCTTTCGACGTTGTATTGCGGCGGCAAGATCTGTAAATTGGCTTCTCCTCTATTACTTTGCCGTAGACATCCGTTGCGTTTCTCATGTCCCCACGTTCTGATCGTACCTCGTCCGAGAACTCGTTTTTGGGCTATTTGTTAGCTCTCACGATTTTCATAAGTGCTTTTCTTCTCTTCCAAGTGCAGCCATTAATCAGCAAGTTTATCTTGCCTTGGTTTGGAGGAAGTCCGGCCGTTTGGACGACGGCCATGCTCTTTTTTCAATGCACATTGTTTTTGGGGTACGTCTACTCGCACTTGTTATTTTGCCGCCTGAGTTTGGCGAAACAAGTGAAGGTACATATCGTTCTGCTTGTGCTCGCATCCATCATGGCCTTTTTCGTTGTTCCGTTGGATTCGCTAAAGCCCAAAGGAACGGACGACCCGACATCGCGCATTTTGTTGCTGCTTACGGTTTGTGTCGGTTTGCCATACGCCGTGCTTTCGACCACTGGCCCCCTCATCCAAGCTTGGTTCTCTCGGGCCTATCCTGGTCGGTCGCCTTATCGACTCTTCTCGCTTTCGAATATGGGATCGCTCATTGCCCTGGGCACGTTCCCGTTTGTGTTTGAACCCTTCATGGAATTGAAGACCATGGGGCGATTTTGGATGATTGGATTTTGGATTTTCGCTGCATTCTGCGCAATCTGTGGTTTGAACATGCTTCGCATGGCGAATAGCGAATCGAAATCCAACGACCATTTGAGTGAGGCTGCGACGGGCGGCATACCGCGATTGTGGCAACGATTGAGTTGGGTTGGACTATCTGCCCTATCCTCGTTGATGTTCATTGCCACAACGAACCATGTTTGTCATGACATTGCCACGGTGCCATTTCTATGGATCATCCCGCTCGCTCTCTATTTGTTGACATTCATTATCTGTTTCGACCATCCTCGGTGGTATGTGCGAGAACTCTGGTGCGGACTCTGCCTTGCCTCGATTTTCGCCTTAACTTGCTTGGACTTGGATTTGGGATTTTTGCCCAATCTAATCCTCCACTTTGGAACGATGTTTTTGATTTGCATGGTCTGTCACGGCGAGCTAGTAATGTTGCGGCCAGAAAACCAACGCCACATTACCGAATACTATCTACTCATCTCCGCGGGCGGAGCTTTAGGCGGTTTGTTTATTACGCTCGTCGCTACACCCTACTTCGATGAATACTACGAATGGCCACTTGGTTTGCTTATCAGCTTTTTGATCGCCGTCAGCGTCATTAGTATGGTCGCAACCAACAAAAAATGGTTAGGTACGGCAAGCAATTGGGTGGTTGCGATCGGAATCGTATTAACGACCGGCTACGTAGGTTGGTGCCTGGACCCATTTGATTGGATTAGCTCTGGTGAAGAACCTGGCATCAAAAAAGCGGTGTTACTGCAAGCCAGAAACTTCTACGGGACCGTCTCCGTTTCCGATCGGCAGTTCACCAAGCCTGTTCTGGCCGAAGAAAACAACGGTGTCTCACGCGATCTTGATTCGGGGTATCGGAGCTTCTGGAGCGGCAACGTCTTGCATGGTCGGCAGTGGACGGACCCAATGAAACACGATCTCCCATTAACTTACTACGACAAAGACAGTGGTGTTGGCAAAACGCTCCAGTATTGTCTTGAGGAAACCCACCGCGATCGACCGCTCAAGTTCGCGGTGGTTGGGCTCGGCTCGGGCGCGCTGGCTGCCTATGCCAGGCCAGCAGAAGGGAGTCGTGCCGCTGACGAATGCGTCATGTATGAAATCAATCCGCTCGTCGAAAAGATCGCTCGCGATCAATTCTGGTATTTGCCCAATTATGAAAAGCGTCTTGGAAAGCCGATCGAAGTCCGACTAGGTGACGCTCGCCTGACGCTGGAACGCGAAGCGGACCAAGAGTACGACGTGATCGTCCTGGATGCGTTCAGCGGCGACTCGGTCCCTGCTCATCTTTTGACCCGCGAGGCGTTCGATATCTATCGCAAACACTTAAAGAAGAACCCGGACGGAACGATCGCGGGTATGATCTGCATCCACATCACCAATACCTATCTCAACCTCTATCCAGTGGTGAAAAATGCTTCGGAACAAGTCATGAAGACGAAGTACACGAGCATCTATAAGAGGAGCAATACGCAGGACCTTCTCATGCGAAGTCATTACTTCATCATGTCCAACGATCAAGCGTTTTTGGATCGAACGCCAATGGTTGGACCTTTTGTCTCTGCTGACAACGAATCCGGGCGAAGGGAAATCGATCAGGACTGGCCTGGAATAGCGCTTTGGACCGATCATTACAGCACGATCTTTAACATCCTTTGGAGTGAGTAAGGCGATTTCGAAATGCAGATTGACCTGACGACTCCAGCGCTTTTATTCTCCACCATATCGTTGCTACTCCTGGCCTACACCAATCGATTCCTTGGCTTGGCAAGCATCATTCGTAAGCTGCATGCCGATCATACGGAAACTCCTAACCAAGTCTACGTAGAAGAGATCAAGAATCTTCGCAAACGAGTCTACTTGATTCGAGACATGCAAACATTGGGAGTCTGCAGCCTGCTCGCTTGTACGCTGTGCATGGGAGCGCTCTTTTTAGGGTGGAGCGAACTAGGCAAAGTCATTTTCGGACTAAGCCTTGTTTTGATGGCAGGTTCGTTAGGGTTGTCGATCGTGGAAATCCGCATGTCGGTCGGGGCGCTGGATGTCCATTTGAAAGATATGGAATCATAAAGTGGGTCACTCTTGCCGAGAGTGACTTTGCATCCAAAGTATCTCAGGTACGGCTTGATAATTGAATCGGATTGTTTTCTGGATCCTTGGTGTCCGCAAACGCAAAACCCTTCCATTCGAAAACCTTACCGAACGTGAGCCCTTTCCCTGTCAAGTCAACGACAGCGGCATGTACGTCGGCGCATTCGAAGACGATCTTGGCCGGTGATTCGCTGTTGTCGCCATCGCTCCATTTGGCCGCATGCAATGCCAGTCGCACACCACCACCATCCAGCTCGAGATAGCCTTCCTCAGGCTCTAGTGTAAAGCGATTGTCTCAATCGCTTGGCGGGCACTTTTGGCTCATCTTAGCCAAGCGGATTTGAAGCGAATAGCGATTGAATCTGGATTCAATTGTTTTTTGACAGCGCCGAAACGATTGAGGACAATCGTTTTACACTTTTGGACCTAGAAACGAAAAAAGGCACGCCGATTCGACTCAAGCCAAAATGCTGTTCGTAAAGCCTGTGTAAGAGCGTTTTCACAGGCTGGAAGCCTATGCCACGACTATACCAACCAAGAAAACTAGCCGAATCGCGGCTTGGCGTTCGTTACCGACTTGGTTCGCATGCTTGGTTGTCCTATACTGGAGGAGTCCGTTCGGACAGGATTATTGATGCCGATATTCCTCCTCCCAAAAAGAGCCAACCAACTTGATTCCATTCCTATCAGTGACTGTTCGAGGGCTGCTTGCCGTTGTGGTGCTAGGCCTTTTGAATTCAGCATGCGGACCGCAACTCATTGCCGATTCACCCGTTTCGGCGGAAGTCGATTTTAGTCGGCAGATTCGTCCACTTTTGGCCAAGCAGTGTTTTTCTTGCCATGGTCCAGACAAACAAGAGTCTGGCCTGGCACTGCATGACTTTGCAAAAGCGACCAGCGAAGCGGACAGCGGACACAAAGCCATTGTTCCCGGAAACATCGAGGCCAGTGAGATCTTGAGACGGATTGCATCCGACGATCCAAGTCAACGCATGCCACCTGAAGGGCCCGGACTTTCGAAACAGCAAACGGAACTCATTCGAAAATGGATTCAGTCAGGTGCCGAGTATCGAGAGCACTGGGCCTTTCTGCCTCTGAGTGATCCCAAGCCACCATCGACCCTACCTCAATTCGCTGCGAGCAACCCCATCGATGCCTTTGTTCAAGAGCGTTGGCTGAGAAATGACTTGAAGCCGTCCGCCGATGCGGACCCACGGAAACTAGTTAGGCGGCTTTACTTTGATTGTATCGGCGTGCCTCCTGATCTAGAAACAGTCGAACGATTCGCGAGCAACCCATCCGAATCGGCATACGGCCAATTGGTCGATGAGCTCCTGGCGGACCCTCGATTCGGCGAACGCATGGCCCGCGATTGGCTCGACCTGGTTCGTTACGCGGAAACGAATAGCTTCGAGCGAGATGGCCCCAAACCTAACGCTTGGAAGTACCGAGACTATGTCATCGATTCGTTTAACGAAGACAAGCCTTACGATCGGTTTCTCCTTGAGCAATTGGCAGGTGACGAACTCGACAGTCCCGACAAAGTGTCCCTCACCGCAACCGGATTCTATCGAGTGGGCATTTGGGACGACGAGCCAGCCGATCCGCTCCAAGCGAAGTTTGATGGCTACGATGATCTTGTCAGTACCATCGGACAAGGAGTCATGGGACTGACGCTCAACTGCGCTCGCTGCCACGACCACAAAATCGATCCTATTCCGCAAAAGGATTACTATCAGATGGTCGCTTTCCTTCGCGATGTTACGCCCTATGGGAGTAGAAGCGATGAAAAGACCAACAGCCAAATCAACGTCTCAGGTGGTGATTTGGCCCGCCAGAATTCCGAACTCAAAAATCGACTCAAGGAAATCAGAGAATCGATACGGCGAATCGAAGAGATTGGCATCGCCAAAATGACGGACGAGGACAAAAAAGCGGCGAAGAGTCCGGATCGGGACAAGGTACTTCGCGAACATCTCAAATCCAAGATCGAGCCTACGGAATGGGACGAGTACGAATCGCTCAAAAAGCAAGCCGAAGAGAAACGCAAGCAAATAGATGCCTTGCCACTCGATTTTCGGCTGGGGCTAGCCAAATGCGATCCAAATCCAGAGGAAACATTCGTCTTGTTGCGCGGCTCGCCTCAAGCACCAGGCGACAAAGTCGAACCGGCTGTCCCGAAGATTTTCCAGGAAGCGGGACCAGTGATGGCGATACCAAAGGCTGGCTCGACCGGTCGCCGTACGGTGCTCGCAAAATGGCTAACGTCTCCTACAAATCGATTGACGGGACGCGTGATCGCCAACCGAATTTGGCAGCATCACTTTGGTCGGGGTATCGTTCGCTCTGCCAACAATTTCGGTCAACTCGGCGATCCACCAACGCATCCAGAACTGTTGGACTTTCTGGCGCAACAACTGGTTCGTTTCAATTGGCACCTGAAACCTCTTCATCGCATGATGCTCATGTCGAGAACCTACCGACTCGATTCGTCCGGTGATGCTGAGAGCATCAAGCGAGATCCGAGCAACGATTCCTTTTCGCATTTCAACGTTCGTCGATTGAGCGCCGAGGAAATCCGCGACGCGGTCTTAACGGTCAATGGCCACATTAACTGGGAGCAGCATGGACCCAGCATTTACCCGAATGTTTCGAGTGATGTGAAAGCGGGGCAGAGCCGGCCCGGCGAAGGGTGGGGCAAATCGAGCATCTCCGATCAGGCTCGCCGGAGTGTCTACATTTACATCAAACGTTCTCTTGTGCCACCTGAGCTGTCCGTTTTCGACTTCCCAGAAACAGACACGAGCTGCGAAGCTCGTTTTCTCACAACGCAAGCCGCCCAAGCGATGAATATGCTCAACGGGGCTTTCATGCAGGAACAGGCAAGTCACTTCGCCGAACATGCGAGTAACCAAGGGCAAAGTTCTTTAGCGGATGAGTTAAGAATGGCCATCGAGTCGGCTTATTCACGTGCCGCCACCGGCGAAGAAATTCAACGGGGAGCTAACCGAATTCAGGCTCTGAGAGACAAGTTTGGACTGAGCGAGCAGCAGGCCTTCCGCGAATATTGCTTGGTACTGCTCAACAGCAACGAATTCATTTACTTGGACTGAGATAAATCATGGCAAGACGAAATTTTTGCGGTCGAACACGCCGCGAGTTTTTATGGGAAGCAGGCTGCGGATTTGGTAGCGTTGCTCTTACATCGTTTTTGACTGCTGATGGTTTTTTCAACAAGGGTGCTGCAGCGGATGACTCGGCGCATTCTATTGTTGGGGCAACGAATTCGCACACAACGAGTTTCCCAGCGAAGGCCAAGTCTGTCATTTTCTTGTTCATGTATGGCGGTCCAAGTCAAATCGATACGTTCGACTACAAACCCAACATGATCGGGATGGACAACAAGACCATCGCAGTCAAAACCTTCGGCAGAGGTGGCCACCGCAACGAAGGGAGAATCGTAGAGCCTCGCTGGAAATTCAAGCAGTATGGTCAATGTGGTAAGTGGATCAGCGATTTGTTTCCAGAACTTGGAACGTGCGCGGACGATATCGCCTTTTTGAATTCGATGACCGCTGATTCTCCGATTCATGGTTCGGCCATGCTCATGATGAATTCAGGAAAGATTTTGAGCGGTTCACCATCGATGGGATCGTGGATCAATTATGGTCTTGGTTCGATGAATGAGAATTTGCCCGGATTTGTGGTGATGCTGGATCCCAAGGGAGGCCCCATCAGCGGCGCCAAGAATTGGTCGGGTGGTTACATGCCGGCCAATTACCAGGGAACCATTTTGCGGGCCAAGGGTGCTCCGCTTCTGGATCTGCAGCCACCTGCGGGAACTTCGCGAGAGCTGCAGCGAGACCTGATCGATGCGATTGCCGAGAACAACCAAGCCCACCTAGCGACTCGAGCCGCTAATTCGGAGCTAGCGGCTCGCATCTCCAGTTACGAGTTGGCGTTCAAGATGCAGCAATCGGCGCCAGACGTGGTCGACTTGGCCCAAGAAGATGCGGCCACGCTCGGTATGTATGGAATTGGAGAGGCGAAGACGGACGATTTTGGTCGACGTTGTTTGCTTGCTCGACGTTTAGTGGAACGCGGCGTTCGGTTCATTCAGCTATATTCAGGTGGAGCCCACAACGACGACAATTGGGACGCCCACGGTGACCTTGAAAAGAATCACAATCACCACGCTGGTGCCACGGACAAGCCGATTGCGGCATTGCTCAAGGACCTCAAGCAACGTGGATTGCTCGACAGCACCCTGGTCGTATGGGGCGGTGAATTTGGGCGTCAACCGGTGGCCGAGTATCAAGCGAGCACGGGCCGCGACCACAATTCGTATGGTTTTACCATGTGGATGGCAGGAGGCGGCATTAAGGGTGGTACAACCGTGGGGGCAACGGACGAACTGGGCGCAGCCGCGGTGGAGCGCCCTTTGCATGTCAAAAATATGCATGCAACGGTTTTGCGACAACTCGGTTTGGATCCGAACAAGCTATCGTATTTTTACGGAGGTTTGAATCAAAAACTCGTCGGCGTCGAGCATGTCGACCCGATTCATGAAATTGTTTGAGGCTGTTTCGTCCTTTTAGGCTACGCAGTGACGCATTTTGTAGCGAAACTCGTCAAGAGTTTTGATCGTTTAGGCGATGCAGCCGAAAGTCTCGACGACTTTCGCTACACAAAAGCCTTATGTCCCCTAGAGAGATGGCTTTAGGTGCTCATGAAAGTACTCCCAACGGAGCGAACTGTAAGTACTACCTACACCGTGTTGAAATTCAGGGTAGATCATCATGTGAAAGCGTTTGTCCGCGTCGTTTAGCGCCTTAGAAAGCTGCCAGGTGTTGGCTGGGTGAACGTTGTCATCGATCAAGCCATGGACGAGGAGTAGCTTGCCCTTTAGCTTGTCCGCGATTTTGATGCATGAGCCAGCATCGTATCCAGCAGCATTTTCTGCGGGTGTCTGCATGTAACGCTCCGTGTAGATCGAATCGTAGTTTCGCCAGTCGGTCACTGGAGCCCCCGAAACAGCCACTTGGAATACGTCAGGATATCGCAATAACGCCAGCGCGGACATATATCCGCCGTAGGAATGGCCGTAGATACCAACTCGCGAACCGTCTACGTAGGGGCGTTGACGAAGGAACTTCACCCCGGCAGCTTGATCGTCCATATCTGGACCGCCCAATTTCAAATAGGTAGCGCTTTCAAATGCCTTACCGCGTCCCACAGTGCCTCGGTTGGCGATCTTGACGACGAGATAACCAAGCTCGCAAATTGGGTTGGCGGCTGCGTAGCGTGTCGAAAGACCAACGCTCTCTGGCCCACCATAGACATCGACCAGTAACGGATACTTGCGAGAAGAATCGAAATTCGACGGTTTGTGAAGTGTTCCGTAAATCGTTGTCTTGCCATCATCGGACAGAAACGAAAACAACTCGGGTGGCGAAAGCTTTGCCTTCTCAGCCGCTTCTTTATTGCCAGTGGCAAGAATTGCAACTTCTTTGCCCGTTTCGTCATAAAGAACGGTAGTGGGTGGCGTATCGAGCTCTTCGCGTGTGGCGATGACAAATCGATTGTCCGGCGAAATGTCGAACGACGTATGATTCATGGGCGATGAGGTTATGCGAACAGGATTGGTACCGTCGAGTTTGACTCGATGAAGCTGGTTGTTGTATGGATTGGCGGCGCTATAGGCCGTGTAGTAAAAGAGTCCTGCTTTTTCGTCGATCTTGTTGATGCCGCTGCAGGGGAATTCGCCTATCTTGGAGAGTGGGTTGAGCAAGCGGCCGTCGCTATGGCGCAACTGGTAGTGCTTCCAACCGGTAGCTTCGCTCTCCCAAATGAAACGCTGGTTATCTTCGAGAAATCGGTTCGGTGGGCTGTTTTCTTGCCAAGTCGATTGACGCTCGGTGAGTACCGTGCGAACGTTGAGGGTTTTGGTGTCGACAGCTAGCAAGTTGAGTACATCTTGTCGTCGATTGGTACGGTTGATGAGCAGTTCGTTTCCTTCGGGAGCAAATCGAATGGAGTACAAATACTGAGTTGGTTCGCCATCGATCGCGACTTTGTTTGCGGTTTTGGTCGCGAGATCGTAGATCCAAATCGACACCTTCGGATTGGCATCACCAGCCTTTGGATAGCGAACGGATTGGAGCTTGGTGTAGTTGGCTGTGTTGTCGATGGTAAGGTGATAGTCGGCCATCTCCCTTTCGTCGACTTCATAATAGGCAAGCTTCGTGCTGTCGGGAGACCACCACATGGCATCGCTTTGGTTAAGCTCTTCGCCATATACCCAGCATCCCGTTCCGAACCGCAATCGGTCCTGGCCATCTTTCGTGACTTGGACTTTTTCTTCACCGGCTGCAGTCGGTTCAAGAGTGATATTGAAGTCGGCGTAGGTCGCTCTCCATTTCCCGTCCGGCGATGCGGCTATGGTGCGTTGCTGGGCTCGCCCCACCGGAGTTTGTCCGCCACCGCGACGTTGTCCCCTGCGATTGTCGTTCGCTTCCGGAGCTACTGCGGCATCGGAATCAGAAATGGCAAAACTCTTCAAGTCGATCGCTTTGCGTTTTCCAGCTAAGCCATATTGGACTGAGCTTCCGTCTTCGGACCATCGGATCTGTTCGACTCGGCCACCGCCTGCCAGTTCCGTACGAAGCGCCGAAATTTCTCGGTACTTTTCGTAGCCGGGCAACTCTTTGAACGTGGGTTGGGCTTGAACGCAGACGGAAACGAGTGAAAAGGCGACGGCGAGAACCAGGGTGCGAGTTCGAGTAAGCATATCGTGTTGACTTCCTGAGACTTAATGTTGGGTAGCTGGTTTCGTGAGAAACCAGTGTTCTGGGAGAGCGAGGCTCCTGCCGAGCTGGGGATGGCCGCGGTTCGGCAGGAGCCTCACCCTCCCGAGTGATAAATTGCTTGGGTGAAGTTAATGAAAACAGGTTTACAGTGATGGGGTGCGTCGGATAGTGATGCGCGAGACAAGTCACTCTCGGCAAGAGTGACCCACGGTGGGGCACACCCGCCGGGTGTGCCTCTCGAACGCCGAGCATCATCTTAGTCTAACGATTTCTTGCCGAGTCGATGAGCTGCGCAATGAGCGGCAATAGCTGCTTCTTGCGGCTGACAACGTTGTCAAGCTGGTACAGGTTGCGATCCAGTTGTGGGTAGTTTATTTCGTCCCACTCGTCGGACTCATGGCTTAGCAAGAGCAGCGAGCCATTGCTGACTACGTCCGTAATCAGCAGGGCCGAAAAATCCAATCGCTGTGACGCAGAGAATTCCTCGAGCGCGGTGCGCAATTCATCTTTTCGATCCCAGAAGAGATCGAATCCAATTTCTTCGATTTGCGAAATGGAAAAACGCTGACCGTGCTCCGTGAATTCTTTGCAGTCTTCTCGAATAACTTCGGCTGGGGTGCAAGATCTCAGCGCAGAGCCAATCTCGAAGAACTCTTTTGCGAAGTCGACGAGGTTGACATCAGAAATCGGCTCGAGCCATTTCAAAATTTCTCGGTCGAAGTCGGTCGTTGTTGGCGATCGCAAGTACAACGTATCGGAGATGATACCGGATGCCATGCAGAGCGCGATTCCAGGCCGCGGTGTCAGTCCCGCAGCTCGAAATTGACGGGCGACCAGAGTGCAAGTCGAACCGACCGGCTCGTTAATGAATCGAATGGGTTGTGTTGACTTGAGACCGCCGCCAAGTCGGTGGTGATCGAGCACCTCTAGGATATCGGCTTCTTCGGCTCCATTAACCGCTTGACTAAGTTCGTTGTGGTCGACAAGGATTAGCTTCGGTTTTGGAATGTTTACCAAGTCGGACTTGGAAAGTACGCCAACCAACAATCCTGCGTCGGTAACGACAGGGAAGATCGGTTCGTTCGATTGCTCGACAATCGCTCTCGCTTCATCGACCGGCCTCTTGGCGGAGAGTGAAACGAAGTGAGTATCGATCGCGGAATCGATGAACTGCGCCGACTTGATCCGCATCGTTGTCGTTGCGGTATCGAATGGGCTTTGAATCACAGCAACGTTTCTAGCTTGCGCGAGCTGCACGAGGCCTGGTGAAAGAACATAGCCTCCAGTCACAACCAGAGCGCGAACTCCATGTTCGATGGCCGGAAGTTGGATCGTCGGTCTATCGCCACTGACTACAATCAGTTTTTCGGCTGGAAACTTTTGCATCCGCTCGGTGAATCCGCCAGCGCTCATGGCACCGACCATGACCAACAATTCGTCCTTTTGGCTAGGGTTCAAGGAGTGCTGGAATTTGCCGCCGAGGATTTCGCATATCTTTTGCAAACTCGTTGCCACGGTTCGTGTCTTCAACGGGTCGCTGTCGTCGCGAAAAATAAGGTCCATTAACTGTAGGAGTGAGAGAACGCCCACGACTTTGCCCGCATCGTCCACGATTGGGATGGCGCGAAGCTCGTGGTCCTTCATTCGGTTGTAAACTTCAAAAAAGACATCGCCGTAGCGAGCGGTCTTGACATCGTGTTTGCAAACGTCTTCCACTTCGGGCCGAACATCCATCACGATCTTGGGCGCTGGAATCTTTGCCCGCCGTAAAACATGTTCAGTGCGTTTGTTGGGCGTGCCGCAGCAAGCAGCAATGGCGTCTGGACGGCTCGTCTGTTGCAAAAGATCAGCATAGGCGATGGCGGAACAAATGGCATCGGTATCGGGATTACGATGCCCAAAAACAAGTACACTCATAGGGAATTTGCTGTGGAGGCAGGTGAGGGAAGATAAGCAACACTATAGTAGCACACCTTCTATCATCAGGAGGAGTTCTAAAGTCTGCTTTCGCCGAGTTTGCGAGCGGCTCTAATGTCGCAGGCGGAAAAGTAGCAGGCACATTCCATGTGCCGTCCGCCAAACACAACCGACAAAAGTCAAAATAGTAGACACATTCCAAGTGCCGCCGCCAGGAATCAGAGAATTCGAACTCCAGCGGACGGCACGCGGAGCTTGCCTGCTACTTTCGAATCCGTGTGCCCCCTATTGCCAATTCTAGGGGCAACGACGAACATTTTAGGCTGACGGTTCGTCTTTTGTCTTGGCGAATCAATTCATCCTCTATTTCCCCGCTTGCAGTTCGTCAACCGTCTGCATTGGGTGCTAGGAAGCGGTAAGATGCTGGAAATTCAACTGCCCGACGGAACGATAGTTTCTCATCCGGACGACGCAACTCCTCTATCAGTTGCTGAAAAAATCGGCTCGAGACTCGCAAAAGCGGTCATCGCAGCCAAAATCGGTGATTTGATCGTCGATGCGACCCGATCTTTGAAATCCTTTGCCAATGGAGCCCCTATTCCACTGCGATTGTTGACTGAAAAGGATCCAGAGGCTTTGGACGTTCTGCGTCACTCGTCCGCGCACGTCATGGCCCGCGCGATTATGCGACTCTATCCGAATGTATCGCTAGCATTCGGCCCGACGATTGCCAATGGCTTCTACTATGATTTTGATTTACCGCAAAAGCTAAACGAAGATGACTTCGCCAAAATCGAAGCCGAAATGGCCAAGATCATCGAACTCGCTGAACCCTTCGAACAATTCTCGTTGGACCGCACTCAGTCTGTTGAACTGTGTCGCGACATGAAACAGACGCTCAAAGTTGAGCATATCGAAACTGGCCTAGCTGCCCACGAATCGCTTGGTTTCTATCGTCAGGGTGAATTTGTTGACTTGTGCCGAGGGCCGCACATCCCTGATGCCGGACGCATCAAAGCTTTCAAAGTCATGAGCATCGCTGGTGCCTATTGGAAAGGTGACGCGGACGGTCTTCAACTGCAACGCGTCTACGGTACGGCTTGGTTTAGTCCCAAGGACATGCAGGCTCACTTGGAACAAGTCGAAGAGGCCAAGAAACGAGATCACCGCGTTATTGGAAAGCGACTCGGGCTCTTTCAAATCTCCAGCGAAGTCGGACCAGGGATGTGCCTTTGGCTTCCCAAGGGGGCGAGGATTCGAAGTCTGTTGGAAGACTTCCTGCGAAAGGAAATGCTCAAACGGGGCTATGAGCCGGTATACAGCCCGCACTTGGGCCGAGTTGAACTTTACGAGACCAGCGGTCACTTTCCCTATTATCGCGACAGTCAATTCCCTCCCTTGTTTGTGAACGACGGAGGGGCTCTGGTCGATGGTTGGATTCGACGACTCGAATCCAAAGAAGGTTTGCCCGTTGCGCACGAACAAGCGTTCATGCAAGCCGCTGAGGTCCTCGGTTGTGAGATCAAAGAATACAACTTCGAGCAATCGGTTGCGGAAAAAACTGCGGTACTCCAATCATGGCAACGTTTGCACGAACGCTACTTGGTCAAGCCGATGAATTGCCCGCACCATGCTCAAATTTTCAAAGCGATGCCTCGATCGTACAAGCAATTGCCGCTGCGATTGTTTGAATTCGGAACCGTGTATCGCTTTGAACAAACAGGCGAACTCAACGGTATGTTGCGTGTCCGCGGACTAACCCAAGACGATGCACACATCTTCTGCACACAAGATCAAGTTGAGCAGGAATTCCGAAATACGATCGAACTGACTCGCATGGTCTTGGAGTCGGTCGGGCTCAAGGACTATCGTGTTCAGCTTTCCTTGCGAGATCCCAAGAGCGACAAGTACGTTGGCAGCGAGGAGAACTGGCAAAAGGCGGAAGCTGCATTGCGACGCGTGCTCGAAGAATCGGGCTTGAACTTCCAAGCTGCCGAGGGAGAAGCTGCCTTTTATGGTCCGAAGGCGGACTTCATGGTTCGAGATTGCATTGGCCGACAATGGCAATTGGGAACCGTCCAGCTCGATTACAATTTGCCGGAGCGGTTCCAGTTGGAATACATTGGTTCGGATAACAAAACGCACAGACCGGTTATGATTCACCGTGCCCCATTCGGTTCGATGGAACGCTTTGTCGGTATGCTCACCGAGCACTTTGCGGGCGCATTTCCGATGTGGCTCGCTCCCGAACAAGTGCGAATTTGTCCATTGAGCGAAAAATCCAATGACTATGCGTTGGAACTTGAAAAGCAGTTTTTGGATGCTGGTTTCCGGGTAACCGTCGATCTCCGTGGAGCCAAAGTACAGGCTAAGATCCGAGACGCTCAAGTCGAGTTGATTCCGTACATGGCTGTCGTTGGACCGCGAGAGGCTGAAACGCGATCGATCGCTTTGAGAGACCGAATCGAAGGGGAACTTGGCACAAAGCCGGTTGCCGAAGTACTATCTATGTTGGCCGAAGAAGTGAATCAGCGCCGCATTCGTTTTGCGGTACAAAAAGAGACTGCGGAACCGGAACAACCGAAAGTAGCCGAGACAGCAAGCCATGAGTACTAAGCAACCGATGGCCGAGCGCAGCGCCGCACAAATTGTTGCGGACGAGTTCATGATCGCCCGCGCGAAAATCGTTGAACTTGCGGCAACTCTCGATCGTATCGAGCGTGCTTCGGGCAATGTGGACGACTCAAAGAATATGCATTTACTCGTCCAGGGGATGCATATCTTGATTGATGACCAAGTCGAAAAGGCAAAGCGAGTCCAATTGTTGATGAGCCGTGACTACGACCCTAACTGGCAGAATCTCATGTCGATCTCAAAGAAGGGTAGCTAGTCCGATGGATTATATCGACCCCCATTTGCACATGGTCTCACGCACGACCGACGACTATGAAACGTTAGCCCGAATGGGCTGCGTGGCCATTAGTGAGCCTGCCTTCTGGGCCGGCTTTGACCGTGGTAGTGTCGAGAGTTTCCGCGATTACTTTCGCCAACTTACCGACTTTGAACCCAAGCGTGCAGCCCAATACGGAATCGCTCACTACACTTGGCTTTGCATCAACGCCAAGGAAGCGGAAAACGTGTCGTTGTCGCGAGAAGTCATCGCGATGATTCCCGAGTTCCTCGAATGCAAAAACGTTCTGGGCATCGGCGAGATTGGGCTCAACAAGAACACTCGCAACGAGGCGACGATCTTTTTGGAGCACGTCGACTTGGCCGTGAAGTACAAGCAGCAGATCTTAATCCACACGCCGCATCTTGAGGACAAATACCAAGGGACGCGGATGATTTTGGACATGCTGATGGGGGACGCAAGAATCGACCGATCGCGTGTTTTGGTGGATCACGTTGAGGAGCATACGATCGAGCATGTGCTCGAGAACGGTTTCTGGGCGGGTATGACGCTGTACCCTGTTAGCAAATGCACGCCACAAAGAGCTGCGGACATGATCGAGCGCTATGGCCCAGAGCGACTGATGGCAAACTCAGCGGGTGACTGGGGACCGAGCAAGCCGACGGCGATTCCTGATCTCATCATGGAACTAAAAAAACGGGGGCATTCGCGAGAACTGATTCAGCGCGTGGTCTATGAAAACCCAAAAACGTTTTTCTCGCAGAGTAAACCGTTTCCTCATTAGACTCCGGCCAAAGCAATCGGGAGAGCGAGGCTCCTGCCGAGCTGTCGATGCCAAGGTTTGCATGTGCTAGAAGTAGTTTGGGACCATGGTCCCGAACTAGCTTAATGGACGGGACAATGGTCCCATCCTACATCGGCAGGAGCCTCGCTCTCCCGAATGTTTTCACCGTTCGCCTTAGCTTTCATCTAGCGCCAGCAAAAGCCATTGGAATTTTTCTCTTGCGACCTCCAAGCTTTCCAACTTGAGAACATCTGGGAAAGGGCTTCGGAGCAAGTTAGCGAATTCATTTCGGAAGTAACATGGGGCGATCATCCCAGAATTAGGATCGATCATCTGTATTAACTCTTCGATTTCAGTTAGCAATTCGGGTATCTGCTTTCGCAATTGATTTCGGAAGGCTGGATTTTTGTTGCCGGGGATCTGCGCAGCGCGATAGCTTATGTGTGAAGCGAGCGTTGCCCCACAAAGAATTTCGCTGGGCAATGATTCAGTATGGCTTTCGGCAAAGGACGAGTCGACTGGATAAAACGATTGGCTTTTCGGCTTGTTGTTGATATCGAGTCCCTCATAGGTTGCTACAAGTTCGCCGTTGCGATATTCGATGCGATGCGTGGGTTGGTGTACGCCGTGCGTGAAGGACATAAAGAGGTGGATTTCCCGAATCGATCTCGCCCGAAGCACGCGTGTCTCAGGTCGAGGATCCACGCCTTGAGTCAACTGGTGAAGATAGCCACTTGAAAGATAGATCTGGCCGTTCTTATGTGGCTCGTCATGAGTTCCGCAGCTTGGGTTAATTCTCGCTTCTGGATAATAGCTACCGCTTTCCATGATTTTTGGGAAAAGAACTTCCCCACGAACAGGAACAAGCTCACATTTTTCGAGGGCTGGCTGGTAGGCCATTGGGCGACAGCGTTGCCAGCCGTCCTCCGTCGTCAGCGAATCGGGGTTTGATTCAAACTGTCGCCCTTTTTGATTCTCAATCCGAATGGGTTCGATTCGGTCCTGAGAGGTAAAAAGGTATTGCACGGAAAAGTTGGAGCCGAAAGCCTGGCTCCAAGGTTTGTTCTCCCAAATCGGGACGAGCCATTCGAAATCGAGAAAGAGCTCCGCTTGGTTCGCTGAAGGAAACTCGATGGCATGCTCTACTTGTGCGGCGTTAAACTTGGATCGTACCATTGAGTTTTGGGCCAAAATTCTAAAGCAACGATAGCAAGCCACATCGAGTTAGTTTAGGCAGAAAGATCGAACGCAGAAAGATAAGTCGCATAAATTTTCCTGCGTTCGATTTTTCTGCCTCAGCGTCTTTTGCACTCGCAGAACATTATGGTCGATTCTTTTCTAAAAGCGCCTTGGCTTTGTCGAGGACTAATCACTTGAATAACGTTGCTGGATCAGCCGCCCAGAGTTTTCGAACAGCTAACGCTCCGCTAATGGTGCACATCAAAAAGGTTAGGCAAAAGACTAATAGCACTCTTTGGCTTGTCAAGATCATCACCAAACCGGTCAAATCTGCGAGCCACAAATACAGCAGCCAACTTATCAACCAGCCCGGCAGAAAACCGAAGACGCTCAAGTAGAACGACTGGAGCATGACGAATCGCAAAAAGTAGTAAGGCCCATAGCCCATGGCTTTTAGCGTTGCAAACTCTGCAAGATGGTCGTGAATGTCGGTGAAGAGAATTTGGTAGCAGATGATGACGCCGACAAACAGACCCATTACAGTACCGATCGTAAAGATGATTCCGATTGGAGTATTGGTGGCCCAAAAAGCGATTTCTCTTCGTATAAGTACTTCTCGATCGTAGATATGGACTGCGTCCCCTAAGGTCTCTTGCAACGCTTCTTGAACCGCCGCTTTGTTGGCGTTGTCAGTAAGCTTGACCAAGCCAAGATCGACGGCGGCAAGTGGAGGTTTCATCCCGTTGCGAAAAGGGAAGAAATGCTCGACGCCGCGATCGGAGAGAACGAGCGATCCGTCGTAGACGAAATCGGTTCCGATCTCAACCCAATCTCGCATAGCAACTTGCCTGCCCGATAACTCTGCCTCTTGATTCCGCAATTTTTGCAGGTCGTATTTTTCGAATCCGTATTTCTCTTTGCTTTTGCGATCGATCAGTACAAAGTTCACTTCGTTGAGTTGACGGCACTTTGCGTTCATGGCGGGATCGGTGAACACGTCACCGTCTAGCGGTACTCCGATAGCTCGAATGGAACGGGAGACGTGGCCAATGACACGGATTTCCGACATGGATCGATCGATGTAGAGCGGTTGTGCACTGAGCACATCGGGCACGGCGCGAGCTCGCTGCAATAATCCATAACTGAAGCGTTGTTCGCTTGGGACGGTATAGCGTGCCGGGCTCATGATGACCAGATCGGCGTCGAGCAGTCGCAGGATTTGTACGGTGCTGTCGAACAGTCCGTTCAGAAAGCCGATCTGCATGAACATCAGAATAACAGCGAACCCAATTCCCGACGACGCGAGCAATAGCTTAGGAAAGCTAGAGGTCGTGTTGAGCCAAGCAAGCGGGGTTCGCATCGACAGAATCTATGTTTCGTTGACGGTAAAGTTTCAGCGTAGCGGCAGTTCTCTACTTTACACGATTGAATAGACTCTGGGATAGCGTAGTGGAACCATTGACTCCCCGATTTTCGTTCAAGACAATGATCCCAAACTAAAACAGCCCAAGCTCCTCGCTTACGGGCTCGTTGATTAGTCGTTTAACAGTCAGCCGAAGGCGTACTTTGCTTCTATGACAGTACGCCTATGGCTGACTGTTAAACGAAGTGCATTTGGTATAAGCCATTATGCGTCGGGTTGCCAAGATTGACGTAATGCGAATTTAAACTATTTTCATTAAAACGATTCGCTAAGCGTCGTTCAATCGAATTGATCGCAATTCGTCTGCTGTTCTGCTAATGGAGGACATCGTGACGGACTGTTCTTCCACGGCTGCGGCGATGGTCGTCATATTGATGCTCACTTCGGAAACGCTTTTGGAAATCGTTTCGGTCGAGTTCACAACCCCTGCGATATTCTGTTGGATATCGCGAACCGACGTTTCGATATTTTTGGTCGCCGCTGCGGTTTGCTTCGCCAAATCCTTGACAGCACTAGCTACGACGGCGAATCCTCTACCAGCTTCACCGGCTCGGGCGGATTCGATGGTTGCGTTCAAAGCGAGCAGGTTTGTTTGATCGGCAAGTTCTTGAATCACTTCAACAATCTTACCGATATCCCGGCTTGACTGATCCAGGTTTTTCACTGCGTCGCAGGTGCTGATCGCAATCTCCTTTGCCTCGGTAGACAAGCTGGCGGTTCGATTGACATTGGAGGAAATCTCGGTGATCGTCTGTGAAAACTGAGCGACGCTATCCGAAATGGAGTCGCTCACTATCGATGTTTGCTGTCGGGCTTCATGTGCAGACGTAATATCAGATGCATATTTGATGACACGAACGATCCGTCCATTGGCGTCGAATGTTGGATTGTATGAAGCTTGAATCCAAACAGCTCGACCAGACTTCGAAATGCGATGGAAAACGCCCGCTTGAAATTCACCACGATTCAATCTTGTCCAAAACTCCCGGTACTCAGGTGAGCGGCGAGCATTGTCGTCAACAAACATGCTGTGGTGTTTTCCTTGTACCTCGTTCAAGTTGTAACCGAGCAAGGAGAGGAAGTTCTCATTTGCGGTGACAACGGTTCCATCGAGCTCAAATTCGATGACTGCAAAGGTGCGACTTAAAGCGCTTATTTGGCTGCGCATGGAAGCTTCCTGTGCTTTGCGATCCGATATGTTGGTCGCAAACTTCACAACTTTTTGAACGGTGCCGTTGGAAGAGAGTACAGGGTTGTAACTAGCCTGAATCCAAACTTCCGCTCCTCCCTTTCCAAATCGCAAAAATTCTCCGGACGAGAACTTCCCGTCTCGTAGATTTCGCCAAAAGCGCTGGTATTCACTTGTGTTGGATTGCTTTTCGCCAACGAACATTCGATGGTGATTGCCCCGAATTTCCTGAAGCGAATAGCCCATCGTGTCCAAGAAATTCTGATTCGCCGTCAAAATGTGGCCATCGAGATCGAACTCAATGACGGCCATCGAGCGGTTCAACGCGGAGATTTGATTTGATTGATCTTCGTTGACTTGTTCGCGCTGGGCTCGCGCTAGAACAATTGCTTCTTCATTGTTCTTGGTTGCGGTACTTTTGCCAAAAAAGAGGGACGTCATCGCGTCTGCCGTTTCGTTCATCAAGGACGGGGAAGTGGAGCTGAGGAGATACACTTTTGGATTTTCGACGCAATTTGTGAAAAGGCTCACTTCATATTTCCGTTCGAGGGATTATGGGCAAATGTTGCTGCTTTCATCGGTTTCATTGTTCTGGAAGGTTTTGTCGGCACAGTTGGACCTGGCAGTGCGGCGGGATTACGCACATGGAGTCTACGACCAACGTTCTCGAAGTCCGATTCTTGGCCAACCAAAACGAACGACTCCCCCCATCTTCATGCGGATTCTCTCGTTTCGGTCTTGACATCGACTACTAGCGGTAAATAGTTTGGAATAGGGGTAGGACAGTTCCTGGTTTTCTTGAGGAGCTTTTCCATGCAATTTGAAAGCGATGCAAACGATCATTCCATCAACCGGACGCTTGAGCGGTTCTTTGCTGGCCTCTCAGAGTACGCGTTCCATTCTCAGCTTGGAGTCGCGGATACCGAGCTTGTAAACTACGTCAGCAAACTTTTGGTACGGTTTACGAAAACCGACACCTTGCACCGAATTCGGCAACTCAACGGCCAGCGAGCGACCGAGGTCGTCACCATGATGTCCGAAGCCCAACATCGTATCGGTTTGGCAAAAAGGGAAGTCCACCGACACATCGGCGACTTTACTCTTTTTTGGACGGGACTCTACCCGGAATCGCTTCGCGGACTGCAGGGCCCCGATCGTTCCGACCAGTTCGTCAGCTACTGCCACCAAGGAAAGAAGGCCTACGAAATCGCAAGTGAGATCGAGGCAGAAGAAGATTCCGAGGCACCATCTGATTTGTTGCATCGGCTGAGCGAGCAATTCGAAATGTGCGCTTATGGTTTGCGTGAGATTCGCCGCCAATGGGAGAGTGGGGCTGGCTCCGATGGCGCGATACTGTTGTAAATAGCGATTGCCACCCACAAGTTAGCATCTTGTAGCGAAACTCGTCAAGAGTTTCGGTTGCTTAAGAAATCTAGAGACTACTGAATACAGCTATCGACCTAGAGCGTTTTGGGAAATGATATGGGCTGGGAACGAGCAATTGTTTTGTGTTGTCTCCTTGACGCAATAGCATCCCGGGCGCGTGTACGCAATCGTCGCGGAGCGACGAGCGACAATGTCGCCCTTCGCTCCGCGAAGGTAGCGTGCGGCAAGACCGACTATCTATCAGCAACACACACCATGCCAGCAACACACACCATGCCAGCAACACACCGTGCGACGAATATGTTCATTTCACCGAAAGACTCGTGTCGACTTGCTTAGCTCAACTTAATCGGCCCAGTCCTTCGCTTGCGAGCAATCTTGCTGTTCGCTAGGTCCGCATTTGCACCCGTGAATTGATACTTCACCGGATCCCAAGTCAGTTCTTTGCCAACGCCCATTTGCAAGGCAATGACACCCAAATGGCAAATGATGACCGAACCGCCACCGACCGTCGCGGAACAGATTGGGTCTTTGCGACTAACGATGCAGTCCAGGAAATTTCCAAAGTGATTCGTCGTGATATTGTCGTAAAGCGGCTTTTCGAGTTTGGGTTCCGTATCAAGCAATTCCTTTTTGCTCGCAAGCAATAGGTTGCGTCCTACGAAGATCGTTCCCAATTCACCTTGGATCAATACGCCGTTTTCGTTTGGATTGACCATCTTCGAGTCCCCCTTGGCGTTGACCATTCCAGCCACTTCGCTGCCGCCACCGGACATCACGAAAACGTCGACGCCATTGCCATAAGTGAGCTTGATCCGGAAGTCTTTTGGCCAGTCATAGCCATTTCCCTTGTCGTAAACTTCGCTCATCGATTGGCAGATGACCTTGGTCGGACCAGAGCCATCCATGTTCATGCACCACTGAGCGATGTCGATATGGTGAGCGCCCCAATCGGTCATCTTGCCACCCGAGTACGCTTGGAACCACCGGAAGTTGTAGTGGCAATTGGTAGGAACTCCGTTTTCCAAATCGCGACCAATCGCTGACTTCTTGATGCGATAGGGGACAATCGGAGTCGAGCCCAACCATTGCTCCCAATCGAGGCCACGGGGTACGGCGGCTTCCTCGATTAGCCCGCTGGTCGGGTTGCTTCCGATGCGGCATTCGATGGTCTTAATCTTGCCGATCGCACCGCTGCGAACGATTTCGGTTGCGAGTCGGAAGAGTCCGCCGAACTCGCTGCGCTGCTGGCTGCCTGTTTGCAGGACTCGGCCTGTGGCCTTTTGTACTTGCATGAGTTGGAGCGACTCTTCGATGGTCAGCGTTAAGGGCTTTTCGCAGTAAACGTCTTTCCCTTTGAGCATTGCGGAGATGGCAATTTCCGCGTGCCAGTGGTCCGGAGTTGCGACCACAACGACATCGATATCATCGCGAGCGATGACTTCTCGATAGTTGGAATACTGTTGTGGCTCCAGTTTGTTGTCTTCTTTGAACTTAACAGCGGCTCGATACAAGTGCCTTGCATCGACATCGCACACAGCAACGTGCTTTAGTTGATTGTAATTTTTGGTAGTGCCGTAAACTTGGAGGGCGCGACTGCTAGGGCTACCGATGCCAACCCAACCAACTTGCAGTTGGTCGTTGGGGCTACGTGTCTTGGCTGCATCTTGGTTAGCAGCGATTCCTGCAGCGGTCAGCTGGTTGGCGTACCAAAGCGGAAGTCCGGCAGCGGTCAGTCCGGCAATTGAATTCGAAATGAAACCGCGACGGGACAGATTGTTTTGAAGAGGAAGCATTTTTGTTTTTGAGGGCTAGAAGTGGTTGGCGTTATAGCAGGCAATTTTCAATCGTCGTCCGCAACATAAAAACCTTTGGTTCTTAGGGCTACGGCACACGGAGAGTGTCTGCTAACTTCGTACGGTACTGCACTTGGAATCATATTCGACCAGCCGCCGAAACGCCAGTTCCGCACCTACTTTCCGTTGCAATCCGCACAATTGGCAATTCCTTTGCCCAATTCGATTGTCTTCGCCCAGGTTCTTGCGGTATTCGCATCCTGGGCTAGAACGCAAGGTAAGTGAATTCGCCGCACTCTCATTGGTTCTCCTATTCCTCGTCGACCAGAAGCCGTCATGTCCGATCTCATCAAAGCCATCATCCAAGGGATCGTCGAGGGCTTGACCGAGTTCCTGCCGATCAGTTCGACAGCCCACATCGTCATCGCGCAAGAATTTCTTCGGATGGATCGATCGGACAGTTTCTGGAAGATGTTTACGGTCTTTATCCAGCTTGGAGCCATCTTGGCCGTGATTGTCTATTTTTGGAAGCGACTGGCAGCGTTTGTTGGTTCATTTGGTTCGATAGCGACGAGACCCCCAAGCGGCGTTTCGAAGACGTCAGCCCTCTTAAAACACCCAATGGCATTGGTTTTGATCAGCTTCGTCGTCACTGCCATCCCTTGCTTTCTAATCGACAAGTTTATGGAAGACTTCATGGGTAGCAACCTGGAGAGCCTCAAGCTGATTGGAACGGTTTTGATCGTGGGCGGAATCGCCATGTACCTCATCGATCTTTATTGCAGCAAGCGATCGACGACAGATAAGATCGACGACATGAATTTGAAACAAGCCATCGTGATCGGCCTGGCGCAGATTTTAGCTGCTGCATTCCCCGGTACGAGTCGATCGATGTCGACGATCGCTGGCGGGCAATTGATGGGACTTTCACGTCCAGCGGCATTGGAGTTTAGTTTCTTCCTGTCGATTCCTGTCATGGTTGCCGCCGCAAGTTACAAACTGCTCAAGCACATCGCCAAAGAGGGGATCCCTTCCAGCGACCAGTGGCTCTCTCTCTCGGCTGGGTTCATCACGAGTTTCGTTGTGGCATTTGTTGTGATCGCTTGGTTTATGGGGTGGGTACGCAAGCATGGTTTTACCCCGTTTGCCATTTACCGAGTCATTGCAGGTGCCGCGTTGATCTGGTGGGATAGCTACAGTCAACGCGGTTAACCATCTGACTCGCGATTGCAGCAGCTTGAAACATCGATAGGCGGCGCTCTCCCGAGTAGCTACCGGCAGTTCTCACGAGATTTGGGAAATACCGTGTTAATGCTGGAATTGACTGCAATACGCTGCCGGGACCGTACATCGCATTCTTCTATGGTTTCCCCGACGACGACGATGCCCAACTGAATCCCAATTGCGAGCTCAACGAGCTGGATGTTGCGCCGACTGCTATTGGCAGGGACGTTTATGAGCACGATGGTGATGCTGACTTCAGGGACGATTCAAACTGGCAGCGATTTGGCTTATTGTGGGCCGACCTTCAACATTACGATGAATTAGATTTGAAGCCGCCACTTTGCCATTCGCTGTGAATTTTTCAGCAATAAACTAACTGGTCCACATTGCAGTTGTTATTTTCTCCGTTGAGTGCTTGTGCTGGCCGTTGATACGGATACAATTCCACATAGCAGGTGGTTTTTCCCACAACGCCAGTGAGGTTTGTCATCAAAACTGCATTCTTGAAAGAGAGCACGCTTCAACTTTTCTTTTTCGCTTTTGCGTGCGGTGCGATCGCCTTAAGTGGCGCGGAAAAGATCGCGTTCGAGTTATTTGAATCGCCATTTTTAGATCCGAAACGATTGGTTTTCCCCTTTGGCTTGCTTCTTATCGCTTGGATTTCCGCTTATTTTCGGGCAACTCGACTCGCAGTGATTGGGATGACCTCAATGTTTTGGGGATTTGTCTTGTGGCATGCACTGTCACTGATTGGTGTTCTGAATGTCCAATGCGACTGCTTCCCTGTCACTAAAATGCCGCAAGTTCTCGTCGTCGCATTCGACATCTTCATAGTTCTCGTAGGGCTTCGAATTTTGGGGCGATGGCAGGATTTTACTAGGCCCGAAAAGATGACAGCAAACTCGTTTTTTGTATTGTCAGTGGTTTGCGTTTTTACTGTCGCCTGGTATCACCGAGATGCGGTCGAGTTCGATGAGAGCATCGTTGGAGTCGAGATGCGCGAAGTCTCCCGGGAGTTGTCCAGGGAAGTCTCAAGGGCCGGTTGGCTCGTTTATGATGTAGAAGTTGAGATTGAAAATTTTTCGTCCAGGCCACTTTTGGTTAATCTCGAGCCCACATGCACGTGCCAGAAGGTAAGCGAAAGCGATTTGCGACTTGCGGCTCTCGACAAGGTAAAAGTTGGTCTCGAACATGCTGTAAAGCAAGATGTGAGTAAACGAGATACAAGTCTTTCTCTAAACGTCGCAATATCTAGGTCTTCCTTTAATCCTAAAGAAAAATACCGTCTACCGGTCAAGGTTCGCAATGAATAGTATCGATCGCCTTGTTGCTGCCAAAATAGGTTGCTGCATTCTCTCCACGTTTGCCTTTGTGGTCACTGCCGTTTCATGTCGCGCTGACAATATCCAGGATATCAAAGACTTTTTGGCGAGTCGAAATGAGATCGCAACGCCCATTCATTATGAGATATCGCATTCAGAATCCTATCCTAAGTTCTTTTTTGGGCCCGGCTCGGTGGATGAGAACGGGACTGCGATTCCGATCGTCGGGGAAGGAACGGATCATATCTGGTTCAATCGAAAAAATTCGGCTTTTAGAAGGATCTCCATCGGAGATGTGCTTTTGTCTGAGTCAAACCAGAAGTATTGCAAGTTCATTCAATGTTTGCACGATTATTCGTTTGATGGAGACTCCCCGTGGGGGGTTTGCCGAATGAAGTGTTCTGAAAGTTTCCGCAAAGCGGATTACGATGTTGACATCTTGGCGAATATTCTACAACAAGCCAAGGACCTAAGAATTGAGGTGTTGGACCAAGAAGTGCAAGAGGCGTCTTTGAATGACATTAATCTTTTCCCGCTGTTTTTTTTACAAGGGTTGCTGCCCTTAGCGCCGAGCTTAAAGGGGAATTTGATGGGGAATAACGAAATTGACGCGCAGAGCGTTGAAGGAAAGGAGGGACCAGTTGTTTGCGGGTTTGAAATAAAGGGAATTACCGCGTTTCGCGACGCCCTAAAAAAAGAATCCGGTGAATGTTCCCTCGTTGTTTCGAATCCTCCCTGGGTTGACGCTAAATTCGAAATAGTCACTAGTAGCGGAGGTATCACGGAGTGGCGAGTTATTCGAAAAATGAAAGACGAAGATTATCTTGCGCACTTCAAGATCCGCGAGACTCGCAAACCTTTGGACGAGGAATTGAAGTGGGCGATTTCCGACATGGTTTACGAAGGAGCTGAAATCAGCTCGCTAAACGGACCTGCAATTTTTCGTGACGGAAAAGTTATCTCTTCCGTCACGGAAAATGTCGAGTCAAGCGCGGCCCCGTCTCGCTATGTGATTATTATTCCGGTTGCGTTGGCATTTGGTGTACTTTCGCTTGTTTTTTTGCTAGGTAGCAAGCGTAAGAAGATGTGAATCTAGCGTCAAATTGCGAGGTTGTTTCGATGAAAAAGTTTTTGCTACTTTCTATGTTTGCGCTTGCATCAACCGCTGGCGCTATTGGTTTTTCTAGATCTTCTATAGCTGGTCCTCCTAAACCTCCTAAACGAGTTCTTATGTGCAATGAATGTCAATGCTCCTTTTTTTGGTCGTATGGCGGCACTCACTGTGAGATTATTTTTCCCTGTATTCAATATTCAGAACCGCAATGTTTTTGTGCACCACACGCGCCTTATGATCCACCACTGTGTGTTGTAACGGCTCCAGGACCAATGATTGATGCGTGGGGATTTACTGGAACGCAAACTTGCTTCGACACAGCGGACTATGGCCAGGAATGCCAGAGTGTTGATTCCAATTGCTGGAAGAGGCCTGGTTTGGGGGCTCCTACGTCATCCACAGGGACAGCGCACTTCGTTACAGCTAAAACAAACTGTGCAAGTTAGTCATTGCCAAATAGGTGGGTTGGTGAATTGAACGTAGACCAATTCGATACATTGCAGGCGATTTCATCTTTCGAAAAAGCCTGCAAAATAGGTCCATCGATTTTCAATTGTAATCACAAGCGTGGTCACTCAGCTCGTTTCAAACCTTGGACGGCACGCTTGGCTTTTTCGAGGCTCGGGGGTGCGCTTTGGTGTAGGCTTGTTTGAGCGCGGCGGTGCTCACGTGCGTGTAAATTTGAGTAGTGACAAGGCTCTTGTGGCCAAGCATTTCTTGCACGCTTCGGATGTCCGCTCCGCGATCTAACAGATGCGTCGCAAAACTGTGTCGGAGCGTATGGGGAGTTGTTCGCGTATCGAGCCCGCACTGCTTGATATGCTTTTCGAGCATGCGAGCAATGCTACGCGTCGTGAGGCGTTGTCCAAATTTGTTCGTAAAGGTAGGCAGGTCCTTGGAATCGCCGTGGTCAGCTCGTTTGCGAACGGCATAGTAGGTATGCAACGCTTTGGCCGCATGTGTTCCAATCGAACCGATCCGCTCCTTTTTGCCTTTGCCGCGAATGCGAACGGTCCCTTCGTCAAAGTCCAAATCGCGATCGTTCATGCCGACGACTTCGCTGACTCGCAATCCCGCGCTGTAGATGACTTCGAATATGGCGATATCCCTCAAGCCCATCGCATCGTTTGAATCGGGCGAGGAGATCAAGGTTAGGACTTCTTCGGCGGTCAAGAAGTGCGGAAGCTTGCGCTGACCGCGAGGATTACGAAGCGGTTTGGCTGGATTCGTGTCCGCCATCTGCTGTCGTTGAGCAAATCGATAAAAGCTGCGAAGCGAAGCGAGTTTGCGGGCAATGCTCGTGCGGGCATAGCCTGCGTCGTGCAACGCGGAAACGTAGACTCGGAGATGGGAGGCGTCGACGTCCCGAGGTACGACTTTTTTCTGACCTTCCTCGGTCAAAAAGTCAGCCAAATCCATCAAGTCTTCGCGATAGGATTTGATGGTCAAATCGGAGGCGTTACGCTCAACATCCAAATAGCGTAAAAACTGAGCAATTTCGGCGTGCATCCATGTTTCCTTTCGATCGCAGGAATTTTCTACCCAAGTATTCTACAACGCAAAACAGGGCCGCGCTTGGGAGTTTGAGTTCGCCGTTAATCACCTCCGACGCGTAAGTGGGAGATTGTCTTGGTAACCCGACGCGTGAGCTAGGAAAAAACCAGCACCTCGCTCACGCTTCGGGTTACCAAAAGCGATCTTGCGCCGGCATTGTTTAACAGTCAGCCGAAGGCGTACTCAGACCAGTGTCCATTCACTTCAGCGGACAGCACGACGGAGCGTGCCTGCTACTTTTGTCGGCCGTGTCCTAAACAACCAAAAACGGCTTTTCCAATCGTGCCGATTCGGGTGTTACGACTGCGATCTCGTACCCTTCGTCGGTTCCCGCCGCTCCCCAACGCCCTTGCTTGTCGATGGCCAAAAAGTTGATGTGAAGATCAGCAGGTTTTTTCTTTTCGGTTTTAGCGATGCGTTCAATGGCAGCCCGACACGCGGCTGTTGGCTCCATTCCTGACCGCATCAATTCGACAATCAAAAAAGAACCACAGTACCGCATTACATTTTCGCCAATCCCGGTTGCGCCGGCAGCACCTATTTCGCCATCGACGTAAAGACCACTGCCGAGGATTGGGCTGTCGCCAACGCGGCCCGGCATTTTGTAAGCCAAACCACTGGTCGAGCAACCGCCTGCGATATGCCCAGTTGCATCCATTCCAACCAGCGCGATCGTATCGTGGTTTGGCGGAGCAACATTGTCGGGTGCCTTCACTGCTTTGGCCTGTTCTGCCAGCCACTTTTCCCACTTCTTTTTCTGTTCGCTCGTTAAAATATCTTGGGCTTCGAACCCCTGTTTTTTTGCGAAGTCGGCTGCCCCCGCTCCGACCAACAGCACATGCTTGGTTTTCTCCATTACGCGGCGTGCAACTGAAATCGGGTGCGGATAGTTTTCCAAAGCAGCGACCGAGCCGGCTTTGTGTGTTTCGCCGTCCATGAAACATGCGTCCAGTTGAACGACGCCATTCGCGTTGGGAGCTCCGCCAACGCCTACCGAATCGACGCTTGTGTCCGCCTCTGCAACGCGAATCCCCATCTCAATCGCGTCTAGAATGGATTTGGTTTTGTTCAACGTCTCTAGCGACTGTTTGCAGGCAGGTAGTCCGAAATTCCAGGTTGCCACAAACAAAGGCTGTTGACTTGAGACACGTGCCGCTCCTTGCTTTGCGACCCCTAATGCAGCTGCCGCGCTCAAGATCCCAGCAAATTGTCGACGATCGATTTTCATGATGCAACTTTCCTACTTCGTGAATAAAACGCGTTTCCGTATCGTTCCCGTGATTGTCTTTTGAGATCGAGAGAGGCAACCGTCCAACCGCAATTCGGGTGTGGGTATTGTAAGCCGACACGAAGGCCGCCGTCAGGACCAACGCATTACACGGGAGGGTGAGGCTCCTGCCGAACCTCGGCGTCGCAAGCTTGGCAGGAGCCTCGCTCTACCAGTGGATTCAAGTGAAAGGGGATTGGCGGCCCTCGCCTCGATCCAACCGAACTTTACCCAAAATATTTTTAGAAAATTATGGCGGAAACCAACCCGGGTTCGGCACTACGTAGGAAGCAGTTAAATCTGCACGCTTTCGATTGACTCATTCACCCGCACTCGAAACCGGAGGGCTCGCGCCCTGCCGCTACAAAAACGCAAACGGAAGTGATTGCCATTAGGCTTACGCCCAATCGCCAGTTGAGCGGAAAAACCATGAAATCAATTTGCCCTGGATTCATTCCATGCAACGATAGATTGCGACACCAATCGTCAAATGGTCATCTTGTTCGGCGGGAGCCGCAAATCCAAACTTGTCAAAAACTCTTTTCACAGTCTTAGCCCCATAAAGGGAAGGTGCTTTCATGAAAACGCTCTGTACCATGTCCATTGGTTTGTTGGTTGGTTTCGGTGGCGCTGATGTCGCGTTTGCGCAACGTGGCGGAGGCGGCGGCGGTAGCGGTGGCTGCCACCACAGCCAGAGTTCGAACACGGGCTCAAGTTACAACAACACCGTGTCGCCGCTCGCTTCGCAGTACTCGCCGCAAGCGTATTTGGCACAGCGAAACTATCAACAGCAACAGTACATGCAACAACTCTACGTTCAGCAACTTTACATGCAACAGCAACAAGCTCTCATGCAAGCAACTGCCGAGAATCAAAAGCGAGCACAAGAATTTGAGTCGGAGCGTTTGGCTAATGCTCGCAAAGCTGCCGAGGCACGCCGATCTGCCGATGAGAAAAAACGAGCAGTACGTGCAGAGAAGCTTGCTGTTGCGAAGGCAAAGAAAGAAGCATAGGGCCCAATCGCCCATACCTGCGAATACTTTTGCTGCTAGTCGGTTGAAAACATTCGGGTGGGCGAGGGCCCCCCTGTAAACATGTTTCCTCTGCGTTTGGCCACCGAATTCGTTACTTGGGAGGGTGAGGCTCCTGCCGAACCTTTGCACAACTGGCTCGGCAGGAGCCTCGCCCTCCCGAACATTTTAACCTTACTTGGCATCAGCTATTCAAGCCAATCGAGAGGCTCATCTTGTCTACCGTATCTCCTCCCGTACAAACCGACTCGCGAATCCGATTCGCCACTCCGCCGAAAGATTTGCCACAGCGAAAAGCCAAATCGCAACCACAAGCCAAGACGCTGAAGGAACGGAAGCTTACGCTCATGGGCCGTCTGTCGAAGTGGCAATCGGAAATGCCGGAAGACTCGGTTTCGTTTCTCTTCAGCTTGGTCGTTCATGTGATCCTTGTCCTTGTACTAGCGTTCCTCACGACGTCGCTGCAAACCGGACTAAGGCCGCTTCAAATTCGTACCGACGAGGGAGAATGGGATACGGAATCACTTAGCTCGGTTTCGTTCGATAGTGCTACAATGAGCCTTGACTCAATGCCATCGGCTGCATCGACCGAGAGCGTCTCCGAGATCAAGCTGAATGTTTCCGAATCCGAGGTTCAACTTGCTGAATTTGTCACTCCCGCTTTAACTCGAGACTTTTCTACCAAGACTTGGGTACCCGCAGGATCGATGGAGGCATCTGTCACATCGAAATCTAACCACTCCAAGAATGGCGGTTCCGATCTCTTTGCCGGTAGTTCCTTGGAAGGCCGATCGTCGGGGAATCGAAGAGGTTTGGCACTGAGAAATGGCGGGAGCAAAGAGAGCGAAGCTGCTGTTGATGCTGCCCTAGTCTGGTTTGCAGCGCATCAAGCGGTGGATGGGTCATGGAGCACCGATATGATGGATAAACCTTGCATTGGTCAATGCCGACATGGAACGGTTGAGATCGGAAAGCCGAAAAGGATCGCCGCGACCGGACTCGCTTTGCTCTGCTTTTTGGGGGCAGGGCATACTCATAAAGAAGGTGACTACAAAGACGTGGTTTACAAGGCGATCAACTACCTGACGAACTCAATCAAATCGAGTTCGCCTAGTGTCCGCGATTTCCGACCTGCAGGACGTTTTCTAGACGACAATTCGGAATACGAAATGTACGAACATGGCATCGCAGTGCTGGCCATGTGCGAAGCCTACGAAATGACAGGTGACTCCATCTTGCGATCCCCCTGCGACAACGGCATCGATTTCATTCAACGATCGCAGCACGCTGACGGTTCCTGGGGCTACCGACCGGGCACATCGGGCGACTTGTCCATAGTAGGTTGGCAAATGATGGCCTTGAAAAGCGCTAGAAAGATAGGGATGAAAGTTCGACCGGAAGTCATTCAACGGGCCGACAAATTTTTGGATAGTCAACAGAGCGATAATGGCTCCTATTACGGTTACCGGTCCACCCAAAAGGAGGCATGTACGACGGCAATCGGTTTGATGCTCCGTCTGTATCGTGGCTGGTCGAGAACGGACCCACGAGTTCTCAAAGGTGTTCAGTATATCGCCGATCTCGGCCCATCCTCCGATGGAATCTACTACAACTACTATGCGACGCAGCTTCTGTTTCACATGAAGTTCGAGAAGTGGGCGCAGTGGAACGTACTCAACCGAGATTATTTGGTGCGTGAGCAAGCTCAAGATGGCCATGAAAAAGGAAGCTGGTACTTTGGCCGCTCCCACTTCAACCAAGTCGGCGGTCGACTCTACTGCACCGCCATGGCAACGCTCACGCTGGAAGTCTATTACCGATTCATGCCGATCTATTCTGAAATTGAACCGGACTCGTTTGCGCTTTAAGGTGAAGCAATGTGGTCCGATATACCTAGCACGACGCGCAAGCTAGTGAACTGGATCGTAATTCACTAGCTTGCGCGTCGTGCTAAAAACGCACTAATCAATATCCTCCGCCTTTCTGATCACTTGAGTTTCCCACCCGTCGTATTTGCCGCCTACTTCGAGGGCCAAATCGTAGAGCGCGAGTGCGCATGCTGCCATAGAGTGGTAGTCCACTGCATCATTGCGAACGATGAATCCCAGTTCCGTCGACTTTGCTAGGAATACATCGCGAGACGCAAGGTCTGGAAAATACGCCCAATGTGAAACGTTTCGCGGGACTTCGTTCAAATCGTTGTTTTGCTGAAGGAGGGCAATGATTTGCGAGTTTGAAATCAGTTGCATGGAACGGGGCGAGGGAAACAGGAAATTCCGATAGGTAGACCAGTCTCCTTCCTCTTGAGTTGCGAAATCAAATTCGTACTCGTCAAACGTGGACAAGGTATCGCAAAGTAGATTCGCTATCTTCGACGCGTTCTTAGAATAGACATAGAAATCACGGCAACCTCCCGAAGTCGCTCTTCCCACGTAGTAGTTTTCCGATCCACAGTCGTTTAAGCTGCAAATGATTGCATCCTCGATTTCGATCAGTTTTTGGAATTCTGTCCGAGACGACAAGCCGTCCTCGCGAGCAACTCGTAGATAAAGCCGTAGTCGGCAAATTTCCGGGGCTGTTTTTACTGGCGCCATTTTACGAAACGCAAGATCCACGTAGATCGACGCTTGTTCATCATCGACTTGGCCTAGGTAAAATTCCCATTGACTTGCCATGAGGGGTTATCTGATTGATTTACGTGTTTTGGGTGTTTTTTGACGCATTGCAGCCAGCTCAACAAGTTAACTTCTGATTGACGGCAGCGGCTAACTAGCTGAGAATCTAGTCGATATTTGCCTCACCTCCAAATTCCCAAGTTTTTCACTCAATAAGTTCGTCTAATGAGCATTCTTCAGTCTCAGGATCCCGCCGTTTGGGCAGCGATCGAATCGGAAGCACTTCGTCAGCAGGAGGGGCTCGAGATGATTGCGAGCGAGAATTACACCAGCCCT
Source organism: Pirellula sp. (assembly GCA_031424235.1). Taxonomy (GTDB): domain Bacteria; phylum Planctomycetota; class Planctomycetia; order Pirellulales; family Pirellulaceae; genus JBKCUI01. The sequence goes on from JANPHB010000267.1 coordinate 71,971, forward strand.
GCGGTTATGCAGGCGGTTGGAAGTGTGCTGACCAATAAATACGCTGAGGGGTATCCGGGACGGCGATATTACGGCGGCTGCGAGTTTGTGGACGTTATTGAGCAGCTGGCCATCGATCGAGCCAAGGAGCTGTTTGGTGCCGAGCATGCCAATGTTCAGCCCCATTCCGGGTCTCAAGCGAACACAGCGGTGTACTTGTCTGCTCTGGAGCCAGGCGACACGGTTCTCGGCCTCGACTTGGCGCAAGGTGGGCATTTGACGCACGGGATGAAGTTGAACATCAGCGGCAAGCTGTACCATTTTCATTCTTACGGCGTTGATCCGGTGAATCATCGCATCGATTTTGATCAAGTTGCCAAGTTGGCACGCGAGCACAAGCCGAAGATGATCGTCGCTGGTGCGAGCGCTTATCCACGTGAGATTTTTCATGATCGCTTTGCAGAGATCGCGAGAGAAGTTGGCGCGAAATTGATGGTTGACATGGCACACTATGCGGGCTTGGTTGCGGCTGGTGTTCACAACTCCCCGGTGCCTTATGCGGACTATGTGACGACAACGACGCACAAGACGTTGCGAGGTCCACGAAGCGGGTTGATTCTTTGTAAGAACGAGTTTGCCAAACCCGTCAACAGTGCAGTCTTCCCCGGAATTCAAGGTGGGCCGCTCATGCATGTCGTGGCTGGTAAAGCGGTTTGCTTTGCGGAAGCGTTGCTGCCGAGTTTCAAGGAGTATGGTCGCCAGGTGATCGACAACTCGCGAGCTTTGGCGGAGTCGTTGATGTCGCGAGGGTTGCGTTTGATCAGCGGCGGGACCGACAACCACCTCGTGCTAGTGGACGTTACCAGTTTTGGAATCGGTGGCAAGATCGCTGAGAAAGCATTGGATCATTGCGGGATCACCGTAAACATGAACATGATTCCGTTCGATACACGCAAGCCGATGGACCCGAGTGGTATTCGGATTGGTTCGCCAGCGTTGACGACTCGAGGCATGGGAGTCGATGAGTTTAAGAAGATTGGGGCATGGATCGCTACTGCTCTCAAATCACATGGCGATGAGGCTGTCCTTGAGCAGATTCGATCGGAAGTCAAGCAAATGACCAATCATTTCCCAGTCCCAGCCGCGGGCTTGGCAATTGCTGTTTAACCTCCTCTAAGATTTCCGCCAATGACCACACCACGAATACTCATCGCGGACGACAACGCACAGAATCGCGAATTGCTCGAAGCGTTGCTTGCCAAAATTGATTGCGATACGGAGATGGCTGTCGATGGCCAAGATACGTTGAACAAGGTCGAATCGTTTCATCCCGATTTGATTTTGTTGGACGTCATGATGCCCAAGCTGAATGGTTTCGAGGTCTGTCGCAAGCTCAAGGCGGACCCGATTCATTCTCGAATCATGATCTTAATGGTTACTGCTTTGAGCGAGCTGGGAGATATTGAACGGGCGGTAGCGGCAGGTACCGACGATTTCTTATCCAAGCCTGTCAATTCGCATGAGCTGCAAAAGCGGGTGAGCAATATGCTCAAACTCAAGGGGACAGAGGACGAGCTTGAGCGTCTTCGGGCCTACATTCGAGAAATGGAAGAGCCGAGGTGAAATGTTGGCCAGCAGATCACCAAGTCGCATAGCCAGTGAAGCCCGGCTGCTCGCTCGGATTCAAAAGCAAGTTCCAATCGAGCACACATCGACGATGATCGCTGGCCGCGAGTATCCATGGACACGTGTGGTAGATCCAGATTCTCTGTTGCGCAATGCTTTGTCGAAGAGTCAGGAAGGAACTGTCGAACTGGATCCTTTTTGGGCCGCTTCGTGGCGTGCCGCTCACGGGCTCGATCAGTTTCTTGGTACGTTGCCGAGTTTGAATGGAACCCGGATTTTGGAGCTGGGTGGCGGCAGTGGCCGCGCTGGAATTTCGGCTGGCATTCGCGGTGCTGAAGTATTAATCACCGACGCAGTTCCTACGGCATTGATGGTGTGCAAATTCAATGCGAGGCAAGTTGCCGACAGAGTTCAAGTCAGGCTTTTGGATTGGCGGGATCGTAACACTCAGTTGCAGCCGTATCCGATCATCATTGGCTCTGACATTGTGTATGACTTCAAATTGTTTCCGATCTTGGAGCCATGCATGCGACGTCATTTGGCGCCGGGAGGAGTCGTTTATCTGAGCGAGCCGCAGCGTCACACGGGCGATCGATTTGAGAAGTGGATCGTGGCCGCCGGTTGGCAATGCAGTTCGTCCCACGTGGATCTTGGCGACGATCAGCGAGAGATACGTATTTTCACATGCCGATTGGCACATCTCGCCGCGAAGCGAGAGTAGAGCGATTGTCCTCAATCGCTTGGCCGGCACATTGCGCCAGATTTGCAAGAACTGCTCCGAAGCGATTCGAGCGTTAACTGGCTTATCCATTCGGATTTCCAGTACCTAAACGATTGAGGACAATCGTTTTACACTCTTTTGTGGATTGAAACGGAGCTTGAGGGTGTGTAGTCTTGCGGTGCGGATTTGCCATTACTGTTCGCCAGTCGCATTAAAGACACGATTTTATGAATTTGAACACCATTCTCAGTTGGGTTTTGCATCTCGATAAGCATTTGAATGAGTTGGTAGCATCCGTCGGTTCTGAGTGGGTTTATGTCATTTTGTTCGCCATCATTTTTTGCGAAACCGGATTGGTGGTTTTGCCGTTTTTGCCAGGTGATTCGCTGCTGTTTGCGGTTGGGGCGTTGTGTGCAGTCGACAATCCATCCCTAAGTTTGTGGATACTGATTCCCCTGCTGTTTTTGGCCGCGGTGATCGGCGATGCGGTCAACTATTGGGTTGGGAACAAGATTGGGCCCAGGGTTTTTACGAGTGAATCGTCTCGATGGCTGAACAAGAAACACCTGGAGCGAGCTCAGACGTTTTACGAAAAGTATGGCGCTAAGGCGATCATCATTGCCCGATTTGTACCAATCGTAAGAACTTTTGCCCCTTTTGTGGCTGGAATTGGCAAAATGAACTTTGGGCGGTTTTGGCTCTACAACATCGTGGGCGGAGCGGTTTGGGTTAGCCTTTTCCTGGTTGCCGGGTACTTTTTCGCGAATTTCACAATTGTCAAAGAGAACTTCATTTACGTGACGATTGGAATCATTGTCGTCAGCGCGATCCCAGTTGCGGTTGAATGGGTAAAGGCACGGCGTGCTAGTGCCGTGTAGTGGTAAATTCCGGGTTTCCAAAGGTCGTACACTTGTTTTTCGACGACGAATAATCGATTCAACCAGCTGGAACAGAGCCATTTACTGTCGTTTCACGCAGGCCATCGTTTGACACCCCGACGCCGGCCAATAGAATGAGAGGAACGAAAGACCTTGGATTCGTTCCACCCACCTCCCTTTTGCTTATCGGAACCCACCTATGTTTGGTATGGGCACTACAGAGTTGATGATTTTTTTGGTTGTCGTAATGCTCCTATTCGGCAGCGCGCGACTTCCCTCATTGATGCGAAATCTCGGACGAAGCGCAACCGAATTCAAAAAGGGTATGCGAGACGATGATGCTGATCAGCCTAGCTAATTCGTTGCGTCGTTGATCTTTTGAAAACTGCGAAAGCCAGTGTTTTCGCATTTGAAACGTTGTTGAAATGCGGAAAGCGGAAATCACCAGGGTATGTTTGGCAACTTAGGCTATTTTGAAATGATGCTGTTCGGGGTGGTTGCCCTGATGCTCTTCGGTTCGCGACTTCCTGAGGTTGCACGCAACCTTGGCGGAACTTATCGCGGTCTCAAGAAAAGTGTCGATGAGTTCAAACGCGAATTCCAAGCGGTTGAAACATACGAGCCAAAAGCTCCGCGAATCACGAAAGAGGACGAACCAGAGTCCGTGGAATCCGCTGCTCCCAAATTCACCCCGCCAACCGAGGACGAACACTCCTCCACCCAAAAAGACACAGGCGACACAAAGTAGCAGGCACGCTCCGTCGTGCCGTCCGCTCGCGTTCAATAACTCTGATTCTTGGTAAACGGCACCGTGCTTAGAAGAAGGGATTGTCTCGAGTCCGTTGAGGGACTTTGAGAAATGCTTCCGCAATTTTGAGGTCTTCTTTGGTCGTGATTTTGATGTTGGTTTCTGGACCTTCGACGCAAACAACAGGCACGCCACTTTGCTCGACGACTTGCGAATCGTCGGTCGGCTTTCCCCTCATTTTGGCATAAGCTGTTTTTAGGATGTTAGCTTGGAAAAGCTGCGGCGTTTGGGCTTCCCAGAGTCCATCCCTCGGAACCGTTTCTGAAATCTGATCTTGGTTGTTGCAACGCTTGACCGTTCCACGGATCGGCGAAGCCAAGATGGCTGCTCCCGTTCGATCTGCGGCGGCGATTACAGCGTCAAACGACTGCTTCGTCAAACAGGGGCGAGCGGCATCGTGCACGCCAATCAACTTGATGTCTGAGCGCACTCGTTCTAAGGCGTTGCGAATGCTGTGGTAGCGTTCATCACCTCCCAAGACGATTTCGACCCCTAGCATCGACAAGTTGCCGGAGTATTTTTCTTGAACAAGCTCTTTATCCTCAGGGGAGATGGCCATGATGATTTGAGCGACGCGTGGATGTTCCGCAAAGAGTTGTGCACTATGTTGCCAAACGGGCTTACCGGATGCGAGCGTGAATACCTTTTTGGAAAAGGGCTCTCGGAAGCGTGTGCTTTTCCCGGCCGCAGCCAGAATGATTGCGATATCCTTCATACTAACTCTTGCGAATTCTTGAGTGCGAGCGCTGCCGCGTCGTGGTCGGTTGTATCTGCGATGATTTTGCCATCTCGCAAGACGATATTGCGTCTTGCATGCCGAGCAACCGAAACATCGTGCGTTACCAAAATGACGGTCAAGTTACGTTCTTCATTGAGCCTGCGAAACATCTCGATCACTTCGCGGCTCGTTCGAGAATCGAGGTTTCCGGTCGGTTCATCTCCCATCAGAATGGACGGCGACGTCGCCAAAGCCCGAGCGATTGCAACGCGTTGTTGCTGGCCACCAGAAAGTTGCCCGGGATGATGGTCTAGCCTATCCGAGAGCCCAACGAGAGCAAGCATCTCTTTGGCTCGATCTCGCCTTTGCTTAGCCGTAATTGGAGCCCCATACATCAAAGGTAACTCGACATTCTCAAGTGCCGACGTCCGAGCCAGCAGATTGAAATTCTGGAAGACAAATCCGATGTGCTCGTTGCGAATGCGGGCGCGCTCGTCGCGCGTCATGTTGACGACTTCTTGACCGCTTAACAAATAGCTGCCCATAGTAGGGCGATCCAAGCAACCGAGCGTGTTCATCAATGTAGACTTGCCTGAGCCGCTGGGGCCGATGAGGGCTGAGTATTCGCCTCGTTTCATAAAGAGGTCGATGTCGTCCAACGCGCGTACTTCCACCTCGTCTAACTTGTAGATCTTCGAAACGTTTTTGATTTGAATCAGGTTGTCATGCGAACTGAACATAGCGAACGGCTAGATAGCCTCTGGTCCTCTTTCGCCAGTTCGAATGCGGATGCAATCGTCCATCGGGAGTACGAAGATCTTTCCGTCTCCGATTTGCCCTTTGTCGCCGGTCTTTGCCCCCTTCAGGATTGCGTTGATTGTCGGTTCGACGAACTCATCGTTAACCGCGATTTGGAGCTGAACTTTTCGAAGTAGATTAACCGATACGTCATGTCCGCGAAAGGCAGTTTTCTGTCCTTTTTGACGCCCAAAACCGAGGCAATCGAGCACGGTCAACCGAAAGACCTCAACCTCTGTTAAGGCCTCTTTGACCTCCTCCAATCGGCTTGGCTGCACGATTGCAATAATCAACTTCACGATGATTCCTGACCTGTTTGGGCGAACCGACCTTTACAAATGCGAACTATGATTGTCATCGCAAAGCGAATGCGATTCAAGGCGGATTGGGCTGCCCAGCCAACGTCTAGCTCAGAATCTAGCGGAAAGACCTACGGACCAACCTCGAAAAAGCTGATCGTCGCCTGTTCGCAAGGCCAAAGCGCCTAGTTGAGCATTGCTGGAAAGATGCTGATCGGCGGCGGTTGCTAGGCCGGGAAAGTACCAATACTCGTACGCTCCGGTAGCCACGATGTTCTGCGAAACGCGATAATTGATTCGCCCGCCGGTCGTCATAACGGAAGTCAAGCGGAGCCTGCTGTCGCTCGTATCCAAAAGAGTCGAGGAGCCATTTCTGGCATTCAAAGATCCGTTTGCGAAGTTCCCGTAAAGTCCGAGCCCTCCGTCAAAACCAACTGTCCAACGTTGGCTTAATGGCGTGGAAAGGTTAAGGCCTATCTGACCACCAGCCAAAAAGTTGTTGGTACCAAGCTGGAAGGTGCTATTGCCTGTACCTTTGCTCGCATCGAGGTGATACTTTTCCGCGTGATCGAATACTCGCAGGCCATAAAAGAAAGTCGATAGCTCATCGGACGACCAACAGCGATTCAATTCATAAGAAGACAATCGGACCTGATGCGAGAGTCGATGATTGTCCGCTTGATCGAATTCTGTGGCGATACTCGGTGAAAAATTGGAGTCCACGGGCCCGATCACGGTAGACTGTTTGTCCCAGTGAAACGGCCCTGTGAATTTAAACTCAAGCCGCTCGATGCCTCCGAGGAGCCTCGAAAAAGTGTATCGCGCCGCGGTGTCTTGATCGAATCGGTCGAGTCCCTGGCCTTGTGAATAGGGACCGACTGAATCATTGCCTCGGCGAAAGCCGAGCACTTCATATCCGACAAGGAAATTGGGTTGATCTCGATCCAGTCCCAGTCGATCGCGCCAGTCCGAACGTTTTGCATCGACCATACGCGATGGCGATGGTGGGATGATTGGTTGTGAAACGTTGAAAGTCGTAGGCTCTGCTGGCGAAGACGGGTTCGATACGCCGGTCCCTATCGCATTGGAAACAGAAGGAGTTTCGAATTGTGCGGTCGACACGGGGGCAGGACGTGAATCAGCATACTCTGATGTATAGCCAACTGGGATTGTACCTGCGGAAGCGTCGACCTTTCGGCCGTCTTTTGCGATGGCCGGAAATTCCTTAGTTCCAGTTGTTTGCAACAAGCTCGTCGTTGGCAGTCCATTGAGGAACGCGTCCGAAGTTACTGCGTTTTGAAAGTCACTTCCGGGTCGCTGTCCGAACACCGCGGGAACGGAGAGTGCAAAGAACAACACAAAAATGGAACACTTCCAAAGTCGCCAGAAATGCATCGATCTCATGGTATATGCGAGCCTTGAGATAGAGACAAAATAAAACGATCCGCGTTTGACAAGTTTGAAGTCGAAGTTACCAAAAGATTGGTTTGGTAATCCGAAGCGTGAGCGAGGAAATCGCGAAACTGTCTGAATCGATGGCTACGACGCCCTCCGGTAAAACACTGCAATCGTTTAACGGGATACCACTAATTTGTCCTTGACTGGCACAAGGTATACCTTGCGAACGAGTTCCAGAATACGTTTTGCCGATTCTTCGCTTTCCGTCGTTCCGCGGACTTCGATACCACCGTCGTTCAAATTTGTGATATTGACTTCAGCACGAGGGAAATTTTGTGCAATGACTTGCTTAATGTCTTTGACATCGTCGCGTCCAGTTTGAACCCGTCCTTTTTTCTGAGTGACATTAACTCGAATCACTTGGGGCTTTTCTCCAAGATCTGCGGACCAAATTTGAACCAAAGTTGTCCCGACTTGATTTCCGACCAAGGAAACCATTCGATCACTTTGAATAACCTTGCAAACGCTCTCATCTTGTACTGACAATCCAGTTAATGTGCCCGTCAAATCGATGTTGGTGGCGGTCAAAGACTCCAGCTCGATAACGGCGGCGACGGACTGGCTCGCAGGTCGAGCATCAAATTTGCGACGCGCATCGTCGGTGTTTCGATCTGCAACGGCAGTAACGATCTTTGCTGGCGGAGGGGCGATCTCAAACAATGGATCTGGCACAGCATCCTTGATCGCAACTTGCGCAGCGCCGCTTTTCTTGGGTTCGGCTGCAACTTTCGCTTTGTCGACGACGGGTTTCGCAATGGAGTTCGGAACGAGCGAAGTTTCCACTTCGACAGGACGATCCATTTCTTCAGGAACCGAAGTCTCCGAGAGCTCCAAATCGGCGGATTGAGCGACTACGACCGTGTGAGAAATCTGAGTCGCTTTCGTCTTTACCAACTGCGGAGCGCGAGGTTTTGGCGCAACAACTTTGCTATTCTCGGACGCAGTTGGTAGACCGTTCTGCTTGACTGTACTATCTCCCAGTGAGACTCGAATACCCGCCGGCATAGGACCTGGCGGCTCAACTGCCATATGTTGTTCAGCTCGCTTCTGCGTTTTCTCAACTAGCAGCGGAGGCAACGTCGTGGGCTCCCCCGACAAGACAGGCTGGACGACTCGAATGTCCACCGTTTCCGTATTCGGCGCCGGCGCAGGCATTAGGCTCGCTGGAGGATTTAGTGCTTCAATGGGGGCCTTGATTTCATCACTTCCGCTTAGTTTCATGACCACTTTGCCATTCGGACTGGAAGGCAAAACGTCCGACATTCGGGGCGGGACCGGTAAACTCGCGAAACCAGTTGCAGGTAACTTTGGGGCTGCGTCACTAGTTGATGGCATGGACAAAGCGGGCGCGGACTTATCCATCGGGGGTAAATCAAAAGCTGGAGGAAGCGTTTGCGGCGGTGGCAACAAGAGTGTCGGAGTGGAAGTGCTGGTCGACGATTGCAGCGCCGTGTTCTGAGGATTTGCATTGTTATTGATCAGTCGAATGCCCACCGCCTTAACACCAGGGACGGTGTTCATTTTCGAAACCGATTTTTGGCTCGCTCCGCTATCCTGTGCAAAAAGGGATAGAGCGCTATATCCTAGGAATGCAGTTCCAGCGATCGCCATTAAAACCAATCTTCGCTTTGCTCGTCTTTGTATGCTCAAGATTCGTTTGCTATGCATGTGCCCCGCCCCTATCCTTCTGCTGTTAAGCGCACCAAAACGACTTCGCCGCTTCCAGAAACGCCATTATAAGTCTGTATCGGTTGCGAAGCTTCGATGAGTTGAGTGAATCTAACGCTTGTAACGGTTGTCCGGAGTGTGGAATGATAGCAATCGCGATGTAGGGCGATCTTGATTCCCAATCTTGCAAATGCTTACACTTGAGAGCATGGCAACTATCCTTTTAACCACTTCTGTGCCGACGGAACCCGTGCTTCGCCAAGTTCCTCGTGCACTTCCAAACTGGTGCAATCACGAATTTGTAATGGAATGCCATTCCGACCAAATTGTTGACGCGTGGTTCGTCTACGACAATTTAGTCAAACCGGAGACGCACCGTGTCGATCGCCGAAAAACCATGTTGATCACGGGCGAACCACCTAGCATTCGCCGATATCGTTCGGTCTTCACCAGCCAGTTCGGTGCCGTTCGTACCAGCCATGTCGCCATCGAACACCCGAAAACCATTCGCGGACACGAGGCGCAGGTTTGGCATTTCGGAATGCATCCTTGCCGTACCCACTCCAAGATTTTGGACTACGACACGCTTGCCAGCATGTCGCTACCCAAAAAGACCAAGCTGCTGAGCGTGATCTCAAGCAACAAAGCAGTCACCGAAGATCATCGGCAGCGACTTCGATTTGTCGACGAGTTGAAGTACGCATTCGGGGACCAGATCGATGTTTTTGGCCGCGGAATTCGCGATGTGCCAGACAAAGCGGATGCGATTTGGGACTACAAGTACCATATCGTGCTGGAGAATGACCATTCCGAATTGTATATGTCAGAGAAGCTACCTGATGGTTTCTTGGGATGGACCTTTCCGTTCTATTCCGGCAGCAACTGCGCCGACAAATCCTTCCCCCAGGGGAGCTTTGCTCGGATCGACATGTACGATCCAGCTCGCTCCATCGAGACCATTCGCTCGCACCTTCAATCCAACTCCCACGAAGCGAGCATGGAGCGGATTGAAAAAGCTCGAAAAATCGTACTTGATGAACTGAATTTGTTTGCCGTGCTATGCAAAACGTACGATGCGATGGAAGCGAGTTTGCCCTCGCAGCAAGCACCGCCTCAAAAATACGTTAAGCCTTTGACGCTGCTTCCGAAAAAGAACTCGGTCCAACTTAGCATGAAACGGATAATGCGAGCTCTTTCGCTCGCACAATAAGGCAATCAGCATGAGCATTCCAATCGTCTCCGTCGTTTTGCCCGTTTACAACCCAGGCAAATATCTGGCACCTGCAATCGGTAGTATCATCGACCAAACCTTTCAGGACTGGGAATTGATTTGCGTCAACGATGGCAGCACAGATCAAAGCCGCGAACTGCTCGATTGGTTTGCTGGCCAGGACAAACGTATACGGGTTTACCACCAAGAAAATGCTGGCGTGGTGCCGGCAGCTAATCGGGGTGGCGAATTGGCTCGCGCGGATTTGATTTGCCGCATGGATGCCGACGACATATCGATGCCAAATCGAATCCAGCATCAGGTGGAGTTTATGCAGCGCAATCCCGAATACGCTGCCGTAAGCGGTTGCATTCTGGAAATCGATAACGATTCAGAACCGCTTGGATTGCAGTCTCTACCGTCCGATCACGAGACGATTGTATCGAGGCTGCTTCGACGCGAGACCGGACTTTTTAATCCGGCGTGCATCATGCGAACCGATGCGTTTCGCAAGATCGGCGGCTTTCGTGAAAAGTACCAATGGATCGAAGACCACGATCTCTGGTTGCGAATGAGCCAAGTCGGGCGACTCGGAAATACAAGCGAATTGGTTCTATGCTATCGACTCCATCCATCAAGCTGCACTTGGAGTATGGCGCAATTGCGATCGGATCTTATGTCGGAGTTGATGCGCGAGGCACATGCCGAGCGCGGAATCGAAGGTGCGACACGCGAACAAAAATCGCCACCGGTGCGATCGGTTGCTGGGCCGGGCAAATGGGCACGCAAAGCGGTCCGCGGTGGCTATCCCAAGACGGCCTTGAAACATCTGCGAAAGCTCTGGCAAGAAAAGGGACTTGGGCTTTACTCGCTCCGCATGCTCGCCGAAGTGGGCCTCCAATTGCCATCCGCCATTCGGCAAAATCGCAATCGACCTGCCAAGATGTGTGTGCCCAATTCCGACCGATGGAATCAATTGCATCTATAAGGATGATCTGGAGTGCTCCACGTTGGCTACTTTGTGAATTCAAGGGCTCACCCGGCAGGTGAGCCCCACGTGGGTCACTCTTGCCGAGAGTGACTTTTGCACTCAAAAAACAGTCCAACCCTTCACGGCCGAGCGATCATTGGGAACACCTCGACATCAACCCCTGCTGCGTAGTGCGCATAGTCTGGAGGTCGATCCGTTTTAGGTAGGCCAACGGCCTCAAGCATCGTTTGCTTGAGCGAAAGCACTGTGGCTCGCTGAGCTGGATAAGGGGTGTGGGCAACTTGCCCTGAATGCATTACCCCATGCCTCTCTACAAAAAGAAGGTAACGTTCCAGTAGGAAGTGCTCCAAGGAATGGAGCTTTGATGGACCTAGATGTTCGCCGACAGAGTACTCCACCCGCACTGTTGCTTTCGAACCGATTCGGGCATTCGAGTAAACGATGCGATTGGAGTCCTGGCGGATCGATTGACGGGCCACATAATACGGCAAGCTCCAGCCGAGGTTGGCAGCCAATACGGCGATGATAGAGTTCGCGTCCAAGGAAAAAAAGTAGACCCCAGGCATCCCTTGGTGAACCACATAGGTTCTCATGTTGGTTTCCAAAAAGTTGAAACCGGAGCCCAGTGTCCACCAGCGAGGGCGGACATTTTTCATCACAAACGGAACAAGACCGATAAACGCTTTCCCCTCGAACTCATCTATGACCAACGGTTTCGGAATGAGCGATTGCAGAAGACTCGCAGGCACCTCCCAATGAAGAAATAGTAGGTCTCGCCAAAGCTGATAGCCAGCAGGCTTCCCGTCAGGCCGACCTGCAGCTGAGACTCGGTCAATCACGATGACTCCTCGAATGAAAAAGGGCTATTGTAGCAAGGCCTGAGATATTCGCAGGAAACAACTGGGTTAAGTCTCAACGTTTAGTTATCTGCAGCCGGTCCGGCTTGCAAAAGCTGGGGCAGGATGGGCTCTTCGCCAACTTTGCTTTGGTCTATTGTCCGTTTCGCATTGAACCGAATTGCATTCTGCAACAGCTCTTTTGAAACCGCGACTCTGAGTATCAACGGATCGTGAGGAAAAGCGGGATGGTAAAGAAGGAACGCAGGCATCGAAACCAATCCATTATCTCTTAACAATTGCACGACTTCAGGATCGTTGTTCGTTAGGTCTGCGCGAAGCGTGACCAATCCGTGATCCCTTATGAATCGATACGAGTCGACGCTGTTGATCGCAGTTGTTTCATGAATCACGCACATGGGATCCCAATCTGCGGAAAGCGTGATCAACACTGATTGGTTGCGTTGGAGTGCAAGCTGGAGAGTCGCCGAGGAGTATGGCTCCCAATGTGGCGGCCTATTCCGAAGGAAATTGACAATCAACCAAGTCCCCAAAGCGACGACTACGAAAAAGACGAGTAACGATCGGATTCCAAACTGAACTCGCATTCACTTCTCGCTAACCCTTATTTTGACAGCCAACTCATGGTCTGAAATGCATGAGACAACCAACGATTCTATATGACGGGGATGGCACGCGTGAGCGCAGAAATGCATTTAAATTCCTCGCTTACGCGTCGGGTTTCGAAAAGCAGACGCTTGCACCAATTGGAAATCGCGAGCCATTTGGCTAACGCCGTGCCAATGCTCATTCCCCAAGTAACCTAGCATCGCACCCGATTTATCTCACTTTCCGGCGTCGATTTACGCAGGTTGCTTGATTTTTTGCTAAACTTGGGGACTATCGAATATTCGCGCCACTCACCTTGTCTGTTGCCCATGGCTGAGACTTCCACAATTCGCTCTTCCAAGTCTTCCTCGGCTCTTCTTTCCGCGGAAACGATGGCCAAACTAGAACGCATGGAACTGGTCAGCCGAAAGATCTTCCGCGGGCGAATGAAAGGGGAGCGAAGAAGCAAACGCAAAGGGCAGAGTGTCGAATTCGCCGACTTCAAAAATTACGTCAGTGGCGATGACTTGCGTTTTATCGACTGGAATCTGTTCGCCCGAATGGATCGGTTGTACCTCAAGATCTTTCTTGAAGAAGAAGACCTCCATTTTTACACCATTATCGACGATTCCATGTCGATGGATTTTGGCGATCCAAGCAAATTTTTCGTAGCGAAACAAATCGCCGCGAGCCTCGCCTACATCGGCCTGTGTCGAGGCGATCGCGTTTCTGTATCCAGCTTTGAAACGTCGGCCAGTCCGGTTGTGATCCGCGGCAAGTCATCAGCCCATCGACTGATTGGGCATCTTGAGTCCCTATCCTGTGTTGCCTCGGCCTGCACGATGTCGGACTCGATCAAACGATTCTGCATCAAAAACACCGGCAAGGGAATTGTGGTTCTGGTGACCGACTTGATGAACAAATCCGGTTACGAAGCAGCCCTCCGAATGTTGGTCGCTCGCGAGATGGACATCTTCCTCATTCACTTGCTGAGCCCCGAAGAGCTTAATCCCGCAGCTCAAGGGGATCTGAAACTGGTAGACTGCGAAGACGGTGACCAAAGAGAAGTTTCGATCTCAGCAGGTTTGCTGAATCGATACCAACAGACCTTGGCAGCCTTTATCGAGCAAGCGAAGTCATTCTGCAACAAACGTTCGATCACGTATGTCCCCGCTAGAAGCGATCAAGCAGCAGATGTGCTTGTCAACGAATACCTTCGCAGCAAAGGACTCGTGCGATGAACTGGATCAGTGCTCTCGGCCCATTGCAGTGGCTGATGATTTTGGCGGTGCCACCCGCGGTACTCAGTCTCTATTTTTTGAAACTGAAACGAAAAGAGCTGGCTGTACCCAGTACGCTCCTATGGCGCAAAACACTAGAAGATTTGCACGTTAACAGCATTTGGCAGCGGCTTCGCAAGAACTTGCTTCTGTACTTGCAGTTGCTGTTCTTAGCTCTTTTGATTTTCGCATGCTTGAGACCAGGTTGGAGCGGTCAAAGTCGTGTTGGCGAGCGACGCATTTACATCATCGATAACTCCGCCAGCATGCAAGCGACCGATGTATCACCCAACCGTTTGGATTTGGCTAAGAAGAAGGTGCGAGAACTGCTCTCGGACACGTCGGCGGACGACGTTGGAATGGTGATCGCCTTCTCCGATCGGGCCGACGTGCGACAAGGTTTCACCAAGGATCGAAACCGACTATTTACCGCAGTGGAATCCATTCCGACGACATCGCGAGGTACGGATGTAAGCGAAGCGTTGCGAGCCGCAGCAGGTCTTGCGAATCCTGGCCGATCCAGCTTCGATAACTTGAGTGACATCATGGTTGCGGACGCGGTTCCTGCCACAGTCTATCTTTTGAGTGACGGCGCTTTCGGTGACCTCGGCGATTTTGAAATGGGGAAACTCAAGATCGAGTACATTCCGATCGGCGAGACCAAGACGAACAACTTGGGCATTTTGAGCTTCGCGGTCCAACGAAATGAAGACAAAGCCAACAAACTTGAGGCGTTTGCAAGAATCACCAATCGGGGTGACCAGAAAGTCGACTTCACGGCCTCACTCGAGTTTGATGGCAAATTGTTGGACGCCTCTGCGGGCAGCGTAGAAGCGGGCGAAGAAGCTGGTCTGCTATTCGAACTGACAGAAACCGACGAGGGGCAATTGAAATTGACATTGGACTATGAGGACGCGCTGACGGTCGACAATGTGGCGTACGCTGCGATTCGACCGCTCAAGCAGATCAGTGTGTTGTTGGTGACTCCTGGCAATAACGCTTTGGAAACTGCTTTGCAGACGCCGAGGGTACAACAGATCGCCTCCGTTCAAGTCGAAAGCCCAGGGTTTCTTACTGACCCCAAGTACATCGATGCAACTCTCAATGCAACCTTCGATTTGGTGATTTTCGATCAGTGTTCTCCGATGCAGATGCCGTCGAGCAATACGCTATTCATCGGCAGTGTGCCACCGCAGGTTGCAACGCCCAAGGCGGCGGACGATTCCAAAGAGGATGCCAAAAATGTCGGCTGGAAATTTAGCGAACCCAAAGGTCCCATTTTTATCTTGGACGTTAATCGCTCCAACTCGATCACGCAGTTTTTGGAAATGGGATCGGTCGAGATTGTGGAGGCCAGAACCGTGGAGCCGGGTGAATCCGGAACGGTTTTGATGACCAGCTCAGACGGGCCTGTTTTCGGAATTGCTCCTCGCGGGCCGTTTCAGGACGCAGTGCTAGGCTTCTCGATCGTTCAGCAAACCAACGAGGGGTCGGCTCGAAATACAAACTGGTGGGCGCGACGCAGTTTTCCTGTCTTTGTCTATTCTGTGGTTGAGTACCTCGGTGGCTGTGTTACGGAATCCTCGTCGCCCTCGGTGCAGCCTGGTTGGCCCATCGGTCTAATGTTGTCCAGTCGATTCCAAGACTACCGTGTCGTCGCTCCTGACGGCAAAACGACAGACTTAGTACGTGGCGATGAGAGCCGATACACCTTCACGAAAACGGACGAAATGGGTATCTACCAAGTGTTCGCCAAAGGGGTTGAAAAACCAGTCGAGTCCTTCTGTGTCAATTTGTTTTCTAGCCGTGAAAGTGATTTGACTGTCGCCGATTCGGTCAAAATGGGATACGAAAAAGTAGCGGCAACGAGCAGTGTCGTTCAAGCCAGGCAAGAGACATGGCGTTGGATTTTGTTGGCTGGTCTGCTGCTGTTGGTGATTGAATGGATCGTTTTTAATCGCCGTGTCTTCATTTGATCGAGCCGGACCGATGTTGATTAAGAAGGGCGGCGGAATGAAAAATCGCGTAGCTGGATTTGTGAGAATTCAGCACCAGCAGAAGAAGGAATTCGGGAAAGGCATCAAGTTTGGGCTTGGGTTGTATTGCTCTGTCATAGCGTTGCTCGGCTGCGATCGGCCAGCTACGCAGAAACCAATTCTAAAATCTCATGTTGAGTCAACGATTCCATCCCAACCTCAACCTACCGAGGAAAAAGTTGCAGTCACAACATCAAGTGGGACTCGGTTGACGTTGATCGTGCAAGTGGGCGGGTTTGCCAACGAAAAAGGTGTTTGTCGGGTCGCGGTCTATTTGGGCAAAGCCCATTTCAATGATTTGGAATATGCGATCGCAAAGGAATCGACGGCCGTCGTCGATTCGAAGGCAGAAGTGATTCTGGAGCTTGAGATCCCCAATGCAAAAGACGGAAACGAAATCGCAATTTGCGCCTATCATGACGAAAATGACAATTCTCGGCTGGACAAAAATTCATTCGGCATTCCAATCGAGCGATATGGTTTTTCGTCGAATCCCAAACGTGGCTTCGGACCTCCCAAATTCAACGAAGTAGCAATCGACCTCAACGCGGCCCGTCTGCAAAACGAGTCTGGGGCAAAGTTAGTTATTCCCATCACGATCAAGTAATCATCTTGTTGCTCCACTCAGCGGACTCGGGAGCCCCGGGGCCATCATTCATCGAAGCCAATCGCATTGCTGCAGGTCATGCCAACGTAGGGGCTCGACTAAGTGCCCAAGCTGCGATTGCCCCCGATGCGATCGCGATCGCGTCTCCTCGCGGTTCACATCGTCAACGCGACCATCGGACCTACGACACGATCTCGATGGCGGAATTGGAGCGGCGCTCCTCGTCGATTGCAGCTGGGTTGCAAACCATGGGGATTGGGCCCGGCAAGCGTATTGGATTGCTGGTTCGATTCGGTGAGGATTTTATTGCATTGGTCTTCGCCGTACTCAAGTCGGGTGCAACACTTGTGTTGATCGATCCAGGAATGGGGCGCAAGAATCTCATCGAATGTTTAGCGGCCACGCAACCGGATGGCTTTATCGCGATTCCGATGGCTCATGCCATATTGCGTTTCTTCAAATCGCGATTTCCGAGCGCCAAGCTCAATGTAACAGCGGGGCGATGGTTCCCTGGAATTCCGAGCGTCACTTTGGAAGCTTTGGAAAGGCATTCACCACAGGACTTGAGATTGCCACCCACTCAACTGGACGATCCAGCCGCCATCATCTTCACCACGGGCAGTACAGGGCCGCCCAAGGGAGTCCTTTATACGCATGGCACATTCAATGCTCAAATCGATCAAGTGGCAGGCCATTATGAGATCAAGCCGGGCGGCCGTGACTTGAGTTGCTTTCCCTTATTTGGGCTTTTTAATGCCGTCATGGGAACGACCACGATCTTGCCGGACATGAATCCGATTCGGCCTGCGGACGTTGATCCTATTCGGCTCTTGGATGCGATCGATCAATGGCAGATTAATCAATCGTTTGGTTCGCCGGCGCTGTGGACGAAAGTAGGTGGCTTTTGTGCTGGAACAGGACGTCGCGTGGAATCGCTGCGTTGTGTGCTGTCGGCAGGCGCGCCGGTTCCACCAAGGATATTGGAACAAGTGCGAGCGGCCATGCATCCGGACGGTTGCATGTACACGCCGTATGGTGCGACCGAAGCATTGCCGATCGCATCGATCGAATCGAGGACGGTATTGCAAGAAACAGCTGCGTTAACGCGACAAGGTGCGGGCACTTGTGTTGGTAACCCATTCTCCGGCATTCGCTGGCGAGTCATCGCGATCGACGACGGACCGATGGACGATATTTCAAAGGCTCGAGAGTTGCCAATGGGTGAGATTGGCGAGTTGATGGTGAGCGGTCCGGTGGTTTCTAAAACGTACATGACGCGCCCGGATCAAAATGCTATCCACAAAGTGAAAGATGGCCAAGCGATTTGGCATCGTATGGGAGATGTCGGGTACCTTGATGCTCAAAATCGATTTTGGTTTTGTGGCCGCAAAACACATCGAGTGATCACTGGCCCAAGAGTACTTTTTACGGAAACCATTGAAGCTATCGTCAATGCAAACCCTGAGATCTATCGTTCTGCACTGATTGGAACCGGGGAGCGTGGTTCGCAAACGCCGATGGTGATCTTAGAACCGTGGCCCAAAGGGACGCATGGCCGGAAACTTGGCAACGATCAATTGCCTGAAGCGGTCTTGGCCCAATTGCGAGCAAACCCTCGCAGTCAAGCAGTGGAACGGGTGGTGGTTTACCCGACGAAACTACCGACCGACATACGTCACAACTCGAAGATTTTTCGTGAGAAGCTCACGGTTTGGGCAAACAAAAAGTTCAGCTAAAAACCATCTAGAAATTCTTGATCGCTTCGCTCCTTCAAGGCTTTTTCGACCTATGTTTCTAGTTAGAGTTCACAGGTTGGTGTCCCACTAGTTACTAAAAGCCTATCTTTTGTCGGAGTCAAATTCATGACGCTAAGAATCGCCGGTTATTTTCTCACGGCCGTATCGATTACATCATTTGCCAATGCATATGCCGGCGGGCCAGGTGCTGGAGGAGCTGGGGGTGGTGGTGGCGGGAAAGGGCATGGAGGAGGCGGCCACATTGGCTCCCAGGGCGGAGCCAGCGGCTCAGTTGGGCGTGGAGCGAGCGCTGTACGAGAAGCGCCTGGTGCGCGCCCTCCTAAACCTGACAAGGAAAACGGTAAGCCGCCCAAACCTCCCAAGGGCAAGGGTGATGAGCACCGACCTGGCGGACCAGACGGACTAGGGCCAAGCGGGCATGGTCCTGCTAAGAAAGGTGCCGACCAAGGACCAAAAACAGGAAACGACTCTCGAGGGCCTGGGGCTGGTAATTCGACCGGTGTCCCGCACGCAGGGAAAAATGGACCAAGTGGCGGTAGAGGTGGCCAGCACAAGTAGGTGAGCACAGATGGCGTCGCTTTTCTCGACATCGGCTTCTAAGCACGTCATTCCCCACTTCTTTATGACTTTGCTCCCCTCGCCCCTTTTAGGCAACGCTGTGAAGCATTTCAGGACGGCTGGGGCTTGACCCCACCGTCCGCAGCTTTGGAGTTCTAGATTCACGTCGCCCTCTATCGCATAACACTGGATTCGTCGCACCGCCAAGGGCGATTCGACGAATCTGGAGTTGTCATTTTCATCACGAGGCCCATTAGAACACCAAAGCGGTGTCCGGTCGGGACAACACGCCACAATCAATGGCGCAGCTTTTGGAGTTTTGCTTTACGTTGTTTGCACCCGAGTTGATGTAAACACGAGAAAGAAACGATCCAAGTAAGGATGTTGGACT
>JANPHB010000268.1:0-110581 GCA_031424235.1 Pirellula sp.
GCTCCTGGTAAAGCAAATTGAAGTTCACGTGGATGAAATCCGAATTGTATATAAGGTACCCCCAAACCCTTTTCTCCTTCCCCCCGCTAACCGGGGGGGCTGCGCCATTGTTCGTCGCGTCAAGCCCGAACCGGACAAAACTAACGCAATACGGCCAATTGTTGATCTTTTGCGTAGAGGGTAAAAACGGGGTCTTCGTAGACGACCTGCCATGCTTCCGTTTTGGTGCCACGCCTCCCCAGCAATTTCTTTACCGGCGCGTTGGCTTGGACCAAGATCAAATCCGCTGGGTATTCGTCCAAAACACTCTCCCAACCTTGGCTCGCCGAATAAAACTGATTGTGTTTGGGTAGCACATCGTCCCGGTAGGCAACTTCGTATCGACCATCGACACTGACTCGAACTGCCGGGTAGCACATCCAGGAAACGTACGCGCCCGATGCAAAAGGGGTCATAAGATTGCCCGAGAAAGAGTGAGCTTTTAAGTACTGCACTGCACCTGTTGGATAGACCATCGCTCCTTCAGGATCGTTGTTTGGAATCGTGACTTTCCAGATTGGATGCCATAGAACAAAAACCACACACGCAATCGATACGAACATGGCACTTCGTA
The DNA here is from genome assembly GCA_031424235.1 of Pirellula sp. Classification (GTDB taxonomy): domain Bacteria; phylum Planctomycetota; class Planctomycetia; order Pirellulales; family Pirellulaceae; genus JBKCUI01. The sequence goes on from JANPHB010000268.1 coordinate 614, forward strand.
TCGCAAACGTTCGGCAGTTTACTAACGTCGCAATCGCCGTTCGTCCGAAAGCTGTCGGGGTCAACCAGCCTGGCATATAAGCCATCCATACGATGGCGTAAATCGAGCCGTGCCGCAAGTGCTTTAATGCCATGTAAGCCGCCACGCAGCAAAACAACCAACCTCGAAGCCTCGACCAACGTCGATTTTTGGCAATGTAACCAAGAGCCAAAACGGACAGACCAAATGCAGCCATCGTGGTTATATTGTCGTGCGTCATCCATAAAGGCTGCCATTCGAGCATAGTCGGACGAGGCATGGTAATGGCTTTAAGTAGATAAGGACCATACTGCAAGCCCCAAGGATTGATTTGCAATCCGATAACCAAAATCGGAGGCAGAAACAAGTGATGCCACAGTTTGAAGTAGGCTTTCTGAAGACTTGCGAGCGACCACTCTTCGCCAAGTTCGTTCAGCCAGCGCTCAACGACATGAAAGAACATCAATCCAATCCCGACGACGAAGCCAGCATGCATGTTCAACCAAACGATGTACAAAAAACTCCAGGCGATGACCCAGCGTTTTCGACCATGCCAATCTGATTGCTGCAATAGGATTTGAAGCAGGATAAACAGTAGCGTAAAAATCTGGGCTCGAATTGTTCCGAATCCAACCCACAACAACGGAAATAAGATCGGAGCGCAAACCACGATCAAGAGTGGGTGAGCTCCACCGTTGCGAGCGCAACGATACAGTGCCGCCGCGATCGCCAGCACAATCAGAATCCTCAAGACAGCCATCCCATCCAATCCGAGTGGACTCATGCCCGCGCACCAGTAAAGGACCAACCCCGTCCCCCATTCATGATGCACCGCGGGCTGAATGGTCGGGGTGAATGCGAAGACATCTCGCCGTGGAAAGGTTCCGCTCTCAGCAAAGACCCGCACTAGCGCCATTTCATGAAAAGCATCATGCGTTATGTCGCTTAGTCGCGCGATGTACGCAAAGAAGGCAACGAGAAGCGAAACAGCTAAAACGGCAATAAACCGTCCGTCGCGAAGTCGTCCTATTTGTAGGTTTTGTTGAAGCGTCATCAGAACCATTCTGTCGGACGCGTTAGCTAGCAGACTGAAATGATTTGTCGAATTTTCCGGACTTCCACTCAAGATTGACCTAGAGGCCATTTTGACCCGTCTCCTAGACTCCCGGGCAGTCAAATTGGATCGGGATGCAGGATGCAAACCGACCCTAATCAACGAACTTCAGCAATGGAGTTCAAAGCATTCCGTTTTTGGAGCTTGATTCGCATGGATGCACGACGGTTGTTGTTTACGGCATTGGCTTTGCTGGCATTTTCTTCAACAGGTACAGCACAAGTGTTCGTTGGGCCAAGGTCCTTGGTCCAGTCTCCCAACTTCCGAGTTTTCGCCCGTAACGCGCAGCTCGCCAGCGACGTCGCCAAGTCCGCCGAAGAAAACCGAAAGGCGTTGGCAATGCACTGGCTTGGTAGGGAGTTGCCAAACTGGCCAGAACCATGCCCGCTCATCGTGAATGATGGACAGAACAAACCTGCAAGTGGTGAAACCAAATACACATTGGTTGGCGGCGGTGTCGCAAACTTTCAAATGACGGTCTCTGGCACTCCAGAGCGAATCGTCGATAGTGTCTTGCCTCACGAGATTACACACACGATCATGGCCAGTCACTTTTCCGCGTTAGGGAAACCGGTACCGAGGTGGGCAGACGAAGGTGCATGCACCACAGTGGAACATCAAAGCGAACGCAGCAAGCACGATGTGATGTTGGTCCGATATCTCAGTGAGGGACGCGGCATTCCGTTCGCGACCTTATTTGCCTTGAAAGACTATCCGCCTGACATGATGCCGCTCTATGCCCAAGGCTATAGTCTTTCTTGCTTCTTGATTACCCAAGGTGGTCCACAGCGATTTGTTAAGTTTCTGGAACGCGGAATGGAGAGCGAAAACTGGGTTGCCGCAACCGACGAGTTCTACAGCTACCCAAAGCTCGGTAAATTGCAGTCGGCTTGGAACAAATGGGTCAGTGATGGCGGCGGTCCCGTTGACAACCACACAGCCGATGCGCTCGGCGTTTCAACACGCGCAATCGCAAGCAACGCTCAAAACCCGAACTCGCTCGCAAACAATTCGGAGGTCCGAACCGCAGTCGCGATTCAACCGATTAGCAATCCAGGACCGAGTCCGGTGCAGATGGCGGGCGGCGTTTCTTCGAGTTCCGGAAGTTACTATTTGGACCAACTTCGAATTCAACAACAAAACTCGGGCGCGGCAATTCCTCAAAGTGTGAGTCTACCCGCACCGTTCCAAACAACCGGCGGTGGGACCATTCGTCGATAGTGGCGCACGGTTCTCCAATCCGCTAGGCGAGCGGCGATGGCCTCAATACCTAGCACGACGCGCAAGCTAGTGAATTGGATATCTAATTCACTAGCTCGCGCGTCGTTCTAAGGTAGTATTAATGCTGCCGCTTGCCTTACTTTTTAAACACCACGAAAGTAGCAGTCGGTTTGTGTGATCATTGAAGTTTTGGGTGGGTTGAATCACAATAGTGCTTGGTTCAGCCCGATGCGAACAGCATCCCCTCCCTCCAAAACCCCTCCCCATGTTCTTTTTTTCAGCATTTTTGAATGGCCAGCGATATTTTCTGGCTTGCATTGCGATCGCGGTTTTTGCCGTCGGTGGTTGCCAGCACTCTGCTGATTCCACGAAATTGCCAACCGCTCCCGCCGAAACCATCGTAAGCGGAACCGCGATCACGATCGAACCGACCGTCTGGCCGACTCTCGTGAAGAGCCAAGGGACCTTGATCGCGGATGAAGTGACGACGGTCGGCGCCAAAGTATCCGGTCGAATCGTTGAAGTTCCGGTCGACCTTGGCGACATCGCTTGTCAGGATGATGTCTTGGTGCAACTTGACCGCCGAGAATATCAGTTGATGGCTGAACAGGCGGATGCGCAACTGCTTCAGGCAAGATCAGCCGTTGGTTTGAAGCCAGGCGATCCAGTCGATGGCTTAAATCCAGAAAATGCGCCCCCGGTTCGCGAAACAAAAGCCGTTTGGGACGAAGCCAAAAAAGCAGTTGAGCGACTCCGCCAACTATCGAATCGCGACGCGATCAGCGACGCAGAATTGGATTTGGCGGAATCCGCAGAGCGTGTCGCGTCTGCACGATTCTCATCGGCACAAAACGGCGTTCGCGAAAAGATTGCCTTGATCGCCGTCCAATCCGCGGCCCGCGATTTGGCTCATCAACGTCTTTCCGAAACATCGGTCCGAGCCCCCTTCCAAGGTGCCATCGAATCTAGATTGGTGGCAACTGGCACTTATGTACAAGCGGGCCAACCGCTCATGAGCATCGCGAAGACAACCGTGCTTCGTTTTCGCGGAAGCGTCCCTGAGCGATTTGCTCAGAAGCTTAAAATCGGACTGCAAATTGCACTCAAATTTGAATTGAGCGATCAAGTTCGAACGGTTGCAATTACTAGGATTAGCCCAAGCCTAGATCAAGTGAACAGGTCTTTGGTTTTCGAAGCAATCGTCGACAATCAAGATGGACGATTGCGAAGCGGCCTATTCTCTGAGGGTGTCATTCAAATGGATGCGGAGTCCAAGGCCCTGGTGATTCCTAACTCCGCCCTAGTTCGATTCGCTGGCGTGGACAAAGTCTGGAAGATTGTCGACGGGAAACTCAAAGAGCAAGTAGTTAGCCTTGGGCGAAAGAACGGTGACATGATCGAGATCCAAGCAGGTGTCATGAGCGGTGACCAATTGTTGCTTGCAGGCAAGGACGGAAAAATCGGGCGGTTCGAAAGCGCTGTGTCCCCATTGGTTCCTCCCCCAAAAGAGTAAAGCGATTTCCTCAATCGCTTGGCGGGCATTTTAGGCTCACCTTATCCAAGCGGTCTTGAACCGAATGACGTTTTGAAATTGGTTTCGATTGTTCATTGTTCGATGGTGGTTTGGTGGTGCCGAAACGATTGAGGACAATCGTTTTACACTCTACACTGCCGCAGCCTATCCGTGCGACTGGTTCGGACACTTTTTCGCGGGGATTGCTACTGGAACGTGCTTGGCAGAAACCGGCTTGCTCGGCGGCATGAGAACAGTATCGATCACATGAATAACACCGTTGCTGGCCGAGACATCGTTCTTGATCACGGTAGCATTCTCGACGGCTAGCTTTCCATCTTGAAGCTGGAACCGAACGGAACTTCCTTGAAGCGTCTTGGCGCTCGCTACACCAATTGCGTCCTTTGCAGAAACACTCCCCGAGATAACGTGATATTTAAGAACCCCGACCAAGGTCTCTTTGTTCTCGGGCAGTAGCAAGGAAGCCAACGTCGCTTCCGGAATCTTCGCGAAGGCTTCGTCTGTAGGGGCCAAAACGGTGTAAGGCGCATCGCCCGCGAAAACTCCTGCAAGATCTGTGGCACTCAAAGCTGCCAACAAGGTCTTGAACATGCCGGTTGACTTGGCCGTTTCAACGATATTGGCTTCTTTGGGGCCTACCATCAAAACATCGCTAACGACATGAATGATTCCGTTGCTCGCTTGGACGTTCGCCTGAACAACTTGAGCATTTCCAAATTTGGGATTCAATCCATCGCCAGTCAGTCGGAAGGTCGTTCCTTCCAAAGTCTTGATAGGCTTTCCTTCCGAGGGACGCTTTATCTCGCCAAGAGATCGCTCTCCTGCGACGACGTGAGCTTTAAGGATGCTTGCCAGCATTTCGCGTCCGCTTGGCTTCATCAAATCTGCAACCGTTTCGGCAGGAAGCTTCGCAAAGGCTTCGTCGGTCGGTGCAAAAACCGTGAACTCGTTATGCGTTTGAAGAGCCTTATCAAGTCCTGTTACGACTAAAAGGCTAACCAGTGTTTTGAACTGACCATTGGATGCAGCAACCTGGACAAGATTGTCATCAGCTCGCAAAGAGCTCAACGCCAGTGTAGTAAGCAAGCATAGACTTTGGAAAAACCGTTTCATCTTTTATCTCCGAAGGAACAAGAGTCGTTGTACCGAACCACGCTCAACTATTCGAAGAGTGGAAACGATTGGATTCAAAAAAGACCATATCGTTACAACGAAAGCGTACTAAGCCATTTGCGATTGAATCGCGAATGCGATGGCAGCCAATAGCCTGGGGTGAGTTCGCACCGCGAACGAAACCCCAGGTTTCGTGCCCCGATTGATCCAGAGCTCTGAAGGAGCGGCGGGGAAGCAGCGTGTCTCGCATCCAAACGTTGCTTCCACCGAGTAAACTCGGCGGAGAGCTGGACTAAATGATCAAGCATGTAGCCGCAAATTGTTGCCTCCGTCGGGACGAGCCCGAACGGAAGGCTTAAGTCCCCGAAGGCGTTCATTTGATAGATGAAAATGCTTCACAGCGTTGCCGCTTCGGGGAGAGGGGTTGGGGTTGAGGGGTTGGGGTTGAGGGACGTTTTAACCCAAAAGAGTAAAGCGATTGTCTCAATCGCTTGGAAGGCACTTTAGGCTCTTTTCAGCCAAGCGGCCCTGAACCTGATGGCGGTTTGGAATTGGTTTCGATTGCGCATGGTTCGATGGTGGTTTGGTGGTGCCGAAACGATTGAGGACAATCGTTTTACACTCGACGCTGCCACAACTTGGGGCTACGAGGTTTCTTGGTTGCGTTCTGTCAACGCAGATAGCTAGCGACTGCGGCTCCAGCTGCGAATTTTTACGACTAATGGGGCGAGCCCATTGGGACGCAATCGTCGCGGAGCGACGAGCGACAATGTCGCCCTTCGCTCTGCGAAGGTAGCGTGCGGCAAGACCGATAATCTGTCAGCAAGACAATACTGCCTTCGTAATTCATAAAGTGCTCTGATGCCTCGAACTGAGGCAAACTGTCGGGCCGTTGGCCATGTCCATTCCTGTGCTTGGTTTGACCCAGCCCTCTCCAGGCTGGGCTATGTAAACGACCGGGGCTTTGCCCCTAAAGCAATTTGCGCAACTTCAAAACCTGCGATTCGGGTTGGGATAGCGTAGGTCGCCGCTCTGGTATGAAAATAGTTTAGCGCATGAAAAAAGCGGAGGCTGTTGGCCTCCGCTTTTTTGGAATTTGTTAAACGCTTTTGCTCAGGTGTTAAGCCAGTGCAAAACCCCTCACCCCCAGCCCCTTTCCCCTAAAAAGGGGCGAGGGGAGCAAAGGCAAAAAGATGTGGGCAACGACGGGGCTAACGCCCACCGGCTTATGAGCTACTTCTTCGAGGTCTTTGACTTGGTCGCGCCGGTCTTTGCCTTGGAGTCTTTGATGACCTTTGGCGGCGTTACCTTGGCTGGGTGACGAAGTGCTGCTTGGGCTGCTGCCAATCGTGCGATTGGCACTCGGAATGGACTGCAGCTTACGTAGTCGAGACCGATGATGTGGCAGAACTCGACGGATGATGGATCTCCACCGTGCTCACCGCAGATACCAATCTTGAGGTCTGGCTTCGTCGATCGTCCCTTGTCGACACCGATCTTCATCAACTGGCCAACACCTGTTCGATCGATCGAGGCGAATGGATTCGCTTTGATGATTTCCAGGGTTTGGTAAGCTGGCAAGAACGAGCCCGAGTCGTCGCGGCTCATGCCCAAACAAGTTTGGGTCAAGTCGTTTGTGCCGAACGAGAAGAACTCAGCCGACTCCGCAATTTCGTCAGCTGTCAAAGCACCGCGTGGCACTTCGATCATCGTTCCGACGGTGTATGGGAACTTCTTGCCGGTCGCCTTCATGACTTCTGCAGCCACTCGGTGAACGATTTCCACTTGTAGATCGAGCTCCTTCTTGAAGCCGACCAATGGCACCATCACTTCTGGCTTGACTTTGATGCCTTCCTTGATGACGACGGCTGCGGCTTGGAAAATCGCTCGAGCTTGCATCTCGGTGATTTCTGGCCGCAGGATACCAAGTCGGCAACCGCGGAAGCCCAACATTGGGTTGAACTCGTGCAGTTCCGAAACCAACCGTGCCACTTCAGCGACTGTTGTCTTGAGCTGCTTGGCGACTTCTTCTTGACCCTTGTGATTGTCATGCTGTGGCAAGAATTCGTGCAACGGTGGATCGAGCAAACGAATGCAACCTGGCAGACCGTTCAAGGCTCGGAAGATACCTTCAAAGTCTTTTTGCTGATAAGGCAACAAGGTGGCGAGTGCCTTCTTGCGATCGTCTTCGGCCTTGGCCAAGATCATTTGGCGGACAGCGATGATTCGGTCCCCTTCGAAGAACATGTGTTCTGTTCGGCAAAGGCCAATGCCTTCGGCGCCGAAGGCGATCGCGTTGACAACTTGATCTGGTTGGTCCGCGTTGGTTCGCATTCCGAGCGTTCGGTATTTGTCTGCGAGCTTCATCAAGAAGTCGTAGTACTGGAATACCTTGCTGTCCTTTGGCTTCATCGTCTTGTTGACAAGAACTTGCTTGAGTTCGCTGTCCGCAGTCGCGATCTTGCCGTGGAACACTTCACCGGTCGTACCGTTGATGCTGATGAAGTCACCTTCTTTGAGCGTGACTCCCTTGCACTTGAGTGTACCCTTGTGGTAGTCGATTTCGACATCGCCAGCACCGGCCACGCAAACTTTACCCATTTGACGAGCGACCAAGGCTGCGTGGCTGGAAACGCCACCGCGAGCGGTCAGAATACCGTCCGAAGCGATCATGCCTCGAAGATCTTCTGGGCTGGTTTCGATACGAGCCAAAACAACGCTTTGCCCCTTGGCTGCGAGCTCTTCGGCTTTGCCAGCGGTGAAGACAACGGCGCCCGATGCTGCACCTGGGCCAGCAGGGAGACCAACGGCCATCAAGCGACCTTCTTTAGTGGCAGCCGCGTAAGCGGTCGTATCGAAGATCGGCTGGAGCAATTGATTGAGGGCTTCTGGATCTCCGGACTTGATGGCGTGTTCTGGAGTCATCAGCTTTTCTTTAACCATGTCGTGAGCGATCTTGACATAGGCCAAAGCAGTTCGCTTGCCGTTTCGAGTTTGAAGCATGTACAGCTTCTTCTTCTCGATGGTGAACTCGAAGTCTTGGACGTCGCCGAAGTTCTTTTCGAGAGTCTTTCGAACGTCGTTCAATTCTTTGTGAGCAGCGCCGATCGTCTTGTCCTTGGCCATCTCAGCGATGGTCAACGGAGTTCGAACACCAGCCACCACGTCTTCACCTTGCGCGTTAACGAGGTATTCACCGTAGAATACATTGTCGCCGTTAGCAGGGTCGCGGGTGAAGGCAACGCCGGTCGCGCAGTCATCGCCCATATTGCCGAACACCATCGCTTGTACGTTGACGGCGGTGCCCCATTCGTCTGGAATTCGGTACTTTTGGCGATAGAGAATCGCTCGGTCGTTCATCCATGAGCTGAACACCGCGAATACCGCGCCTTCGAGTTGCTTAACCGGATCGGTTGGAAACGCCTTGCCGGTCCAGTCCTTGATCAGCTTCTTGAATCTCTTGACGAGTTCTTGAAGATTGGCGGCGGAGAATTCGGTGTCGTCTTTGACGCCGACTTCTTTTTTGAGCGCGTCCATTACTTCTTCGAACGGCTCGTGGTCGTTTTCATTTTTCTTTTGGACGCCCATAACCACGTCGCCGTACATTTGTAGGAATCGTCGGTATGAGTCCCAAGCGAAACGTGGGTTGGCGGTGGCGGCGGCGAGACCTTCGCAGGTCGCATCGTTGAGGCCAAGGTTGAGGATCGTGTCCATCATGCCTGGCATGGAGTCGCGGGCACCGGATCGAACCGAAACGAGCAGCGGATTCTTGACGTCGCCGAACTTCTTGCCGGCTTCTTTTTCAAGCCATTTGACAGCCTTTTCCATGTCCACAGCGAGTTCAGCTGGGGCTTTGCGGCCATTTTTGTAGTAATTGACGCAGACTTCCGTCGTGATAGTGAAGCCGGACGGGACCGGCAAACCAATTTTGGTCATTTGGGCAAGGTTGGCGCCTTTGCCACCGAGCAGAGCCTTCATGTCTCCGCCGCCATCGGTTTTCGATTTCCCAAAAAAATAGATCAACTTGTTAGCCATGGCCGAATGCAACGCTCCAGTGTTTCTGCAAAAATCATGTTGGGTCCGACAGCGTCGGATGTCATTGTGACAGACCCCAAAAATACGGGCGAAGAGTGTACTTTCGCGACTACATATCGTCAATTGCCGTTACCCACCCGATATTCGGCTCCAACTGGTAAAAAGACTCCAATGAACGCCCCAAAACAACTTCTAAATGCACTCACCGAGTTTCTAAACGATCCCACATCCGCTTCGCCGCCTGAAGGCATTTCATTCCAAGCATTTGTTGTCAGTGGCAACGAAACTTGCGTAGTGATGTCGGAATCCTCTGGGACTCCGTGGTTTTTTAGGCCGTTTCCATGTTCCCAGCCGTCGCAAAGTTCCGCCGCCTCGGACTCGAAAACAGCCGCGAAAGACTGGAATATTCACGGTCTTTTGACACGTGAGGTGCAGAAGATTTGCAGTGAAAACACTGCGAAAGCAGGCCTTGCCGAAGAATTAAACCGTTTGGTTGTTTTGCAGCATTCGCAGCTCGGAACGGTGTTGTGCTGTCCATGCAACCAGCTCAAGCACGTCGCCACCATTTTGCAAACATGGGAAGCTCCACCAGAAAACGTCATTCGTGATTGGAGGTCACAATTTAGGTCATTTGGCCAACCGGCGCCCAACACGGCCGAAACATTTGTTACCGATGACGGTTGCCTTGTTCCGCTAACGGGCATTATTCAGCGATTGAGCGGGGAAGCATCCAGCGATGCAAAAAAGGATTCACTTTTTGGAAAGACAAGTCCCTTTCTTATTTCGCAGCCTGATTGGCCATGGGCAGTGTCACGACCAGCCTCCGCGACCAACGCTATGGAATCACCAATTCAGGACGAGCCATTTGACTTGGGTATTCCGCAAGGCTCTAGCCTTTCGAACTCGGGGACTTCTGTTGCGCGGCGCACTAAGAGATCGCCAAAGAACGCGAACAAGAACACGCTATGGATTGGTGCCGCGGTTCTTTTGGTCGCCTCTTTGATCTCGGCGAGTTTGTTCCTCTATCCAAGTTCGTCAACGGAGCAAGCACCAAAGCCAATCGCAAAAGGGAAGAACTCTGATAAGAACGGAGAAAAGAACGCACAAGTTGCTATGGTTACCAAAGACACGGAAAACAAATCAATCGAGACCAATGAGCCAGAGCCCGCAGCCGAGGCTCTGGAACTTATGACGACAGCCAATCCGTCCGAAGGGATGGAAGACGCGGAGTCCCAGCAGAATGAAAAAATGGTGCAAGCGTTACTTTCGGAGCTCAGCCCAATCGGAAGCAACAAGATAAGTCTCGATCAATTGTCCCCTTCGTCGATCATCAACGATGTTTTGAAACCGAATGAAGCAGAAGGTGGGCTAGCCAACCTCGCGATCAACGACGCAACGGAGATGACAAGCGAATCCGATGATGATTCGAAGTCAAACGAATCGCCTTCGAACACCACGGAGGCTGAAGAGCTTGCGGTAGTCACCACGGAACGAGGCGTTATCACTTTGGAAAAACCGCTCACGCTTCGAGCTGCCTACGCGAAAGAAATCGTATCCATCGGAAAGCCGGTATTGGCCAAGGCATCGCGCTGCGAGATCGAACTGAAACTGTCGGACAAAGTCGTTGTCGAGCCGATCGAGGTCACAACGATCGAGGGGGCAGGCAAGGCGACTTGGAAAATCGCAATCGAAGACGAAACGCCAGAAATGTTCTTGAAGATCGAATCCAAACCTGGTGCACGGTGGGAAATCAAGGCATGGGTTGGCTTGCGTGAAGACAAAGGCTCCATGCTCTTTGGCGTTGGACCTCGAGACGCACAGAACGTTGGCCTTCGATTGATCGACTACAAACAACGAATCAGCTTCACCATCGAATCGCTACGGACGAAACGCTCCAATTCGAGAGGAAGATCCTCGAGCATGATCTCGGACCAGATCAAACAATTGGAGGTCCAGGAAAAGGAAGTGGAAAAGGCGATCGAGCGCTGGCAAGTCATCGCTCGCTTGAGCCATTTCTTTTTCGATACTCATGAGATACGAATGCAGTTCACGGCGATTGAGAAGGAGATAGCGAAGTAAGGTTTTCTTGCGGTTGCAGTCTCTGTCGATCACGTTCTCAATGACAAACATAGCTACAATAGCGTGGGTCACTAAACAATTAATTCCTAACTCGGGAGGGTGAGGCTCCTGCCGAACCACTACACCACCTGGCTCGGCAGGAGCCTCGTCCTCCCAAAACGCACTTTGCCTTCCTAATACATTTGGCATAATGCGACTGGCTGGAAGCATATCCCACTTAATACCTGGAACATCAAATGAAATTCGACTTGAACCGTTCACGTTTCTGCCATGCAATAGCATTGCTGTTGTTGGCTGCCCCCGTAGGTGCATGGAACGGATTGGCATTAGCGCAAGAGCCAATTGCAAGCCCAGGCATTTTGCGGCCTGGCGAGAATCTGAAAATCGATGGCATTCCCGATATCCCAGCGGCTCTTGCTGACAAAGTTCGCAAGTACACTGAGGCTCGCGGAGCAAGTGTCGTTGATTGGCACCCAACCGAGCGTAGCATGCTGGTGTCAACTCGCTTCGCGAACTCCAACCAAGTTCACCGCGTCGCGGCTCCAGGTGGTGCACGATACCAGCTGACCTTTTTCAACGAGCCAGTCGGACGAGCCGATTATGAACCGACCTCCGGTAAGTACTTTCTGTTGAACCGAGATGTAGGAGGCAATGAGTTTGCTCAGATCTATCGTCAAGAATTGGCAACGGGCGAGTCGACTCTATTGACCGATGGCGGGCGTACTCAAAACGGAGGTTGGACTTGGAATAGCAAAGAGAAACTCATTTGCTATACCTCAACGCGACGCAATGGTGCCGATCGCGATATCTGGATCATGGACCCTACCGATCCGAAATCCGACAAGCTCGTTGTCCAACTCGCTGGAGGAGGATGGTCGGTCCAAGATTGGTCGCCTGACGATACCAAACTGTTGGTGATGGAAATGATTTCGATCAATAAATCCAATCTGTATGAAGCCGACATCGCAACTGGCCTGCTCACACCGTTGACCGATCCAAAGAAAGATGTCGCTTACGGCGATGCAACTTACACGAAGGATGGCAAGGGGATCTATTTGACAAGTGACGCGGAAGGGGAGTTTCAACAGCTCTCCCTTCTATCGCTGGATACCAAGAAAGTTACGTCTCTCACGGGCGATATTGCTTGGGATGTCGAGAACTTTGAAGTTTCTCACGACGGAGCACAAATTGCTTTCGCGGTAAACGAACGCGGTGCATTGGCGATCTATATCATGGATACCAAGACGCAAGCCAAAACGCGTGTTGCAAATCTTCCGGTTGGCGTTGTTTCGCTCGGTCGCTGGCGGAAAGATAATTCTGAGATCGCTTTGACGATCACTTCGGCACAAAGTTCGTCGGATGCGTACAGTCTGATGGTTCGCCCGAAGACGGCTAATGGCGGCAGCAACATCGCGGGGGCCATGCAGCTAACACGCTGGACCGAAAGCGAATTAGGCGGTCTTGTTCCAAGTGACCTGAGCACAGCTAAGCTTGTCGAGTGGAAATCGTTCGATGGAAAAATGATCAGCGGATTTCTTTACGAGCCGCCCAAGCGATTTACTGGCAAGCGACCGGTGATCATCAACATACACGGTGGCCCTGAGGGACAGTCGAGACCGATATTCCTAGGTCGTAATAACTACTTCCTCAACGAGCTAGGCTGCGCCATCTTGTTCCCGAACGTGCGAGGTAGCTCGGGTTTCGGCAAGTCGTTTGTTAAGCTTGACAATGGTCTGCTTCGACTAGATTCGGTCAAGGATATCGGCTCCCTATTGGACTGGATCGCCGAATCTCCCAACTTAGATGCGAGCCGAATCATGGTCACTGGCGGTAGCTACGGCGGTTACATGACGTTGGCTTGTGCCGTGGAATACAACCAGCGGATCGCTTGTTCGTTGGATGTCGTTGGCATTTCTCACTTCGGGACCTTTTTGAAGAATACGGAGAGCTACCGTCGAGATTTGCGTCGCGTTGAATACGGGGACGAACGAGAGCCCGAAATGGCTGCTTTTTTCGAAAAAATGGCGCCGCTGAACAATTCGGGCAAAATCACCAAGCCGCTGTTTGTCGTTCAAGGTGGCAACGATCCGCGAGTCCCGTTGAGCGAGGCGGACCAAATGGTCGCGAAGGTCAAAGTGAACCAAAGTCCGGTTTGGTACCTCATGGCCGTTGACGAAGGCCACGGATTTCGCAAGAAAAACAACGCGGATTATCAGTTTTACGCAACCGTTTTGTTCGTTGAGCAGTTTCTGATGCAACAACAAAAGGCAAAATGATCATTCAAGCAGTTGGCTCCAAGCACTTCGTCACTTAGGATAGCAACCTGCAAAACACAGGTTGTTAACTTTATGACGAGCCATTCCCTCTTTAATGTTGAATATTGAATCAAGTACTTTGGACGAGCCAACCCAATTCGAAAGCGACGCGGAAGCCTTAACCCCCATCGAAGCCCAGCCCGAGTGGATTCCTGAGCGATTGTCCCCTCGGATCGAGGAGCAGCGTCTTTGGGAGATCATCAAGGAAATGGACCTGGCACCGTATCGCAAGATAGCTGCAAGCCGGGAGAATCCAATTCTCCAGGTCGCGAGTATGTCGTCCGGTCGTTCGCAGGCAGCCGAATGGTTCGCGCGGTCGAATGCAGATTCGCGAGTGACTTGCTGGTATCTGGATCAGTTTCAAGCGTTCCGAGCATCGGAACACATGGCGATGCCCGATGAAAAGTCGCAGCCGGCCAAAGAGTTGCCAACCAATCTCGAAATTGCATGCACAGCGGACTTGCCAGTTCAAGAGTATCAGTTGGCTTTCATTCCATTGATCGCATCGGGTGAAGCCGAGCTATCTCGTGACTTTCTTCAGCAACTGTTCCATCAACTCTCGATAGGTGGTCGGCTGGTTGTTTCTGTCGATAACCCCGAGGATCGATGGGTTCATGATCAAATGAAGGGTTTCGAGAAGAGCGTTAAAGTCCGCAAGTTTAACGACGCCGTGGTCTACATGGTGGACAAGAAAACTCCGCTGAAGAAGCTCAAGGACTTTTCGTGCGAACTTGCGTTTCGAGACTGCGAAGAACTCATTCAATTGATCACGCGGCCAGGAGTTTTTTCTCATCGTCAGCTAGACAATGGTGCAAGGCAACTTTTGGACGCGGTCGATGTTTATCCAGGAGCGAGACTCTTGGATATCGGTTGCGGTAGCGGTTCGGTGACGCTTGGAATCGCCAAGCGGGACCCAAACGCGGTGGTTCATGCCGTAGACTCGAATGCGAGATCGCTCGATTGCCTTGCCCGTTCCTTGAAGCTCAACGGCATCAGCAACGTTACCATGGAGCTAAACCATACGGGCGTTTACGGCGAGCCCAATCAATTTGATATGGCGTTGGCGAACCCACCCTACTTTGCCGACTTCCGGATTGCGGAGAAGTTCATTACTGCCGCACATCGCTCACTAAGGCCAGGCGGTCGACTCGTCTTAGTCACCAAGCAACCGAACTGGTATCGAGAAAACTTGGAGCGCTGGTTGATTGAATGCGACGTGTTTGATTCGCGTAGGTACTTTATTGTTTCTGGGGTGAAGCCTTAGTGCCGCTGGCAGATAACTAATTTGATTGCGGCCCAAAGCCGAAAGCGGACTTCGCGAACGAGGCTTTTGTGTAGCGAAAGTCGTCAAGACTTTCGGCTGCATCGCGTAAACGACCGAAACTCTTGACGAGTTTCGCTACAAAACACTTCACAGCGTTGAGGAGAAGGGGAGAATAAATCAAAGCAACTCGGAATCCATCTCCGCAAACATCGCATCCAACGCCGCCAATCGCAGCTTAGCATTGACTAATGTCCCTCTCGACGAGAGTGGCCCACGGTAGGTTGGGCCATAGGTCTTGCTCGGCTGCTGCGACCTTGTCCTCTCGTTCACGACGACGCGATTCGATTCAGTTAATGTGTTTCCACGTTTTGCCGAAAACAACGTCGCATCTTTTGCAATTGGCTGGGCAACCTGTACAACTTCGCGATCCATGTCGATATCCGGACCCTCACCTTCACCACTTGCCCGTGCGCCACTTCTTGAGTTTAAGTAATTGATAATCGTCAACGTGTCGAGCGGATCAAGCGATCCATCTGCATTGACGTCGTAAAAGGGAGCCTTGTTGTTCCCGGGTGCAATCCGTCGCGGTCCCTCAGAATTGAGAGAGTTGACTGTAATCAAGACATCCAACGGACTGACAAATGTATCTCGATCCACGTCCAGCGGGTTGAATGGATTCTGATTGTAGACACCAATTAGCACGCTTGCTGGCGCCGATGAGGCTAGCTTGGCATCGATCACCCTATACTGAAGCACAATCGACGAGTTAAACGCGGGGCCAGGCGTAAATCGAATGCTTCGGCTCGAAACGATTTCAACTTGGCCCAACGAAGCTTCAATAGTCGAAAGCAACTCAATCATCGAATCACCAATGGCGGCGTCTGGATCACTATCGTTGCTCAATACGTTGACAGATGTCTGACTGCTAAGGCTTGCGTAGGCTTCATCGTCGCGAGAAACAGGACGGCCATTTACATCAACAGATACCGATGTCCACTCGGTGAACAAACCGTTGCTGTCGGCGACCCGATAGGAGAAGCTATCTTTTCCAAAGTAAGTCGAAACAGGGAGCCAATCGACGGTCCCATCGGTTTTCAGTGCGAGGCTGCCATGAAGCGGTCCGTTACGAAATTCGAGCGAACTTAGGTTGAATGCGGCCCCTACGTCCAAATCGTTTCTCAACAAATCAAAATTCGCCCGATCGCTTTGGTTCAGGTTGTACTGATCAGGGAAGGCGATGGGTGGATCGTCATCGATAATGTCGATATCGGTCTCGCTGTAGCTTGGCAAAAAGACTGGGCCCGTTCCGTTAGAAAGGATGACCTCGAAACTCTCATCCGGCTCGTCGACGGTATCACCGATGATTTTGTAGTCGATTTTCTTGTTGGTTTCGCCTGGTTCAAAGACCAGCGTCCCAGTCTGGCTCACATAGTCCACGCCTGGAGTCGCCGTTCCATTAGCTGAAGTAAAGTCGATCGTAATCCGACTATCGCTAGGATTGGATAGGCTAACGTCCACCTGCGCGGTTGTCGTACCGTCGTTGCCTTCACTCACGCTTGCTCCGGTTATCGTCACCATGGCCCTGTCATCGTTCAGAATCGTAAGGATAGCCAGATCGTCAGCAATGGTCGCGTTGATCGGACTTGAAAGAAGCAACCGCACTGTCTCGTCCGGTTCGACACGCAGATCACCGACAACGGACACCTTCAAACTTTGGACCGTTTGTCCGGGCAAAAAGGTGATCGTCCCGAACGTATCAATGTAGTCCTTGATATTGGACGTCGAGGTTGCGGTACCATTCTCGGTCCGATAATCGACAGTCACGGTCTGGCCGCTTGGCGATGAGAGTTGCACATAGAGATTTACCGTGCCCGTGTTGTAATCCATTTCAGAAACACTTACGTCGCCAACCGACAAGGTAGGGGTTGGGTCGTCGTTCTGGATCGTCCCTTGACCTTGGCTGTCTCCAATCGTTCCACCGACCGAGTTGGACAACCGAACGAAGACTGTTTCATTGGCTTCATTACGCAAGTCTCCGACGATGGGAACCTCAATCGTTTTCTGCGTTTCGCCGGGAGCGAATGTCAATCGACCCGTTGTTGTCTCATAGTCTCCATCGCTTTGTTTTCCACTACCATCCGCAGTCGCGAAGTCAACCGTTATAGGTAGGGTGCTTTGGGAGGACATGGTGACGGTGAACACCATGAGCGATGCACCACTATCCCCCTCCATGATCGATGTGTCGTTGATACCAAAGACCAAAGCGTCATCGTTGGCAATCGTACCTGTCGCCACAGCATTGCCAATTGTGCTGCCATCGCTAGAGACCAGTTGCACAAGGAACGTTTCGTCTGTCTCGTTGACGTTGTCCCCAATGACGGAAACTTGAATGGATTTGGTTTGCTCGCCAGGCAAGAAGTGAATTGTCCCAGTCGCAGCAAGATAGTCAGTGCCAGCTACCAATGCCGTGCCGTCTGTCGTCGCATAGCTCACAAAGACATCTCGCCCGCTGGCTGCCGACAGCCCGACTTCGAATTGAAAGACGGTCGTGCCAGATTGCCCTTCATTCGCATTGCAGTCACTGATAGAGACACTGGGCATCGCGTCATTGTCGATGATTGTCCCCACGCCATTGCCCTTTGCGATGAACGCATTGACGGGCTGGCTCAAGTCAACGAAGAAGGATTCATCCAACTCATCCAATTCATCTTCGAGGGTCCGGATCGGGACCGTTTGAGACAAGACGCCAGGGGCAAAGGTCAACGTCCCGCTCTTGGAAACGTAATCGCTCGATCCTGCGACTCCATCGGAAGTCGCGTAAGCCACCGTAATCGGTTGTGCACTGGCATTGGATAGCAACACCGTGAAGGGTTGAGTTGTCCCCTCCGCAAAGGAGACGTTGTCGATCGAAAGCGAGGGCACGCCATCGTCGTTGATGACGGAACCTAGACCTGTGTCATCTTCGATCGTGGCGTTCGTGCTTGTCAGCAGTTTTACTTGGAACGATTCGTTGCTTTCAAAGGTCGTATCCCCGAGCACTTGGATGGTGATCAGCTTGCTTGTCTCGCCAGTTGAGAATATCAGGCCGCCATTCCATGCAACAAAGTCTCGCGTTGCCCCGACTGCGCTCGATGCGGTCAGGTCCTGAGAGGTGGCTTGGACCGAAACCGATCGACCGCTTGGCGCATTCAAACTTACCACGAAGGAAAACAGAGTATATGGATTGCTGCCGCTATTCCCTTCGCTGATTGCAACATCGCCGATTGACAATTTTGGGATCACGTCATCGTCGGTGATTGTCCCGGTTGCTCGCGTCTTGGCGAGCACCGCATTGGTGGGGCTGTCGAGGTTCACGAAGAACGTTTCTTGCGACTCATTCAGAGCATCGGGATTAATCTCCACGGTAATCGTCCGGGACATGACGCCGGGATCGAAGGTTAACGTGTCGGAGCCTGCGGTGTAGTCGGCTCCTTGGAATGCCGTTCCTCCCTGCGTTGCCCAATGAACCGTAATCGCTTCGGTTCGCGGGTAATTAAGCGAAACCACGAACGTGGCAGTTGTCGTTCCACCAGTCCCTTCGACGATCGTAACGTCTTTGATACTGATTTGAGGTGTTTGGCCAAGCGCGAATAAACTACCGTTCTGGATCCCATACAATGAACCATCCACACCGATAACCGTAGGCGTGTACGGCTGGCCGATTCCGCTGGTCAAAACCAAGGGTTGGATCAAAGTGTTCGTGGGCAAGTGCCATCGGTAGAATTTGCCGTCTGAGCTGTTGACGATAACGCTGTTGGTCGCAGGGTCAACTGCACCGTAGTTGATGCACCACTCGCGTACTGCGTTCGGGACTGTCGGGTAGTCCCAATCTGGGGTTGGTCCAATTTGGGTTAAGACCCGTTTCATAACTAGCGTGTTCTGTTCTGGGTGGTGAGACTCAACTTCGGTCGCGTTTGGGTCCAGGACTGCAACTTGATTCGAACCGGAGCCTCCGTCGTTGGCACCGCCAGCAAAGTAGTAGTCGTTGTACTTGGTGAAGATCAAATAAGACGAGGTGCCCGTGTATTGCGAGCCCAACATGGAAGCAGGCACTATCGAAGGAGTGGTGTCCCAACCGAAGCCACCGGGTGTGTATTTGGTTTGTAAGTCGGCCGAGAACTGGAGCATCCAGCCACGAGAGCCGTTGTAGGGATTGCCGAACACGCCGACAAACACACGACCGTCAGGGGCGACCATCGGCGATGAAGTGCTAATGTTCAGAATAGCGGCGTCGGCACCACGTGGGTCCTTGACGACACCTGAGTTGTATCTGGTCGCAAGTGTTGTTGTGTCGAGCCCCACCAATCGTCCGTGATAGACCCAGTCGCCAGCCTCTTTTACCATGATGTAAAGAGTCTTACCATCGTTGCTAATGGCGGGCGCAGCGTTTTGTTGAACAGAGCCGATCTGAGCATCGGTTCCGCCGGCCGCTTGAAAAGCGGAGACCCAACTTCCTGCCGCTTGGCTGAATGTTCCGTTGGCCGAAATACGTCCGATGCCGCTGACGAGTCCCGTTGGCGTCGAGCCGATAACTCGGAATCCGAAATAAATGTTGCCTGCGTTATCGGCTGTTAGAGGAGTTTCGATAAAGACGTTGTCGTCATAGGCAGCTTGATTGGCTTGATAATGTGCCATGCTGCCGAAAAAAGCTAGTTGCGTAACGGTCCCTGTAGCGGAGTCTGGATTGTCGCGATAGTAAATGGTCCCTCCTTTGCCAGCGAAGTAGACGCGGTTGGTAGCGGTGGCAAGAACGGGTTGATTCAGTGGGTACCACGAATACGAGGCAGGTATGTAGGGTGTCGTGACGTCCCAAATGAGCGAACCATCGACACCGTTTCGAGCGACGATGTGGTAGTCGGGAGTGTTTGCGGCTTGCGTGTTGCCAGTTTTGTAGGGATAGAGAACCGTGTTGTTTAGCGTTATCAGAGGGCCGCCGTAGTGTGCCGCACGCGATGTGGGGAAATCATCGACTTTGGTGGACCAGTGAACTGATTCGAGGGCCTGGGAAGCGACTGAGGAGATGGATGTGTGCTGTGCGTTGCCAGCGAAGCTAGACCAGGCAGTCGCGTCCAACGCGAGACGAGGTTCTAGCGTTTCAATGATTGGGCGAAAGGCTATGATTTTCGTCTTGCGACATGGAAACAATGACATCCGAGCGAGTCCAATCTAGTGCAATGAATTTGTTGAGAATTGGAGCAACTTTTTTCGCTCTGCATATTTTCGCTCTGCTTTGCGATCTAGGATGTCCCGATCCCATGTTAACTTGCCCGCCCGCAAGTTCCGACTGCCGTCGGTCCTTACATGCTAGCCTAAATGTTCGAACCGACATGACCGTTGATTTATTAACCGCCCAAATGGGGCAACTTGGTCGCAGACGTCCCATAAGCTCAATCCGGATCACGATCAAGAAAGTCCCCTTCATGCACCGAGGTTGGTGATGTGATTGTCTTCGCCGTCAATATCATCGAGCACTAGAACGGCGGCGATCATCCAGCGGCGGGAGTAGTACTATCCATCCCAGAAACGGACGATCCGCCGCTTGGGTGCATCGCATTGTTACGGCTTCCTGTCGAGAAGATTGGTGGACGAGAGGGCCTTGTGACAGTAGTTACGCCCGACTCAATTTGGCGTTGTCGAGCCGCTGTCGCTATTGCATGCATGTCCCCACCCGATGCATCAGCAATTCGCTCGCGGGCCGCCCGAACCTCCGCCACGACTGGGTCAATCATCATATGCCTCCAGTAATTCATACGGGGTACAAATGACAGGCGGTTCACAACTTGTCGCAAGACAAATCTGTTCTATCTTGGGACGATTCTCTGGATTCGCAATGTGCCTGCAATTCCACGTCAGCAACACTTCTATCCCATGGACAGCAGCAATGGAAATGTGAAATGCGTCGATTCGTGCTTTCGCCGGTATTTGCAGGCTTTTGGCAATCTTCTCAGCTAGAAGCTCCACTTGTTCGTTCATGTCGAGTACGGAAAGACCATTCAGGAGCACCCTCCGTTCTATTGCCGCATTCGGATCGCCCTCATTGCATTCGTCAATCACAAACTGAGAGACGAAAATGTCAAACTCATGTCCAAAATTCGTCCACCATTCCCGAGTGATCAGTTGATTGGATGCAACGCGAATGTCTCTGCTATCTCTCATAGCCAAGTAGCCAATAATCGTCGTTTCGAGATAGTCGGATCGTGTCATTCAGTTGTTTCACTTTCCGCCGTAACGCCCCGGCTTCACATTCACGAGAATACATTCGCTGAAGCGATGCGGAAAGCCGTTGCGATGTCTGGTATCGAAAATCCTGCGACGCCACACACTTTACGACACTCGTTTGCGACCCATATGCTCGACGACGGTGCCGACATTCGAACGGTGCAAGAACTTCTTGGGCACAAAAATCTCAATACGACGAGGATCTATACCCACGTCATGAATGGCCCTGGACTGGTTGTTCGAAGTCCGCTAGATCGGCTATCGACGCTGTAGCACGCCAAGCATGTTGCGAACTGGGCGATAGGCCCTCGTTCGCTTTGGCGTTCCTGAAGTTCCTAAAGCTTCAGGAAGTTTTACAACTTCCGCTACTGGGGAAGACTCGACTCAACGCCGGGTTCGATTCGACGCTTTCAGTACAGCTACAATTGAGGACAATTGTGCGACACTATCAGCCGCCAAACATACGCTGGATATTGAACGTATCGTTGATGAGTACCGCTCCCATCAGGCATAGCAGACCAAGCACACCAGCCATGGTCAGTTTCATTTGCAAGGCTTCATCCACTGGCTTGCCTCGCACGAGTTCGGCGGTCAGGAACATCATGTGCCCCCCATCCAACGCTGGAATCGGCAGGAAATTGATGATCGCCAAATTCGCACTCAACATCGTTAGGAACATCAGCAACGGTGCGATCCCCTTCGAAGCCGCATCGGTCGCTTCTACCGCTATCATCGCCGGACCACCGACTACTTTAAACGGCATCTTGCCCTTCACCAGCAGTTCTAGAAACTCCAAGACATTGCCCATCCGTCTACGTATTTCAACGACTCCCATCACCAGGGAACCTGCCAGCGTAGTCGATTTATGTTCCAGTTGAAGCTGTGTGAAAAGCACACCACGTTCGGGCCAGAACCAGACTGTCTCTCGATGGATATCAACATTGGTCTTAGCAACTTTGCCATCGCGTTCGTAGCTGATTTCGACCGGCATCCCAACGCGAAATAACTGTGCAAGGTTGTGAAAATAATGAATATTCTGACCGCCCCCCACAGGAGATTCGGCTGTTAACGTTTTGACACCGACGGAGAACACGTTTTTGAGGTACTCAGCGTCAACTTCGCTGCTGCCATCAAATTTGAATTGGGTCACAACGTCGCCAACTGCCATCCCGCTTTTGGCGGCTAGCGAACTCGATTCGATTTCGCTAACGACATTCGATGGAGTATAAACCAAACCGGTGCCGGCCAATTCAAAACCCGTGGGCCCAAGGGAGCCTTCGCCGCTGCTAACAACAAAATTCTCGGGTACCTCCCAATCGAACTGCAACCGAGTCTTGTCTTTGTGTTCCACAGTCATTGACGCAGCCTTGCCATGCAACGATGCTACGAGCAGAGGCAAAGTTAGTGCGTCAACGATTGGCTTGCCATCCAGCTCAATCAATTCGTCCCCCTCAACAATGCCCGCCTTTGCCGCAGCCGAATCAGGCAAAATGGCCACTACAGGTCCGGGCTTGAATCTCAAACCGAAACTTTTCATCGGAATCGGTGGCCATTCGACGTCCACCGTCTTGTCACCCCGTTGGACTTGAAGGGTAAGGGTTTCATTCAGCCTCGGGTGCATCTTTTCGTTCAAAGAATACTCCAGCGGCTGGCTGCTGTGCGCGGAGATCGGCAGAGTTACGCCATCAACTCCGACGATCACGTCCGCCTTTTCGAAGGCAGGTACAAGCTTTGTCGAGTCACCGAATCCGAATTGAATTTGTTTGGAGGCACCTAGTTCCTTCGCGATTCGGGTCGTGTTTGCGCCGCCAAGTCCGAGGGTCAACCGCCGAATCAGCTTGGGATCGGAATGGGATGTTGTACCAACGAACTTCTTCGAAATTCTGGTTCCCTGGCGATCGATTTCGATTTCGACTTCCTTTTTAGGATCCCTCAGCCCATGAAAAATGACCGTCATCATCATGTCTCGGAACGAGAGCCCTTGATCTGCGTTCTTATCGATTCCGGCAGCTTCTAGAATGGAGTCAGGCAAAAACCAACTGGGTTGATTGTCGACATGGAGTACTTTGTCACCGGCCAGCAAGCCATTCTTCCACGCCGGGTCACCCGGGATGACTTCCCCGATTACAGCCGGGTCGTATTTCACACCCGAGCCGAATGCCCAGGCTGCCATGAGCACGCCGAAGATCAAATTCATGACGACCCCAGCGCTGATAATGACCATCCGTGCACCGACGCTTTTGGCTGGAAACGAGCGTGGGTCCAGCTGAATCCGATCGGGGTCGCCAGCGGCTGCGTTTGGGTTTTCTTTACGGATACGTTGCAACTCTTCTTCGGCACGTCGAGGGTCATCGTCCTGGCCGAGCATCTTTACGTAACCACCGAGTGGGATCGCACCGATACCGTATTCGGTCTCACCCCATTGAAAATGAAGTAGTTTGGAGGGAAGACGGATCGGGCCAATTTTGATAGGGACGTCAAAACCGATGTAGAACTTCTCGCATTTGACCCCGAAAGTTTTGGCAGCCAAGAAGTGTCCGAGCTCATGGACGAAGATCACGAATCCGAGGCCCAGGGCGACCAGCAGGATGTTGTAAAAAAAAGTCCCCCAAAGCATCAACTGGTTTGGTTCCGTCGCAGCGATTGGAGTAATGAAGTCCAACAACGACATCGCGTTCGACGAAAAATCGGCGATCGAGGAAACGTAGTGGGAGGAGAGCATATCTAACATTTCGTTGTAATCCATCTTTGTACTTCTTTGCGTCCCCACTGATCCAGCGCTAATAGTTCCGAAAGCGTTGGTGATGGAGAATAATGATGATGATCTAACACTTGTCGACAGATGGTTGCAATCTCTGTCAACTTGATTCTATTGTTGAGGAACAGTTCTACGGCCGCTTCGTTGGCTGCGTTCAGCACTGCGCCACATGTCCCACCCATTTTCGCGACTTCGAAGCCCAGCGTCAAAGCGGGGTAACGTTCCAAATCAGCGGGTTTCCAGTCCAATCGCATCGGCTGAGACCAGTCCATAGCTGGACAAGGAGCTGTCACACGATGAGGATAAGTTAAAGCATATTGGATCGGGAGCCGCATGTCTGGAGGGCTCATTTGTGCAATCACTGAGCCGTCCTTGAATTCTACCATGGAGTGAATGATCGACTGAGGGTGTATGACCACGGCGATCTGTTCGGGTTCCAAGTCAAATAGCCATTTGGCTTCAATCACCTCTAGAGCTTTGTTCATCATGGTTGCAGAGTCCACTGTGATTTTGCGTCCCATTTGCCATGTCGGGTGGGTCAAAGCGTCTTCAATTGTGGCTGCTGGAAGTTTTTCGATTGGCCAATCTCGCAATGGTCCGCCGCTGGCAGTTAAGATGATTCGTTTTACGTCCGCTTTTTCGTGGCCTGACTGCAAACATTGGAAAACTGCGCTGTGTTCGCTGTCCACGGGTAGGATTTCCGCCCCGCTAGTCTTGGCCGCTTCCATCATCAGGGAACCGGAGACAACCAGCGATTCCTTGTTGGCGAGCGCGAGTCGTTTGCCAGCCTGTGTGGCAGCAAGTGCTGTTTCAAGGCCTGCGATACCGACGATGGCAGCGATGACGATGTCCACCTCGGGGCTTTGGACGAGCGATACTAGGTCATCCATGCCCAAACGACGGAGTGTCGATGAAGGCGTCGAATTCGTTTCCGCGGATTGCCATGCCTTCAAATCATCGCTTTTTGGGCCGGTGGCAAAAGCGAATTTAGGGGAAAAAGCTCGGATTTGCTCGTCAAAAAGCCCCAGTTGCGTATGGCAGGAAATTGCGGCTAATCGAAAGCGGGGGTCCCCCTTTGAAAGAACGTCCAAGGCCGCTCTCCCAATGCTGCCCGTCGAGCCTAGAATGGCAACATTGCGAATTTGGCTCAATGAACAGTCTCCGATGGGTAGTCCACTTGGGATTGTATTCCGAGAGTAAAAACCTGCAGAGTCGTTGCATCCGTCGCAAACTGTTTCCCTCTCTACACTTAATGGTCGAATTTTAGGAACATCCCAAGAAAACCTCAACTGCAAACCCTGCCCAACCCCCATAGTCAGTGCATAATGTCGTATCTTGTTTCCAAGAAACGCTGCCATTAACTCCATTCAAACCGCCTTCAGTGGCGCCCCTAGAATGCCTGAACCATCCAAACCGGAAAAAAAACCAGCTTCTCCTCAAAACGCGAATCCCAACAACTCCTGGCTGATGTACGTGGTTCTAACCTCGTTAATCATCGTCGGGACGATCAGTCTCGTTTCGAGTTCGCTCATTCAAACCATCCGCTATCCGGATTTGATTCGGCTGATCGAAAATACGAAGTACAAAAAGAGCGGTTCCAACGAGATTGACACGCTTTCTGGCGGAACTGGGATGATCGGCATTGTCTCGGGCAACTCGACTCAAGAGATCAGCAAATTGCGGGATGTTCTGGTCGATGATTCAACGATCACGGGTACGGTCGACGTCAAATACGTTACCGAAGGCAAGCCGAGCTCGACCCGCGAAGGCGTCAAGTTTCAAACAACCAAAGACAACTCGAACGATACGACTCGGCAAGTGCGTGAAAAGCTTGACCGCGCAAACATCGTTTGGACCTATCGTCCTGGCCCAAGTCTGTTTAGCCAATCCTTCTGGTTCTTGATCCTGCCTTTGCTGCTAGTTACGGGCGTTTTGATGTTTGCCATGCGTCGAATGGGCGGAATCGGTTCGCCAATGCAGTTCGGTCGATCCCGTGGCAAGCTCTATGCCAATGAAGCGGTTGGAGTCACATTTGATGACGTGGCTGGGATCGATGAAGCGGTCGAAGAGGTACGCGAAGTCGTTGACTTCCTCAAGCATCCAGAAAAGTATCAGAAACTCGGAGGCCGTATTCCTCACGGCGTGCTTCTGGTAGGTCCTCCAGGCACGGGGAAAACTCTTTTGGCCAAGGCCATTGCGGGTGAAGCAGGAGTTCCATTCTACTCGCTCTCCGGCTCAGACTTCGTTGAGATGTTCGTCGGGGTGGGTGCCGCTCGCGTTCGTGACATGTTCCAACAAGCCACAGCCAAGGCGCCGTCGATTATTTTCATCGACGAGCTCGATGCGCTTGGAAAGAGCCGAGCTGGCAATGTGCCTGGCTCGCATGACGAACGCGAACAAACCCTGAATGCATTGTTGGTTGAAATGGACGGTTTTGCCGCGAACGTTGGCGTCATCGTGATCGCAGCCACCAATCGACCTGAAACGTTGGATCCAGCCCTACTGCGTGCAGGTCGCTTTGACCGAAACGTATTAGTCGATCGACCAGACAAACAAGGTCGCGAAGAGATCCTCAAGGTACACGTCAAGGGAGTGAAGCTCGGTGCCAATGTCGATCTCAAGCAAGTCGCAGCCATCACTCCTGGCTTTGTTGGTGCCGACCTCGCGAATCTAGTTAACGAAGCCGCTTTGCTCGCCGCCCGAAAAGGGAAGAGCAACGTCGGTAAAGAAGAGTTTAACGATGGCGTCGAACGAGTCACGGCTGGTCTGGAAAAGAAAAAGCGGATCATGAGTGAAGACGAAAAACGTCGCGTGGCCTACCACGAAGCCGGACACGCGTTGGTAGCGTATTCGCTGCCGAATACGGATCCAGTCCACAAGGTTTCGATCATTCCTCGCGGCATCGCAGCATTGGGGTACACGATGCAGCGCCCCGAAGGGGACCGATACTTGATGACACAGCCTGAACTCGAGGCCCAAATGCAAGTGCTCGTTGCGGGAACTCTAACCGAAGAGATTGTTTTTCGTGACATCAGCACAGGCGCTCAAAACGACCTGGAGCGAGCTACGAATATCGCTCGGGGCATGGTGATGGAATACGGCATGAGCCGAATGGGACGGGTGAATTACCGTGAAAGCAACCGTTCGCCGTTCTTGGCTGGCGGCGGAGGCGAATCCTTCGGTCGAGAACATTCCGAACAAACCGCTCGAGAAATCGATCAAGAAGTAAAACGCCTGATCGACGAAGCGATTCAGAAGACACGAACCATTCTCGGGGAACGACGCGGAGCCCTCGAAGCACTCGCTCAACGCTTGATCGAAGTCGAAGTTGTCGACTCCGATGACTTGAAACGTATTATGGATTCCAGTATCGGCGGCCCGAGAGTCGTTCCCGGAACCGGCACCGCGTCCCTGCCAATCTCCGCCAAAACTGCAACGACCGTCGATTCTGGCAACCTTGGAAAATCGGGTTCATAAGAACCCGGGGCGCGTGAACGCAATCGTCGCGGAGCGACGAGCGACAATGTCGCCCTTCGCTCCGCGAAGGTAGCGTGCGGCAAGACCGATTGCCTATCAGCAACACAATACGCCTACGTTCGTTACTGCAAGTTTGTGGTTGCTACTTCAAACTCGCAAGCACACCCTTGCAGTAACCTACGGACTCGGCGAGACCTGGAATTGGATCCTTGCCATCCTTCTCGTACTCAAAGCCTACATGGCCTTGGAATTTGATCTTCAGTAAAGCATCCAAAATGGATTTCGAATCGAGGATTCCGCGACCTGCTTCGATTGGAGTATTCTTGTCGCCCAAGGCGGAGATGTCCTTCAAGTGAACATCGTAAAGGCGTTCTTGGCATTTGATAATCGACTCAGCAGGATCGACTCCAGCGCGAGCCGTATGCCCCACGTCGATGCACAGACCAATCCGCTTGTCAAACTTTTCGACGGCTCGCATAACATCGTACGGTGACGGAAAGAAGCCTTTGTCTTCAGGCCCGTGGTTGTGGATCGCAAGCTTGATGTCGTACTCCTTGACCAATTTATCGAGGAAAGGCATGGCATCGTGGCTTGGCGAACAAACGATGGTTTTGACACCGATGTCGCGGGCATATTCAAATGCTTGCTTGGCTTCTTCTTCTCCCTTACGCATAGATACATTGCCAACACTTAGAGGGACAATTCCTGCATCGCGAAACATTTGAACGCGTTGCTTGCGCTCTTCTTTGGAATGCGTGAGATCGATGTGATTCTTGACATTTTTGATTGAAACAAATTTCAGCCCGACTTGGTTTACCGCTAGAATGGCTCTCTCGATCGGCAACTCACGTAGCGAATAGGTCGCGACACCAACCTTCAGTCCATGCCAAACGTCTTTAGCATCCTCAGTGTTGGAATGGAATGATGCAAACGAGGGGATCGGGAAAGTTGGAACCAATGCCGCAAAGGCACCGGCTTTGAGCAATTGACGGCGTTCGAATTTGGACATGCTTTATGGCTCTAAAAAAGGGAGTATGACGCAGTTGACGTATATCAAAGACTGCATCGAAGAATGTTCGATTGACTTCAATTGTACTTGGGCGAGAAGGGATTTGGACAGTACCGCTAGAGCCTGAAACGCTAGGCTTGTCATTACCCCGAATCCCCTGCCTATTTCACCGCTATTCGTGGCTTTTGTTCGTGGTTTTGTGCTCGTGCTCAGTCGATTGACGGTGCTCGCGCTCTTGCTCGATCGCAAAAAAACAATTCAATTACGAGCACGAACGCCATTTCATTGAGCACGAGCACGACAAGAAGCGCTAGGAGGCGTTAGAAAACCTGGGCTTGCTTGTTCCTCAAGATGGACCACAATGCGATGGTCCTTTTCCATTTGACTCTTCTGTTCATCCGACGATTACCTCTCGAGAATCTTGATGTCATTTCCCACCAAACACTGCATTGCTTGCTTGTTGTTGTCTATTCTGGCTAATCCGGGCAAAGCCGACGATCCGATCTGGTCTGATGAGTTCAACGGGAAATCACTTGACTATTCCAAGTGGGAGTGCGAAGTCAACGCATTTGGCGGCGGGAATCAGGAATTGCAACTCTACACCGATCGCCCCAAAAATATTCGAGTTGAGGGTGGGAAATTGATCATCGAAGCGCACAAAGACAAGCCCGAAATCACTGGCACATCGCGCGAGTACTCATCCGCCCGGATTCGGACCAAACACCGAGGTGATTGGCAATACGGTCGTTTCGACATCCGAGCCAAGCTTCCGCGAGGACAAGGAATTTGGCCGGCCATCTGGATGCTTCCTACCGACGATCGTTATGGTAGTTGGGCTTCGACCGGCGAGATCGACATCATGGAATACAAAGGCCAGGAAATCAAAAAGCTACACACGACGATTCACTTCGGAGAGCCATGGCCTAAAAATCGATTCACAACTAGCACGTGGGACTTGAAGAAAGGAAACTTCGCGGATGAGTTCCACACGTTTAGCATCGACTGGCGAAAAGAGAAAATCACTTGGCTCGTCGATAACGAACCTGTCTACTTTGTAACCGAATGGGATTCGTCAGCGGCCAAATACCCGGCCCCGTTTGATCAACCATTTCATTTGCTGATCAATCTTGCGGTGGGTGGGGGATTTGTGGGCAATGTTGGTGAATCTACGGTTTTTCCTCAGAAACTAGAAGTCGACTTCGTGCGAGTCTATCCGTAGTTGCGTCTAGATCTTCCTAGCACGACGCGCAAGCTAGTGAATTGGATTCTGAATTCACTAGCTTGCGCGTCGTGCTAAGGTTGCTTTCGGTTGTGTATCACCGAAGCACATTTGGGCTTGAAGCAGATTGTTTTTGGTTACAAGCCAGCGGAATTCTGTTAAGATGAGCGTTTTGGAAACTTAAATCCGGAGCGTAATCATGCGTAACTCTCGACGCAATTGTGAATCGGTCTTGGTTCTTCTTCCTCATCGGGCCTTTTCGCTCGTCGAGCTCTTGGTTGTTATCGCAATCATCGGGATTCTGATTGCGTTTTTGCTTCCAGCTGTTCAATCGGCTCGCGAGGCTGCTCGGAGAGTTCAATGCGCGAACAATCTCAAGCAAATGGGATTGGCGGCTATCCATCACGCGGATGCTCTCGGTGCTTTTCCATCGGGAACCCAAATTTCCAAAGTCATGTCGAGCGACCATCGATTGATGTGGAGTGGTCAGTTGCTGCCGTTCATCGAGCAGTCAGCCTTGCGAAGCACCATCGATCCAGACAAGCCTTGGGACTCATACGCTCCCAACATCGCAGCCATGCGAATCTATTTGTCCATATTCCGTTGTCCATCCGCTGCGGCGCCCTACACGTATTCTCAAAATGTTGAAGATCGCGTTCCTTGTACTTATCTCGCTTGCGCGTCCGGCACAGTTGGAATCGAAACAGGCACGGGGCCTCTCATCGGCGATCTCGTTCAGACTGGTGCTCTCTACACCAACAGCCGAACCGCGCATCGTGATTTTTTGGATGGCCTCACCAACACGATGCTCATTGCAGAAACCCTCTTTTTGCCCGGTGTCTCTGGACCAGATAACGACGGAAACGACCAAATCATCGATCACTGGTATATTGGAACCCCGGGCATGGGGCCAAGCGAAATGTCGGAAGCTGTCGGTTCGACCGCCATCCCGATCAATTCTTGGAAGCGAAAGCCTCAAGCGTTCATTGAGGATATTGAACTTGGCTATGCCTCTCGTCACACAGGTCTCATTCAAGCAGTCTTTGCGGACGGGCGAGTTCAAGTCATCTCGGATTCCATTTCGCTGCCAATCTGGAGCGCCATTGGAACGCGAGCCCAAGGAGAAGTTGCGATCTTGGACTAGAGATCCAATTCCCTTAAAATGAAACCAATACGATGCGATTCTTCCCCCTCGCCCCGATTCGGCCCTCCGGTTTCGCGGCATTTACCGGCCACTCACCGGACGGCTTGCGCCGTACCGCTAACAAACTGAGTGCCATTTGGCTAAAGTCGATCGTTCAATCACGACCTGCCCAGTGAATCCCTTGAAGAAGGATTGATTCGAGATCGGGCGTCTTCTCAGGATGTGGACTGAAGCAAATAACGCGACCTTGTCCGAATTCGCCAAGCGCTATTGCCGTCGTTCCAATCATCACCCCTGTCGGAGCGCCGTTCTTGGAAATTTCCGAATCAAATTTCGCTAACGTACGAAAGTCTGGAACTTGGGGATCGTCCGCAGGTGCCAGCAACGGCCCTTGATGGTAGTAAATTTCTTTCTTTGCGTCGTTAAGGGCAAGCACTTCCTGGCCGAAGGGAGTGATCTCAAGCACCACGGTTCCAAAACCGCGATTCCAGTGCTCTCGATCGACAACTTTCGCATCCAATATTTTCAAGCGTTCGCTACTATCACTGCAAGCCAGATACGCACCCGCGCAAATTCCAACCATGCCATGTCCGCTTTGTACGAACTCGCGGACCTTTTGCCGGCCCACTTCGCCAAGCGCCTTGCTTTGAGCCTTTGCCGAACCTCCCGGATGGATCAAAACCGAATACTGGCTTAGTTTTCCTTCTCGGATTTCGGACGCCGAAATCTTCGACGCAACCACGCGATCATCGGTCGCCAGTGCTTTCAACAGCGACTTGGTAGAGCTCACTCCTTCATCCACAAACACAGCCACCTTGAGTCCTGGCTTCGAGAGTTCGCTCGTTTGTGGGCCGCGAAGCGATTGCGTTTTCAGATACAAACTAGCGTATTCCGTGAGCGCATCCGCCAATACTTCCGCGGTCTTGGCACGCTTGCCGACAACTCGATACTCGGCACCAAATTCAAGCTGAATCGCGTCGATCAGCTTCGAGGGGTTACCTCCATGCGTCTGGACGATAAATCCACCCGTGAATCCAGATTGTTCCCTATTGTCTTGCGGGGAGGGATGTACCGTCCATCCTCGCGCACTGAGAAGTCCGAACAAACTCTTTGATCCATGATGGGCCTCTTCCCCAAACATCTCGCGAAGATGGCGCACCGTAAGTCCGTTTTTCGTGCCGCGAAAGACCGTTTCCCGGTTTGTACCTTGGCCATGCAAATCAAGCAAAACGCCAGCCTGAAAGCGTTCCGACACCTCCCGACAATACTTGGATAAAGTGTCGTGATAGTGGTCGTAGTAGGGTTTCATTGCCGCGTCTTCGAACGCGATGTCCGCAGGGCGATTTGGGTCCATGTATTTGCGATGGACTTTCGAGACAACTAGATAGGGTGCTTTGCCAAATCGCTTCTTGATTGCGTCAGAGACTTCCAGGGCTAGTTCTTCGGTCCCGCCATCGCGGCCAGTAAAAAAACCGGATGGGCCAGTCGGCAGTCCAACTCCTTTTCTTTCCGAAACCCCAGGGACCCCAGCCGTCCCTCCGTGAGGGGCGGAAAGAATAATCGGCAAGTCGCCAGTTTGGACATGCACCAGTTCGTTTACGCGAGTAACGGACTCAAGTGATTTTTCCTGGCCGAAAACCGGCGCTTCACTCTGTAAAAGGAGAAGAGCAAAGAGAGTCCAAAATTGCGGTCGAGGTATTTTCATTGGATGTTCCGGTCGCGTCAGCTGTATTTTCTACGCACGCACATATCTTAACGCGACTGGCATGCAGTTGTGTAGCCAAATTAGCACGAAGGGCAAGCTGGTGAAATAGAGCGTTGATTCACAAGAGTACTTTTGTAAATTACGTAGGCAGTATTGGGTTGATGGATAATTGGTCTTGCCGCACGCTACCTTCGCGGAGCGAAGGGCGACATTGTCGCTCGTCGCACCGCGACGATTGCGTACACACGACCGGTATTCTAGAGCGTCAAAGAGACAACATAATGCTCGTTCCAACCTATATCAATTTTCAAAGTGCTTTAGCTTGCGTGTCGTGCTAGGTATATTGGCACGCGCCGCCCGCCTTATTGACTGCCTTCTCGTTGCATCACCAAAGTTCGGTCGAGAGACTTTCCAACGAAAAAGAACGCGGGAGCAAAAAGTCCTCGGTCTAGAGGCAAGCGTATCCGGACGGTAACTTCCTTTGTGGCGTTCTGAATCACAGTGGGAGTGACGTCGATCGTCGCGCCCGTAATTGCGATCCGATTCAGAACGCTCCTTGCGCTGGTTTGCACTGCAGCGGCCGTCGCGCCAGGGACAATTCCTCGCCTACCACCTTCGTACAAGGCAAGTTCGACACTATGTCGAATCATGGAAACCCGGCAAAATTCGAGCGCTGCGAAAAAGAACAAAAACAGCAAACTAGACGTGATCGCCATTTCGACCATGACGGCCCCACGCCTCTGGTTGGATACCCGGAAACGGAATCTCCTGAGTTGTCTTGAGCGAGTTAACATGGCAGCTACTCCGTAATGATCGTGCTGAGGGTCAACGCGATGTCCGTAAACACTTGCCGCAACTGCGCGCCGTTGTTCGCATGAAAAAAGCGACCGCCACCGATTGCCGCTACATCGCGCATGCTAGCTTGGTCCGCATCCGCCCCGAACGTAATCGTATGAATCGTCGTTCCTCTGGCGACTTGGTCCGCGGCAGCTAGTCTTGCTGGACGCCCTACATTCTGCAAACCGTCCGTCAGGACGATCATGGTTCGTTCGACATAGTCTCTGGGCTGTCCTTGAAACATGATTCGGCCACCAGCGTCGATGCCACCCGATATGTTGGTGAAACCGGCCACAGGCATAAGGCCCATCGCGGTATTGATGAGAGCAAGGTTTTCGGTCAACTGAACGTCCTCGGTCTCTGTGGTGGAGTAAGAAGCCAAACCGACTCGTTCGTCGACGGGACTGTCTGCAAGTATTTGCGTGAAAATCGCGATCGCGGATCGCAAGTCATTGAACTTGTTGAAATCCAACATCGACCCTGATCGGTCCACTACCAGGACGATATCGCGCTGAATAAACGTTGCAGTGCTGAACTCTTGGACTTGGAAGGTTGGTACATTGAATATCCGGCCAAAGAAAAGCTGAACGTTCCCGGACAACGAGCCGTTCATTCGCTGTCCATTGATCCGAACACTATTGACCGGCCGGCCACCTTGAGTGAAATCAAAAGTTCCGGTATTGCTCAAAACTGATCTACCAAATACGAAATCGTTGTCGCCGAGCTGAAGTGGCTTGTTGGCCACTTTGTTTTCTAGGGCAATCTCCTTTCCTTTGGCGATGGCCAAGTTGATATCTTGACTTCGCGAGAGCGTCTCCGCGGTCGCTTTGGCGGCAGCGTCGGTTGCAGATCGAAGCTCCGATTTGACTAGGTTCATGTAGGCGATGTCAACCGAGAAGGCTACCGTCACCAAAAATGCGAATATCATGACGCAAATGAGCACCAGCATCGCGCCCTGGCGTCGCCGCGCGCGTCGACGATTTTTGCCATAGGTACTCATTGACATCCCGAGTGGTAGCGATGGTTTCATGATGAGAGCGATATTTCGTTCTGCTGTTTTCATCGAGACTATTCCTTGACCATAACGGAACGTACGGTAGTCACTCGGTCCGCGATTACGTTGCCAAAGAACGGGCTGTTGACTTTGTAGGGTGCGCTCACCTGGACAACAATCGATGTACCTCGAGGTGCCGTCTGAACGTCGGCAGGTGTGAACCGGATGGTCGAGTTACGAATCTGCCGGGCGGTAAGAACAGCTTGCGCGCGGCTGGTCGCTCCCGCCGTTGTCGAGCGAATGCGAATCGCTTCGCGTATGCCTTCGTAGGCGCTCGTTGTCAGTGCTTGCCGAACAAAAATCGCACTCGTCGCTTCCATGCTTCCTAAGATCAGAATCAGGAGTAAAGGTAGACATACCGCGAACTCGACTAGGGCAGCTCCTTCGCGGGCTTTGGATCGCTTAAATAAGGATTTTCGTTTTGAAGTCATGGTTTTTTCCCTCGCAAAACCAATGGGGTCGTTTCACCATTGGCATCGTGCCCTGCTAGTTCTTTTCGCCGGGGCCAAATTTGGTTGCAAAAGCCCGATTCAAATCCACTGCCAACGATTTCCAAAAATCGCCATGCCGAAACTCGATGGCTTTCGGAGACTGACCGTCTGCAATTTGTGCCAGGGCACGTCGAACACGTACGATTGGGCCTGCAAATCGATTCGACAGCTTGAGTGAATCCCAAATAAAGACCGGAACCAAAGCGAGTGACACAAGGACAAAAGGAACGACACGTGGCCAAGTCAATGCAAACGTGTCGGCCCAAGGTTCCGTTGGCGTATCCATAAACCTAGTCCATAGCGTGATCGCAATGATATTGGCGATCATGAACAATGCCCAATGGGCGCACAATCGCCACAAAAGGCTGGACTGCACTTCACGGTCAACGTATTTTTGGAGTCGGCGTTTTGCCATTTTGGATCTCATCATTTCGTAATGATCTCGCGCTGCTAAGGCGCGCAATAGGTTGGGGAACACTAGGTCCGAATTCAGCTTAAGCAATCCGCTTCGAGCGTTTTAGGGGAGAAAGGCATTTTTCCTAAACTTCAAACTCGGTTCCATGTCGGAGGAACTTCGTCGCGGTTGTGTCTCTTTCAGATTCAAGGTTGCCGCGAACGATTTTTTGGTTGCAAACCAGGCGATCAGCGCAATCGAGACGCCCACGCTCAAAGTGCACCAAGTGTTCGTGTAAGCAATTCGTCCGTCATTTTGTTCTAACGCCCAAGCTAGCCAGTGAGGGATACCAGAACCGCGACTCGAGTGCGCCGCCAGCAGCATCGAAAGGGAGTTGTGGATGCAATGAAACGCTATTGAGCAGGCGACGCCACCCGTTCGGTACGCTAACCATCCAATCAGCAACCCAAGCGTAGCAGCCGTGATGGTTTGCTGGAGCACTCCGTGAGATAATCCAAAAAGGATCGAGGACAAAAGTATCGCTCGTACATGGCCACCATTCCGAAGCAAGCCAGCGAAAAGGAACCCTCGGAACGCGAGCTCTTCACAGATCGCTGGAATCAGCGCAAGCACGAAAAGTACGCTCCAAATCGGTGTGCTCGCAATGATCGAATCAAATTGCATTAACATGCCGATCGTCTGCTCGCCAAGCTTGTACTCCGCTCCAACCATCGATGCGAACGCGGCATAAGTCGGGTGCAAGCTAATCGCCAAAAGTATCGCCCCCGCAAGTTCAACGCCATCCGGACGATGCAGTCGCAGCGATTTGCGAACGGAACGAGTTAGGATCGTCGCCATGATCAACGCAGGGGCGAGAATCATGGCCAGTTGAATGACGATCGTCGATTGTACGATTGAGCTCCATGTGAGCGACATTCCGCCCAATGCAAGTCGTCCAAAAAAGAGACAGACCAGAATAAGTAGGCCGCACAATACCGCTTCATTGGTGGTAGGCGTATCTTCGCGCTGCCGCCAGACGTTTCGAATCCATTGTTTCATCGACGCACGTTCCACGTCGCGAAACATGACGCTCTCACTTTCAAATTGTCGAACGGCCCATCGCACTGCGAGGAGACAGCACAACACAGTCACAGTAGAAACAGTGGGCAAATGCAGGAGTGCATGCGTATACTCGCCGTCCATCAGCGCACGAGACATGAGCACCGCACCTGTAACAGGGATGATGCTCGTACCAGGCGATAGAACTACACCAGGGATCATTGGGAGCATAACCAGCGGCATGCCGACCAACAACAACGGCATCAAGTAATACTGCCCTTCTTTGGTGCTGCGAGCCAAACAGGCAACAGCCAACGCTAGCGCGCTAAACATAGCGGAGATAGGGATCACCAGCAGAATTAGCCAACCCATCGAATGGAGCGGCAGCGGCCCCATGGCAGCGACCATGTCGCCTGCTCCCAAACCAGCAAATTGCGACATCACAATCGAGGCCGTGGTATGCATGCTGGCTAAATTCAGAAGTGCTGTGCCAATACTAAAGCACATGACTGTCAGCAGTTTTCCCCAAACGATTTCTCTTCGACGAGCGGGGCTGCACAAAAGAGTCTCGAGTGTTCCTCGCTCTTTCTCGCCAGCGCACAAATCGATTGCGGGATAAAAGGCACCTGTAAGCGCCCAGACCAACATGACGAACGGCAGGATCTTCGACCAAACAAGTGCTCGCTTCATTTCCGCGTCTGAAGCGTCGATTTGACGCACTTTCGGT
The DNA here is from genome assembly GCA_031424235.1 of Pirellula sp. Taxonomy (GTDB): domain Bacteria; phylum Planctomycetota; class Planctomycetia; order Pirellulales; family Pirellulaceae; genus JBKCUI01. The sequence goes on from JANPHB010000268.1 coordinate 37,439, forward strand.
GGTTCTAAAATCTTGGCACCCATCTCGGTGGCTTTGAGATGATTGCGAAGCCAGTTTGCATGCCAATCATTCATTCGTTCCTGAAAGCACTGAACCGCTAACTGAGATCTTTCCCACCTTTGATTGCTCAGAACGACGAGGCTATCCTGTGCGATCGAATCCTTGAAACTTTCAGGCACCCAAATAATCGCGTCCGATTCCATTTGTCGCAGAACTTTTTCCGCAATCATCGGCGCTGAACTGAGTTTGCTCGACGGCGTACCTGGAACGTCACTGATTCCTGGCTTGGGCTGCACCTCGGATTTGGCAAAGGATTCGACCAGCGCACCGTCTGCGGGCAGCTTTTTCCAATGGATTTTGTCGTTCTTAACTTCCGTTATCAACGGGAATTCAACAGGCCAGTTTTCGTATCCTATGATCCCGATGGTGACGTGCTGTTCTCGGTGGAACTGCGCCACCTGCATCATTACCATCCCCATCAAGGGATAGAGCAACAGAGGCAAGATACAAATCGTGAACATCGTGCGACGATCGCGGAGTTGGTCGCGGACTTCGCGATGGAAAATGAGCTTTACATGAGACCAATTCATTGTGGGCCGACTCCCATAGCGGCTGCAATGGCACCGTTTAGAGGGGGCATTCCTAATGCCGGAGTCTTCTCCGTCCCACCTTCGTCGTCCAACATCAACAACTGGAAAAACATTTCTTCGAAGTCGTCTTGATTGTGTCGATCTGCGAGATCCTCAAGTGAACCGGAATCGATCACTTTCCCCTTGTAAATGATCGCCACTCGATCACAAAGTCGTTCGACTTCGCGCATGATGTGCGTCGAATAAATAATGCATTTTCCTTGATCACGAAGGTCCAAAACAATGGACTGCAAGGCCCGTGCGACCATAACGTCGAGCCCAAGCGACGCCTCATCGAAAATGAGAACCGGTGGATCGTGGATGAGGGCTCGGGCGATTGATGTCTTTTGCTTCATGCCAGTCGACATCTTCGCGCCTGGGCATTCCTTGAAGTCATCCATTTGCAGCCTTCGGAAGATCTTTTCCATTCGTGGATAAAGATGATCGTCTGGCAAGGCGTACAATCGACCGAAGTACTCGACCATTTCCCAGGCGCTCATGCGATCGTAGATGGCGGTGTTATTGGAAACAAAACCGATGGAATGCCGCACATAGTCCGCTTGACTGGTCACATCAAAATTGAAAACGCGAACCGAGCCCGACGTTGGCTGCAGGATGGTGGCTAAGATTCGCAGCGCCGTTGTTTTGCCCGCTCCATTTGGACCAAGCAAGCCGAAAACTTCTCCAGCTTTCGCCACGAAGCTCACGTTATCCAACGCTCGAAACTCACCCTGGACGGCGTCAGGGTAGCTTTTGCATAGGTTTTGAACTTGGACAAGATCCATGAATCGCTCAATCGACAGGGGACCGCGAATTTCGAGATGAACTCAACCTATTCATCTACCTCCCTCCTCAAGCCGGGGAAGTGAAAGGCAGCCCCTGAAACTTCAATAATTGTCCTACTAGGTTCCTCAATCCCTCTATTCGTCGTAACCGGCATGGACACCGAGCAATCGAATCTTCGATGGTGCGTAAACTGCGATTTTTTCCCAGAATCCGAAAATCTGCTAGTGGTTTTACGCATCGAAAAAATTTCAACTAAAGCCCACGCTTTGATTTGCCAAGTTTGAATTCAAACCTAAGTTTAGTAATAACCCGAACAAAAACGTCCCTGCTAGGATTGGCAGGGTCCTCACCCCGCGTAAAAGATCAGATTCATGGCAAAAACACTCGACATTCGAAATTTGAACGAAGTCCTCGCAAATACGCAGTTGCCTGCACTTCCAACGAGCGCCATGCGTCTACTAGAACTGTCGCAAGACGCGAACAACGGACCGTCCGAATACGCAAAGCCCATTGAAGCCGACGCAGGACTGATGGGACAGGTACTAAGGTTCGTCAATTCGTCTTACTTCGGCTTCTCTCGTGAGATTTCCTCGATCCAACAAGCGTTGACGCTCGTCGGCGTCCGAACCATCAAGAATTTCGCATTATGGAGCGCTGTTTTTTCACTCGTTCCAAACCCAAAGTTTGGTCCCTTTGACTTAAAAAGCTTGTGGCAGGATTCTTTGCGACGCGCGGTATTTGCACGAAGCCTAGGACGCGAACTTCGGTTGCCAAATGCGGAAGATCTCTTCGCTGCAGCACTACTTCAGGATATGGCGATTCCACTGTTGTTAAAAGCGTTACCTGAAGAATACGAAGGGCTCGTTGAGCGACGTGGCAAGGAGCGCATACGACTCTCGACTCTCGAAAAAGAACTGTTCGGCTGGGATCATGCTCAAGCCGCCGCTGCATTGTGCCGCAACTGGCGATTGCCCGAGGAGTTTGCTGTACTGATTGAGCGACACCCTGCTTTGGACGAATTGCTCGAAGGACCAAAACCTCGCATCGATGCAGCCTGCGTCGCCCTGGCATCTCTATTGCCATCTTGCCGAGACGAACAGTGGGATGATGAAAGCGAATTCATTAGCGGAGTGGATCGTGTCATGCAGTCGCGAACGGTCGACCTGCCTCTGTTAATGGTCGGTGTCGACAAGTCGTTCGAGGAGTTTGCGCCTGTCCTAAAAGTGCAGGTCCCAAGCAAGAGTCTTTCCGACTGGTTCACGGAATCATCGGCTTCTGTTTAGTCAGCTGAAAAAGATAGAATAGGGAATCGGTATCGGTGTGCTGTTCCCCTCCGGCCGCTCACTTTAACGAATTTGAAACAGCTTTCGCAGGACAGATAAGAATGTATCGCGATGTTCGCTCTGGGCAACATCGCGAATCGACTGCAATGGCGAATGCAACATCTTGTTGATCAACCGCTCGAAGGCAGCACCTATTTCCGCTTGCATCTCAGGGGTGGAATCAACCATCACTTGCTTGCTAAATAGTCGACTCAATTCGGTCTGCTTCATCTGTTCCGCTTGATCTCTCAATGCGCGTATCGTGGCTCCCGATGAGCGGTGGTTCCAATCTCCAAGCAGTCGCTCCGACTCTTCGCCGATGATCCTCTGTGCTTTGGGAAGCTGCTGTTCGCGAAACGTACGATTGCGATCGCAAACCGCTTGGAGGTCGTCGACGGAGTAAAGGTACACGCCAGGCATTTTTCCGATGGCGGCCTCGAAGTCCCGCGGAACAGCCAGATCCAAGATCAACAGTGTCCGCTTGCTGCGATTCGTTGCGATCGCTCGATAACGGCTTTCGGTCATGATCGGTTGCGATGCACCTGTCGTACTGACGACGAGATCCGCGTCCGCAAGCAATGAGTCCAGTTTCTCCCAAGGCATTGCTTTCACAGAGAACTTTTCAGCAACCGCTTTCGCCTTTTCTTGGGAACGGTTGACGATGGTAATTTTGGTAGCTCCAGCACCTTTGAGGTACTGGAGTGTTTCGACTCCCATTTCCCCGCTGCCGATAACGACGATTTGCTTGTCGTCAAAGCGTTCAAAGAAGTCAGATGCAATCTCGCTGACAGCGACGCTGGGAACACTGATTCGTCGTCGATGGATTTCGGTTTCGTTGATGACTCTTTTTGCTACTTGATTGGCGTGCTGAAACGCAGCATGCATTGTCGGTCCAGCGTAGCCGCCGTTGGTGGCGCGTTCATACGCTTCATGAACTTGCGCAGAAATTTGGGTTTCGCCCAATACGATCGAGTCAATGCTGCTTGCCACGGAAAACAAATGATCGATGGCTGGCTTTGCGTCTAGCTTCAAAAAATGCGATTCAAACTCTTCGATCGATTCATTGTGAAAACCAGTTACGAACTCAATCAACTCGGTCGTAGTCGGGAGTTCTATGTCCGTCTGACTGCCGACGTACAATTCGACTCGGTTGCAGGTATTGAGTAATACGCATTCGCAATCTGGGAATTTCTCCCGAAACGCGGAGAGGGCCATAGCGCATTGCTCATCAGTAAAGGAGAGTCGCTCCCGAATTGCCAACGGCATCGAGTGATGACTACACCCAATCATTCGAAATTTCACCCAGCACCCCCGCTGGATCGCTCGAGCCGGGGCGTTTGAAAGGACGTCGATTTGTCTTCACTTCGGCCATGGGGCGCGCTAACGACTAAATACAAAGCGATCGCGACGATGACAAAGGAAAGGATATTCATCCATGCGGTGATGTGACCACTGCCTCTTTTGGCAAAGTACCATTGCAGAATGCATGCGATAACCAGCCACAAGAATAGTCCGCCAGAAAAGACGATTCCTCGATCGGTCCAGTTTACCTGCCCATCCTTGACCAAGTTCATCACAACTCCAGAGACAACACCAAAGCCAATTGCAGAAGCACTGCACAACAGACATTTGCTGCCAAAGCTTTGCAGGTATTCAAGCGATGGCAGCCGAAGGAGACTTTTCCCTAACCGTTTCGCTTTTAATCGCCACTCTTGAATCAAATACATAATTGCCATAGCGAAACCCAAGGTAACCAACATCGTTCCAAGGGTCATTGCTACGCCATGGACGAGTCGCCAAAGGCTTGCAGACGAGGCTTGGTTCAATGGTACGCTTGGGACCGAAATGGAGGCCCCAATAATGGCCAAGAGCAACGGCAAAACAAATAGCCCAATCCAGCTTTCGCTCCGACGCAACAGCAAGAAGCCGTATGCGATTGCCAACGCCCAAGCGGTTAGAATCCCCCAGTCATGCCAAGAAAAAGCCAATCGCCAAGACTGTTCTGACGCCGCCGAAAGAAAGATTCGATCCAACAAGTAGAGACTGTGCGTAAGCAAACCGGTCGAAGTAGTGATGATGAGCAACTTCATCAACCAAGATTTGCCGCGTGGAGATAGTCCTATCCATCTGCCTAACTCGAGACAAAAAACCAACCCGTAGACTGCTAGGAAACACTTTGCGTTTGGCATCGACGGATATCTGGCCTCTATGGATCTTGCGATAAAACAAAAAAGCCCCGTCGGTCCAACGGGGCTTTAGACTATCTTAGCTGCGATTTGGCTAGACGCATAGAAGATCAATCGTCTTCATCTTCTTCGTCGTCTTCTTCATCGTCGTCATCATCGTCCCAATCGTCATCGTCATCCCAGTCGTCGTCGTCCTCATCTTCGTCTTCATCCTCGTCATCTTCGTCTTCGTCGTCATCCTCGCCGACTTCTTCCCATTCGTCATCAACGGCCACTCCCTTTTTCTTGGATTTCTTGCCCTTGACGCCATCCAGATCATCGTCGTCCTCATCTTCGTCCAAATCGTCTTCGTCTAGATCGTCGTCATCGTCGAGGATTTCGTCATCTTCGATTTCGTCATCATCGCCGTCTTCATCATCGTCGTCATCGAACTCATCTTCGTCTTCATCGAAGTCATCTTCATCGACCATCACGATAGGAGTTTCGGTTTGTTCGATTGAAGACCAATTCCAATTCAACAATTCGGACTTCTGTGTTCCACGCAACTTGGTGGTCGCTAGCGTCATCTTCACAATGGACTCCTTACTTTTTTGAGCAGACGAAAATAGGGACGGAGGGATTCAACAACAAACTGTGTTCTATCGTACCAATCGAATTCCCGGTGACCACTACCAGGGTAGTAGAGTGGGGGAATTTGAATGGTTTTGGTCTCGAACCAAGCATGATTACTCAATGTTCCAATGTGGTCAATGGCGGTCAGTCTAAGTTGAGTCCGGCGAACCTGTTTTTGGGTTCGCTTTCTCAAGGATATCTTGCGCTGTGTTGGGATCAGCCGCAAGTCTGGATGCAATTTCGGCTTCTGCTAGCCGGATCTTTTGTGCTCTTGGCAACGAATCCAAAGATTGCAGCCCAAAAAGCTGTAAAAATCGCTTGGTTGTCCCATAAAGGTAGGGTCGCCCTAAATCCTCTAGCCGTCCACAAATTCTGACAAGATCCCTTTGCATAAGCTGCCGAAGGACTTCGTCACAGCTGACACCCCGGATTGCCTCAATTTCCGCTCGGAGCAGCGGCTGACGGTACGCCACAATGGATAGGGTTTCCAGCATTCCTTGGCTGAGTAATTCCTCCCCTTTGACGTGTTCCAATCGTCTCAACCAAGGGGCGAATTGCGGTCGAGTCAAAAATTGCATCCCGCCAGCGATTTCTTCGACCCGGAAGGCATGTCCGCAAGAATCGTACTGTTCATTTAGCTGTCGAGCTAGCGTCCTGGCCTCGGTGGGATCCGCCAATCCAGCTAAACTCGCCAACTTCCTCGCGGAAAGCGGCTCCTTCGCAATCAACAAAATCGCCTCCAGGATGCGGCACTTTACCTCAGGCGAAGGAGATTCTGATTGCGCAAGAACTTCCGTTGTTTCAGCGTTTTGATCATTTGGCCCGACATTTTGCAGTATCGATGAGGGGTCCAAAAGTCGACGTTGTTGGAGCCAGGCTCGGCCTGCCCGGGATTCTCCCGACATGGAAAAACCGAAACGCGGTTTTCTGCTAAGTAAGCGAATTGGTTTGAAGGGCTCCATAACTCGATTCGATCCGTGAATGTTGTCGCGCATTGGTCCATTGTATCCCCATTCCGCGGCAGACAAGGTTATACTGAAACGATAAAAAAGGAAATGAATTTTGAGACATGACTTCACAAGCGTTCCCTGTTCCGTAACCTCAACTTAATATGGCAGAACTGAAACAGACACGTAATCCCGTACTCGGATGGTTAATTGCCATTGGAGTGGTCGGCTTTGTGCTGCTGACGGCACTCCCCTACTTTGTTAGTGGAATGATCATTCATGGCGAAGAATTTTGTCCACAGCTGTTTCAAAAGCGGGAGTTCACCTACTGGCGAATTCCCGGCACTAAGGTCCGCGTTTCCCAAACCACTTTGACACCTGGGATTAGCCCTAGCAGCAAGGACATTCTGCAACATCTGCCAGCCAGTTCCCAAACCGATTGGCATCTTTCAAGCGCTCATCAAGGCCTCTATTCGAAGGAATTTGGGCCCAAAATATTGATCGATTTTTTGCAATGCAACAATGCGGATGGAGTGAATCACTGGGACGCTTGGTCCTTTCGCAATCCGACCAAAGCCAAAATTTTATGGCCTATCGTGCAGCAAGTTGCACTCAAGGAGATGTACTTTTGCATTCCTGACTTGTTGGGCAACTCAGATGCGACATCCGATCTAAACGAGTTTGATAAAAATCTTAGAAAAATCTGCCTTCGCGCAGCGAAAGTCAAATTGAAAACACTTTCAGATGCAAAAAACACCACGAATGCCCTGCAACTTCGAAATTGGGGCCAGCAACTGACCAAGGACTATAGCGACGATACGGAGATTCGAGAGCTTGGAGCACAGCTCGCGAATCCATAGAAATTATCCGACGGTTAGTTGCCGTTGATTCATTGAGATTTGCATTTCGCTCCAACGAGCAGGGATTTCTGCTACAGACTTGGTTTCCCGAAGCTCATCTCGATTCTTTTGAAACCAAGTTGTGACCAAACCGATGGTTTCTTCGTATCGCAAAAATCCTGCACCAACCGATTCGTTGCTCTCGTGCCAGCGAGACAAAGCTGTTCGAGCGGAACGCCAATGGGATGCATTTTTCGGCATCGCAATCGCATGTTCGATCCCCCCCTTGCGAATCAAATACCAAATATCCCGACCGTCACAACCTTTGACGGAGTAAATAAATGAGTACTGTTCGCGAGCGCGTTTGAAACTAGCAAGCCGATTTGAAAGCCATTTCAAAATTTTGAAATCGTCCCGCATCCTGGCTGCATGCTCGAAGTGCTGGCCAGCTGCAGCTTTGTTCATCTGCTGTTCGACCAGTCCCAGAACCTCGACCGACATTCCGTTGAGAAAATGGATCGCTTTTTCAACTTGTTCGCCATATCGTTGGCGACTGCAGGTGCTCAAGCATGGAGCCAAACAGGTGCCAATTTCCTGACGCACACAGCCGGCTCTCAACTCCAAATCGAAAAGTTGCATCTGATCGGTATACATCATCGGCGTCTTTTGGCTGCAATCTCTCAGCAAATACAGCCGGTTTAGTGTTTCGATGGCCCGGTGCAGATTTCCCATTCCGGAAAAGGGACCATGACAACTTTTCGCTTCTGGATCAAAGTGCTTGCTCAGGTAAAAGTGTTCGGCAGGTGCATTTCCAATGCAAACAAAAGCTTGTTGTTGGCGTTTGGGCATTCCAACCACATTGAGACGCGGCTGCCAGCGACGTATCAGCATTTGTTCTCGCAACAAAGCGCCAAAGTCACTCGGCTGCTTCTCCCAAACAATCGTTTCCGCCGATTGGATGATTCGCCCAGCTTTTTCATCGGTGTTGTTGGGCATGAAATAGCTGAGTAGACGATTTCGAAGCGATTTGGATTTCCCAACGTAAATCAACCGCCCTGTCGCATCAAGCATCCCATAGACGCCAGGAAGTTTCGGGGCATTTCGAGAAACCAATCCCCGCAACTCATCCGTCTTTTCCGATTGAATTCGGCTCAGGGCAGAAATCGGGAAAGGCATCAACGGATCATCGCCAAAGTCCACAAAGGTCTCGTGCCAGCTTGCGTCCATGCTTTCCTCCTGAATGCCGAAACTACCCCCACATCCGATGTGCTATTATGCCCCCTTGGAAAGAATCCTCCAATAGCGAGACGGGTAGCTGACCACAAAATAGACACCCTGAACAGGAAAAGCTGCCATGGCAATGCCCCGCAAGACACAAACTGCCCAGTACCTGCCCACTACAGTTTTTTCGATAGACAGGCTACAACATTAGGTTCAAAAAACAAAACCAGCAAACAACTGCCAATCGAACGAGTCTTGCCATATGAAAATCATTTGTAACCGTGAGAAATTGCTTGGCGCTTTTCAAATCGCCGCAGGAATCGCCCCTACCCGCAGCCCAAAAGAAGTCCTCAACAACATTAAAATCGACGCGACCGAGGGTCGTGTTGTTCTCATGGCGACTGACCTCGAGGCTGGAATTCGTTTGGAAGTTGAAAATGTCCAGGTTCTCGCCCCAGGAAGAGCCTTGCTTAATGTCCAACGGGTAGGAAACATCCTTCGTGAAGCCAGCGATGAAATGCTGACGATTGAATCGACTGAAAATTCTCTCGACTTTACGGGTAGCCACTCCGAATTCCATCTGCCTCGCGCTAATCCAGATGAGTTTCCAAGCGTCGTGGAGTTCGCCGAAGAAAGCTATTTTGAGCTTCCAGCAAGGCTGTTCAAAGAACTCGTTAAACGAACCATCTTCGCTACGGATAACGAAAGTACTCGATACCAACTCGGCGGTGTGCTCTTTGAAATGGATGGAGAGCAGATCACCACCGTTGCTACCGATGGTCGTCGCCTCGCATGCATGCACGGAACAGGAACTTCCATCGGGGGCTTCAAGAACTCCGGCATGTCGACGATTGTTCCCACCAAAACGCTGACACTCATGGATCGCTCGATTAGCGAAAAAGACGAAATGGTCCATCTTGCCGCCCGCAGCAATGACATTTTGATTCGAACCAACCGATGCACAATCTATTCCCGACTGGTCGAAGGCAGATACCCTAACTGGCGACAAGTCATTCCTAGTCGAGAAGGGAAAACTCGAATTGAGGGAATGGTTGGTCCCTTTCATACCGCAATTCGACAAGCTTCCATCGTGGCCGACCCAGAAAGCCGCGGCGTTGAGTTTGTCTTCGGCAACGGCACACTTATCGTGGCCGCTAGAACTGCCGACATCGGGCAATCTAGAATCGAGATGCCGATCGCCTATACGGGCGAAGAAGTCAAGATAACGATGGACTATCGATTCGTTTTGGATTTCTTCAAGGCTCTTGATTTGGAAAAGAATTTTGCCATCGAAGTCCGAAGCAATGCAGAACCAGCCATGTTTTCCACCGACGACGGCTACACCTACGTTGTGATGCCAATGGCGCGAACTTAATACTTGTCCAAGGCATTTCGTTTAACAGTCAGCAGTAGGCGTACTGTCAATGCAATTCAGTACGCCTTGTAACTCAGTACGCCTACGGTTGACTGTTAAACGACTAAATCAACAATCCAGTAATCCATGGGATTCAATATGACCATTTCGGCGTTCATGGAAAAGCACTTTCGGCATTTCAATGCACGCGAAACTCTTGCAGCCGCTAAATCTTACAAAAACTTCGTGGACAACGAGCATGGAACCATGATGGTCTCCCTGGCCGGAGCGATGAGTACGGCCGAAATTGGTGTATCGCTCGCGGAAATGATTCGACGCGGGAAAGTCCACGCAATCTCTTGCACTGCTGCGAATCTAGAGGAAGACCTCTTTAACCTGTTCGCGAACGATGAATACAAAGTTATCGACAACTGGCGCGCCTTGAGCGTGCAGGACGAAGTCGATTTACGAGACGCTGGTTTCAACCGAGTGACGGACACCTGCATCCCCGAAACCGTGATGAAACACATGCAGAGTCGGCTCGTCAAATATTGGGCCAAAGCAGCGTCCGAAGGCAAAAGCTATTTTCCATATGAATACATGTTTATGCTCCTGGACGACCCCGAACTCAAGCCGCTCTACAAGATACCAGCCGAACATTCCTGGATGATCGCTGCCAAAGAAGCAGGTATCCCAGTTTTTTCGCCAGGGATTGAGGATAGTACTCTCGGGAACATGTTTACTGCTCGAGTCATGGACGGGACCGTCTCCAGCCACCACGCCCTGAAAAGCGGTACCCATCAACTGGAACGGCTTGCCCATTGGTACCGTGAATTCAGCCAGGACCGCGGAATCGGATTCTTTCAAATCGGGGGAGGAATCGCAGGCGACTTTGCCATTTGCGTCGTACCCTTGCTCATTCAGGATTGCGATGAACCCGATACCCGAAGATGGGCCTATTTCGCCCAGATCAGCGACGCCGAGACCAGCTACGGCGGTTACAGTGGAGCGGTTCCCAATGAAAAAATCACCTGGAACAAGTTGACGCCAGACTCGCCTAAGTTCATGATCCATAGCGATGCAAGTATCGTAGCACCCCTTATTTTCGCCTACGTTCTAGGGCAATAACAGTGACGCCAACAACGGTTCAACTTTGGGAGCGAATCCATGCCGCTGGACTCGCATCGCCCGACGAATGCCGAAGTTGGGCCATGGAGATCAGTAAGTCTTCGCCAGAGAGCCTCCAAGATCCCAATCGCCTGGCGGCTGAACTGATTCGAATCGGCAAAATCACTTCCTTTCAAGCCAACGTTTTATTCGGCAATTTGGCCATCCCACTTGCCATCGGTTCCTTTCGAATCACCGAATCTTTGGAGTCTAGACTCGGAACTCACTGGCTAAAAGCCATGGATACGAGTCGTACCAAACGTCCTGCTTGGTGTTATTTTCTGAATCCGGATAACCTCCTGCGTCCTGAAATTCGCGGTTGGCCTCCAAGCGTGCGATTGGCTACTAAACAGATCGAAGTTTTGCACCCATCTCTCGACAAGTGGCTCTTTGCGGGAATAGAGAAAACAAATTTTGTCGGGATTTGCGAATCTCTAGAAGGACAGTCCTTAAAAGAATTGTTAGGCACTAGACCATTAACTTGGTCTGAGTCGGCAAACATGATCGAGCAAATCGCTGCCGGTCTTCAAAAAATGCATGATGGGGGAATTGTGCACGGACGAATTGGTGTCGATGCGATCTGGTGTGTCGACGAGGGGGAGTTTGTACTTAGACGCGATCCAGTGTTCCCGCCCGTGAACCCATACTTGGCAACCGGAAATTCAAGTCTTTCGGACCAGCTAGTAGGCCAATTTGCAACGGCAGCACCTGAATTAGCACTTCCAAACTCACCACCCTCCTTTCAATCCGACTTGTATGCCCTCGGCTGCGTTTGGTATCAAGCGATTGCAAGACGGTCTCCCTATCATGTTGAGCAGGATGCGTCGTTTCAATCTTGGGCCAAGGCCCATTTCTCGCAACGCTTTCGGCCACTAAGTCAATCCGAACTACCTCAGCCACTTCAGCAATGCCTCGCACATCTTCTGGCGAAGAATCCAACTTCGCGGTTCCAATCCGCATCGAAATTGGTGCAAGCCATTGAATTCGCAGTCGACGCTTCATCCGAACAAATAGATACACCGGAGCAAATACGACAAGCCTCTCCAAAGATTACGTCAACGGATTTGGTTGCATCGCAGTCAATCGACTCCGATCCGAAACCAAAAAAAGCATCGCTCACACCCACTCCTAACAAAACAGTTCCCATCAATCCAGTTCCAACTCCCGCACCAGTTGAAACTGTTAAACCGACTTCAAGGCCAACCTCAATTCCAACATCCGTTGCGAAATCGGCGCCTGCTCCTGTTGCCGCAAAAAACATCGATGAGACAGAAGTTGTCAACCAGGATGATTTTGTTCCAGCAGAGCTTTCGCCTGTTCCGCCAGCACCCGAAAAGCCAGCACTCGCTGCACAAGAAAAGGTTCCCGCTAAAGTCCAGACGGCCCTTCCCCTGCCCATAAAACCGGCGACGAAGACAAAGACTAAATCGAAACAGAAGAAATCCAAAAAGAAAAAGAAGCCTGTCTGGCTTTTGCCAGCGATGATCGGCGGTTCCTGCTTGATTTTTGCAGCGATCATTGCCGTACTCGTCCGGAATGGAACCAAAGAAATCGTGGCGGGCCCTCAGACCGTCGTTATCAATAATCCAACCTCTACACCAAACGTGACGACTGGCCCACAAACGGCCAACGGCAACACAGAGCAAAATCCACAACGTCAACCCATCGAATCGGTGAGCGAATATTTCGCCGTAGAACTGGATGACGGCCAAATGCTTTGGGCACCACCCCAGGCTGGTTCACCCTATTCCCTCGAAATGCTTCCGGCAGGTGTCGAAGCCATGGTGTTCGTTTCTGGCAATCTATGGCATCGACGCGGCAACGCGGCGGGGATATCCAAATGGTGGCTGGATATGCAACCCGAGCTAACCAAACTACTCTCGACGATCCCGCTCGGCTCCGACGACCGAATCAGCTCGATAGCAATCGCGCTTCTGCCAAGCAAGAAGCCTGGCGTGCCTCAGGCTGTATTTCGTTTTTCTTATTCGCAGCCGGTCTCAATCGATTCCGTAACACAGCGTCTAACAGGTTTTTCCATGCAGTTGTTCGATCCGAAAAAAGACAATCGCAGAGGACTGTGGAGCAACGAAGCGACTTCGAACCCGACAGCCGCTTTGATGGATGGAATGCAAACCGACGGCAGCGCAATGATCAAACGTGTCGTTGTCGGCCCGCAAGAATTGATTGCGACGTTGCCTGAACTGAACGGTGCTCCCGCTCCCGTTCGTCGCCAGTTGGAGACGCTACTGAAAACAACGGATAGCCGATCGGATCTCACCCTCCTTTTTGCGCCGAGCTTTCTCTTTGGCGATGGCAGAGAATTGCTGGCTTCCTCTCCCAAACTCCAAACAACGCTCCGCGAATCTATCGATGAGACCATGCAAGCCGTTACGTTTACCACTACCATCGAGCCCCGTTGGTATATGGAACTCCGGATGCTTGGCTCCGAGACTCGCGATGCGGGAAAATTCTCCGCAGCCCTAAAGTCCACGATGACCGAAATTCCCGAGGGCTTCGAAAAGGGACTTACATCCGGTTCGGTGGTGCATCCTTATTGGCGAGCATTGGGACTGCGTTACCCACAAATGATGAGAGCGCTTAATCGTTACGGACGGTTTGGTCTTGAGGACGGACAAGTTGTCACCAACGTTTATCTTCCGACCGATGCGATGAACAATATCGCAATCGCAAGTTGGATGGCATTGCAGAACCCAGTTGCAAATGCCGGAGCGGCCGTTGCCTCAACTCCCAAGCCAGCCACAAAACCGCAGACGAAATCGATCGATGAGATACTGGAATCCAAGATCACCATTGGCTTTGAACAAGAGTCGTTGGAAGCAGCCTTGCAATTGATCGCAGGTGAAGTGACCGATTCTGTTTTGGAAGGAGCCTCGGTTACGATGAATATCAACGGTACCGCCTTTCAGAAAGAGGGTATCACTCGCAATCAGTCAATTCGCTCGTTCAAACACGAAGGGGACACCTTGCGAAATATCCTGATGGATTTGGTTCGTCGAGCAAACCCGGTAACAACAGTCCAGTCGCCAACTGAACAGAACCAAAAGGTTGTATGGCTGATCCTCGACGATCCTGATAAACCTGGACAAAAGAAGATCGAACTGACCACTCGCACATGGGCCGTTGGTAACAAAGCCACGCTACCTAGAGAATTCGTGAGTGAATAGAACAGCTTGGTGTACAGCAGCTCGAAAACGACCATAGCACGACGCGCAAGCTAGCGAATAGGACAGTAGATTCACTGGGGCACTTTTATGAATTATGTAGGCCGTATTGTATTGCTTATTGATAATCGATCCTGCCGCACGCTACCTTCGCGGAGCGAAGGGCGACATTGTCGCTCGTCGCTCCGCGACGATTGCGTACACGCTAGCGGGAGTTAGAGCTTCAAGGAGACGGTATCAACCAAATGCTCGTTCCAATCCTATATCAATTTCCAACATTCACTAGCTTGCTCGTCGTGCTAGACATACTAAAATCCGCCGCTCCCATTAATGTATCCCATGTGAGGCACAAAAGAATATCGCCTTTGCTGTCGGCACAGTCTTACTTTTTTTCTGCCCACAACCACCGAAAATGAGTCGCAGGTGGCCAGATGGGCACAGAGGATTTGTTCGAGGTGATATCATTCTCATACGCCCCAGTGAGATCGTGATTCGGACTGGAACCATACCAAATCGCTACTTATCCATTCCCAAGACGTCTCTAAGCGAAACCGACAAGAAGCAATTGAAGCGCAAGCGGTCTGCTAGGATGGATTCGCGATCATGCTCGTCTTCAGACAAAATGGATTCATCCAAAGGCATCGCCCACGAAGGCCGACGAATGGAGTGTCGAAGCACAAGAATTTCGAGCGAACACTGATTAGCATAAGAATTGGAAACGAAGGTAAATGACGACAACACGAATTGAAACGATACGAACACCCGATGCCGGACGATCGATCGCCGTCGTTGGTGATATTTATCGATTTCTTGCCACCGCCGAAGACACTGATGGTAAATATGCGATATGGGAAGCTATCGTCCCTCCAGGTGGTGGCCCGCCGCCTCACGTTCACAGCAGACCGATGCACACTCGAGAACAAACGACATTACTGCTACTTCGGAACCATCTTGCATTGCCGGCGTTTTTTGCCAGCGTTGCGTGCGGCTACCATATGGCCGAAGATATTTTTCAAGATGTCTGTATCGCCGCCATCTCGCATGATGGAGGCTTCCACGATGCGGCGGACGATGGGAAGAGTATTGTCGCCCCAGACTTCATCGGTGGGCAATCAACGCTTGAGACTTCTACGGTGAAACCATGAATCGATTTTGTATCCCTTGGCTCTTAAGCATTTTGTTAATCGGTCACGTCGATGTGTCCGCCCAATCTCCCGAATCGTCCGGGGCCTCGACCGAGCCGTTGACTCGATCCATAGCAGTCCGAGTTGAAATTTGTGAACAGGGTCTGAACGACAAGGATGCCTGGCCAGTTCAATCGCCTACAGCCACTGAATCGTTCGAGGTCTCAGCCTTTGGAATCGATCAAATCCCGCCTAAGTATGTCGATGATGGAATCCGAGGAACGCGACCGAGTCCCTCGTTGTTGCGACTTGCTGCTGTCGTCGAATTGCCGCCCGGCAAGTATCGTTTTTTGATTCGCGCTAGAAGTGCTTCACGACTTTCATTGAATGGAGTTCTTATCGCTGAAACTCCGTTTCCACCTAAGAACGGCGGCGATGGGTCACAGGCTGATACAGAGCGACTTGCCCTGTTAGATCTGGGACCCGGTTACCGATTTGCACCGCGCGGTGAGTATGAAAAGATAGTGGAGTTTGAAAGCGATGGCGGTTTGTTCGATGTGAAGTTTGAAGTGTTTGTCGGCGGACGCGAGGGCAAGAATCCGAGACGCGTTGAAGTTGGTGAAACGGTCGTAGCCATAGCGAAGTCCGGGACGGAAACGTGGGAACTGCTGACGCCGCTACCCGAGGTGATTCCCTACACCGATGCTTCTTGGGATGGTTATCGTGCGCGGGCAGCAAAGATAGTATTCAATCATAGCGCTGCACGACGCGCAGAATTGCGTAACAAAAGCTCCGCTTACTGGGCCTCGCGCCGGCAAGCTGCTAACTCGTGGCTGGCTTCGACTCCCGATGTTTCTGTGCCGCCAATGCCAACGGGTTTCTCTGCGGAAAATCCCATCGATCACTTCCTCGCGACTAAGTTTGCAGCCATGAAGAGTCAGAACCGACACGAAGCCTCTGAAAACGTCGACTTCTTTCGCGATGTGAAGCCGCTACTGGAAAGTCGTTGTGGAGACTGCCATCGCGGAATGAAAGCCAAAGGCGGACTGCGTCTCGATCTCGCGGAATTCGCGAGAAAGGGCGGCGACAGTGGGCCTGGGTTCGAGGCAGGGAACGCTGGCAAGAGCGAACTGCTCCGTCGTGTGAAGAGCACAGATTCCGATGAAGTCATGCCTCCAAAGGGTAACCGGCTGACAGAGTCCGAAGTGTCGATGTTAACGCGCTGGATTCAGGAAGGTGCTACTTGGCCGGAGTTGCCGTTGGTCCGTGACTCGTTCAGTGAACCTGTCGATGACTTGGGGTTCATTCGCCGTGCAATGTTGGATACGGTTGGAGTACCACCCACCGCGGAGGAACTTCGCCGCTTCATGAACGACTCTGACTCGAACAAGAGAACCGCGTTGATCGATCGGCTGCTTGGCGATCCGCGTTGGGCAGACCATTGGATGCCGGTCTGGCAGGACTTGCTTGCAGAGAACCCGAACATCCTCAACCCCACGCTCAATAACACCGGTCCGTTCCGTTGGTGGCTTTATGAATCGCTGCTGGATGATCTTCCTATGAACAGAATGGTCACACAACTTGTTTTGCAACGAGGCGGCGAACGTGAAGGTGGACCAGCAGGGTTTAGCATTGCGTCGCAAAATGATGTTCCCTTTGCCGCCAAAGGAGCAATCGTGAGTTCGGCTTTTTTGGGAGTCGAAATGAAATGCGCACGATGTCACGACTCACCGACCGGCGCATTCAAGCAAGAGCAGCTCTTTCAACTCGGGGCCATGCTAGCTGTTCGTCCGTTGAATGTTCCGAAGACGAGCAGCGTTGATCCGGTGAAGCTCAACGCTGCCGGGCGAACGCCACTCATCGAAGTGACGCTTTTACCCGGTAGCACTGTTGAGCCGAAGTGGCCCTTCCCTGCATTTGCAGATCATGGTTTGGCTGACGCACTTGTTCAGAACACCGAGGATCAGCGCGAGCATCTCGCCGCATTGCTCACTGCTCCACAAAACGAACGCTTCGCACAGGTCATGGCCAATCGCGTCTGGCAACGATTCATGGGACGTGGAATTGTGGAGCCGCTCGACGATTGGGAAAAGGGAACACCGACACATCCGGAACTTCTCCAATGGTTGGGACGTGAGTTGGTCCGAAACGGTTATCAAGGGAAGGCCTTGGTACGAACGATCATGAACTCGGCCGCCTACCAGCGAGCTGTTGATCCCGTTTTGAAGCAGCCGGACCCGCTCTATAGTGCTTGCGAACCACGTCGACTGAGCGCCGAGCAAATCGTCGATTCCCTTTTTGCTGTGACTGGCAAGCCGTTCGTCACTGAACCGATGTGCCTCGATCTCAATGGTCGAAGGGAGACGGACAACGCAATCGACTTGGGCATACCGCGCCGAGCTTGGATGTTGGCCTCACTATCCAACGAACGCGATCGACCAAGCTTGACGTTGCCAAGATTACAAGCTGTCTCCGACGTGATGTCCGCGCTAGGCTGGCGAGGTTCAAGGCAAGATCCTTCGTCCTCGAGGGATATCGCCCCAAACGCATTGCAACCGGCTATCCTTGCAAATGGTGTTATGAGTCTATGGCTAACGCGACTCAGCGACGATCACGGACTCACGGAAGTTGCGATGCGAGAGCAATCTGTCGAAACGCTTGTGGAAGAGCTCTTCACACGGCTCCTTTCGCGGACACCTACTGAGCGGGAAAATGCTCGCTACGTTTCCTGGTTGGAGGTGGGCTATGAAACCCGACGCGTTTCGAATCCCGTCATTGAGCATCGGCCGCATATCGTGCCGAAACTCATTACATGGACCAATCATCTGCAACCTGAATCCGATCCTGCAGCACAGGAACGGATGGTTGCAGCTCAAAAAGGTGATCCACCAACACCTCGAATCGAACCCAGATGGCGTGCCCGATGTGAAGATATGGTTTGGGCACTACTCAACTCTCCTGAAATGATCTATCGACCATGAAGACTCAATGGAATCGACGCGATTGCTTGAAACTCGCACTCTCCGGCGCGGCCACTTCGATGGTTCGTCCGACTTTAGCTAAGGCTGATTTAGCCAACGCTGCTTCGGCACCGCGACTTGGCAAGGCGGAGCACTGCATTTTCTTCTGGCTTGGCGGGGGCATGGCTCAGATCGACACCTTTGATCCTAAGCGGCTGGGGGACTCCAAATCCAAACCATCCCGTTCTGGCAGCTATTACGCTTCGATTGAAACTGCAGTTCCTGGGGTTCGTGTCACTGAGCATCTTGCTCAAACGGCGAAGGTGATGGATCGCGTAACGGCAGTGCGCACCGTGAATCATCGAGTGGTAGATGAGCACGCATTTGCAACCAACCTCGTCCACACTGGCCGAATGATTAGCGGCAGCACAGTCTATCCTTCGATTGGTAGTATCGTGGCACATGAACGAGGCGCAGTCGATCCCTCGGTCCCCGCTTATATGTTGATAGGAATTCCCAACGTCAGTCGTGGCCCAGGATTTCTCGGCGCAAAGAGTGGGTTCATTTACCTTACGGATACCAAGTCTGGGCCGGCAGGGTTCACGCGTCCAGCCGATGTCGACTCAGCCCGAACCGCGGATCGACTCGCGTTGCTGGAGCCCTTGAAAGATCGCTTTCCAGCCCAATCGATACCAGCCGACTACCGCGCCGCTCAAGTGGAAGCGTTGCGACTCTCGGGCCCGCAATTCATGCGGCATTTCGATCTGGAACAGGAGCCAGGCACTGTTCGCCAGCGTTATGGCGGAGAGTTTGGCCAGCGGTGTTTGCTCGCACGCCGGTTGGTGCAAGCGGGAACTCGTTTCATTGAGGTCTCGCACAATCTAGCTTTTGTCAACGGGACCGGCTGGGACACTCACAACGATGGACAACTCCAGCAACACGTCCTCATTCAGGAAGTGGACACCGCACTTTCCGCATTGATCGAGGATCTGGAGAGACAGAAGATTCTCGACAAGACATTGATCGTCGTCGCTACCGAGTTTGGTCGTCCGGCAGCATTCGACAGCGGTGGTGGTCGCGGCCATCAAGGAACAGCATTTTCGATGGTTCTCGCGGGAGGAGGATTGAATCACTGCGGAGCGTACGGGGTCACTGATGATGAGTGTAAAGAGCCCTTGGAAAACCCCGTCAGTATCCCCGACTTTCACGCCACGATTTTGGCAACGCTTGGGATCAACCCACACCACGAACTTCTCGATGGTTCACGCCCCGTGCCAATTACGGACGGCGGCACTCCCATCGCCAAACTCTTGGGCTGAGGCTGAATCTCTATTATAGGTTCAGTCGTTGATCTTATAGAAGTAGAAGTGCATTAAGTCCACGAGCCTGTTCACCTTCCGTCGTGTCATTCAGAGCTAGTAATTAAGCAGTCATCGAAAAAGTACAATAACTTCGAGCGGGGCAAGTATAACTCAGTTATAGTTGCCCACCTGGAATCGATTCATAAAATTTCTCTTACATTCTTTCAAACCAAGAAATTCCCTTCATGCACGCAAATGAACAACTTCTCACAAAGCTCTTTCAGTGCCTCAACGCTCATGATCATGGGGGAATGGCGGAGTGCTATCACAAAAACGCGACGCTTCAAGACATCGCATTTCGCCTCAGTGGACGTGATGAGATTCATGCGATGTGGGAGATGATCTGCAAGGACAATTCGAAAGGAAAGTCCGACATCCAAGCAACCGTGCTGCGTTTAAAGGCGGACGATGCGAGAGGTGACTCTGTGGTTGTCGACGATTACACTTTTCGTAAGACAGGCCGGTCTGGCGCACTCTCCGAAAATTCATGGCTGCGCCGCGGAAGCTGTGGGTTCGTTAGCCCTAAACACGGACGCCTATAACGCAACAGTTGATTGCAATAGACACAACGAACAGGAACAGGAACAAGTTTCATGACAAACCCGAATATGCCACATCATTGCAACGGCGCAGCTTTGCTTTGCAGCACGTTTGTGCGAGACATCGTCTTGATCGTAACGTCTGGTCTCGAGATATCTCGGATTTCAACGATGGAAATACTAGGGTTTTGCTCCATTACGTTACTGATTTCCATCAATTCGTTAGTGATCTGCGGCGCTTTGATGATTGCGGGTTCGCCGGGCGCGAGGTCCTTGATCGCCTTGACTGGGCTTTCCCTAATCGCTTTCAACAAAGCCTGGTCGTCTACGAAACCGATCACACGACCTTGGAGACTCCGCGCATACTTCTCTGATAGTTGTTTCCAGATTGCCCTGGTCGTACCGTCCTGAAGTTTCCCGAAAACTTCTTCGTAGGCTGCTGGAAAGCCCGTGTCCTTTAAGAGCATCTCCAAAGAGGTCAATCCGCGATCGGATGCCAACTTTGCGGCCTTTTCTCCTTGGTCACCTAGCTTGGACCAGAGTATCCCTTTGTCTCGTTGCGGGGCTTTTAGTTCCAACTGCCGAATGTAGACGGACCAGTCATCCAGCGCTCGAGTTGTGGGAGGAAGTATACCTGGAGCTGGTTTTCCGATATGCTTCTTGTATAGCTCCGCAAAGTTCTTGTTGAGCCAAGCTTCTAGTTTTTCGCAGGACTGAAACAATTTCGAGCCGCGCAGGGCACTCCTGCTTGCCGTGAGCGTTTTACTGGTCAGAGCAGCGCCAAGATAAAGTAGCAAAGCTTGAAGGAGTGCCGCGTAAAAGAGGCCAATACTCTCCGCCATGCGTTTCGCTGCCACATCGATGGTGGCTCCGTCTCCACAGGATTTCCACGCAATGGTGGCTCCCGTATAAAGAGCGTCTCCAATATCAGCGAGCCGGTCCTTCAAGAACACAATCAGGAATGCTAGCCCAAGAACTTCAAGCAAGGCTGTCCCGACTGCAAATCCCGCTGCAGCACCAGGCGCAGCACCAATACCTCCAAAGATTCCTCCAACCCCGGCCCCAATGATGGTGGTGGTCAAAACGAGACCGCACGCCATGAGCAGCATCGGCACCGCACCTTGAATGATCTCGTAGAAGTCGTGCTCTGTATGGGTGATTATCGACGCCCGTGCGTAACGATACTTGGCAATATCCCACGCTTTTAGGACGTAACCGGTTCGTTGCAGGATGTTCGGGTCCTGAGTAGCGCAAACGGGGCCAGGGGTTGGCGACCGACCAAGCACGCTGGTCCCGCTATCCATCGAGGCGAAATCATTCGATACGCCCATGGCTCCAGGATATTTTTGACCCACAGGAACACCTCAAGAAAACAATTTCTTTTCAAACCATTGGAGTGCAGATCACAAATGTCTGCCTGCCGCACATTCGCTAAAGCTCAAGACATCATCCTAAGCAACTTTACAGAGCCAATCAAGTGTGACTGCGACGCTCAATAATGCCATCATCCGTATCGCCCGACCAAGGGGATCGACGAAAAACAACCAATTCAGCCAGAAGCGAAATATTACTCGCAACTCTGGAGCAAAAGCTTCGACAACTACATATCCCCGCTTTTACTTGTTAACTTGCAATACACAGAAAAACCGGTGGAGACACAAAACCAACGCTGCGTCGCCGCGTGTTTAGGTCAAATTACTCCGGTAAAAGGACACGTTCATGGTAACTATTCTGAAAATGGGCTCACGTGGTCCACTTGTTGTGGAAATCCAAAACGCCTTAAATGCGAAATTGCGTCCGTGTCCCAATCTGGTTGCGGATGGTGTATTCGGAATGAACACGGATCGCGCCGTGAAAGCCTTTCAGACAGCGAACTGGCTCGTTGTCGATGGTTACGCTGGTGTTTGTACTCAGAATGCACTTTATGGCCGCGAGACATACACGCCAATCTTGCACACGATCCCTTTTATTCCACAACCGACCAATACGACATGCTGGGCTGCCAGCACTGCCATGATGACGAATTCCACCGTTTCTGCAGTCAAAGCAAAGACGCCTCAGGATATGTGGAGCGATGAGGCAGGATTGTTCAACAATTCTGAAACGGACGACGCAATGACTTCAGGCAATCGATACGCAAAGATTCATGGTTTGAAATGCAATCCGCCAATGTCCTGGATGTTATCCAAGCTACGAAATTCTTTGCAGCGTGGGCCGCTGATGTTCGATATGCTATGGAGCGCTTCCGACTACGTTTCCGGGAATGGGTCTCCTGGACATATGATTTGCGTAGTTGGAATGCGAGGAGACAACGACCAATCCGGAATCGGCACAACACTGCGATTGCATGACCCTTGGGCTCCCAACGTCGGAAAACGAATTTCCGTCAATGCGATGAAATGGCTGAACGAAGTGCCAACTCGAACCTACCGGGTGTTTGAAAAATAGATCCCGTTCAGGCTTCTTTGTGTCTTGGATCGCTTCATCGGCCGTTAGCGAGGAATATTCACAAGCTTAAGCGTGAGCGAGAGATTGGTTTGGTAACCCGAAGCATGAGCGAGGAACTCCATGAATAATCCGCGTTAGAGGCTTAAAGTCAAAAAAGCGAATTTCGAAAATAGAAACGAAGTCGCTCTGAAACGATTTGTTCCAAAATCGTCCGAACGGTCTCTCGATCGACGATTGGATTGTCCTGTTCATCAGAAATCTGTAACTCCTCGGACTGCTGAAGTTTAATCAACTCTTCCAAAATAGCGGCTGGTGTTCTTGAGCCGTCGAGAAGCGGCAGAATATGCCGATCTACAGGGGCGATTTCAACAATCTCGTGCCGACGATTGACAATAAACTGGCCGAGCTTCGCACTGCGTTGAACATGTCGGTTCACGCACGGAGTTGAATCGGAAGCATTTGGCGCATTCGACTCGAGTTCTTCGCTGGATAATTCTAACAATCTACCACTGCTCGAGGCAAAGGCCGTAAGCAAAGACGCTTCAAGTTTTTGCGTTTCCTCCTCGATCTCATTTGCTGCTGTATTGCGTGGAACGGTCTCTCGAATCGATGTCGCTATAAGTTGGCTCACGCTCACTCTCGCAGGCCACACTTGACCAAGCGTCTTTAGCGAGTGCTGTACGGTCTTGCTCGGAGTTGTAAGCGTTAAGCCGTCTGGCAAAGCAAATACCAACTGCCCCGCGTCAGCACTCTCGTCATTTGCGGAACGAGCAACGGTCTTGGACGCAGCAAACAACTTGACCAGCTGAGTTCCATCCACATCGTAGTTTGGCTTAGCGCTGGCATGACAAATGAGCGTTTGGCGAAACGCGCGATTTCGGACGAAATCCATATACTGCTCTTTTTCAAGCAAGTTGGGTGCGATGGATTCGAGCATTTCTTGCACCTCTGGCGCAAACGACATTGAGGCTACCATCGAACCAAAATCGGAATCACCCAAGTACCGCAATTTGTGTTCATCAAGTCGTCCACAGAAATCCAAGAACCATAGCGGTTCGTTATTTTGTTCCAAATGCTCGTGGAAAATATAGGAATCGGAGTGTCGACGTAATAGTTCCTGTTGTTCGTATAGCATTCGACTATAAGCACAGTCCGATGTCTCGGTGGCTTGCACGAGAAAGTCGAGGAGTTCGCGAGCTCGCAGGATACGTTCTTTCGGTGCCTCATGTTGATGACGGCTCACGTGATACCGCATCATGTCACGTACAGCGCCACGTTGTCTCCAGCCGGGATGCGTGTTGTAACTGATATACGCGATGCCGGACGGCGACAGTTGAGATGCGCAGACTTCAAGGATTTTATCTTGCACTTCCGGCGGAACCCAAGAGTAAACACCATGGCAAAGCACATAGTCAAAAACGCCATACGATTCGTCGATATCGAGAATGCTCGCTGCCTTGAGCTGGAGGTTGTCGATCCGAAGTTCTTCGACCACTTTCAGCCCGTTAGCGATCTGCTTCGATGAAAAATCAGCGCCAACGAATTCGCAGTCAGGCTTTTCGATAGCCATAGGAATCAGGTTCCCGCCTGAAGCGCAGCCTAGCTCCAAAACCCGATAAGGACGATTGGGCGGAGTCAGCCCAAGCAGCGTGGCGATCAAAGCAAGATGATCGGGATGTGACTGCGAATAGGGAAAGCTCGGGTATGGCACCTCGTCATAGCTATTGAGCGCTTCCGACTCTGTCATCAGTTGCCCTGTCGTTTAAAATTGATTTTTTGCTCGAACCCTATCGAGCATTGTATGTTGATTGATTTGATCGTCCACGTATTTGTTTGGCAGGATTGAAACAAAATTCATGTTGCCCAACTCTTTGGAGCCTAACAACCACAGAATGTTCCTCGTATGGTACCATTCAAGTCTGCAAGTTGCCTGCAGGAGAACGGCCAACGAAATCAGGAATATAGGTAAAACTAAAGAGCGCCCCACAGACATGGAGTGAGCCCAACAACCTCAGCAGAAGGAGACTTGAAAATCGACGCATCCGATTTGCCTGTAGTTACACCATCCAAAACCGTGCCCTGGATGATCTTTGTTGGGGGCTTTGGAACAATCTGCTTGACCGGATTGCTGTACTGGATCACAACAAGTTATTGGGCTTCGTTGGGGCTTCTGATTCCCAGTGCATTCGTTGCGTTTGGGGTCGCACGTTTTCGCGACGATTTTTCTATTCAGTGGATCGCTGCAACTGTTTCGGCTCACGTATTGTCAGCAGGAGTCTTGATCGCTGTGATTGCATGGAATTCGGAGGCGTCACCTTTCACGAGATTCTTGGCTTGCACGCTGTTCGTTTTGTTGATGGTCATTGTCGCCACGGCGAGCGTTTTTGGAGGAAACGAACTCAGGAGACTTTCGCGGCTGACCGAGGCAGAAAAAGAAGAACGAGCTCGGAAGGCAAAAGATGCAAAGACCCGAAGCGAAATTGACACGACCGCATTTTTAGTAGGAGCGCTGGGCATTTTTCGCACTTTTAGCTTGCTGTGCTTCAATCCGCTTATTGATGCATCTCAATCCTCCGGGAAATTTTGGGGCTTTATTACAGGGCCTGTTCTCATTGCTGCCGCAATCTCGATGCATTTCACGAGGTTCTTTACGTTTTGCGTGATCGGATGTGTTCTTTGTTTGGTCACAGGCAATCCGTTGGCCATTCTGATCTGTATCACTGGCCTCATGACCCTTATCAAATCCGATGTTTTGGATTTATTCGAAAGACGGCAAAGGGCCTCTAGCGCCGCTGGTCTTCATTCCACAAAACTTCCATTGGAGGCCCCCCTCAATTACGAGCCGACAGATAAGCCTACCTTGCGCAATCGATGGGAGAATTTTCGCAGAACAAGCGACAACTGGATCCGTCAGTGGCCAGCGTCCGTCTTGCGAATGGTACGAGCATTGCTTTTGTTGACTCAGCTTGTGTGTGCATTTCTAATTCTTTCGTTCCATTTCCAAACAAATTCATCCCGCCACGACAGCGAGACAATTCTCACCTTTGGCAGCCCTAAACCTTGGTTAACTACCGAGATTTATCGGAAATCAACTTGGGATGGGAGTGAAGATGGCACCGACAAGGTGATGCCAAGTGGAATGAAATCAGGGTTCAATTTGAAGTATCACTTTGACGGCATCTTTTTCTGGGTTTTCCTGATTGTCACTTTCGCAACACTGTTGAAGCGGAAAATCGATCTAGCCACAAAGCCATTTTCGATTTCTAGTTCGTAGACTTTGTGACTAGCGAATTAGTGAGGTTTCTATCCCGACCAAAAAATTTCCGCTTGCGAGGTCGCCTACACCGAAATAGCCTCGTGACGCGGCTTTCGTCAAACTGATTTGCCCTCGATAGAGGAAACCTTCAAGACATACAATCGCTTCCAAAGGAGTGGCACTCCACGTTTACAGTATTCGATGGAGACTCGGGTGCCGACTTGAAACGTATCAGCATCAAGTACACTGACTCCGGCGTCTGCTGATTCATGCATTCCGTCAATCTCCAAGGACAGCTTATAGCCTTCGGCGATTGGAATCGCAGTCGGGGTCCGAAATCCGTGCCGTTCTCCTGGCTGGAATTGCCAATAGATCGTTTCCGGCGTGAACACTTTGCTCGTAACGGTCGCCTTGGCATGCAGTACAGGAACGGTTCGCAAAAAGACGAACCAAATCAGCATTGCGAAAACGGCAAATCCTAAAGCGAAAAAAAGTTCCAAATCGATACCCCATGGGAAGCTGTGTCCGCGATAAAAGTTTTGACCAAGGCTAAAACGAGACTCTAAGCGGCCTATCAAACGACTAGGCAACAAATAGGACGTTCGCCTCTTGCAAATTTGCCGTTATTTTGCGAGGCCGATTCTTTTAGCTGCGAAGGCACCGATTGCCAAAACCGGAACCGAATTAATTGCCAGCGGGTAACAAAATAAACTCCTCAACCGCATTTGGGTCGTGCAATTCACCAAATCGTTTCAATATGCCGACAGGTTTTTGCCAAACTAGCGAATCGAACCACGGATGTAACTTATCCATTAGTTTCTCAACATCCGGCGTAGATAGAAAGATTCGAACCTGACTGTCCACGATGTCCGTGCCCTCCAGTGAACCAAAATATGACTCGCCCAAGGTCGAAACAATGAGTTGTGCATCGATTTCATCCTCGATCTTGTTAATCGCTTTTCTCTCGCTCGCGTCTGCTTTTTTCCCTCGCAAGGGAATTAGAAAGACCAATGTCTGTGCCTTCAAATCGGTTTTTGATGTGTGCGCCAAATTTGTTTTCGAGTTACGTTTTCGCCAGTTTTCCGAAGAGTCTAGTGGCCATATCTTTACAAAATCGAAGCCATTTAGTCCTGCTTTCAAAGCTGTTTGCACAAATTCACTTGAGACAATTACGCCAGCGGGCCATTCTCGAAGACGAAATATCGAAAGCCCCTCCAACTTTGGAATTTGAAAAGAAAACCAATCGATGGCATCGGCTGTGGTTGGCGGATCGCACCAAAATTCACACTTGGATTTTCCTTGGTCCAATGCGTCACTTATTGTGGTTATATTATAGAAAAAATACTTAATTCGAGTTTCCGATAGCAGAGGGAGGATTTCGCCATTTGGCTGTAAGTATTCAACCAATGTGTTTACAGCCCTTTCGCTGAAGGCGGGATACATCATATCCAAACCTGGGTAGTCATTGAATGGCGCGACTCGACCGATCACTTTTGGTGGAACCCACAATTTCCCAAATTCTTTTTGCTTCCATGAAGGATTGTTGTCAGCCGAATCAAAACCAGGAACAATATCTTCATCAAGACTTGCCCGGCCCAATACTGACGGCGTTGTCGTGAGGGCAAATCCCTCAAATCTGGGATCATCGGTGACCACGCGTAATTCGAATAGCTCTTTTGTGTTCGGCATGTTTGTCATTTTTCAAATTCCCCACTGTCAATTCGCTTCTGCATTCTTGCAAGTGCACGCTTTGTGGCTGCGGGAGAGTTTGCTCCCTGAAATTCCTTTCCTAGTTCTGTAAAAAAATTATCCGTATGCGTCCCCTTATGTCCAGGCGCAGCCCAAAATCCATTTATCGCTGTATCTCGTGCCTCGCTACCTAAGTGTTTATCCATTTTGGCTTGAGCAAGCTTGATTGCCTTTTGCACTGCCTCGGAGCGGTTCTTGAAGCCGTTGGTTGGTACAACGTGTGCGGCTTGCATTCCCGGAGGTCTTTCGCCCAAACTGTCCGCAAGTTTTTTAGAGTGCGCTCCCGTATTTTTGGGCTGTTCTCCGTCTGGCGGGCATTCCGTTCCTGGTGCAGTTGGATTTGCACAGCACCCCGCATTACTTTGCAAACCGCTAACGTCAACTGCTTGCAATCCGTTGGTTGGGTACCCGTAGACATTTTCGCCACCAGCAATCCCAATTGGATCGCTTTGAATATATCTGCTGCATTTCGGATCGTAAAACCGAAATCGGTTGTAGTTGAGCAGAATATCTTCATCCCAGTAGTGACCGGGGAAGCGAAAATGGAATTCGATGCGATTGTTGGGCGACAGCTTGGCTTCGCCGAAGGGTTCGATGCGTGCTTCCCAAACGATATTTCCGGATGCATCTTCGACACATATGGGTGTGCCAATTTGATCGCTCAGTATGATGTAGCGTTTGCCTGATGCTGGCTCCGCATTGATCGATTCGTACTCGACGAACATCATTGGCGTCAGCGCCAATGAATCCGCATAAATGTAGAGTCGAAACTTGCCATCGTGGGAAATTTCACCTGCCAACTGGTCTGTGTTCCAGAGATACTCAGTGGTTAGACCATTAAATGTTTTTCGAACGCGACGCCCCATTGCGTCGTATTCCGCTTCCCAGGTTCCCTTTGACGATTCCACACGGACGAGTTGATCGCGACTGTCATAGAAGTACTGAATCGAGTCGCTTGAACTGGTTCGGCTACTGATGTGATTGCGATCGTTGAAGGCAAACGTTTCGCCATTTGCTGTTTGAATGCGATTGCCGCTTTGAATCGCAACTTGATTGAGTCCTGGTTGCCGAACCAAATTGTTGGCAGGATCGAAATCGTATTCGTCCCGAACGCCATTCGATTGTGTGCGTGATCGGAGCCGATGGGCTGCGTCGTAAGTATGCGTCGATGTCCCCCGGATTGAATCGCTAATCTGGCGAAGCTCACCTTCTCCCGACCATGCGTAATCACGTCGCCATCGTGTGTGCCCTTGGCGCTCAACCAACTTGGATTCGCAACGACCAAGCTCGTCGTATTTGATCGTCTCGACTGTTCCATTGCTGAATCTGCGCTCGACGGTACCATCCACCAGATTGCGGACGCGATGGCTGCCCCCCATCGGATCCGTGATGACCAACGTTCCGTCGTCTGCAAGTTCATGCCGTATTTCGAACTTGTCGAGCCACAAGCTTTCGCCAAATTGACGCCAACCTCGGAATCGATGCTCAACCCCTAAACCATTGCGCTTTTCGAGACAGCGATTTCCAAGCACATCGTACGAGTATTCAATTGCATCTTTTTGGGTTTCGGCCGCGAGATACCTGCCACTGGGATCGTATGCATAGGAATGCGTATCACCGGAACTTAAGGTGCGCTTTACAGGTAGATTACCGGGTCCGTACTCAAGTTCGACGAGGAGTCGACCATCAGCCGCAAACTTCTTTAGCAAATTTCCTGCAGCGTCCCGTTCATAGCGTTCACGAAGTTGGCCATGACGGCGAACTTCGATCAACGAGTCTTTCAAGTCATAGCCGTATTCGCTTTTGGTTCCACCGCCATCGACAAAGACGGTTAGATTCTCTTGCGAATCGTATTCCATTCGATTGGCAAAACCCAATGGATTGGTTTCGCAAACCAAGTGGTTCCAAGACTGGTACTCGTACTTCCAAACACCGCCATCGAAATCGACATACTTGGTTACATTACCATTGCCGTCGTACATCCATCTGCGCATTCGCCCTTTGCGATCGACCTGATGGATCAAATCGCCCGTGGCGTCAAATTGTCGGCCGCTACTTGGCTCGGGCCACCAGTTTCGGCCCACCACAAAGCCAAGGTTTTGGCTGGAGTACAAATTGGCTTTCTCAACGAAACTTGAGGGCCGTTGATTCATCTCACTGGGACTCGTCTCGACGACGGGTTTAGCGGGCGCGATCGAGGCTATCGCTTCGATATTGATCAGTCGACCAAACTCATATTCGGCAGCGTTTTGCGCAACTCGGTGGTGGAGCGGATCGGGCGCATTAACATCCATTGGCTCTGCGAGAAAGTGGCCCAGTGGATCGACCTTGCCTATGGTTGCTCCTGCAGCATCGGCGACCCTCGTCGTGGCATTGCCATTGTTATCAATCTCAACAACCAATTTCCCTTTGTCATCATAGACAAACAGCTCCTTCCCTCCGAGCGGATCTTCGATCTGTCGCAGAAGGTTCATTTGATAGTGGTAACGCCAAACACCTCCGTTACCGCGAGTAACTTGGGTCAGTTCATTGGGAACAAGGTACTCGATTCGATTGTCAAGAACACCGTCGACACCGGAAGTGCGAACACACTGGCCTTTCGTGTTGTACGAAAATTCAAAAGCATGTCCATTTCGATCAACTCGTTTGACCAAACGTTTAGCCGAATCGTAATACATGTCCGACGCTTGATCGTATTCATTGGCGACTCGTATTAAATTGCCATAGCGATCATACCGATACTGGACTAAAGTTCTTTTGTCGCGAGTACCGCGTTTTGGAATGGCAAGCTCGGTGACCATCCCATATTCATTCGAAAGTACTTCGATCTCCTTTCCCAACGAATCCTGTAGGCCAGACAGAAACCCACGTTCATCGTAGTAAAATTGGAAATCGCTTTTGCCTTCAAAGAGTCGAGCAAGATTTGCTTTGAACGTTCCATTTTCAAAGCGAAACTCTTTGGTGGGAGTCGCATGTTCAACTATTTGGTAAACATGAGCGCTGACCCGGACAAGAGTCTTTCCATTTGCTGCAAAACTCTCTCCATCCCCTGTAAGTGGTGGGAAATCGGAGATAGCTCCAAACGGGTCCAGGTAGCGAATACCATCGATGTCCAAAACGAGACATACGTCGAATTCGTGCGTCTGACCCCACCCGTGACGAAAGAGTGCACTACAACGACTACTATCGTATCGACGCCACCATTGTAATGGCAACGGGCCAGCTAACCTCAGATCTCGGCTTCGATCCAGTACTGCGCCGTTGAGTGTATCCACGGGATCGCCGACAAAACCTGGGTTTTGGGTTTGAAGGCAATTAGAATCCATAACACAACTTCCAAAACACGGCGAACAGTAAAATCGGAAATGAAACACTTACGAATCGTCTAAGCGCAGGCCCCCGCACCCTTGCCAAGTTTGTTTCGAAGTTTGGCGAGCATCGACTTCAGTTTATTGATAATGGGGTCCGCTGGATTAGGAAGGTTGGGCATCGGAAAGCCACCGATGAGTACATTAGGCATGCCAAACATTACCATTCCAATGCTAGGGGGACCCATGACGGGCGGAATACAAGGATCAGTTCCCATTGCTTTGCTCAATGCCGCAGCGGCCAAATCAGCGGCCAGTTGGGCTGCAGCCATCGCTGCATTCAGTGCTTTGGCAGCGAGCATTGCGTTGTCGGTCTCTTCTGCTGCTTCGGCTAAATCTCCCGCTATTCCCAATGCAGCCATTCCAGCCGAAAATTTGCTTACGCTCTTCCCGGACATTCCTTTTAGCGCTTTGAACTTGCCCGCAACCTTGTCTTCTCCCTTTCCACAAACAATGCAAACGTCAAGCATTCGTGCAGCCCTCGAACCGCCAATAAACACATTGGATGACCCCGTCTTTATTTGAAAGAAAGGAGCTAAACCTCCGCACGTCGGAGCAAGTCCTAAATCACCAGAGCGAGCCGCAGGCATACCACCGATGAGAACACGTACGCACGTTCCAAGCGTAATGACTCCCAAACTAGGCAACGGAATCGGTGGCGCTGGCGGGATGAGACTTGGTGGGTGACTGTGCGCATGAGGTAGCCCAACGTAAGGCATTCCCAAAGTCGCTGCGGGGAATGCAGGAAGTGCATTGGCAATCGGGTTGGTTAGATTTGCAAAACCGACATCGAGTGCATCCTGAAGAACGCTCATGGCACCCGTCGCAGCACCTATCACTTGTTGGGTTTTGCGAATCCCAGCTGCAAGTTTCTCACCAGGTTTCATCTTGTCCCAGCCTCTACCATCCTTGGTTTTGGGAGGTTCGGCGACAGCAGCAACGGAATCGATATAGCGAGCGCCAACGCCCGCCATCTCGCTTGCCGTATGATTGAGATGACTCGCCACTGGATTGCTAGTAGACGCAGCAACTTGCCGCTCAAGTGTTACTCGCCTCTCGTCCCAACTAGGCTTTGGTTTGGGTTCTACTGGATCAGCCATGGTACCCTCCCTGAGCGAGTTCGTTCAATTGTTCATTGTACTCTTTCGCTTTCTCAAAATCTCGTTTTTCCAAGTACACATCTCTCAACCGTTTAAGGACACTTGGCTGTTGTGGCTTAAGTTCAAGTTCATATGCCACATGATGGGATGCCGACCAGCTTGCAATTGCCTCATCTTGCTTTCCCTGTTGGTATTGCGCGCTCCCAAGGCGTTCAAGCATGATGACCTTGAGTTGAGGGTTACGTTGTAGCGCTCCTAGCTGATACAATTCAGTCGTACATTGCTCGACTTCCGGCCACTGACTGTGTTGCTCATACCAGTTGGAAAGATTGATGAGGATGTTCGTTAGCACTGGAATTGCCGGGTGCTCGCCTTCGGTGGCCGGAATTAGTGCAGCCAAAAAAGAATCTCGCGCCGCTTCTTGCTGTCCGATAGCCTGCTGCACTTCCCCAATACCGTTGAGTGCACAGGCCAATTGCCCGCGGTCTCCATTTAAGCCATGAAACTTAAACAGAATTTGGTACTTATCCAACGCCTGTTCGTAACGTCGATGCGAAAAATCCATCCCTGCAGACATAAGCAGGCCTTGCATTCGTCGCGCAAGAGGAAGCGACTCATCATCAATTTCATGTTCGATGGCATCGCTCATCGCGGACGGACTGAAATCGACTTCAATCCTAGATACCCTCGGCATCCCATCGACAAACGTTGACATAGTGCGATCGGTTGCTCCCTCCCGGAATATAACTCGCAGTCCATGTAGCCATGGGAAAGGAAACTCGTGTTGCAGTAATTCCAAAAGGAATCCCGCGAACTCAAACTGCGACTTGATTTCGAAAGGATAAAAGATCCAAATACTCAAGAAACCAGATTCCGAAGGCAGTAGTTCCCGTGAGAACGTCATGAGCTTTTTGAGCTGAGCAACAGTTTGAAAGGGAGAGCCGAATAGCTCTTCTGGAATAGAAGGCCATTCCACTAGTCCGTTCTGAGGCTGAAGCAAACGAACCATTTCGTGACGTTGCCGAAATGAGTTAAAGATGCTCTCAACGTATGAGCGAGTGTCAACGAACGGCATTTCGAATTGCCAAAACAGCTCTGATGAAGATTCCTCTCCCACGGACTCCAGGATCTTCCAAATGACTGGTGTTTCGTTCTCCGTTGAGGCAACAGATAGTGCGACCGAATCACGTTGGTCCAAAAACGACTTGATCTCATTCGAAAGTTTTTCGACTAACGCATACATGATTTGCTCCCTCGATCAGTTTATCTTTACAAGGGCGCCTGTTATTTCATGCATTCCAGTTGCCGCAGAATTGATCGCAGCCCCAGAAACAGCGACTTTGAATTGATCGCATTTAACAACTTGCGAATTGACTCCCATTTGCGCACTTGACTTTGCCGCGTGCTCAATTTTGTCGGAAGATTGTTTTATTTCCTGATTGCCCTGAATCAAGATATTTTCGCCAATGATCGCAATTGTCCCATCCTTCTTTAGGAGGATGCTGCTACTGCCCGTCTTGAGAAGAATGCTTTCCTTTGCGACTATGGATATGTGGGCACCAGAATCGATGGATAGGTCACTGCTGATATTGGTTATTTGTTTCGCCAAATAGGTCTCTGTTATGTCTTGCTTAACCTTATAGCTGGCGGTATTGTTCGAGACCTCATGAACGTACGGTCCCGATAAGATCTTGATTGTCGTATCTTTGGTTACTGTTTCCGTCAGTTTTCCCGTAATCGTATTAGACCGATCGTTTACCACGGTCAGTGTTTGGTCGTGAAGTACCTTTGTTGCCATATTGTACTGAGCATGAACATTGAGCATCTCTTTTCCTGGAGTGTCGTCCATGGACATCTCGTTGTGCCCCTTACCCTTGTAGGTTTTGGTCTTCATGCCACTGATGGTCTTTGCTGCGGGAAGACCAAATGGGGGCATCGATTCTTTGTGATAGACTCGCCCTGTAATTAGCGGTCGATCGAGATCGCCTTCTAGGAACGAAACGACCACTTCCTCACCCACACGAGGTATGTCGATGCCGCCGAAGCCTTTGCCTGCGTGAACCTGACAGACACGCACCCAGCAGCTTGTGTTTTCGTCCTTCTTTCCCTCACGGTCCCAGTGGAACTGGATCTTCACGCGACCGTATTCATCGGTGTAAATTTCTTCGCCTGGCGGTCCAACCACAACTGCCGTTTGCACGCTGGACAAAAGTGGTTGCGGTGTCCAACGGGGCGGACGATACTGGCTGTCCTTCGGGATACAAGTAAACGAATTCGAATAAGTTGCTCGATCATTGCCTGACGTAAACGGCCCCGGCTGCGACACGCTGTGCGAAACCGAGGTAATCAAGTAAGACTTACCCTTCTCGTCCTTGCAATTCAAATGCTCTGTCAATTTGAAACAATAGCCTGGCGAAAAGGACTTGCAGTGGCTCGATCCATTTACCGTATTAAAGCGGATTTCCTCAGCTTCCAAACGAACCGTCGCTTCCATCGCGCCGTCGTCCTTTTTTATGTACTCGCCGGGATAATCGTATTGCTCGTACGCTGAGTTGTTCTTGAGAGTAATCGAACTGTGCTTCTCAGCACTGACCTTCAAATCCGTCGAGGGATGGATAAAGTCATAATCGGTTTGCTCCCATTTGCCCGTCACGAACTCGTAAGCATGTTCCCAACCGGTAATGATATCTTCGCTAATATTGGTATCGGACGAAACCGGATACTTCACTTCTGCTTCGGGTGCATTGGGATAGTTGAGCTGATCGGAAAGTATCAACGTATGCTTGTCGCC
Source organism: Pirellula sp. (assembly GCA_031424235.1). Taxonomy (GTDB): domain Bacteria; phylum Planctomycetota; class Planctomycetia; order Pirellulales; family Pirellulaceae; genus JBKCUI01. Next base: position 72,380 of record JANPHB010000268.1, read on the forward strand.
AGCAAATTTGAAGTAATAGTAAATACCATAACGTTCAAGGGTTCGCGAAAGGAAATTGAAGTCGGTTTCTCGATATTGAACGCAGTGCTCTACCTTTCGCTTGCCAAGAACCTTGGCGTTCCCCGACTCGAGCTCTGGGACAACGTGCCCGTATTCCTTGACCCGTTTCACTATCAGATCGAGAACATCCTGGATCGATTTCTCCGCCTTCTCTGGATGATAGATAAAGCAGCGAGCTGCCCGAGTCATGAACCAAAGCCACGGCACTATACGAACTCGATATGCGCGGAAAATATTCTTTCCATTTTCGGGCATGAACGTGTTTCCCGCCCAAAAACTGCTCACATACCCGTGGATGTAACGGGGCTCTTGCTCATCGCGGTCAATGCGAACCGCCAAAGGCTGCCCAATAACCTGCTCCGGCTTGATCTTTTCATTCGGCGAAGCAATCGTCAACATGAAGTCGAACGGGCGAGAAAGCTCCTCGCGTCCTGACAAATGCGTCAAAATCGCATCAGCCCCAAACAAGCTCGTCGGCTCAAGTTCAAGCAATCGCTTTGTCATGGACGACAAGCCCTTTCAGAAAGCACAAAAAAACACCGGCCAAGCAACGATGGCTTGGCCAAATCATTAACAGTTGATAGCCAGATGTAGGCATAGCCTCCAAACGGAGCGATTTGCACCAGCACAGACTATTACGAATTCTTTGCCTTAGCAATATGCCAAGCGAATTCGACATCTGCGTCCAGGCTTCCGTCTGGCTTAATCGGCGTCTGCATTACCTTGAACTCTTCGTAGTTGAGAGTCAAATTCTCGGCCGGGCGGTCGCCATGCGTGGACTGGTCAAGACCAGTGATGTAAACGTTCTTGATTTCGTATTTGGTAATGGCGTTAGGGCCATCTTTGGTGGTCGTCACATAGTGGATTTCCACTTTGTCGAAAGATTTTCCCTCAGCCATCGCCTTGAGCAGTTTTGGGCTCGTTTTGTCTGCGTTTTTGCTGACGGAAATGTCGTGAAATTCCGTCGTGCCGGCCACACGCAGCGCACCTGTCTTGCCGTTACCAGGCTTGTGGGCCGAAACGGAAAAAGACGAAATCTCGGTCCACTTTTCGTGCTTGTTTTCCACTACTTCGCCATCGATGCCGTCAAATTTGATGTAGATTGCCATTGTTCTCTTCCCTATTGATTTGAGGTAGTCTTAATTTCGCCAAGTGGATCCTCAAGCTCCGTCCGGGCATTTGTAAACGATACTTGTTTACTGCACACTAACGTTCTCGTACAAGAAGCGATTTGGTTGCTTGAAATTCCGAAAAAACTTTTTTGCTTTCTGGCCCCCGTTTGGGTTCACCCGTGATTTGCCACGCTGAATCAGTCGATTTCGAAAACGAAGGATTGCTCGGGGGTGACTGCAACTCGAACGCTGCCGATCGGTTTGCCTTCTGCCAGACGTCCCAACATTTTTGAGGAGAGATCGGGCAACAGCGATCGGGTCAAAATATGGTCGATATTGCGAGCTCCCGTGTCAACTTCTTTGCAACGGTCAGCCACCAACTGGACCAAATCTTCCGAGTAAGAAAACTTGGCGTTGTAGTTGTCGGAAAGTCGCTTCCCGATCTTCCCAAGTTTCAGGCCGATAATCTTGCGAATCACATGTTCCGCCAACGGATAATATGGAATCAAAGTCAACCGCCCGAGAAACGCCGGTTTGAACGTTTTTAGTAGCTCAGGAAAAATCGCTTCCATAAAGGCATCGGGCTCGGGGGTTGTATCGGGATCGCTGCAAAGACTTTTGATCACATCCGTGCCCGCATTGGAAGTCATCAAGATGACTGTGTTCTTGAAATCGATATCGCGACCTTCGCCGTCTTTCATCGTGCCTTTGTCGAACACTTGATAGAATATATCCTGGACGCCAGGGTGGGCTTTCTCCATTTCATCCAACAAGATCACACTATACGGCTTCCGTCGAACGGCCTCCGTCAACACGCCGCCCTCACCATAACCGACATAGCCGGGAGGCGATCCCATAAGCAAGGAAACTTTGTGTTCTTCTTTGAATTCGGACATATTGATGACGGTCATATTCTGCTCGCCACCATAAAGGAGCTGTGCCAGCGTGATGGCCGTTTCGGTTTTTCCTACACCGCTTGTGCCCGCCAACAAAAACACGCCAATCGGCGCCCTCGGGTCGTTCAATTGAGCGCGCGATGTGCTGATGGCTTGCGCAATTCTCTTTAGAGCATGCGACTGGCCAACGATTTGCTTTTCCATCAATTCATGCAAATTGAGTACGGTATTGATTTCATCAGCGACCATCCGTCCGACTGGAATTCCGGTCCAGGCAGCCACTGTTTCCGCGACCGCGTTCCGGTCGACAAATGGATGCACGAGAGGAGCCTCCCCCTGCAACGCATGCAGTGCTTGTTTGCGTTCCTTGAGCTGGGCTTTCCACTGAGCGATTTGCTCCGGGGTGGCAGGCGGCGAAGGTGCCGCGGGCACAGGCGGAGATTTGCCACCATCCACTGGCGCTGTCGCCTCTGCTGCCGGTTGAAGCCCGTGCAGTTTTGCCGTTAAGTCGTGAACTTCCGTGACGATTGCCCGTTCACCATCCCAGCGCACCTTAAGCTCCTTCAGTCGCAATTCAACCGACTTGATCTGTTCTTCAATCTCGGCAAGCCGGGCGGTATGATCCGAACCCGTCAACGACTCGCGTTGTAGGATCTCGCAAGCGAGTTTCAACTGGGCAAGTTCACGCTGTGCGTCTTCCAGTGTGGGTGGGGTCGACGATTGACTGAGGTTGATCCTGGCACATGCGGTATCGATCAAGCTGATGGCTTTGTCCGGCAATTGGCGGCCACTAATGTATCGGCTGGAGAGTTTGACCGCGTCGATAATGGCTTCTTCAAGGATATGTACTTTATGGTGTTTCTCGAGGGTTTTGGTGAGCCCTCGGACCATTTCGATAGCGACGGCTTCAGAAGGCTCTTCGACCTTCACGACTTGAAAACGACGGGCCAGGGCTGCGTCCTTTTCAAAGTACTTCTTGTACTCCGCCCATGTCGTGGCAGCGATGGTGCGAAGCTCCCCCCGGGCCAAGGCAGGTTTCAGCAAATTGGCTGCGTCCCCTTGGCCCGCCGTTCCGCCCGCCCCAATCAACGTGTGTGCCTCGTCGATGAAAAGAATAATTGGTTTGGGGGACGATTTAACTTCATCGATTACGGATTTGAGTCTATTTTCGAATTCGCCTTTGACTCCCGCGCCGGCCTGCAACAATCCTAGATCGAGGGTTCGCAATGCGACTTCCTTCAATGGTGCAGGGACATCGCCAGCCGCGATCCGCAGCGCGAAACCTTCGGCGACTGCGGTTTTGCCTACGCCCGCCTCGCCCGTCAAGATCGGGTTGTTTTGCCGACGTCGCGTCAAGATATCGATGACTTGGCGGATCTCAGTATCGCGTCCCAAAACCGCGTCGATCTTTCCCTCGCGAGCACGAGCGGTCAAATCGATAGTAAACTGATCGAGCGAAGGTGTGTTTCGCTTCGCGGCTACCCCTCCGCTGGTAGTCGACGTATTTGCCTGGCTGGCTAAATTGGTCGAATCCCGATCCTCTGCGGTATCTGCGCATATTTCTACGATGCTCTTGCTGAGCGCCTCAGAACTGATCTTTTCGAACTGCCTGGACGCGCTAACAGCGGAGCGCCGGAACGAGTCGTTGGACAGCAATGCCAAAAGCAAATGCCCCGAACGCACTTGGCCTGCAGAATAATTGATTGTCGCCATCGTCCAAGCTTCGGTGGCTAACTCAACGACATCTGGACTGAGTGATGGTGACTTGGCATTGCCCGTTTTCAACCTATCGAGATTCTTGGTTAGGTCTTCTTTCAAACGACTGAAATCCACTTCGAAGGACTCCAAAATACGTACATAGTCCGAGTCGCTCGAGTCCCCCAAAACCAAGAGCCAGTGCTCAAGTTCCACGTTGTAGTTGGTTCGCTTGACGCAGGTCGCGATTGCTAATTCTAGGGTCCGGCTACTCAAGGGACTGAGTCGGCCAAATAGTTTATTCAAGTCGACGTGAACCATATTTTCGCTCTCGGCTTTCTATACAAGTTTCAGGAAGGTGTTGTAGGATGGCCCGATGTTGTTAAACGACGTCCGGCAATGTAAAAATCGCTTCTTCTGCATGGTGTGGCTTCTTCCAGTCGCCAATCCAAGTGTTCCAGCCCAAGTGAGCGGTCTTTGGATTTCCGAGTTGCGTTGTTGCCACTTCCTCCCGTTTGAGGATGACCTGCAGATCAAGATCGAATTGTGGTCCAACATACTGCCGAATGTAATCGAATACCTGGCGCAGTTTGGGACTGTCTGGGTTGAATTCCAAAAATTTCATAAAGCCAAGCGGCCCAATTTGCACTCGGAATTTATTTTGAAAATCCAAAACACGCTGTCCAGCAATCGCTTCGCCCCCCAATTGGTTACCCAAAGAGAAGCCTAGAGGCTGGACCCCAATTCGCGTTTGTTCCTCCAACGGAATGTACATCCATTGAGCAACAAATTGTTCGACTCGTGCTGGGACATTGAAGGCCGATTCGATCATGTCGCTCAGCGCGCTGGCAGTCGGGCGACGGTTGGAAAAATGTCCAGCAAAAAACATGAAATCGCTGCTCGGAATACTTAACCTATCCCATAAGCCGTTCGTGCGAAGACCAATCAACCCCCTCAACGCTCCGGTGACATGATCTTCGCGACCCACAGCTCGTGATGTCTCGAAGGCGATTGGAAACTGATGCTTTTCCCAGCAACGATAAAAGAAGGATAACATGCGATGATTGAACATGTCCAAAAAATCGCGAAGCGCAAAATCTTTGATCCTTGCCCTATCGTTAAGCAATTGAGTGTAGTGCTGCGGCAACGCTCCAGATGGACCAAACAAACCAAAGAATGAGACTAATACCTCGGGAGGTTCGGTGTGGACGTTCCAATTGGCAACCTCCGTAGCAGGAAACTGCGCATCAGGATCCGCCTTCAATACGACCGGCTCAAGATGAGGCATAAGATCGCTTCCGATTCGCAGACCAGTCTCTCGTTCAATCGATCGGACGAGTTGATAGAAGCTGACATTTCTGACCGTATCAGCGGGGTGCGATTCGAGTTGCTGCTTTTTAGCCAAGATATTCGTTGAAACCTCTAAAGCAAATGACGATCGCCTGTTAACGCTTTTCCTACAAACAACGGATCACCGCCAGCAAGTGTGCGAACCGTCAATCGCGTAAAGGAATTGATCGTGGCGAAGAGCGCAAAAAAGTTATTCAAGACGTTCGAAAATAGGTACGGGCCCATTCCCACCAAACGCTCTTCGTCAACGGTCACCTCGATATCAATCCCACGGCAAAAACCAGTTCCGACATCGTTGACCATGCGACCAACACCTCGCTTGTAACTTACGGACTGGATCGATTGGATAGCTCGTTTGGACTCTTCGGTATTGTTTGGATTGTACAGCGATAGTATCTCTCGAAGCGCCTCAGCACCATTCTGATTGTTCGACAATGTCAGGTGATTCAATCCCAAATGAGAGATGAGACGCCAGAAATATTCGTCGGGTTTGACCGGTCGGACGGTTTGCGTTGGAGGCATAAGGAATTCTACGGTGATCGCTCCGCCTGCGTCTCGCAATGCAATTTTCGGACGTCCGCCCCCGAATGGCAATTTGGCGACAAGGTCCCGGTTACAGCATGTGGTGGTGACGTGCAACGTCCACTCAGCAAACGATTGCGGACGAGAGCAAAGGTCGACCAAGGTCAGATAGACCTCGGTACCCCGGTCACCTTCCGCCTCTTCGGACAATCGTCGTCGCCGCGCGCTATGCCAATACATTGCTTCGCTTTGAGCTTGTTGATGGTGGCTGGGTAAGTAAAACGGTGTAAATTTGCGTTGTTCTTGACCACCCGGGCCGGAAGCACTAACCCGATCTACCGAGATGACTTCCATTCCTTGAGGTTTTCGAGCGGTTGGGATGATTCGATATTCCGTTTGATTTTCGGAAAGTCGAAACGGCTCGGCCCGGTGTTCGAATAAATTTATTATCGGCGAACAACTCAATCTCAACGTGTCGTTTAAAAGTTCGCGCTGCACCACTTGATTGGTCTTCTTTAGCAGAATCACCAAATCGACATACTCTCCGTCCCCTACAGCATTCGCCCAAACATCGTCCAGTTTGAGATCGACAAAACGGAACTTCTCAGGGCATGCAAAAAATTCCCACAGAAGGTTGTATGCTTTGATCGTTCTTGGATCTTCATCCAGCAGCCCTTGGTCACGGTCGAACCCGACTGGGCAAATGGCCTGGTTTGGCAACCATGTGCCTCGCAGGCTTTTGGGTTGGTAAAGGCCGATTCCGAGGGCATCTCGAAAGAAAACTTCGTAAAGCTCGTTTCCAAGCGCCGTTGAGCCACCGAGATACAGTCGTAGGTGTTTGAACCGCATCTTGTTGAGCGGGAGCTTTTCGGACTGGCTTGCCAATCGCAAACGAATGGCTGCCTGCACTGAATTCTTCCATGATGGTTCGACATCGAAGGGCAATGGCGGCTCAATGTACGTTGCCGACTGAATCGTCAAGGGAAGAACTTGAGTGTCATAACAAAGGCGAAAAGCGCATTGCACACCGTCGACAGGCTCGGTCTCCAATCGTTCGCCACGACGATGCTGTCGTCCGGTCGGGACATCTAGCGAAAGGTCCGTCAACTTGAGTTGACAAATAGTGACTGGAGGAATCGGAGCAAGGTACTGAGGATACAAAGCCTGCAACATCGAGTGACAAATTTCAGGGAATTCGTCCTCCATTTTGATGCGAAGTCGCGCGCATAGAAGTGCAAAGGCCTCGATCAATCTTGAGACGTGCGGATCCTCGATGTTCTCCGCGTCAGACAGCCTCAAACGGCCAGCAAGCTTAGGATAGCGTCTAGCAAACTCGCGACCCTCCGCGCGAATGAATGCGAGTTCTCGTTCGTAAAAATCGAGCAACGGGTCTTTCATAGGTCGCTGGCCCGCACTTGAAATTGTCCTACCGTCGGTGTGATAAACGAATCAAAAGCGACTGGTTCTGGCGCTGGTTCTGCATGCAATATCCCATCGATACGAAATTGAATCGTTCGCAGATGCTTGTTGCTGGAATCGATCACCAAATCAACCCGGACTTGCTTAAACCTCGTTTCAAACCGTTGGATGACGTCCTCAACACGCGCGCGTAAGGACTCTTGTTGCTTTGCCGCCCCCATCGAAACGCCGCTAAAATCCGGTATACCAAAATTCAAGACAGATGTTCTTACTTGCTCACATTCCTCAGGAATTTCTCGTAGGCAAACACGTGTATTGAGCAAAAATTCCAAGTCGCGACGTACACTCACTTTTAAGTCGCTAAGCCGTTGAGAACGAGACCTGGGCAACTCTTGCAACGCATCAGGCTCGTCGTCTAAAAGGCGATCAAGCAGCGAAGGCACCAGTAATTGATCAGGCCGGATACGACTCATGTGGGTCCATGAAAAACAGTATTGAACAATAGTCTCAAGGGATCAGATGCCGCGAAGACGAGGGAAACCAACGGTGTGATCGGCGGCTTAACTCAAAGCAATCGCTATCTTATCAATGTCTAGGGAAGTCTTGGATTCGTCTCCAATGAGATACATCTTTTGTCCAAGCCCGATCACAGCCCCCGATTCTTCGCCCTGCCATGTCGTCGCTCGCCCCAACCGCAGTTGGTCATCCCAACCAGAAGCGTTCGGACATGGATATCGAACTGGAATGAAAACCTCTCCTTCCGGCCCATTTTCGACATCGATCGACGCTTTTCGCCAAATCAAGTCTGCCGGACGCTCTGGCTTCGAAAACTCTAACGTTCGTACCGACTTCCAAGGCACCCAATAATACTTGCCGGTGGCTGTGATGACTTCAAGGATCCCTGCCATCCGGTCATCTAGGTCTCGAATATCGTCAAAAGTCTGTTCATTGCACTGCCCACACACCGCTTGTCTTGCTTCTTGAGCTTCTTCCACCAATCGAGCGGCATTCTGTTGGCTGCGAAGTTCTGCACAGATTTCCAACTGCAACGAAGCGTCCTTTGGCAACTCGCCAACCAATTGGGGAGACCGCCCCTCCGTGAACACTTGCTCGCGAAGAATTTCTCCACGTATAAGTTGCCTGAGAAGTAGGGCGAAAAATCCATCGTCGTGACTTTGCTTGGCCGCCGTATCCAACTGCTTTTCCGCTCGCTCCCAATCACCTTGAAAGCAAAGCAATTCCGCTAGAAAGAGTCTGGCACCGACATCTGTCGGCTTACCCTTCACAACGTTGAACGCCGCTGCAACGGCTTCTGCTAGCTGACCGGAACTGTAAAGACTGTTGACATCCATAAACATCACTCAACCAAGTACGGGAAAAAATCTATCTGCGAGCAGGCATCAGTTTCGTGTCAAGCCGAATGGCAACTCGCATGTCATCCAATTCGTGATGAGGAACCATGTGAAAAATGGATTCATACTCGCCTGCCCGGCCCGGAATTCGCATCACTTTGATTTCCGCTTCGAGTAGCGGCTTCCGAAGTCGCGTGCTGGGTGAGGCATCTTTATCGGGAGTCACGTATTCGAGTATCCACTTTTGTAAGAGATTCTGTAATTCTTCGGGAGTTGAACAACTACCAATCTTGTCCCGTGCAATCCACTTCAAGTAATGAGCAAAGCGCGAAACGCATAACATGTAGTTGAGCATCGCCGAAAGCCTAGCATTCATCGTGGCCTCCTGCGTATTGTACTCTTTTGGTTTTTGTGCGGAAGCGGATGAGTAGAAGGCAGCCAAAGGCATGTCTTTGCAGGCACACAATGGCAAGAACCCCGCCGAGGACAATTCCCGCTCAAAATCATCCGTTAGCACAATGTCTGTGATGGCGCGTGCACCATTTTCGAATGGTTCGGTACTAAATGGATCATAGGCAGGTCCAGTAACGATCCCACCTCCCTCAATGCCTCGCTGCGCACCGCGAATGTTGCCAAACCATCCATTATCAGCAAAGGACCGCATCATTACTTCTGCCATCCCAAATGCCGCTCCACCCCAAAGATAATCCTGAGCGTGCACCACCTTTTCCGTGAAAGGAAAGCCAAGATCATAATTCTCCCGGTAAGGGCGACGCATTAGTAGCTGCGGCAATGCAACGCTAACAAAACGAGAATCCTCGAGCTCACGAAAACGTTGCCATGCGAAATAATCGAGCCCTGTATGCAAAGTCTGCAGGTTGACGCTATTCCTGAGATCGGAAAAGTGGTCGACGGAAAACATCGACGGGTGGGCATTGATGATCAACGGGCAAAACGCCGCTGCAGCAACATGCGCGAGCCCGCGAAGGATATTCATGTCATCATATCGATGTTCTCGACTCAGTCGCGGATGAACATAATAATCCGCAACAATGGCAGAGAATGGGTCAGCACCCGCCTGGCCTATTCCTTCTTCGTAGATCTTTCGGAAAAACTGGCTTTGATCAAATTCGACGGCACTTTCAAAGTCCCGACTTATCTCCCCCCAACTTGCGTTCAGCAATTTGACCGAAATTCGAGAGTCAGAATACTGTTCGCGTTTCTCAACAAGGTATTGAACACCTCGCCACGATGCTTCCAATCGCTGGAAAAGATCCAGGTGAAGAATTGCATTGAGTTGCACTTCGACCATCGAATCGATCTTGGATATATCACGATCGATTTGTTCAATGATCCAATCGCTTTGGTCACCCCATCGTTTTCGCAATCCCTCCTCGCCAAACCATAACAGCAGTCGAGTCGCGTCATCCGCGGCGGAAACGAATGCATCCAAAGGTGTTAGCTGGGGACCATCGCTGTCACTGGACGCGGAAACGCGACTGCCGTTTCCAATTCTTTTCTCGTCCAAAATTTGCCCAAGCAACGTCGTCGATGGAGCAACCACAGGTGAAAAAGACGCATACACAGTGTGCACTGCATCCTTTCCAATCTGTTCCGGTGTGTTCATCGCACTTTCCCTTGGACAAGCCTGAGCAAAGAACTATTTGTTGCCGCTAGGTATTTTGGTTACCAAACGCAATGAGGTCGTCAATTCCTCAAACTGCAACCACGGCCTCAAATACGCAACAGCGCTGTATGACCCTGGCGACCCAGGAACTGCATTCACCTTGATTTCTGCTGCGGCCAAAGGTTTCCTGGCTTTCGTCTCTTGCGTCGGATTGTCGTCTCCACACACGTAGTTCCGAATCCAATCATTCAGCCAACTCTCACACTCAGCTCGTTCCATGAACGAGCCGATCTTGTCACGTGCAATTACCTTCAAGTAATGCGCGATACGCGAGGTTGCCATAATGTACGGCAGCCGTGCGCTGATCGCTGCGTTTTCGGTAGCCGCATCTCCATCCTTGCCTTCATACTGCTTCGGTTTCTGCGTTGTTTGGCCGCCGAAAAAGACCGCGTAATCTGTCTCTTTGTAGTGACACAACGGCAGGAATCCACAGTCGCTTATCTCCTTTTCGCGGCGATCTGGAATCAATACCTCGGTCGGACACTTCAACTCCATGTCGCCATCTTCCGCTCTGACGACGTGGTTTGGCAGATTCTCAACCTTGCCGCCACCCTCGTGCCCTCGAATTGCGGTGCACCACCCATACTGAGCAAAAGCATCAGTCAATCGAGCACCCATCACATATGCTGTACTCATCCAGCAATATTCGCGATGGTCTGTCGTCTTCGGTTTTCCATCTGCACCAAGTTCCACTTCTTCGAAAGCGAACTCGTCAATCGGCTTCGTATTGGCACCGTAAGGCAGTCGAGCCAGCGTACGAGGCATGGTCAATGTAACAAAGCGAGAATCCTCAGTCTCGCGGAAACTCTTCCAGGCCGAATACTCCACCGAATCGAATATCTTTTTGATGTCGCGAGGGACGTTGAGATCAGTCCAAGTATCGAAGCCAAACATTTCGCAGCCTGCCGAAGCGATAAACGGACAAAAGGCAGCTGCGGCAACCGTGGAGATGTTTCGCAACATCTGAATATCGTCTGGATGATTCTTGAATTCGAAATCACCTACGAGTGAACCGTAGGGAATACCACCCGGGGTGCCAAACTCTTGCTCATAGATTTTCTTGAATAGGGTACTTTGATCGAATTCAACCGCATTCTCAAGATCCTTCTGCAACTCGCGTTTGGTGCAGTTGAAAACACGCAGTTTTAGATCGGTACCGGTTTCCGAGTTCATGACCAAGTAACTCAGGCCTCGCCAAGACCCCTCAAGTTTTTGAAAGTCGGCATGGTGCATGACTGCGTTGAGCTGCTTGGTAATTTTGGCATCAATCGCATCGATGGCATTTTGGATCGAGCGACTCATGCTCTTGTCCCAACTCACTGTGCCTTGCAATGCTTGCTCAGTGAAATTTCGAATGAGATTCTCAGCGCGAGACCTTTCGGTTTGCTTTGTCGCCTTTATCGCCTTCTCAAGAAAACCCAATTTGGTTTCGGTGGTCGTGGTTTCGGCCGAAGCCGATCCTTGTTTTTCTGTTTCAGCCATCTTTTATCCTTGCTTGCAATTTGTGGGAATGTTTGGATCAAACGCGTTACGGAATGAGTGGGGATGTCACGACACGGTGTCGGATCAAAAAGCAGTTACTTTTCGTCTTTGCCCAATCCTAGTTCTCCCGCAAGCTCAGCTACGTTGTCAGTCTTCTTGAGCACCTGCTCCAGGGTGGCTTCCAAGTCTGTGCTCACGTCCATTTTTGATCGCAAATCTTTCAGTTGATTGCGCACATCAAGCAATTTCTTGAGAGGAGCGATTTGCTCAGCAACGTTGCCTGGGCTGAAATCCTGCATGGACTCGAATTGCAGATTAACCTTCATCATCGAGCCGTCGCCTGCAAGTGTGTTTTCCACTTCCATGCTGAGACCTGGCGTCATACTTTTCAATACATCGTTGATGTTGTCGCGATCGATGTTAACGAATTTGCGATCTCTCAGGGGTTTCAATTCACCTGCAGGCTTGTTACCCGAAAAGTCACCCACAATACCCATCAGAAATGGGAGATGTTTTTTTTCCGTTGCCGAACCCGTTTCTACTTTGTATTCGATATGGACGCGTGGCTTGCGAATGCGACCAAGTTTGCTGTGTACGGAACTCATATCAACTCCTCACTTATAGAACAAGAAACGAACAGCTCATGGCGAGAAAGGCAACTCAAACGTAATCGCCCAACCCTCTGAAAATAACAGATGGACCGAAGTTTTTCTACTTTTGCTTGTCGGAATTCCCATTGTTTTCCTGAATCCCCATTCGACGATACATCTCGGTCAGAACACTATCATTGGTAACGAGATCTCGCAATAGGTCAGGCAGAGACATTTTCCCCCAACGCACCGCTTGCTCCAGCGCGTACGATACAGGTGAGTGAGGCTCTGACTCGCGAAAATAAGTTGCCACTTGAAGCAACTTACCAAGCGCTTGTTGGCGATTCACGATGGCAGCTTGTGCCCCATTCGGGGCCCCAGGGTTCTTTGTACTTTCCTCTGTAGAGGGTGATTCGGCCTCCGCCATTTGAGCTGCCTCAACCGCCGCGGCGGATGCTGAGGCATCAAGGTACGCCATACGATCCTCGATCATGCCACGATACCATCGCTGTAGTTTACCTAAATCCTCAATGATTCGACTGATACCTACATGTGCTTTGCTATGCGTCGTTAGAAGCGCATCAAACGTCTTGGCCTCATTCAAGGCTTCGCTGAGCTGCTCATCGAAGTTGGTCAGGTCAGTTGGCTTTTCGACCAGATTCAGTGCGGCGCGGAAATCATCTAAAGTTACTTCGCCCGCTTGAATCAGCACTTCTTTCTCTTTCGAAGGCCGTTTGTCCAAATTGGTGGCAGAGATATGGGAGAACCAACACAAACCCGGCGCATCTTCCAAGAATTCGGCCTGATAAAGGGCGGACTTGATATTGTTCGATTCGGATTCGCAGACGTTTCCAATGAACTCAAGACAATAGTGGACCTTCTCTCCCCTATCCGGCAGAGGAAACAACGCAAGCTGATACTTGTCGAGCAACAGTGAGCCCACCTTCAACGCATCTCGCAACCCAGGTAATCCATGCACTCGAGTCATCGATTCGATCAGGCTTACAATCGCTCGCGTATCTTTGCTGTGCTTGGTCAAAATCTCGATCGACAATTCGGCGATGCGAGGCCACTTTGGATCCGCCTGCGGGCCATCCGATTTGCCCTCACTGTGAGCAAGAGAATTCTGCCGATCTTCCGGGCCCATGCCGGCCAATTCAAAGCGTCTGGCTTCAATCCTACGCGCAGTCGGCGTTAGAGCTCGCAATTCGCTAAACGCATGGCTTAACGCGACGTTTTCGCCAGAATCGAAATTCGAACCACATGGTTCCGATTCTGATATAGGTGCCGACAATGCCTCGAAATCCAATAGTGGGGATTGTGTCATGGTTGAGTGTTGCCCGGGGGGTTAATCGTCAAGGTCAAGACGGCGCATATCATCGGCTAGCCGTTCAAGGATCTTCGCATGTAATCTACTAGCCCATGATTTGCTAAAACCCAAACGAATTCCAGCTTCCTGCAGACTCAATCCCTCAAAGTAGACATAATTGATGAGACGCTTATCCGATTCGGGCAATCGTTCCACCATCGCACGAAGTTTCTCGCCTGCTTCCCGGTGAATCATTCGGGCTGAAACCCCCTCACATGGGTCAATCACCGTGTCGGCAAAACTTCCGTTTCCCTCACCATCGCATGCCAAAAAAACGATCGCTAGTCTTTCCGTAACCCGCCCAAACCATCGCCCGCTCTCTTCCGCGTTTTTGGGATTGCCATCATCCATTTCGCGTTCAGATTCCAAGACGTCACTCGACATGCTTTCGAATCGCATCCGCCGATAACGCGCACGACTCGTCCAAGTCATTTTCGCAAGTCCATCATAAATGGCCCCGCGTATTCGATGGTAGGCAAACGTACTGAATTGGTTTCCCATGTCTGGGTCAAAGTCTCTAGCCGCTTGCGCCAAACCGAGTTCACCGTAAGCAACCAAATCGTCAAGATCAACTTTTACCGGAAGGTTTCTATGGATCCGAATCGCAATCGAGCGGACCAAAGCACGTCCGTTTGCAATCAACTCGCCTGTTCCTGATGCAGTTTTTTGCTCCACAATCATGCCTGTCCGTTCAGATGCTGCTGGAATTCAAGCAATCTTTGGCGAGCTGTTGGGTCGCTACAAAGTGTCCTAGCAATCGTCGCACTTAGAATTGCAAGCGATTCCTGATTCTTGAAATTGTTTGCCAAACGAACTTTCAAAAACGCTTCGACCAACCCCGTCGCCATTTCTTCGAAAGTCAACTCCGCTCCGGCTGGTCGCCTCACGACTTCTCGTAGACACGACCACTCCTCATCGCTGAGCGTTCGCTTTCTATGGCTAAGCGAACCTTCGAGAAGCTGACTCAAAAGATTCGAAGCGGTCTTTTCTGGCGTAACTTCCTTTTCGATCGAATTCGCTTGGCTAGGTACGGGCTCCTGCATGAAAACTCCAGCGTTATGGCTTCCGTTTGGTGACGTAGGAATCCGATGACAACCATCCAAAGAGCCGATTGTTGTTGTCCGAGGTGATCAAGGTTTGACCATCTCGACTGAACCCGATGCTCGCAATCGATGCACCACGATGGCCCTCGAGATCAAATAGCTCTGCACCTAGGTTATCCCATTTTGGCGAAGCAAACCAGATGGTGACCGTACCAGCCTCGTCTCCAGTTGCAAAGATAGAATCCGCAGGTGAAGAAGCTATCCTTAATCCCTTCTTCACGGACTTCTTGCCGGAAGCTTTGTTTTCGTCAGGGTTTTCCGATGGTTTTAGTCTCACGAACTGAAGAAAGCCCTCAGTAATCTCTGGTCTATCGTCCTCCATTTGCGCCAACAAATACCGAACCTCGGCTGCCTCATTTTCCTTTACAAGTTTCTCTTTGAAAAAATGCAAAGACTTTACTTGGCCGCCGGCAAGGTCAACGCGACTTAACTCTTCGCGTCCCGCAACGCTTACGATCTCAAGCTTTCCATCAAGACTGGCGACGGCCAGGTTCGCATCTGAATCATTGTCCCATACAACAGCCGATACGTTTGGCAATTCCCTAATCAACACTCCTGAAACGGTGTCGAGCAGCTTTAAGGAGTGCGATTTACTGTCCATCACCGCCAACTGCTTTGAGTCGGGAGATAGTTGGACCATGTCGGCACCGACAGCCATGTAAGCCGCTTTGGTCCATGACCCAGTATTCTCGTCCGAGAGTTCGAAACGCCAAACCGATCCGTCTCTGAACAACGCGATAATAACTCGACCGTCGCGATCACTGCTGGAGCTAACGAGTTCAGCCCTCCCATTGCTCATTATCTGTGTCGATTCGTCTTGCAGATCGTACACAACTGCTGATTTTGTGGAAACGAACGTATGACTTCCCGTCTTGATTCTGGCCAAGACTCGATCCTCTGCCTTTTCATTCAGCTCAAATCGATTGTGAATTCCTCGGGATAATGTCGCCTGTCCTTCCGCTGACGCTCCGAGCCAACGAAGACCGCTTTCCGAGTAGCTGTCCGTAATTCTTGGCTTACCATCGCCTGTAGGAAAATCAAACACGGCGCCGCTGTAACTCGGGGAAGCTCCCCGATTTCGGACGTTGACGAACAATCGGTCGACCGAACCAGCCATCCGAACAGCGGCGATATCCATGTCGTAATGGACGGCAGTTCGCCAATAACCCTTCGCCTCTTTTTCGCCACCAGAAACATCGCTAGACCACACAACGTCGGACAATTTGCGATCCATTCGATTGTATGCTTTGACAACGCCATGCGAATATGCCACATAGAACCTGTTACCATCTTCGGACCACACTCCCTTGAGCGGGAATCCGCCCTTGTCTTCGCTATAGAAAAACGGGCTTGTTTCCCAAGCATTGGAATCAGCTCGGTCCCACAACCAAGTGAACCCAGCTCGTTTGACCATAGCAACCAACGATGAGTCTTTTGGATTGGGCACTGCAAACGAAGTCCCCAGGTTGTCGCGACGAAATAATTCCCGTCCATCAAGCGAGACGATTCGCGTCTCTACGTCGCTGGAGATCAACAACTCCTTGCCTGCCCCCAGGAGAGATATACGTGGCTCAATCTCTTCCGCTTTACCCTTGATCACCGCGTTGCGACTCCAACGATGTAGCATATTGCCGGTGGTTTGATCCCAAACGCAAACCTCCCAATCATGCGCAGGGTCAGCAAGATAACGCTTCTCGGCATTCTTGAGCGTAGCAGAAGTGACCACAACTCCTTGATTCAAGTCTACGGCAGAGTCAACAAACTCCGCACCTGGCGTATGTCCAAAATAACTCCACCTGCTTTCTCCAATCTTCTGCGTTTTACCCGACTGGATATTCCAAAGATCGACTACTCCATCTTGAGTCATCGAAATCGCTTGATCCGATTTCTTTCGCCCGAAAATGCCGACGACAGGTTTGGTGTATTCCTCACGACCCGTTTCCGAAATTCTGGTCAATTGGCGACGCTGTTTCTGTCGCTCGACATTCCAGACCATGGTCGTCCCCACATCGTCCAAGCCGATAATCAGATCCTTCGCAACAAACACCGCACCGAAAAGGTTCGATGTAGAATTTGTCTTGGACGACTCCGTGTTAGGAACGCCGGTCAGATAGGTGTCGTAAACTACGCTTCCTTTGCTATCGGATTGCCAAACGTAGGCGACTGGTTCTTTGTCGCTGATCGAAATGATCCGTCCATCCACACTTGCAATCAATTTCGAAACCCCAGCCCGATGCTTCGTCGGCAACTCAGACAGGTTCGAAACAGCAAGCACTTGTTTTCCATCCTTCTCTGTTGAAACAGTAAGGTCGCAAGTGCTAAGACTTCCATCGATGGTACCAATCATCAATCGGTTACCCGGCAGTTGAACTGCGGCCGACACCTTTTGACTTAACGAAGAAGGCATCAAAACGAGTTGACTGGTTTTCTCAGTATTTGCCGATTTCGTGCTGACATCGATCTTAAAGAGTTCTAACTCTTTGTTAGCATCGACTCCAATGTAGGCGCTAGCCATCACCGTGTTTGGGTCGAGCCAATGAAGATCCGCTAACTTGCCTCGAACATCTCGAACGTTTTGAATCAAATCGATCCCGTCCGCGGAGGTCGTTGCCGACCATTTGCTGCCCGCAGGCATGATCCAAACGCCACCCACGATCCCTGCCGCGATTCGAGTCCCGTCCGGACTGTAGGCCATCGCCCGAAAAGGACGTGCGCCTAGAAAATCAGCTTCAACGGGCTTTTTGTCGGCGACCAATTGCCAAGCGTACGAACTACTTTTCCCAGATCGAGAGACCGTTAACACAGCTTCGTCTCCACGTGGCGAAATGGCTACACATTCAATCTTGCCCCCGTCGAACTCGTATCGGACTGAGTCGTCGATCTTCAGCCCCCCATCTTCATATCGAAGAACTCGCAATTTCCCCTTGGCTGTGCCCACGATACCGATATTGCCGCTGGGAGCGAAATCAATGGCCGTAACGTTTTCCCCCAAACTTTGTTGGGGCAAGTCCACATTGGCCAGCAGACTAACACGATGCAAAGCAAAGGAATCAAAACTGGGAACTCCCCCAGCGAATTCTTTCGCATCCATCGATTGAACATTCTTAAGCAGTCGGCCCGCACCCTGAATATCAAGTTGCTCCGTGCTGAGCTTCGCACGACCTATCTCGGAAACGGAATTGTTGATTTGGATCTGAGCAGCTTTATTCGATACTTCAAGTGTCTTTGCGTTGGCTATCTTTGTTTGCGCTTCCGCTTTTTCGAAATTTGCGGTGGCGAGTCGAGTTTGTTCCTCCGCCCTTTTGAAGTTTTCCGAAGCTCGCTTTTCTTCCATGACCGCCTTTTCTAAGTTCTCCTCTGCCAATTTGGTTTGCATCTCAGCAAGTTTGGTCTGCATTTCAGCGCGACCAAAGTTCTCAACGGCCAATTTTTCCTGTTCTACAGCCTTCTTCAAATTGGCCTCGGCGAGCATTTTCTGTCTATTTGCTTCATTTAGATTGTTTTCCGCTAGCTCCTTCTGCTCGTTGGCGATTACTAAGTTCTTCTCGGCTTCACCCTTTTGATAATAAGCAAGAATCGCAAAGCCTGAGGCCACCAAAAGCAATATGGATACGGCAGCCACGAATGCCCGCCGCAGTGTTTTGAAACGCGATTCGCGTTGTTCTACCGTCAACTTGGCTTTGGCTGCCTTGTCGTAAACTTTGGCTTCGTCCTCAACGCTTCGGTCGAGGGTCTGCAACGCTAAGTCATAATCACCCTTATCGAACGCGCATTGACCGAATGCGAGGCGCGCTTTCTGCAATCCAGTGATCGCGGGTTTGTTTCCGCCCCACAGCTCGATCGCGTCGCGGAACCCAAAAATCGACCGAGTAAAACGGTCGTAATCCTTGGAACTCGCGGCCGAAATGGCTAGTTCCTCGGATCGGTTCGCCAGTGCAATACTCTCAGCATGGCGCAATACCTCGCGAATGGCTTCCTGCATGGCTTCGACACTCGCGTATCGATCGCTGGGCTCGGTTGCCATTGCCCGATAGGCGATCTCCAACAAAGGGTCATCTTTGTCCGTCGGAACGATTTCGTTGCGGCTGGCAGCCTGCAGACGGTCTATCGCGGTGCGGCCAATATGAGGTGGAAAGCCTGTCACGATTTGAAACAGGATTCCTCCCAGTAAATAGATATCACTTGTCTCTGCGATTTTTTTGGACTGATTCTTAGCCATCTCCGGGGACATAAAGTCAGGCGTACCCCCAAACTCCATCGTCTTCTTCTTGCCTCTATTGATCGCCAACCCCCAGTCGGTCAAATAGACCTCACCGAATGTTCCAAGCATCACATTGGCGGGCTTGAGGTCGCGGTGGATCACTTTTCGTGAGTGTGCGAAACCCACAGCGTCGGAGATCTTGGAAAAGATCTCCAAGTTCTCCTCGCGCGATTTGCTATTGATTAGGCTTTGCCATTCCACCCCGCGAATCAATTTCATGGAATAAAAAAGCAGCCCATCCTCGGTGCGACCGAGCTCATAGATCGGTGGAATGTTAGGGTGATCAAGCTCTGCCGTTACCTCTGCCTCATAAAAGAATTGGCGTCGATTGTCGTCTCGACTGCTCTTCTCGGACCGAATCGATTTGATCGCAACAACACGGTTCACTGCCGTTTGAAGAGCGGAAAAAACGATTCCCATTCCGCCTTCGCCAAGTTTGTCTTGGATCTGATAGTCGGCTCCCGCTGATTCCGCAGCATTAGCATCTACGACTTGTCGAGTTGCTACTCGACGAAAGACCGAGTCAGAGGCTTCGGCTCGTTCGTGACGCAACGATTGCTTGGAGTCCTTTCCTGAGGACCCGATCGCCTCAGCCCAAACACGTTTGAGTTGTCCAGACGAGCCAGAATCGCCCAATTCCCCTAACGCGCTCCGCACTTCGTCTTCGCTAAATAAAAATGTGCCCCCTGCATCACTCGGCCCTCTCGTTACCCCCTCGTTCGAGAGTCGCAACGTCTTTTGCTCGTCCGAAGTCACCGCATCCCGAGAGTCCTTTTCCGACAAGTCCGAGTTGGAATGCAGGTTCTCAACTTGCGGCAAAGTCCCATATTGGGAATCGTTGTCATCGGGCCTAGCGAGCTCCTCTTTTTGTTCGAGAAATTGACCTGCGTCGAGTGTTCCACCCTCTTTTTTCACCGGGGTGAGTATTGCGCTGCATTGACTGCAAACCTTGGCTTTCGGGTCAACTTTTGCATTGCACTTTGGACAGACGGTCATAACAATTCTCCAGTAAATCTATTGCTAGTCTTTGCGTTCGTGTTTTGTAGGAACCAGTGATTAGCCGGCTGCTAAGTTTTGTGTGTTCGTGATGAGGCAAGCCCGATTTAACTTAGGTAAAAGGACCCACGCCCCGTTCTGCGGTTGCGTCGTTCGCTACGGCTGTAACCGACAGAACCCAATTCCTGAATTGCTTGATCGGTGGGCGTCGCTTCCGATTTGGTCGCTTCTCGCAATACCCACATGGATCCAAACATCATTCCGACGGATGCAAAACGTGATCTCGATGTCGATGGAGCTAAAGCTGAATCGTCTGACGACTCCGCAACATCATCATTGCGCTGAATAGCAGGGACAAACATGGCCTCGCTATCTTTATCTTTAGGAATTGGTCTTGGGATTACCAGTTCCTCAGGGGGAGCATCCTTCTTTTGGTTTGGCTCCTCCTTGTTAGGGATAAATGGCATTTCCTTCGTTGTCTCCGAGTTTTCCTCCTCCCAATCGCGAACAGGGAAGACATCGATGACCACTTCTTTGCCATCAGCATCCTTCTCAACAATCGCGTATGCCCCACTCGGGAGTTGCGGATCGCGGAGAAGCTCGGCTTTCTTGGTATCGATCTGCTGCGGAGTCGGTGACCCGCCGTCCGGAGACACGATTTCATCTATCGGCTTGATCTTGCGGAGCGATTCGAGCACTTCATTCTCAAGTGGCAACTCATTCAAATCGGGCTGGCCATCTCGATTGAGGTCTTGATAAGTGATGGGATAGATGAGCACCTGACTGGGCTTGTCAACAAATTCGGCAAACTCAATCTCAGGAGGTCGAATCGAAATTGAATTCTGTATCACAGCGGGCAATACAAATATTCCGGGAATAAGGACCTGTAGCGGCGGAGGCGCTGCAGGCAATTCCACGGCGCTGTTGTCACCTTCAGTAAACGCTTTGATCTGCTTGTACTCGAAGGTGAGGTCTTTGACAGGACTTCCGCCGATTTCGGCCGCATTCTCAAAAACAAAAAAGTCCGAAGAGCGACGAACGACCACGTTGGTCAAGAGGACGCTATTCGAAGTCAAAAAGGCATCATTAAATGGTTCTGGACGAGTGAAGATCGCATTGGGGGCAGCAGAATTCGGGAAACTGTTGATCGCAGCTGGATTCACGGAATCCAACGGCAGTATGCCTTGTTCGCCAAACGTATCGAACACCCGCGGCTGCCCACCATCTGCATATCCGATCAAGGTCACGAAACCACTTTCACCGGCAAAGCCAAATTGGATAGCAACACGTTGATTGACATGTCTCAGCGGCGTTTCTGATGCACTCGCAAATTGATGCAAAACAAATTTGGTGGATCGCATGTCTGGATCGCTTCCTTCTCCTCCATCGAAGAACTGAGCGTCCACGTACGAGACGGGAGTCAATGAGCCAGCAATCGGCCCAATTTGCTCGATGAATTGGGCTGCGGCAGGTACCACCGTATGTGTTTCGAGTCTGCCGGATGGATTCAACGTAAACTTGTCACCCGCGACCAGAACAATCCCTCCTTCGTCGTTAGTAGAACTTTGCGTAACCACAGCACCGGAAACGACCAAGTTGCTTGCCCCTTGGGTTTCAATGTAGATGTTCGGGCTGACGTTGAGTGAAGTAGTTCCCGCAGACAAATTGTTCACTACCAGTGATCGTCCATTGACGATGTACAACGAATATCCTGCCGCAGAATACTTATCCGCAAACAGGAAATTGCTCGGGTTGGCACCGCCTGAGAGAGAAACCGGAGTTGTAATTCCCGTCGAAAGATTACTCAAGAAATCGTCACCTGAATTTGACGCATTCATATTGATCAACTGCCCCGCGCTGTCGATCAGAGTTTGATTTCTTCCTGTGGAAGCAGCCAACTGATTCACTTGTGTATTATGCAAATGGGCATACTGGGCCGCCTCAATAGTCAACAAATCACCCTGTACCGAAGCCGCCTCGCCACCATCATCGATCCAGCCTCCTCGCGAGATGAGTGTCACATCATCTGCGGATCTAACCAGCGTATCGAGAGCTACGTTTCCGGACTGCGGACCGACAGTCGCCTCCACCTGAAGTATGACGTCACTCCCTGCCCCCAAGGCGTTGACGCCGAACGAGGTCTCTGATCCCGAATGGATGACGATATCGCCAATCGCGGATCGCAAATGAATTGTACCATTCGTGGTCACCAAGTCCTCAAGGCTTGTATCGGTAACTGTTTCTCTGGTCGAATTGAAGTTCGCCTGCTCGACGCTGACGGAACCGGTCTCGTCGACTCGAACACCGTTTGCTTCGAACACGAAAATCCCGCTAACACTGCTTGCCGCAATAACACTGACTCGCGTTTCGATCGCATCGATCGCAGTTCCCACGGTGCCCGATGCCGATTGAATCCGCAGGTTGGAAGCGGCAATATTAAGCGAGTCGCCATTGGAATCCAAGACCGATCCCGAGACACGGATGCTGACGCTTCCATTGCCTGCGTCGACAAGCCCCAACCGAACGTCGCCGCCATTTTGTGCCGCGATCCGAACATTGCCACCCATCGTCGTTACACTTGTACCGGAAGCCATATCAATTCCGTTTATCGCATCCGCTGTCGTATTCGAGGCCAGAAGATAAAAGGTTCCGGCACCAGCCGTTGATATATTGGCGTTCAAATCTAGATCGTCGCCAGACCTCATCGTGATGTGGCCCGCTTGAGATTGCACTCCACCGTTGATGACGATGTCACCGTTGGCCGCTTGAGTTTGCAGCAATACGTCTCCCGTTCCGTTTGCCTGAACGCCCAGCGATGCACCGGTACCCGAATCCACAACGATGTTACCGGCCAAACTTAATAGCTTGATCGATCCGTTATTCGAAGTTGTCAAATCCTCTGCGCTGGCGTCGACAACTGCCGTCTCGGTCGAATTGAAGTTCACCTTCTGAACGCTGATAGCACCTGTAGTGTCAATGGTGACGCCATCCGCTTCTAAAACATGGATACCAGTTGCGCTGCTCGCTGCCAAAATCGCAACTTGGGTATCGATCGCTCGAACATTGACGTCGGGCATTCCATTCAACGGATCAGCCTCGCCAATGGAGCCGTTGGTTGCAACCATTCGAAGAGCGTTTGCGATGACGTTGGTTGCAGCTCCATTCCCATCTAGGATCGAACCCGATGCCGCGAGGCTCACGCTTCCAGCCCCGACATTGACTACGCCCAAGCGAATATCTCCGTTGTTCCCTGACACAACGCGCACGTTGCCTCCACCGGTGAACAAGCTCGCCCCCGCTACCATATCGACGCCGTTTTGGGCATCTGCGGTTGCATTGTTCGCTGAAAGAAAAACCGAACCCGCTCCGCCGGTCACGATGTTCGCACTCAAATTTACGTCATCACCTGACACAAGACTGATGTGACCTGTTCCCGATCGGACAACTCCGTTGATAATAACGTCTCCATTTGCCGCAAGGGTTTGCAAAAGGACATCACCAGGTCCATTGGCTTGTATCCCAAAGGGAACAAGCGAGCCCGAGTTGATTACAATGTTGCCCAGCGAACTCTGAAGTTTGATGGGGCCATCGAGTGAAGTAGCGAGATCTTCGAGGCTCGTGTCGGAAACCGCAGTGGTTGACGCATCGACATTCACTTGCTGAACACCTATAGCCACCGTGTTATCAACGGCAAGCCCATCTTCTTCTCGAATATAAATACCCGTGGCGCTACTGGCGGCAAGAATCGCAACCTGGGTGTCGATGGCATTCACGTTGACGTCAGGTGTTCCATTGAGCAGGTCTGAGCCACCAATCGTCCCGTTCGTCGCAACCATGCGTAAATTGATTGCGGTAACATTGAGTGATGCGCCGTTTGCGTCGAGAATCGATTGCGAAGCAATGAGGCTTACATTGCCAGAAACAACGTCGATTCGCCCTAATCGAATATCGCCGTTGTTTTGCGCAAGTATACGCACGTTGCCGCCAGCCGTAGTCACGTTCGCTCCGGATGCCATATCCACACCGCTCGTCAGGTCTACCGTTCCGTTTGCGGCCAAGAGATAGACGGTTCCGGTACCACCTGTAGAGACATTTGAGTTTAACGCGATGTCATCGCCGGCCAAAAGGCTGATATGGCCGGACCCGGACTGGACAGTTGCATTGACGACGATGTCTCCGTCGGCTGCTGGCGTTTGCAGCAGGATATTTCCTGCCCCGTTCGCTGTGACTAATGAGCTCACCGTCAAATTTCCGGAAAGCACATCGATGACGATGTTGCCATTGCCAGCAAGCGTTCGAACACCTGTTCCACCGATGACCAAACCATTCGTTTCTTGAACGAAGATGTCGCCGTTGGTTGTGTTGGTAGCTACCAAAGTACCTATCGTCGTGTCGATGTCGGCTGCACCAGCAGCGCCAATTCCCTGAGCTGCGGAAAGTGTGGCCGTACCGGTCGTGATCAAATTGGACGTCTCGGCGGCCGTGTTGTCCGTGATCGAGCCTGTTCCGTTGCTATCGCTATCCGCTGTGACATCGATGGAACCGTTCGTGCTGATCAACTGGCTCAAGAGAACATTGCCCGTCGCGGTGTAATTGATTGCGCCGTTGATCGTGGTAGTCGTTGTGCCGTCAGCCATGGTGATATTGCCGTTATCTGCAATCACTGTTGCCGTTCCACTCCCGCCTGTTGAAATGTTGCCGCCAGCATTCTGATTGACGATGTCGCCAGTTACCGCAATCGCGCCGCTGGTAGAACTCACCACAGCGTTTAGATCGATGGTTCCAGCGTCCGCATTGAGCGTTACGGTGCCGGAACCGTCGGCCGTAACCACCGAATTCACAGTCAAGTTGCCAGCGTCAACGTCAACGTTGATATTGCCACTGCCACCGAGAGTTCTCACGCCTGTGCCAGCGATGATCAAGCCGTCGGTTTCCTGTACGAAAATGCTACCGCTGGTGCTGTTTGTAGCGACGAGCGTGCCAATGGTGGTGTCGATGTCGGCCGCACCGGCAGCGCCAATACCTTGAGCCGCAACGAGTACAGCCGTGCCAGTCGTGATCAAATTGGGGGTTTCAGCTGCAGAGCTATCAGTGATAGCTCCTGTAAGGTTCAGATCGCTATCAGCTGTTACGTTGATCGTCGCATCGGTGCTGCTCAGTCGGCTTATCGCCACATTTAACGTTGCACTATAGTTGATCGCGCTATTGGCTGTGGTCGTCGTTGTGCCATCGGCCATGACGATGCTGCCATTGTCGGCTGTAACCGAAACGGTTCCAGCTCCACCTGTGGCAATGTTTCCACCTGCGTTTTGATTCACGGCATCGCCGGTGATCGAGATCGAGCCGCTAGTTGAGCTGACTGAAGCGGACATCGCAATCGTACCCGTATCCGCGTTGAGCGTTATTGTGCCTGCACCACTGGCCGTCACGACCGAGCTCACTGTCAGATTGCCTGCGTCGACATCGATGTTGATGTTGCCATCGCCAGCAAGCGTTCGAACACCTGTTCCACCGATGACCAAGCCATTCGTCTCTTGAACGAAGATATCGCCGCTAGTGCTGTTGGTTGCCACCAAAGTGCCTATCGTCGTGTCGATGTCGGCTGCCCCAGCGGCCCCAATACCTTGTGCTGCCGAAAGCGTTGCCGTACCGGACGTGATCAAATTGGACGTCTCGGCGGCCGTGTTGTCCGTGATTGAGCCATTAATACTCTGAACCGAGATAGATGCCGTATCAACGTTTTCTGACTGTAGGGATCCGAGTGCAATGGCTCCGAAAGCAAAAAGCCGTATCTCAGCAAAACCGGCCAGCTGGGCTCCAGCTCCAAGCGAAAAAGCGGTTGGCGACGGATTGCCGTTGAGCCCTGGGTCGTAGAGAGCCGAGGTATCTCTACCAGCGATGACCCGTGTACCATCGGCCATGGTTATTGCACCGTTGGACGATGCGTCAAGATCGGCACGAAGCGTGATATTTCCAGTTGTGGAAGTGACAAGAGCCAAATTGTCCGTATCCAGAGCTTCCGTAGCGCCGATTGCTCCATCGACTAGAATGTCCTGGTTCGCCTCAATGACGATGTCACCACGGTCGGACAAAATCGTGTCGTTGATGATTACGTTTCCGTTCACTGCGAGGGCTTGCAGCGTGACGGAGCCAGCACTCGTTTGGATCGCATCGTTTCCGGCGATAACGTCATCCGAGACAGTAATCGACCCGTTGGCTTGCACCAATAGGAAGCCGTTGCCAAGTGTTTGCAATGCAATATTGTCGCGATCGATCGGTGGAGTCACAGGATTGTGATCCACTTGAAAAGGTGCCGCCAAATCGATCAATTCGATCGAATTGTTGGCGAAGACCGAAAGGTCACCGTTTGTCGTTGCGTCTAGTTGATTGGTATCGACAAATAGTATTTCTGTTTGCCCCGAGTAGACCATCATTCGATTGGCTGACAGATCGATTGACCCGTCGGCGGCACTGATGTCTGCACCCTCGACTCGCAGGTCGCCCGGAACTGCTAGACTATTCCCGAGGAAGAGCGTCCCCGCGCCATCGTTATCTGCATCTGCGATCAAAGCCAAATTGTTTGCGAGGGTTAAGCCTGCAACATTAATATCCCCGTTGGACTGATACCAAAGCGTATTGGTGATCGTAGCGATGGCGACAGCGTTGGTCGCGTCCAAGTTGATTGCGATCATCCCGAGAAGGGCCGTCGCGGTGTAGTTGCCCGCCGCGCTGATCTCGAGTGGATTGACTTGCTCTCGAAAAATGTCGGGCGATGTAGCGCCGATGTTTCCTGTGGTAGCCGTGAGCGTGATGTCGTTAGCGACAATATCAAAGACAAGACTGTCCGGGAGTGGATCGGTATCAAGGATGTTGTTTTGTGCGTTTATTGTGACATTGCCCGCGTTCGCTTGAACCAATCCGACTCCCACATCGCCATTGGTACTCACCAAAGTTACATCTCCAGCAATGTTAGCAGCAACCGACGTCGCAGTGATCAAACCTGCAGCTGTGACATCTACTGATCCGGAGGTCGACGTTACCGAAGTCAGGACGATTCCATCCGTTTCTCGTACGGTGATTCCGCCAGTTACAGTATTGCTAGCTGTAAGCGTCGTGATTGTAGTATCGATATCGATTCCATTTGCCGCGTTAGCCGTGAGGTTGTCTGTTGACACTTCGACAATGGCTGTGCCGTCGCCCAAAATAACTCCTCGATCGCCGTCCGCAGCGCCGACTCCGGCATTATCCAAATCCGCTACCAGTTGGACCGAGTGTGTTCCACCACCTGTCGTAACAATTCTTCCCGAATTGAATCGAATACTATCGCCGGCATTGAAGGTTAGAACACCGGAAGCGGCCGAGGTAAGCGTAACGATTGCGCCAGAATCGATGGTCAAGTCGTCGCTTGGATTGAAGCTGTCACCTGCGGTAAAAATCATAGAGGCCCCAACATTTACGTTGGCGCTGATCGTCAAAGGGCTGTTGGCAGCGAGAAAGCCGCCGCCGAGAGCGCTCGAAGCATCGTTCACTCGAACGCCCCCCGTGACATCAGTGATCTGCACAATCCCTGGAGAGTTAAACACCAAGCCTTGTGAATTGATATCAATGTCGGATGCCGCAACTCCTGCTCCAATCGAACCACCGTTCGACTGAAGAAGGATTGTCCCCAAGCTAGCCTGTAGATTTGCATCCGCGGCTAAGTTGGTGTCGAGGGCAGTGCCATCGACGATGTTTCCTGCGGATCGAATTTCGATTGCAGTTCCAGCATTGGTATCTGCAACTAATTCTCCCAAGGTGATATCTCCAGCAAACGCATTCAATGCCGACAAACGAATTGTTCCATTGGCAACATGAATGGACGAACCGTCGCCCATTTGGATACCGTCGATCCCATTTCCGTTGAGTGCGTCCGAGTTGGCAGTCAACGTAACATTGCCGTTATTCTCTGCATCTAACGAGCCTGCCGGCCCAAAAAGAATGCTGTCCGGTGCGGTCATGTCGATCGAGCCATTGGTGGTGTGAATACTTCCGTCAATTTGAATGTCGGAGTTCAATCCATTGGCTTGGAGTGTGATACTGGAAGTCGCGTCAAGAGAACTGCCTGCACTGAACTGGATCGAACCACCGGAAAGATTAGCAGTTCCGCCGACATTGACCGCAGCGGTTGGCTCAAAAATGATACTGGTTGCCGAGGAAACGCTGAGGTTGCCTAAAAGCGATGCGGTTGCACCAATACTGGTCGAACTCACATTTTGAACCAAAAGACTTTGCAAGAGATTGCTTGTCGAAAAATCGCCTCGCCATGCAAACGTGCCAACTCCTGGAGCGCTGTTGACTTGGATTTGTTTTAGATCGGTGAGCAATCCGCTTTCATCACCTCCGTCTCGCGATAGATTCCCGTTTTCGTCAACGTAGAACTCATTCCCGTCGACCAAGAGTGCCCCATTGGTGTTTCCTCCGGCAGCGATCGTCACGGAAAGCAATCCAGTCCCGTTATCGAAAACACCGGTAACCGACAGCACCCGGCGACATTCCAATTGGCGAAAAGTATGGAAAAAGTCGGACGCAAATGCTCTTTTCTTCAACCGTTGGTGATGCCCCTTCAAAAATTCCTTTATTGAGGCAGCAATTCGTCGCGTAAGGTTTTTCATCACAGCTCGCTTTGACAATCAATTGTTGACTTTTGATAGCACGATGATTCGGTCAACCGACTAAACTGAATCGCTCATGGAAGTAGTCTAATCAGTGGATTCTACGTCGAAAGTTGTTGCAAAATGAATTTTGAGTTATGCAACCCTTTGAAATAGCGACAAAAACCCAAAATTAAGGCAACCAACGCCCTTTGCCAACGACAACTAGGGTAGCGTGCCGTTATGGATTTTGGGGAATTTTGCCGCTAGAAGTACAAATGATTTGCGTTCTGGACGTAATACAGGGGCCCGCCCGCGGAAAGAGAATTTGGCTTAAAGAGAATCAATGTATTGAAATAGGCCGTATTTCCAGTGCCGACTTCTCGATTCCAGCCGATACGCACCTCTCTCGACGCCATCTGCTTTTGGATTCAACCAAAAACGGATTTCGAATTCGGGACGTCGGAAGTGCCAACGGGACGTTTTTGAACGACGTTCGAATCTTGGTCCAAGATTTAAAGTCCGGAGATACCGTTCGTGCCGGATTGTCTGCATTTTCCGTCACATTGTGCGAGGATGGTGAAAACCCCCATGCCAAAGATGGCGTGACGTTCAGTAGGTCTTTGCAGGGGGCGACTCAAACCGAATCCACGACCATGAATTCCAATTTGGAAATGGCGCCCGGTAATAACATCCGCGAATCCGTTGAATTTGCAGTAGAGAAGGTTGGTTCTTTCCGTACTTTAGGGTTTTCGGATAAAGTCGATTTAGAATCTACGGTTCGAATGAAACTAGATGAGCCGCGCGAAGAGATAGTTGCGGCTGTCCCTTTGTTGGAGCGTGCAAATTCAAAGCTCACTCCTGTCGATAAATCTTGGTGGAAGGCTTTTTTTGCTCCAACCGAAGATGAAAGCATCTATCAACAGAATTCACTATTTTCCTCGCCCTACGGGAATTTTCTGGGGATACTACATGAGTTTGAATCAGAATTTCAAATTGCGATTATTGTCAATGAAAGTCAGCTTCCCGAGCAGGGGCGAGAGTTGCTCGCCAAGTTGCGGCAGGCGGGTTCCGTGATCCAACTTTCTCGATCGCTGTGCTATTTGAAGTACGAACGAACCAAGGATTTTCAGAAGCTGGTGAACGTATCGGAAGGGGAAGATGCTTTGATCTGCGTTGGAACGCAGCGGACACTACCATCACAAAGTTGGGAAAAACATGCCAATTCGCTCAGCTACCCGTCTATGTTTATTTCTCATCTTAAGAACTCAGAATCCAGATTGAAAGAGTCGTTCCTACGCGCCGGGGCGTTTTCGCTCTTTGAAATGAATCGCGAGGGCAATTTGGTTTTGATGATCTGTGAACGCGCAATATTGGACAGCAACAACAAATAGCGAATTGCGAACTTGAAATAAGCAGCTCCATGTATCACTGTGTTGCGGCGCTCGAAATGGGAGCAAGCCAGAATCGGTGAAACAACATTGCGAGAATTGCAAGTAGAGCGAGGGTTCCGATCAACGCCGCCAAGTTTCCGAAAAACCTATAAAGCTGATCTTGTTGACGCGCGACGGGAGCCCACTCAAGTTCGCCTTCTTGCTGTAAAGCCTTTGCAAAAACACTTTTGACGAATGCTTGCTGACTTTGGGAATTGCCCGTTGCTGCGAAGTAGCAACCGCCAAAAAGAAACTGTTCGTAAGCCAGCTCCGGTGCAATCGCTGTATCGAAACCGAACCCTCTGGAAAGTACGCTGCGAAGGTTCTCAGCAAATGCTCCCCTTACTCGACATAGAAGCATAAACAATTTGGAATTGTTCTTCATCTTCAGTGCGTTGGCTTCTTGAAAAAGCATGTAGATCCAATCCTCGAATGCAGCCGTAGCATGAACTGCGATAGCATCCAATCTAGCTGAATCCGGTACCACCCAAAGCTCCGAGCCTTTGCCGAATCGATTTTCACTTGATTGCTTAGTGGGCAGCCGTTTTACTAGTTCGACGAAACCTTCGTCGTTTTCCATTCCGGAAACCAACGCGGTATTCGGGCATCGAACTTGCAATTCTTGGCGCAGAATCGCCAAGTCTTTTTGGATCGCGATTTGCAATTGGCCGCTGGAGGACTCGACCAATTCAAATGGCAATACGGATACAATTCCATTGATCGGACATAGTGGTCGTCTAGCCCGGTTGATCAACTTGCAAATGTGTTGGAGCTTTTCTTCGCAGTCGAAGATGTCATTGGAATTGAGCGACTTCGACGTTGATACCGCGTTCCAAATTTCGCTCAGGTCTTGGCTTTCGTCCAACAGCATCGTTCCCCCTGGAACAATTGCATTACTTGCCATCGGGCTATTGGGCAGTTCGTTATTGTCCGAAGCGGGAAATCGCATCGCGCCGAGTCTAGATGCATCGATGGTACCTCCAACGTCGGTTGGAAGCATGCCTTTGTCATCCGATGGTTGTATGTCTTTCGGTGCGGTGCTGGCCGAGATTGAAAGTCGCGACATACAGTTGCACCCATTCAGAAAAACAAATACTGCATCGCGACAAGCGTGCAGGGATATCGGGAGAGCACCAGAGCCTGAGACATTGACGATGAAATCCAACTCGGTCAACTGCAGCAACGTTTTTATCTCACGTTGCTGTGATGTACCAAGCACTAAGAAGATCGGCGTCTTGCTGATCAAGATACCCTTGGTTTCCGATTCGGCAATTCCGTCATACCAAATGCGATCGATTTCAGGAAACCTCGATGCCTCCTGAAGCAATAGATATTTGACCAAATAATAGGTAAGTATGGGAATTACCACCACGAATGGGATTGGGACCAAGAACCAAATGGTCCAATTCCGATCCGCTTCGTTGGAGTCCGAAATATGCCTCACAAAAGCGGCGGTCCAGATAATAAGCAACACCAAAAGCGAGAGCAAAGACCATTTGGTCGGTAGCGACCATCGCGATATGGAGCGAACGCCAGGCAGCGACCGACTGAGCCAAAAAAAAACCGTGCGCATCGGTGCGGCGATTGCATTGGCGATTGAATAAAGAGCACTCATCCTATCCTATTACCTTTAGCTTTTCAGCGACTCGTCGGGGCTAAAACGTCGGCTTTCTCAAAGCTACTTGAGTTCCACGTATAGCAAAATGAAACATGAAATAGCCAAAGCGACCAGCAAAGAACTGAGCATGGCAAACAGAATAAAGTTGGACTTGCCATTGAGAGGCTTGGCCGAATCACCCGTTTGAATAACACCAGGGATACTAGGGCGTCCCTGCCGCAAATGCAACGCGCGAACCACTTCGCGACACCAAGCTTCAATCGTATCGGGAATTCGAAGTTTATGGGACATTTGGCGAGCGTACGACACATCGCTGTTGGAATAAAAACCGCGAAAGCCAAGCACTACTGCCAGATAAAAAACCTCGAGCGCGTTTTTGTTGGGAAGACTACTTGCTTCCACAGCACGGGCAAAAAAATCTTCGTGGGCATCGCGGGTACCGAAGAATTTTTTTTCCAAGCAATTGTCTTTCCACCACCCACTCTCTTGCCATGGAATTTCGATCAACTTGGAATCAATCCAACCACAAATGGCATATTTGGAGAGTCTCCACTCGTCGCGCAAGCCAAGTTTCGCTTCGGCTTCTTCGATTCTTCGAACAAGTATGGCTCGCTCGTCGGCTGTTATGATTGGCTCGCGATTGTCAATTTTGGATTCCAATCGCAACGCAGCAGCAAAGATGGGATCCACTGCGCTGGCAAATTCTGGTTGCATAGTGTGGTTTTACTCCTAGATTCGCTTTCGAACAGCAAAGATCGCAAACTCCAACCCATATGCTTGTCCACCGATGGTTACGTGAAGACGACGGTTTCCCTCCAACGAATCCAGATTGGAGATCTGTTCGGTTCTGACTCGCATGGCCATCGTTTGAGCTAGCTGAACTTGTTTCCAGGGTTCATCGTCCAAACGAATTTGAAAGAATACCCATTTTCCTCGATTGGAAAGCCCTCGTGGGAGTTGTTGTACGCTCTTAAGCTTCAAACCTGGTTGTCGTTGAGTCATGTACTGCTCAACCATGTCGGACGCGCCAAGTTTCCAATCCAGGGCTTCCTTAAGCAACTGGACGCATTGCTCGACACTGATATTGATGGGGCTGACGCCAAAGTACCAGTCCCATTCTGCTCCGAACCATTCCGGTTCCAGGGCCACGTGCATGCCCCTGCCTGCACCGATGAAGTTGCGTTGAATGCACTCATCTTCCTTGACGGAGTTGATTAGCTTTCGTATGAGATCAGCCGCCCAGCGGAAAATGAAGGCCAAGTCGTCATGGTCGTACTTGGGAACGTCTTCAATCGATGCGGTTGGACCAAAAATAGAACAGCGGCCAACGATTGAGCAAAGTGCGTTGTAAGCGACCAGTGGGTGGACTCCAGAAGCAAAAGCCAGGCAAGAGAGCTCACCATAGGACTCGTTGAGTACATGCATGAGAAGGATCTTTTCCAAATCG
Source organism: Pirellula sp. (assembly GCA_031424235.1). Taxonomy (GTDB): domain Bacteria; phylum Planctomycetota; class Planctomycetia; order Pirellulales; family Pirellulaceae; genus JBKCUI01. Next base: position 105,402 of record JANPHB010000268.1, read on the forward strand.
CCATGGACTTGAGTTCCCAAATTGATACCTTTGTCTTTGATCATGACACTGAGCGTCTTGATTCGGCTGCCCAAGAAATTTCTCAGTTCGCGGATCAAACCCGCCAATTCGCTCCACGATTGGGTGGTTATCGAAGGCGGATAGTACTCCGTATCGAATCGAAACTTCGCACCTTCTGCACCACCGCAATGAAACTTCACGATAGGAATAACTTCGTACCCTGAGAGATCTTCGGTCGAAAATAGGATTCGATGATTAAGATGTCGCAATCCGACCTCTTGTCGATTTCCGCCCGTTCCCTCCTCGTCTACTTCACGAGCAGTGGCAACATATCGCGACTTGGATTCCTTTGTTTCCTTTGAAACGTTGGCTCGACCTTCAGACACTTGCGGTACAGCAAGATATGCAGTGACAGATTTACTTCCCGACAAATTGCCGGCAAGACGAGCGTTTAAGTCGACGCTGATGACATGATTGGAATCGCAGGAGATAACCGTTCCATCACGAAGCCGAGCTTGGAGCCCAACCATTTCGAGCAATCCATTACCGATTGCTTCTTCGGAGACGGCAACACGGAACACTCCGTAGCCATAGGGATGGTCTATTTTGGAATGCAGGCCGGATAGCTCGGCCCAGTATCGATCGGATGCCTGAAAATGATGAGGCCGGAGAAACATTCCTTCCGACCAGTGCACCGATGGGTTTTGCATTATTGAAATCAGCGTTAAACGGGAATACAACTACGATTGCATGAAAATGTGCTCGCGAAAACCTAGATTTCGGCAACGAATACATAGCATACCAGCGAGAACCACAGATACAATCCTGCTGAAGATATCTTGAATGCTCGTAACCGGTAGCAGTCCTTGAAAGGGAACCATATGACAAAAGCCGCGACCGCCAATCCTAGCCGGCGATCTTGGACGGATGGTCAGAGCGCCCCCACCAATCGAACGAGCGTGTTGGCTTTTCTGTCGATTTCCGTCGCCGCGCTAACGATTGCCTTTGTTTGGTTCGTTTTTAATTGGGGAAAAAAAGAAGAGACATTTTTGTTGCCTCTGTCAGTCAGCAGCTACGCCAAGAATATTCCAATAGCAAACTATGGGATTTGGGAGGAAAAATCCTTCGAAGAGAAGTTGAGGTCAAACGGTCTGAAACCTTGGACTTTTATGGCGGCAACGAAACTCGAGAATGAACCGCAGATTCGAGCCCGCATCGCGAGCTTTGTCGACGAACTCAAAAAAAAGGGACGTGATCCCGCCAATTCCACAGTCCTTATTCAATTGCGCTGCCATGCCGTGGTAACAGAAAATGGAAAGCAAGAATGGTCCTGTGGACTTTTCGTGGGTGAATCCGCTGCACCCGCGGCGATGTACCCGTTCAGCGAACTCCTTGAGAAACTCAGTGAAATTCCAGCAAACAACATTGTGATCTTTGCAGACGTCTGCGATTTGAAGACAGTTGCCAGCAATGGCTGGCTTGCTAATCCGGTCACCTCCTACATCAAGACAGCCTGTGAATCATGGAAAAGCAGCTCAAAGAAAAACCTTTGGGTTGTTTGTGCTGCAGACGACTTTCAAGATACCTTTTATTCAGACCTGCGCCGAAAAACCTTGTTCCAGGAAGCCTGCGAAGATGCAGCCCAACATAATTACAAGAAGGACCTCAACCTCTTCGACTACTTCGAGTCGCTCTATCGGTACTGCCAAACAGCAAGCAATGGACGCCAAACCCCGAAACTGATTTGGGCGAATGGCGCGAAGACGCTGACACTCTCTGCTGAATCCAAATCGGACATAGAAACGGTTGCCAGAAAAGTACTCTTTAGTAGTAAATCGCGTTTGTCTGGCGTGCCCACGAATTCGTCCAAACCCAAAAAGGAGTCAAAAAAGGAGAATGAGGCGAGCCCCGCGAAAACCGCCAGAAGCATGTTCCTACCAAAGCGATCTAAGCCAGGCGATGTACGTTTTGTCTCAATGATGCAATCCAGTCCGGGTACCGAGGGGGCTGCGACCAAACCCCAAGCGGCCGTGGGTGAAACCAAATGGGATGTCGATGAAAGCCTCGCATTCTGGCAGCTTCGCGATCGCATTTCGAATCGCGTTCCCAAATCCACGGCTACAAAAATGCGATGGTCACCAACGGATTTTGCTCCCATGCTGTGGAGAAATTGGCAGACCGAAGCGATCAACGACCCGGAACTTGCAAAAAGTCATTTCAATGAGTTGCTATCCCTCGACAAGTTGCTTGATGGAACAACCCCCAGCGACGGCGCGAGCTCGAGAAACCAAAAGCTAGTACAAGCTTGGAATGACTTCTTGGAAAGCAAAATGGTTTACATTCGCCTTTGGCAAGGCGAAGACGATGTATTGAATCAAGCGGAGTCGGCAGTCTGGGCAGCCGTTCGTCTGCAGTATCGCGATTACATCGATTCTATTTCCGAACTTGCGTTTTGGCATGCTTTGAACACGGACGACCCGCGTTTTTGGATAGAATATGAGAAGCTCATTTCGTGCTTAGAAAAAGCTAGGTTGAAATTGCCCGAAGAACCGATCGAGGCCGCTATCGAACGATCTATCGATATGCAACTCGGCCCAGCCATCGAAGCCCGCCAGGAACTCAGGAAATGGCTAGCAGATCGATGCACGGAGCTTGAAAGCCGGAAAACTTCGTTGACTTGGATCGACGAACGGGAGTATCAAAGTCTGCTTTCAAGCCCGTTGCTCAGTTATTCGCAACGAAAATCACTCTTGGCCCAGCTTGATGACAAGAAGAATAACTTAGCCGAAGTGCAAGAGGATAGGGATACCGAATTCACGAAATTGCTTGAGTCGACTCCTTCTTTCGCGTCGAAAGTCGAGTGGTCCGTAAAGTCGTTGGCTCGGATGGCTTGGTTCTGCACGCCGGCTATTTCCCAACCTGAGAGTGGAAACGTAGACCAATTCTTACGGTTTGGAAAAGTGTTTGAGTCGTCCATGCGCAGGGAGTCCAACCCGCCGTTAGAACTTGACCCGAAATCGCAAATCCGCCATTGGCACTTTCTAACACTCGCCGATACGCATTTCGCAGCTCCTGTCTCGCTAAGTAAGTCGTTTGCTGGAATGGTTGTTTCCCCCGTCAATCCAAAAGCAATTCGGCTTTCGCTTCCACCAAAAATTGCTTCGCTCGATTTTGCGGACACCAAAGACGAGTCCGAACTCAGAGTCAATGTCAAACGAGTCGACGAATCCAACGTAGAGGAGTGCTTGCTTCAATGGTCGACATCGGCAGAACTTCCTGAATTCAACATTAGCATCAACGGAAAAAACTGCCCCAAGAACACTGCTGCAAAGATCAATCCCAAGTACAAACAGACAATTCTGGTCTGCCAGTTCCCTCGTTCCGGCAAAATTCCAGATGGACTCAAACTCAATCTTACGCTCATAGGAGAGAAGTCTTCTACCATTAGTCTGCCGATTTTTCGCGACACGGATCGAATCGATGTTGTTTTCGATCGCGTGTCTAAGGATGGCAAGTTGCTTGAGTCGAATATTGCAAAGGACGAAAACAAAGAACTGCTGTTCTCAGGGCCAGCCATCGCTGGGACATCCAGTCGCTTTGCCTTTTCTCTTCGGAACAAAAAAACGACGGCTCGTCGCGCTAAATTGCAAGTCTTCTTGACTCCAGGTCTAGACATCCCTGCTCCCAATCCTCAGAGCTTTCTGCTGGCTGAATCCGAAATCGTTTCACTGCCGGTGTCGGCACAATCGGTTCCAGTTAAGCTGCTGGTAAGCAAGGACCAACCAAAGCCCATGAACATAGAGAGTGCACGCGATTCCAGTCTCGTTTTCAAGATCGTCGAGTTCGAACTCGAAACATCATCCGGCAATCAAGCACCACCGCAACCCAAAGGAAAGTTGTTTGAGTACACGGGGCGATTTAATCCGGAACCGCCAGTTCAAAAAAAATATATCCAGGCCATCGCAGGCGAAGTCAAAGATGGAAAGGCTCTCTCTGTTGAATTTGAGGCCGCTCCAGATTTTTTTGAAAGATTTGAAGTCGCGGTACCTATCGCAATCTCGGGAAACATTGCACTCAACTCAACAAAGTTGTCGGGCGTCGAACTACTTGCTCCCAAGTTCAAGGCCGAGATTCGAGGTCCCGTAATGGATACCGTTCGCAGTTATCAACTTGCGTTTGATGTCGGCGGATTCCCTCGTGCCGTCGTTTACAATGCGAATCCAAAGCTCGATAAACTCGAAGAAGAAAATCATCAACAACTTGAAATAGCCGATGTCGTAGCAAAACGAAAAGACAAGCAACCGGAGAAACTGATAAAAATAAACGACCTGATCATCGTTCCCAACCGAATCCGATCCGGGGAGGAATTCGAGATTGCAAACTGGGAGCGCATTGAAATCCAAACCAAAACTGACAAGCGTTTTCACGACGATGTATTGACACTGGAAGTCACAGGGGCATCAGGCAATCCAATTGACTCGCGAGTTTTCAACCACGATCGACGCTATCACGCCGAACTTGCAATCGACCCTGCAATTGGAACCATGCAGATCGCATACAAGGCGTCCGAGCTCCGGCTCCAACCATTCCGTGTCGTCGATGAAAGCCTGAAGGAAGTCTATTCTGTTAAGCTATCGTTTCCTGGTGAGACTCCAGTCGTTTCGAAAATCATCTTTGACCGAGACAGACCAGAACCAGGGGCGAAAATTGCATGCAAAGAACCGGAACCAGAACTATTTGAAGGCGAGTCATTGGAAGTTTCCATTGAGCCCAAAGACACAGGGTCAGGAATTCAATCCGTCGAATTTGCAAGAGTGGGCGACAACGTAGACAGACCCAATTACGCAAGCCCAGAAGCAGAGAAACTGGACCCCAAAAATGTAAGCTATGAAGGGGGGCGTGCGAAATTCCTCGTGGACTCCAAAGCTCTGCTGCTTAGACCTTCCGGTTACTTCTTCCTGGTGGCTCGTTCGATCGACCGCGCAGGGAACTATCAAGATGAAAACGTACCGTTGAAATTTCATTGGAGAGCAGTCAAACGACCAAACTCTTCAAAATGATCCTGATCGATTCCGAACCAGCCTAGGTGGCCATCTCATTTTTGAACCCAATAAAACGCTTGGGGGAAATTGGGAGGGCGAGGCTCCTGCCGAGCCATTTACGTATCAAGCTCGGCAGGA
>JANPHB010000269.1:0-20707 GCA_031424235.1 Pirellula sp.
CAACGCCAAACCAAGTTAGAAACCGAAAAAAGATGAAGCAGCCTAAAATAGAAAAATCAAACCAGCCCCGCTGGCTCGGTCACCGCTGCGCTGCAAAAATGGGGCTCCGACAAACAAGCGTTCGCTTGTTTAAGGTCTAGTAACGCGAATATGAGTTTTTATTACGCCGCTTCAAGAACGAATGCATCACTAAATTCGCCTGTCACGGTTCGTTCCTTGGCTGACAAAATTCTAGAATTGAAACTACCGTTTGAGAGCTACCGGCTCTTTGAAAAACACCCTTACGAACCAACGCAAACCTCGCCCCAAGCGGTTCAAAACTCCAGGGTCGCAACAACGGGCAAAACCAACGGGACGCTAACATCTCGAGAAGTAGGTAGGCTCGCCGCAATAACATTGTTGCAATTGCTTCCGCCTGACAAGGCGATTTTCGAAACTCTACAGGATCGTTCCGACCCCAATCGAAACTACCCGGCGTTGGAACTGATGATGCAATTTTCGATTCCGAGATTGAATGCGATCAATCGGATCGAGAGCGCGATGCAAACGACACTGCTCCGACACGCAAATTCGGGGAAACAATCTGAAATCGAGATAGGACTTCAGAAACTCTTAGACTTGCATCCGTCCGATCTCTCGATTCTAACGACACAAGCAAGGGTTCGATTGGCGACTGGCTCAGGTGAAGTCGCCCACACTCTCGCTGAGATCGAACGCATCTGTTCCGAATTCGACTCAGAAATCGACCGAATGCTTTCGGAAGCGAAGAATACGCCGAAAGACTTTTCGATACCGCATTATGTTGAAACTGTTTTTTCTACGTGGCTGGTTGCAAGACATTGCATCGAAGCGAGACAACACTTGGCAGTCGCCGAACAAATTGCAAGTCGGGCGCTTCGGGCTGCAACGCTGATGGAATTTTCTAAAACCACCACGATTGCAATAATCGGCAACACCGAAGAAAAGGGTACGAGCGTCAGTGCAAGCCAAAGCAGGCTAGAACTCGCAAATACGATTTTGTTGGAGTGGGGCAGAGTTTTGGTCCAGTATGGAAATACGGAAGACGGAGTTGCGAAATGGAATGAGTTGATAGCCAAGTTGGATGGGGAGGAAAAAAAGGCGGCTCAGTGGACGACGCGACAGTTCCACCAGTTGCTGCAGTTGGCCCACCTCGCAATTGACATCGGTCAAGTAGAGGTGTCACACGGCATTGCCCAAAAAATTTCAAAAAAAGGACTGCCGAATCCCGAGGCACCAGATTCGATGCGAAATCGACCTTCGGGTTTTTCCTATCAATGGAATCACGAATCGGCGATGAAACCTTCGATCACCGCACTTAAGGCGTTGATGCAAAAGTGGGGAGACAAGGATTCTCCACCTTCGGTCTGTTGCGATCTTTTGCTGACGATTGTGTTTCCACCGGACCAAGGTGTTTATCTCTATTCCGACCAATCGAGGTTGCTGCACTTGTTGCATGAGACTCCAGCGAATCTGGCGTCCAAGTTAGTCGATCACGCGAGACGAGCAGACAGGCTGAGTGAACTCAAGGAACTGGTGGAGAGTCGCAGTGGCGGCGTCGCTCCCATAATCTTGATGACCCAAATCGCGATTGCAGAGAAAGACTACGAGAATGCTAAGAGGCGACTCGCAAAACTCCACGAGAATTACCAAACCGGAAAAGCCATCGACATTCTCGCGATCAATTGCCAGATTGCAATTCCAGCTTTTCACGTCGAGGAACTACGGGATGCTGCCTTGCCGATACTGCAAGAACTCATGTTGCGAGAGAAAGAAGGTGGCAATCACCCCGAAGCGAGTTTCAAACTCTTTCCGCTTGTTCGGGAAGTAGATGCGTATTTGTTAGCCAAGATCAAAAGGCAGAGTGAGTCCTCAGAAAAACAGTAAAAGCGTTAGCGGAACGGCGCAAGCCGTGCGGTGAAGGGGCTTCGTTTAACAGTCAGCCGTAGGCGTACTGTCAGAAAAGTGCGGTACGCCTACGGCTGACCGTTAAACGACTGAGCCGCGAGCGCCAGCCGCGTTGCCCTCGTTCCAGGGCTCTGCCTTGGAACGCACGGCCATCAAGGCTCCGCCTCGCGTTAGCTATGCTTTTGCAACTCAGGAGGCAGGAGCCTCCGCTGCATTTCGTCCCCAGGCGGAGCCTGGGGACGAGTGATCAAGGTTGTCGCGGCACTCACCGGACGGCTTGCGCCGTTCCGCTAACAAAGTGAGATCAATTGGGCGTCAGCCGCCGGATTCTGGTCCCGCTGAAGATTGCTCTGCTTTCCAGTTTGCAAAAAAGGACAGGCATTCGGGATTGGCCAATGCGCCTGCGTTGCCGAGGTTCTTGCCGCTGATGGCGCTTCGGACCGCGATCTCTGAAAGCTTTCCGCTGATCGTTCGAGGTAAGTCAGGGGCTGCGACCATATACCTTGGGACATGCCGGGGCGAACATCTTTCTTTGAGCCGCTGCCGAATCGATGACTTGAGCTCGCGCGTAAGAGTCTGACCGAATTGCATTTTGACGAACAATACAATCTGCTCGTCTCCATCGCTACGAAGCACCGTCGCTAAGCATTCGGCGATCTCTGGAAACACCTCTACTTGCTGATAAATCTCAGCCGTTCCGATGCGAACTCCGCTTGGATTCAGTGTGGCGTCAGACCGCCCGAAGATTTGGAATCCACCGTTGGCGGACTGCTGTGCCCAATCACCATGGCACCAGACCCCTTCGAATCGCTCGAAGTATGCGGCGCTATACTTTTCATTGTTGGGATCGTTCCAAAAGCCGACAGGCATACTTGGAAAAGCAGACGTACAAACCAGTTCACCCGGTTCGTCCAAAACCGAAGTCCCTTGATCATTAAACACATGGACGTCCATCCCCAGCCCTTTGCATTGGATCTGGCCACGAACCACGGGAAGCGTGGGATTTCCAAGCACAAAGCATGAGAGAATATCCGTTCCACCCGAGATCGAGGATAGGCAGATGGACGAGCGGATGGCTCGGTAGATCCAGTCGAAGGTTTCTGGGAGCAGCGGCGAACCTGTAGACAGTATGCATCTCAAAGCATGGATCGACACATTCTTGGCTGGCTCGTAGCCGTCTTTCCCTAGGGTCGTGTAATAACGAGGACTTGCGCCGAAGTGGGTAATGTTCTCCGCCTCTGCAATCTTCCATAACGTCTCCGACCCCTGGGCAAAAGGTGAGCCATCAAAAAGGACAATGGTCGCCTGCGAGGCAAGTCCGCTGACGAGCCAATTCCACATCATCCAGCCAGTCGTTGTGTAGTAGAGCAGAGTGTCGCCTGCTTTAAGGTCACAATGTAGAACATGTTCTTTTTTGTGCTGCAACAGTGTTCCGCCGGCACCATGCACGATGCATTTCGGAACACCTGTAGTGCCTGAAGAATAGACGACGCATAACGGCTGATCGAATGGAAATCTTTCGAATACCATTTCTTCAAACGGATGCTGACAGGCGTCGGACCAATGGAATTGAGAAACAAATGGTTTGACGCTCTCGCTGTTCTCTGAATTGGAAACATGGAGACTACTCCGACCAACCACCAGCAAAGTCTTGATCGTGGGAAGTCGACTCAGGATTTGATTGACTTTGGTGATTGGTCGAATGGTCTTTCCGTTGTAGATGCATTCGGCGGCCGTCAACATTACAACCGGTTCGATTTGGCCGAATCGATCGCAAATTGCATCTTCACCGAATTCGGGCGAGCATGAGGACCATATCGCGCCGAGGGTTGCTGTCGCTAACAATCCGATAACAGCCTCTGTGTTGTTGGGCATGACCGCAACAACTCGATCGCCGCGGCCGACACCTTGCGATTTCAAAAACGTTGCGACGTGACAAACTTTGTCAAACAATTGTCTCCGTGTTAGCAGGGTACGTTCGCCGCATTCGTCGATAGCAACGATCGCTACTGATTCCGCGAACTTCGGATCCGTCATTTTTTCGGCATGCAGTAGTTCTTCCGCGAAATTGAGTCGAGCGTCAGGAAACCACTTCCCATTGAATACTTTTGTTCCGGGCAAAAATGCAGTTTCGCCCATATCCCCTTCGACTTCACAGAATTTCCAAATGGCTTTCCAGAAGTCGCCGGAATGGCTGATGCTAGCGGCATGAAGAGATTCGTAGTCCGGACCAAGATCTGGCAGGCACGTTTCTCGAAAAAAACTTGCAAACCGGGTTATGTTCGCTTGCTGGATCGCGGATTCGTTGGGGCGCCAAAGGAACTTTGGGGCAGGGGATTCCATGTGAAAGATAGGGCTATACCGTGTTGGTGATTGCTAATTCAAAAGTGTCGAACAATACGAGTGTCGAACAATTGTCCCAATTGTTAGTTCCCAGATACAATTGGAACAATTGTTCGACACTATCAGAGATCAAAACGACTTAAAACTCAGGTTCAATCGAAGCCGACATGCTGCCCGTCGACTTCTTGCTGTACGGGTCAATTCCAAATGCACGAATCTGATCGCGTTTTAGCTCAGCATGTTCCATGGTGGTCGTCATGCAAATAGCGCGACCGGTTCGGTCGACTTCATCAGCAATCTTCCGGCCTTGAGTTGGCGACAGATAAAAGAGGTTTTGCATCATCTCGATGACATACTCAAAAGTATGCTCGGGATCGTCCCACAAGATAACGTGGTACCGCGGTTGCTTCTTGCTCTTGGGTGGAGTGTTCTTCGGACGAACGATCGGCTCTGCGACTGCGGTGTTGGAATCTGACATTTGCGTTTGCCTTGCGTTTGGTTCGCAATGGGAAAGGGGGAAACGGTCGAACTGTATTGCACTCAAAATCGTTGCGATGCGAACGCCAAACAAATCCGGTACAACTCCGTTATATTGTAAACCTATACCAGGTGGTCTTTGCAAGAACAAATCCTACGAAACTTAGAACCGATAATGACAGATTTTCCCTCACTGGATCGATTCCTACAGAACAACCGTCAAAGTCACTTGGACGAGCTCTTTGAACTGCTCCGCATTGCCAGCATAAGCGCCGACAGCACCAAGGGGGCCGAAATGACCCAAGCCGCAAACTGGGTAGAGGCAAAACTTGCTTCCGGAGGCCTGAAAACCAAGCAAATTCATGGCGATGGCCCGCCACTGGTCTACGCGGAATCGGCACCCGTACCTGGCAAACCTGTCGTGCTGGTCTACGGCCACTACGATGTTCAGCCGGTTGATCCGCTCCACTTGTGGGATTCGCCCCCGTTCGAGCCCGTCCTCAAAGAAGGGAACATCGTTGCTCGCGGCTCGACGGATGACAAAGGCCAGATGCTTACTCACGTTCAAAGTGTCCTCGCCTGGCACCAATGCGGCCAAAAGTTGCCGCTCCAAGTCAAGTTCTTGATCGAGGGGCAGGAAGAGAACGGCAGCGAAGTGCTCGAGGCAAAGCTGGCAGAAATCACCGAACAAATCGCTTGCGATGTGATCGTCATCTCCGATTCATCGCAGTACGCCAAGGGGCAACCGGCTATCACCTACGGTCTTCGGGGCATTGCCTACTACGAATTGCGAGTTCACGGCCCAAAGGCGGATTTGCACTCCGGTTCGTTTGGTGGCGCCGTAACAAACCCTGCTTTGGCCTTGGCACGCATCCTCACTGAGTTGAAGACTGCAGACGGCAAGATTCAACTACCTGGCTTCTATGATTCCGTGGTTGAGCTCGTGCCGAGCGAACGCGAGATGTGGGCCAGCATGAACTTCTCAGACGAAGTGTTTGCAAAACAACTTGGGGTCAATGCTCTTACGGGCGAGGCTGGTTACACGACTTTGGAACGGCGATGGGCCAGACCGACTTTCGATGTCCACGGTCTATTAGGGGGCTATCAAGGAGAAGGGGGCAAGACCATTATCCCGTCCTGGGCTGCTGCGAAAATCAGCTTCCGATTGGTGCCGAACCAAGATCCCAAAACGGTTAGCAAGCAACTGCAAGAATTTATCCATAGCCATACCCCGCCAGGCGTGCGAGTAGAAATCATCGACCTACATGGAGGTCGTGGAGTTATGGTGAATCCCAATTCCAAGTTCATGCGAGGAGCGATGCAAGCGGTCCATGAAGGCTTCGATGCCATGCCAGTGTTGATACGCGAAGGAGGCTCGATTCCGATCGTGGCGCAAATGGTGGAAGCCACGAAAGCCGATGTTTTGCTTTTGGGTTGGGGGCTTGATGACGACGGGGCACACAGCCCGAACGAAAAGTTTTGCTTAGAAGATTACTACCGAGGCATTCGAGCCAGCAGTCGACTCTGGCATTACTTGGCCGAATAGGTGAGCCGTTTTTGATACTCGCTCAATTGGGTAACCCAACGCCCAAACTGGCCCCCCGAAGCGTGAGTTTTGAAGTTGCACTATTTGATTTAGGGGCAAAGCCCCGGACGTTTACATAGCCCAGCCTGAAGGGCTGGGTCAAATCAAGCAAAGGAATTGATAGGGCCAACGGCCCGGCAGTTTACTTCAGTTAGAGACGTTAGCCAACAAACGGTCGGACCTTTGGCCCTTGAGATCATTTGCATCGAATACCCAGCCCGTTGGGCTGGGCTATGTAAACTGCTGGGCCGTTGGCCCGGAATCACAGAAAGCGTGCAACTTCAAAAAAGCGTGAGCGAGGTCGTCTGGTAACCCGAAGCGTGAGCGAGTTCTTCTGGTAACCCGAAGCGTGAGCGAGGATATGAGATGACGCTTCTCGCTTACGCGTCGGGTTACCAAGTCCCTCTCACGACAACGCGATACTCGCAAGAGAGACTCGCTTCAAATCGACCTTCCGTCTTGACTTTTCCGAAACGCCTTGCCATAGTTTGAGCGTCGGTGAAACGCCGAAACGAATTCAAATTTTGATCAACACGTTGTGAAAGCGCCGATCAACCAGCCAATCGCTGCGGTGCATCTGATGAATCCTTCGAAATTGAGGCGATCAATCGCTCACGAGGCAGCACGCCTGCTTTATCTTCACGAAGAGTCCGAATACTATCGCGCCAAGCAAAAAGCTTCGCGTCGACTCTGCCAAGGTTGGGTCAAACCAGCCGACTTGCCGACCAACTCGGAAATACGGGACGCGGTACAGTCTTTTGCCCGAATGCACGAGGGACCCGATCGGCTTGATGCATTGCGGGACATGCGATTAACGGCGCTTCGAGTTATGCGATTGACTGGCAATTTCCATCCCAAACTCATCGGTAGCGTGCTCACGGGGCACGTTCGTCAAGGTTCCGACATCGACATTCACGTCTTTTCCGACAGCATCGAAGCGGTCGCGGCCTGCTTTGATGACGAATGCATTCCGTACGAAATCGAACGCAAGCAAGTTCGCAAGGATGGGGTACATACGACCTACACACACATTCACGTCCGGGAGTCGTACTGCATCGAGTTGACGATCTACAAGGAGAACATGCGAAGCTACGGCTTCAAAAGCTCGATCACGGGCAAGCTCATCGAACGCGCTAGCATGCACGAATTGGAGGAATTGCTCAAGCGAGAGTATCCTGAAATCGACACCGAACGGACCCTTTCGGAAATGAATGAGACACCCGATCCATATCAAGTTTTCTACAGTTTGCTGCTTCCGCTTGAGAACGTCAAGCAGCATCCTAAGTATCATCCGGAAGGGGACGTCCTCTACCACAGCTTGCAGGTTTTCGACCTAGCTTGTGATGCGATGCCGTACGATGAGGAGTTTTTGCTTGCCGCGTTGCTCCACGATATCGGCAAAGGAATCGATTCGACCGCGCATGTGGAATCCGGCTTGGAAGCGTTAGAGGGGTTGATTACGGACCGGACCCAGTGGTTAATTGCCAATCACATGGAGGCACACAAAATTATCGATGGCACGATAGGTTCTCGCGCTCATCGACGCTTGCGAGACAACGAAAGTTATCAGGATCTACTGCTGCTTTCGGAATGCGACCGAGGAGGCAGAGTACCCGGAGCGGTGACCACCGAGTTGGAGGAGGTGATCGATTACCTTCGTTCCTTGGGTGACGAAAGCTGGAGCCGAAACCTTTAAGCTCAACAGCCTTGTGGGAGCGTAGAAGTAGTTTGGGACCATTGTCCCGAACTAGTTTAAGGGACGGGACAATGGTCCCATCCTACATCGTTTAACAGTCAGCCGAAGGCGTACAGGCAATTGAAATGAGTACGCCTTCGGCTGACTGTTAAACGACGGGTTGCGAAAACGACAATTATTGCAACCATCGGCCCACCCGTTGAAGTTCCAAGTACAATTCATGCATCTTTTTACGTTTCATCCGTTGGAATCAAAGTCATGAAGATTGTTCGAATTTTCGCGCATCGTGTCGAGTTGCCTTTGCATGAGGGAACTTACAAATGGTCGGGCGGCAAATCGGTGTCGGTTTTTGACAGTACGATTGTCGGAGTTGAGACGGACACGGGTCTTATTGGATATGGCGAAGTTTGTCCGCTAGGTCCGTTTTACTTGCCAGCCTACGCCGAAGGAGTTCGCGCCGGTCTACGTGAGCTTGGCCCGCATTTGATGGGTTATGACCCGTGTGAACTCGCGAAGCTGAACCATCGCATGGACGCAGCGTTAAAAGGCCACCCCTACGTGAAATCTGGAATCGATATCGCGTGTTGGGATATTCTCGGCCAAGTTTCGGGACTGCCTGTCTGTGTGTTGATGGGTGGTCGATTTGGCGAAAGCGTCCGGCTATACCGAGCGATCTCGCAAGAGTCAGCGGAAACCATGGCGAGAAAAGTAGCTGGCTACCGTTCTGAGGGCTATACGCGGTTTCAATTGAAAGTAGGTGGCGATCCGGATACCGATATCGAACGAATCCATGCGGTGCGCGCTATGCTCTCTCCGAATGAGCGATTGGTTGCAGATGCGAACACGGGCTGGACACAGCACGAAGCCATGCGTGTCGTGCGTGCCGTAAAAAACGTGGACGTCTATATTGAGCAACCTTGCCTCACCTACGAAGAGTGCTTGGCCGTCCGCCGTCACACGGATCATCCGTTTGTTCTCGATGAGAACATCGATAACTTGGAGATGCTGTTGCGTTGCAAGGCGGATTTGGCCATGGATGTCGTGAACTTAAAGATCAGCAAGCTAGGAGGCCTGACCAAGACCAAACAAGCCCGCGATCTTTGCGTTTCCATGGGAATCGCAATGACACTCGAAGACAGTTGGGGGGGCGATATCACGACCGCAGCTATCGCCCATTTAGCCCACAGCACTCCGGAAGAATATCGCTTTACCAGTACGGACTTCAATAGTTACGTGACGGTGAGTACTGCGACAGGCGCTCCGCAACGCGACCACGGTTTTATGCGAGCAAGCGATTTGCCGGGACTGGGAATAACACCGCGATTCGAAGTGCTAGGCCCTCGTGTCGTCGATGTCCACTAAGGCTAGTCGGGACTTGGCGGGTGCCTTAGGAGGCCGTCTCACTTTCCTTTTGAATTGCTTTTGATTTCAACGGGTTTACCTAAGCAATTCATTGCTCGGGTGGCCTCGCCCTCCCAATTTCTCCCAAGCTTTTGTTGGGTTCAAAAGTGATACGGCCACTTAGCGTGATAGGGCAAATCACGGCACTCAGCGACGTGCACTTTTTCGCAAGACTCTTATCTTGTGGGCTTCGCTGTCACCAATGTAGACGGAGTCGTCCGAATCTACAAAGATGCCGTGGAGTCTCGCAAGATTGCATTGCAATGGGTCGCCGTCCGGGCCGTCACCGAGTTTTCCCGTACCTGCGATGAGTTCTAGGTTTCCAGTTTTGGCATTGATCCTGCGAACGCTGTGGCTTTCCGTGTCAGCTAGCCAGACATTGCCTTGACTGTCGATCGCGATCCCCTTCGGCCCCTTAAGGGTTGCGTCCTTTGCAGGTCCGCCATTCCCATCGAAGCCGCTTTTGCCAGTTCCTGCCATGTGGAAAATGCGACTGGCCTTTAAGTCCATTCGGAAAACTTGATTCCCTTCGCGAGTCGCTAACCATAAAGTGCCTTGGCGATCGAAATCGATGGAACGGGGGCCATTGAGCGGTGTTCCTGCAATAGCGGAGCCGTCAGGAGTCACACCCGCTTTACCTGTTCCTGCGAAGGTCGAAATGCGATGGGTTGTCATGTCGACGGCTCGAATGACGTGGTTGCCGATATCGCATATCAAGAGCTGCCCCTCAGGTCCGAACTGGATGCTATGCGGTTTGTTCAATTGCGATTTGTTCGCGGCATCGCCATCGCCCGAGTATCCCATTGTGCCGGCACCGGCGAAGGTTGAGATGATCCCCGTCTTTGTGTCCACTTTACGAACGACATGGTTCATCATGTCGACAACGTAAAGATTTCCTGTTTTATCGAAACGAATTTCGTGCGGCATGTTGAAAGTGGCATTCAACGCAGGCCCCCCGTCACCTGAGTAACCTTTGGTGCCGTTGCCAGCCATTGTCTCGATTTTGCCATCTTGGCGAATGCGACGAATGCGTTGCCCAGAGTATTCGCAAAACCAGATGCAGTCGTCAGGCCCACGAACGACTCCGAACGGATTATCGAGCTGGGCTTGGAGCGCTGGTCCACCATCGCCGCTGAATCCTGCTTTGCCGGTGCCTGCGATGGTTTGGATCGTCCAGTCGTTCGCTTGGGCGTTCGCAAATAGCGACAGTCCGAATAGGAACGCAATGGAGGTAGGGATGGTGAGTGGACAGATAGCGTTTTGCATGAAGGTTTGTAATTGGGTTTGGATTTGCCGAATGCATTTCGTTTAACAGTCAGCCGTAGGCGTACGGTCAATTGAGTACGCCTACGGCTGACTGTTAAACGAATAAATCAACCGACTTTATGTTACGTTGTAATCGAGACTTTTAAGTTTTTCTGCAAGGGCCGCTTTGGCGTTGGCTTCGCCGTGAACGAGTCTGATTTCCTTTGGCTTATTGGGGATCCTTTGCACAAAGCGGAGTAGATCGCTTTGGTCCGCGTGGGCGGAATAACCATGAAGCGTGTACGTCTTGGCTTTGACCTCGAATTCTTGATGGTCGATCCAAACCTTTCCTTGTCCTCCCTCGCATTTTTGAATCTCTCGACCGAGCGTACCGGTCCCTTGAAAACCGACAAAGACCACGTCGGTGTTTTCACGACCGAGGAAGGCTTTGAGATAGTCGACGACTCTGCCGCCTGTGCACATGCCACTGCCGGCAATCACAATGGCGGGCTTGCCCGACTTCAACAGATAGTTGATCGTTTGATGATGCTCGGCGCCGCGGTCGATTTCAACTAAGTTCTTGAAGACGAGGGGTTGCTTGTCGATCGTCAAAACCTCTTGAGCTTCCTCGTCCCAAAACTCTTTCATTTGCTCGTAAATGTCTGTCAGTTTGAGTGCCAACGGTGAATCGATGATGACATCGATTTGCTTAAGCAACGTGCACTGGGTTTTGTGTCCGATCTCTTCCATGATCAGATTCATTTCGTATAGCAACTCCTGTGTGCGGCCCAGACTGAAGGCGGGAATGATCGTGACGCCTTTATTCTGCATGGTCTCACACAATATCGATTCGAGCCGATGCAGACGCGTCTCACGTCCCTCGTGAATGCGATCGCCATAAGTGCTTTCCAGCACGAGCACATCCGCACGTTCCGGGCTGATTGGGTCGTTCAAGATGGGAGTGCATCGCGATCCTAAGTCCCCGCTAAATACGTAGCGATCATCACCACATTGGGTCTCAACATACGAGGAGCCGAGAATGTGGCCAGCTTGTTGGAACCGAAACTCCAACTGCTTGCTACTTGCTTCGGGGGCGTCACCGTGCGATTTCCCTGTCTGCAAATTGGTCCACTTGCCATAGGGAATCGGCCGAATGAGTCGTTTCAGATCCTCTAGAAACTCCTTAATCACGCGTCGATTGCGAGTGATCCCAAGTCGAATCGCGTCCTCCATCATGATCGGCAGCAGCTTGGCCGTCGGTTTGGTGCAATAAATAGGTTTGTTGAAGCCGGCGTCAAAAAGATAAGGAATGCGACCGATATGATCTATGTGGACGTGGGTCAAAATCAACGCTTGCACATCGTCGATAGGGAAGTCGATTTCCATTCCGCTGCGACCGCGAGCGTCTTGTCCTTGAAACATGCCGCAGTCAATCAAAACCGATCGCGAATCGGCGTAATGCAACTCGTGGCAGGAGCCGGTGACGCCAGTATGACCGCCGTGATGAGTTATTTTCATTCGAATGGAATTCCAGCGAAGGAGAGGAGTGCCACTACTGTAGCGAACGCGTGCGGGGGCAGATGGCAAAACGGGAACTACTAGTTTACTCAACACCGTCGTCGTTGAGTATTTATTTCGCGTCGCGAGTCGATGATTCAAGCAATAAGGTAAGTGATTCGTAGCTGGATTCGTAAGAATTCAGCCGATCTTTTGACGCGGCAGCTTGTGAAAATACTTAGTCGCGAATGGTTACACTTTCCCAATCACTGAAACGAAAGCCCCAGAGTTAGGCAGAAAAATCGAACGCAGAAAAATGATGAACACAATCCGTTTAACCGCTACAGAGTTCCCAAACCGAATTGCTTTCTTTCAAATAGGGGACCGTGCGGAGCCTGCAACAGTATCAACCACAATTCGCAGGTTATAAGTCTCCGGACAGGTCACCATTTTCGTTCGGTTCGTTATTGCCTAGGAAACACCTTCGAATGCTCCGCCTTTGCTTGGTCACACTCTGCTTCGTTCTTTGCACATCAATTTCCCTCATCGCGGACGAGCCATCTGCTACTTTCTTGAGTTACACGGGAAACGATCTATTCCCCAGCTATATCATTTCCACCGCGACGGTGGATTGGAATGGCGATGAACAGCGAGCAGAAGACAAGAAGTCCGAAGACGATCCGGAATTGGAAGACGGCGAAATCCCTCTCTTCGGCGACGAAAATGGAAGCGTCGGTGTCCAGCTTGAAAACGTTCCCGAAGGTGCTAACATCGTTGTTGAAATCACAGGCGACGGCTTTCTCAAGAAGTCGAAATGGGAAGGCGAAATCGACGCGGAATATGACATCGTCCATATCTATCCAAAAGCGCGATGGGATTATGACGCACTCCGCAAATGCAACCAGCAGAAACCTGCGAATCTTAAGATCAAGGTTACGATCGACGACGAAGTGATTGCGGACATTGATGAGACGGTTTTACTTCGCTCCATCAACGAATGCCCGTTCTACGTCAAGCTGGATGATGCCGGCGAAGAACTGGAAGATGTCTCCGTGACATTTGCCGCCTATGTCAATGAAAATCACCCGTGGATCGACGGGTTGCTTAGGGAAGCATTGAGCGCCGCCAAAGATCAAGAATTGATCAACGGTTTCACGGGCTACCAATCCGGAAGCCAAGAAGAAGTGCTCGCGCAGGTTTTCGCCATTTGGAACGCTCTCCAGCGCCGAGGCATTAAGTACAGTGATGTCTCCACGTCTCCACCAAGCAAGTTCGTGTATAGCCAAACCGTTCGCTTCCTCGATGATACAGTGAAGTCTTCGCAAGCCAATTGCGTGGATGGCTCAGTGCTTATGGCAAGCATCTTGCGCCGAATCGGACTTGATGCATACTTGGTTATGGTGCCCGGACATTGTTTTCTGGCTTTCTCGGACGGGGACAAGGAAAATCCGACCATCTTTGGTTTGGAGACGACAATGCTCGGAAGTGACAATCTCAAGCCAGTAGTCGAGTTGCCAAAGTTACCATCAAAGCTCAAGCAAAAGGAATTTGCAGCATCGCATGCAACGTTCGCTTCCGCCCTTGAGGTAGGCAAAAACCAAATTATCGAAAATGAAGAAGGCTTCAAATCCAACGAAGACCCGGACACTCAACTCATCTCCATTTCGAAGGCGAGACAGATGGGCGTGATGCCGTTGGGTGCTGAACTCGATAAAGCCAAATAGCAAATTGGATTAGGGCTCTCTGATGTTTCTCCTAAACGTTCTCCGACGATCTTTTGCATCCAATTTGCAAACCGTAACCTGCAGCCCAACAGAGGCTGCAATGTTGAACGGCGTTCACATCGACACTCCCGTGATCCAAAACTACTTCGCTTGGCGGCGGAGCGTCATGATCTTTGTCGTTTTGTGTACTGCTTTGTCGGCGGGACTCTCGACATTTCGATCCATGAGTGCAACAGGTCAAAAACCTGAGTTCCTATCAACGATCGAATCGCACCTCAACGCAAGCTTGGGGCTGGCTCTTCCCGCTCCTTCGGTGGTTAGTGAAAGCGAGGACGAAGACGTTAACGCGACCGAAGAGGAGTTTCAAACGTACTTCGGCATCATAATTGAAACCATTCAGGTTTTGTCATGGTATGCATTGCCACTTACAGCATTGATGGTGGTTTTCTTCTGGACCAAGTTTCACTTCACGCACCGTGCGATGGCTATTGCGTTCGCTTTTTCGTTTTTGTTTCCCATGTTGATTGCCCTTTGCCCGTGGGGTTGGAGCTACGCTGAGCCGCATGATGCCTCAGCCAGTATTGCCGAGAAAAAGATGGAGGAATTCGCCTATGGAATTGCGTACGGCGCTGAGTATTTCCTCACACTTCTCCCAACAGTGCTATCGTTGGTGCCGGGAGTTCAACGGAGTTGTCTTCGTGTTAAGACTTTGCTCCCACAGTCCATATTGCCAGGTTGGTTCCTCGTTGCGGCAGCACCGTTTTATTCGCTGGTCCTGATGGTCATGTTCGTTGCGATCAATCAAGTTGCGAGTGGGCCGTTTTTCTTTGTCGGGATGGCGCTGCTTCTGTTGGCTCCGCTTCTTTATTCGTTTCGAATGGATATCTTGACGCGTCCTCTCGCCTCGCCTGCGGATTACAAGAGCTTCAGCCGTGTTCGTGCATCGGTAGGAGCTGTTACGGCAATCGCAGGCGGTTGTCTACTGATCTTTTTAGTAACGCTCAATTTCCAGGGGATTCGCGTATTTGGTTTTGACCCGAAAACGTCCCTGCTTCAACCGCTGGATGTCCTACAGCTTTTCCTCGAAACGACGGGAAAGTCGATGCTTATCACCGTTCTTGGGGCCGATATTTTGATGCGCATCAATTTTTCAGCATGGAAAAACATGAGACGCTTTTCTGGTTCAAGCGAAGCAGACTCGTATGGAACTGCGATGGAGGAAATGGGGCGCGTCGCAACGAACGCTGAGTAAGGCTCAGCACGCACTCAGAATGAGAACCTGCTAAACTAAGCACGGCGTTAGCCGCGGTTCTCTACGAATGCCCAGCACTCTTGGAGGCCGGGGCTATCGCTCAGCCGGCTGAAGCCGGTACACCAGCGTTGTCAAAGGAGATCATTAGAGTGCGTGTCAAATTGAATTGTTTTGTTTTATTGCTTAGAGTCATTTTTGCTTTGGGATTGTCATCGAGCATCGCTCTGTCGCAGTGGACACCCCAAGTCCTACCGGTCGAGTTGCAAGTGGGCTACGCGGTTCGAACGCTAGACCTCAGTGGCGATGGAAAACTCGACATTCTCATCGCCGATAGCAAACGTTATCTCTGGCTAGAGAATCCAACTTGGCAAGTTCATGTCATTCACGCTACTCCCGACGCCAAAAACGATAACGTTTGCATGGCTCCCTATGACATCGACCAGGATGGAGTCGTGGATCTAGCAATAGGGCATGAATGGCAGCCTAACAACACTGCGTCCGGCGGTGAAATCGGTTGGCTCAAATCCCCCAAAGACCCGCGACAACCTTGGGCTTACACCAAGATCGCCGAGGAACCTACAACGCACCGCATGAACTGGGGCGACCTCAATAAGGATGGTAGAATGGAATTGATTGTGTTGCCCCTCAAAGGACGCAACACGACAGCACCCGCCTTCGACCAAGCGGCTGTGCGATTACTGCACTTTGAAATCCCGTCGAAACCGAACACTGAGCCTTGGCCCATGAAGGTGCTCGATGAGTCAAAGCACGTCGCTCATAACTTCGAAATCGTCGACATGAACGATGAGGGGAACACAGACATCCTAACCGCCAGCTACGAAGGTGCGGTCCGAATCATGTTCACCAAAGACTTGCGGAAATTCAATTACCCACAAGGCATGGGGCATCAAGGCACCGCTCCTGCACGAGGCTCAAGCGAAATTCGACTCGGTCACTTGACGGGAGGAAGTAATTTTATCGCCACAATCGAACCTTGGCACGGCGATCAAGTCGTAGTGTATTCGCACGATCGAACGCGTGGACTTCGTTTCATGCTTCGCAATGTGATCGATAAAGAGCTCAAGTGGGGACATGCCGTTGCTTGTGCCGACCTGGATTTCGATTCGGATGATGAGATTGTGGTTGGAGTTCGCGACGATGCGGCGCCTCATCGATGCGGCATTCGTGTTTATGACTTCGCGGGCGAAAAATGGGAACGCACGCTTGTGGAGCCAGGCCAAGTTGCCGTCGAGGATATGGTCGTTGCCGATCTCGATGGCGATGGCCGCAAGGACATTATCGCCGTCGGCCGAGCAACACATAACGCAGTTGTTTATTGGAACCGTCATTAGGCGTCAAAGTCAAAATAGTAGGCACATTCCATGTGCCGTTCACCAGGAATCATTGTCAATTCACTCCAGCGGACGGCACGACGGAGAGTGCCTGCTACTTTTGTCGGCTGTGTCTCTTAAGGCTCAGCCCTCCCAATCCCGTCCAGGCCTGGGAAAGCCACAAAATGTTGACACGGCGGCCTGTTTGATTGTATAATGCTGCGTTTCCCCGCTGACAATTTTAGTAGCACCCACCCCGTAAACTCAAAAACCGCATCGCCGGCTCGATCTCGAATCGCGTCGGCGTTTATTTATTGGCCCATTCGATAACGATGAATATGGCCGGAACGACAGGTAATGAATTGAATTCAACTAAGGATGCAATTGCGAAAGCCGATACGCTCATCGAAGCGATGGGCTGGATCCGAAAGTTTCGAGGAAAGACGACCGTCATCAAACTAGGCGGATCGTTGATGGCCAATCCAGACGCTATGCGCCACACGCTTCTCGACATCATTTTCATGGAGACGGTCGGGATGCGACCTGTGGTTGTGCACGGCGGTGGCCCCTCCATTAACAAAGCAATGGAAGCAGCAGCGATCGAGCCTGTTTGGGTCAAAGGCCGCCGCGTGACGGACTCGCGAACTCTCGAGATCGTTGAGAATACGCTGGCCTATGAGCTGAACGAGCAGCTTACCAACGAAATCGAACGATTGGGTGGTCGCGCGATGAATCTCAATTTCCGCACCACCAATGTTCTATTCGGCGAAAAACTCTTGCTGGACGAACCAGGCTCCGAAGCGCTTGATCTGGGCTTCGTGGGGCAAGTCACAAGTGTGGATCGTCAAACCATCGAAGCTTTGTCCTATACCGAACAAATTCCAATCATCCCTTCGATGTGCATCGATTCGCTGGGCCAAAAGTACAACGTCAATGGCGATACCGCTGCCATGGCAGTGGCCGAGGCTTTGGGCGCCGAAAAACTGATCTTCATCAGTGACGTCAATGGCGTACGACGCGACAAGTCCGATCCCAACAGCGTGATTCATTCTCTCACGGCAAAAGAAGCTCGGCAGCTGATCGAAGATGGCGTCATTGCGGGTGGCATGATTCCAAAAGTAGAAGCATGCTTGTCGACGTTGGATCGCGGAGTCGGCAAAGTGCACATCATCGACGGCCAAGTTCGTCACTCACTTCTTCTAGAAATTTATACGACAGCAGGGATCGGTACTGAGATTATTCAAAACCGACAGTCCAACAAAATATGAAGCATCTTCGTTCGCTGTTCGACTTAAACGTCGACGAATATCACGACATCCTAGACCTGGCCGATTCTATAAAACGAAAACTTGGTCAAGGTCATCGTCCGGATGTCCTCAAGAATCGCAATCTTGCACTTCTGTTTGAAAAAGCCAGTTTGCGAACGCGCGTCAGTTTCGAAGCTGGCATGATCCAGTTGGGTGGTGCTGCGATCTATTTGACCAACGACGTTGGTTGGCGAGAACGAGAGACCATCTCGGATTTCGTACGTGTACTGGCGGGGTACTGTGATTTCGTCGTTTGCCGCGCCATCTCTCAGTCGACAGTCGACGAACTTGCCTCGCACAATGTCCTGCCCGTCATCAACGGTCTGACCGATCAATCGCACCCTTGCCAAGCGATGGCGGACATGATGACGATGCGGGAGTTCTCGGGCGGGAGCCTTCGTGGAAAGCAGCTCACGTTTGTCGGTGATGGTAACAACGTGGCTCGTTCACTTCTGAAGAGCGCTGCGATTTGTGGGATGAAGTTTCGGCTAGTTGGGCCTGCGAAATACCATGTTGAAAAACCGCTGATCGATCGCATTCGATCCCATTTCGGCCAACTCGACTTCGAACAAGGGACGGATATTGGTGCGATGGTGCGCGATGCAGACTTCCTCTATACCGACGTTTGGACCAGCATGGGTCAGGAGGCCGAAGCCAAAGCCAGAACAGCCGATTTCTCGCCTTATCAAATCAACTCGGCCATGATGAAATCGGCCCCCGGGCACGCCAAAGTGCTGCATTGTCTGCCAGCCCGTCGGGGCTTGGAAATCACAGATGACGTGATCGATTCGGAGAGCAGCATCGTTTTCCCACAAGCCGAAAACCGCATGCATTTGCAAAAAAGCCTTTTGGTTTGGCTCGGAATGCAAAATGGATTCGTGCAATCCAGCCAACTCGACTAAACTAGGTGGCGAAGACTTCCTCCCGTCCGTCTGTTCCACCGCTAGTCGCTCCGTTCCATGGAAAACCCATCGGCATCCACACTAAATTTCAACTTGGATTTGGTATCTCCTATCGAGATGCTTACCGCCATCCGTTTGCATTTGAAGAAAGTCGCGGAGGTTGATTCAGAAGATTCCTCTGTGCCACCAATCTCGATCAAGATCGCTGGCGCGAATAACCATGATTTCATTGGGGCGGGGCTTCGAGGTGTAAGCGAGATCGCGGTTGACGGTTCGATTGGTGATTTTGGCCTTTGTTCTTTTGGCGACGGCCAATGCCATGTGGAAGGGAGCGTTGGTGATTTTTTTGGCCATTCGATTGCCTCGGGCGTTTTGGTCGTGAATGGCAACGCCGGGAATGCAATGGGTGCCTTAGGCGCCGGTGGCCTCATCGCAGTCTACGGAAATTCGGGCGATCGAACTGCGACGGGAATGCAGGGTTCCGATGTTGTTGTTCGTGGATCGGTTGCCAACTATGCCGGATTTGGAATGCAGAGTGGAACGTTGGTCGTAGCGGGTTCTGCAGGCCTTGATATGGGGCACGGGATGCGTGGCGGAACGATCTACCTGCGAGGTGATGCCGGTTCGATCAGCCCAGACATCGAAGAGCAAAGATTAAGGGAGCCCGATCGACTCAAAATCGGTTTGATGATGCTCAAGTCGAACATCGCAGCTGCAGGCAAAGAGTTCCGCGTCTTTCGATCGACCCTCGCTTGAGAATAAGAATAATATGTCCAGAGAATCGAAATTAGGCTCATTGCGATGCGAACCCTTGCTGGCCAGAATCGACCCATTGATGAGAAGCGAGTCGGGGATCGCATGCAATATCCCGACTTCGAACAACAGCGACGGGCTTTTACTGGGGGCTCCACTATTCACCCGCTTGACATCCGACGCCAATCTGTCGCAATTGGCCAAAAGGCATCTTTTGTGGGAACTCGATCGCTTTGGGATTGCATGGCTCGGCGACGCATTGCCTCCGGCGGAACGCAATTCAAAGGAACCTCAACTGGGTTCGTTAGAAAGGCTGAAGCGTATCGCGGCCCTACAACTGGACCAGCCGATCGATGTCGAATCGTTTCAAGGCGCGGCAGCGATTGAGTTGCAGTTGGTCGGCCGCCCATTTCAGGTGTTGGCAAATTCCAGAAGATCGCGTTGGACTCCTGGCCTGCCCGTCGAAATCACCGACTTCGAGCAGGTTGCCAAACGCGTTGAGGTACTGCGTGTCCTGACGGAAGGAAAGTGTCCGATCGGAGCGGCAGTCGCGCCGGGTTCGATTTACGAAGACTTGCGATTCTTAATCGATAGCGGCTTTGATTTCCTAACGTTACTAGTTGATGTCCAATTTGGAATGGCATCGGGGAGTAGCCTTCAGTTGGCATCGCTCGAATCGACGTTAGAGCATTCGGCCAAAGCGGTACATGATTCTGGCACCAAAACAAAACTCTTGGTCTCTGCCAATCTGTTGGATGGCGTTTCGATGTACCGTTGCATTCAACTCGGAGCGTCTGCGATTTCGATCGATGGATTCTTGGCCAAAGCCAAACCACAGGAAGTCGCGACAGCAAAAGACACTTTCGGTTCCGTACTGAGTTCTTATGCTCCTGCCGCAGCCGTTTCAACAATGGCGTGGGTCGGGCCAGTCATCGCGGGACTTGTCGAGGAGTTGCGAGATTGCGCAGAGTACGCAGGCGAGTCATAGGCATAAAAGGCAAGTCGTTTAACAGTCAGCCGTAGGCGTACTCCGTTTCTTGTTCAGTACGCCTTCGGCTGACTGTTAAACCAATGGGCGCGCGGCAGCATAAAACCACCTTTGCACGACGCGCAAGTTTTGAAGTTGCACACTTGTGTTTTTGTAGCAGAATTCGTGAGAATTCTGGCCGCGTCTTGATTGCAAAGCGTCTGAATTCTCACGAATTCAGCTACATTTCTCAATACTGTGCAACTTCAAAACGCGCAAGCTGGTGAATTTGCTATCCAAT
>JANPHB010000270.1:0-75702 GCA_031424235.1 Pirellula sp.
TTCGAAACCTCACCAGAACGCACTACAATCGGTTTCGAGTCATCTCGGAGAATAAAATCGGCCTTTGGCAACGAAACGCACGCGTCTCGAGAAAAGAAATGCGTTGCTCCAAAATTCTCATTTGTTCAACGGGCTGCTAGAGGTCTTGGAGAAACCCGCAGGAGACGAACCGACAACCTGGAGCATCTGTTATATACCGAACAAAGGTCAGAAGAACGGGTACGGCTGTCTCGGCACCGATGTGTACAAGAAGGTCGGCGTCTATGAAAAAGATATTTCCATGAAGGAGTTTTGGGAAAACGATTCCATCGTTTGGTCGGAAGGGATCAAGCAAATGGATTTGGTGATCAAGGACAATAGCGGTGGTTCCGGCCACGCGCACAAGCGCGCCGACCACGAAAAGTTCTTTCCAACCAAAGTGCGATTAACACTGACTCAAGTTTCAGCTGGTGCAAAGTTCGATCCTAAGCTCGTTCCGACACAGACGACAAAATCAAAGTAAGCCGCGGCAAAGGTTCCATAACCACGCATCGGCGTATCAATCCGGCGCTTGTGGTTGTGACTACCAAGCCCTGAGGGCTGCTAAATGAGAACGCGGATTTCTCACGAAATCCGCTACACGCATGGCGATGTGCGTAGATCGACTATTCTCGTCGCAAACTAAACGCGGTGTAGTGCAAGCCGTCTTCTTCTTCCACAACAAAGGCTCCCGACGGTGCCAGGTACTTTGAAATAACCTCGAACGGAGGCAGGTTTTTCCCTTTCAGTGCGGTTACAAGTGCGGTGAAGAATGGGTTGTTGGCCGATACGCCTTCCAGACGCGAAATGTTATCCGAATCGCTGGCCAAATCGTAAAACAATCGCAACGATTCTTCCGGCCGTTGATAGGACATGATCGACGTTTCTTTGTCTTTCAGTTGCGCCTTGATCCGATCGCGAACCAGTTTGTACTCGATCGATTCACTCAAAAGATCGTCGCCGCTTGAATATGTTTTGATCGCTTGTTCGATCGACTCGATCGCGTCGCTAGCGAGCAGGTCATCTCCGACCACCCCAAACGCAGGCTGCGGGACTCGAACAGATGGACTCTCGTTTTTGACATCTACGTAATAGACGGTGGAGTCACCAATAACCTTCGAGGTCCACCTTGCATCGCTCGATTTGATCTTGTTAAAAAATCGCGGCAATACGTCGGACTTTAGTCGCTGAACGTCTTTGACATGAATCCCAACGAGATTGCTTTGTCCGTTGATTCGCTTGGTTGGTAGAATGAGCTGCGCGAGTGACACCCGATCATTGAGCAATTCCAAAACGTCTTTGCGCAGATCGAGTCCGATTTGTCGGCTGCCATTGGCAATGACATTGTTTTCGAAAGTGTTTTCGCCACCGAACGAATCTACGATCTCGGCAATGGCCTTTACGGTCCTGTCAAAATCCCAGTTCATTGTGCCATAGCTGGCTACCTTGTCGTTAACCCAGAGCTCGGGCTCGGTCGCTCCACTTTTCGGTCGAACGGCTCGCATCACTCCGCGGCGGTTGTTGTCCAACAGCAAGTGGGCGTGAATAATCGAGTCAAAATCGTTGGGCGAAAAGATCGCACTACCGCCGATTCCCTTGATCCCATCTAAGCCGATCGTCTTAAGCGTGGTCAAAACGATCAAGGAGTTCGATTGGTTCTTCGAAACTTCTCGGTAAAGAGCGAGCGGGTTTGCATAAAAAGACACTTGTGGACGTTCACCAGCGGTGCCAACGCAGCGGCTCAAGATGGTGGTGAACTCTCGATTGTCAGCCAGGGATTTGTGGTCAATTCCACTTCCCTGCCATATCTGCGCAAGCGTTTCCGCATATTCAGCATTGCTGCAAACAACGAGAACACCGGAATCCAAAAAGAAGCCAAGTTGCCGATCTTCTCGCGTTCCATTTCGGATTTGATTGACGGATATTTTTCCGACTTCTTTGGTCGTCTTGCCACCACCGCTCTGAGCGATCCTATCCTCGAGCCGACCGATCATGAGTTTGACGGCTGGCAATTCATCGCCTGCCTCGAGTAGCGCACAAAAGACGGGATTGGTTTTCGTCGGGACTAGAGCGATCGCGAGTTCGCCATTGGGGATGGAGAGAAGCTCGTCTAAATTGACACCGACTGCATCCTGCATCCCTTGAACGAGGGTCGAGAATGAGCTGTAGAATGAGTTAAGGATGGGTTTGATCTGCGCATCATTCGAAATCCTGCCCATGGATGTTTCCGCCATCTTCGCTTTAAGCTCACGCGTGTCGTCCACTCGAGCGTAAAGCAGCGTTTTTTGCGGGAACAGCTTTGGCGCAGATGGACGTTGGGCAAACGCGAAACTTGGACTGAAAGCTGACAACAGGAGAACGATAGGAATTAGTTTTTTGTGCATGGTCCATTCAGTTCGAAACGTGTTTTGATTTCTTGGGCATTTTCGCAATTATATTCGGAAAATTCTTCAGTGCGGGGTTAGCTCCAATCTTGAGCTGAATCCCGCCCCAATTCGACTAACGCGATGTATTGATCGTCACAAAATCGGTCCGTCATCCCGGCCAAGTACACGGCAACGGTATGCTCCACTCCCCATTCTGAGCACCATTTCTGGAATCGCTCAGGCAATCGATGGGGATAAGCCCTCAAGAGTCGATAGAGTTGATTCAGTCGCGTTGCGGCCCTCAATCGTACTTCGACCAGCTTGGGATGGCGATAAACATGCTCAAACAAAAATTCTTCGAGCTCCTCCTTGTCGGACTGCATTTCCGGCGACATTTGAAGCAAGATGCCGACATCTTGGACGGCCTGGCTGTCCAATTGGCCAGCCTCCGCCAGCAAACCCATCGAATACTGAAGGAAGTTGTCCATCTGGATGTCGATGAGCGTATGAACCAACATTTGCCGACGATTGTTCTGACTGCTTTGATCCAAGGGAGCGAGTTTTCGCACACGCTGAACCAACCCAAGACCCGACAACTGCTGCCAACTGAGCAATCCTAGCTTCAGAGCATCGTCAAGGTCATGCGCATCGTAGGCAATACTGTCAGCCGAATCCACGACCTGGATTTCGAGCATGGGAACGGTGCCTGAGTCTTTGTCTGATCGAAATTGTTGGCCTGATAGCACTTCATGGGTCAAGTTCAGTCCGGGATAGGAGGTATAGCGCTGCTCGATCCGCGTTGCTAACTCCAATGCGAACGCATTATGCGAAAAGCCGCCAAATTCCTTAACGCATGCCTGCAATGCGTCTTCGCCGCAGTGACCAAACGGCGGGTGGCCAATATCGTGCAACAACGCCATAGCCTCGATCAAGTCTTCGTTGAGTCGCAGTGTCCGACCGATCGTTCTGGCCAGCGAGGACACCTCATTGGTATGCGTCAAGCGGGTTCGATGGTAGTCCCCCATGTCCCCTGTGAAAACCTGCATTTTCCCGCTTAGTCGGCGAAAAGCCGAGCTGTGCAGGATGCGATCGCGGTCGCGTTGGAACGGGCTTCGATATTCGTGCTGTTCCTCGGAATGTTCGCGTCCCAACGAATGGGCAGCGAACATCGCGTAGGGCGCCAAAAGAAGTCGCTCTCGGTTTTGCCACGACAAAGCTGGCTCAAGTTTTCTAAGCGGAATCGAACGGGTAGGTTGAGACATGGAAAATCGGTGTCAAAATCGTTTTCTGGGAAGCAAATCCTTTCACAGTATCAGTTTAACGCCAAAGCAATGATCGATTCGATAGCAGTATGCCAGATTTTTGGAAATGTTTGGCGCAGGCGACAAAAGTAGCAGGCACGCTCCGTCGTGCCGTCCGCTAGAGTGAATTGAAAATGATTACTGGTGGATGACAATGATTACTGGTGGATGGCACATGGAATGTGCCTACTTCTTTGGCCCTTAAGCCTTAAACCTTAAGCCTTAAGCCTTCCTATCCCCTATCCCTAGATCGCAACTTGCTTTGTTGCTAAACTTTTCTGCTTCCAAAACGATCAAACTCCTCAGCCGAAAGCTCTCTTCTTATGGCCGCATTTCAGTATTCCGACCTCTCGAAAATGATCGATCATTCGTTGTTGAACCCTACAATGACTGTCGAGCAGCTTGAGGCTGGAATCCAATTGGCTATCGCTTACGACGTCGGCAGTGTTTGCATAATGCCTTATTACCACAAACGATGCGCCGAGCTGCTGTCGGGCAGCACCGTCGCGCCGAGTAGCACGGTTGGTTTCCCTCACGGTGGAAACACAACGCGGACCAAGTTGTTCGAGGCTGAACAATTGATCGAAGAGGGGTGCCTCGAACTGGATATGGTCTCCAATATCAGCGCTGTTTTGAGCGGCAATTGGAAATTGGTCGAAAATGAAATCGACGCGATCGTAAAGCTGTCCCACGCCGCCAAACGACGCGTCAAAGTCATCTTCGAGAATTGCTACTTGAACTCAGCCCAAAAGATTCAGCTTTGCAAAATCTGCTGCCATGTCGGAGCCGATTGGGTCAAGACGAGCACGGGCTACGGTACTGGCGGAGCGACCATGGAGGACCTGCAGTTGCTGCTCGACAACGTCCAGTCACCCGTCCAAGTCAAAGCGGCGGGCGGCATCCGAGACTGCGATGCACTCATCAAAGTCAGGGACATGGGAGTCACGCGAGTTGGCTCGTCAAGAACCTCCGAGATGCTCGATGAAGCCAGAAAGCGACTTGGGATGCCAGCGATTGAACCAATCAAGTCTGCACCTGCTGGATCAAGTTACTAGCCAATGCAAGATGTACAAGC
The DNA here is from genome assembly GCA_031424235.1 of Pirellula sp. Lineage (GTDB taxonomy): Bacteria > Planctomycetota > Planctomycetia > Pirellulales > Pirellulaceae > JBKCUI01. The sequence goes on from JANPHB010000270.1 coordinate 4,761, forward strand.
TTGGCTGGCTGAACATCAAGCTCAGATGGCAAATGAGCTTGAGAGCCTATGCAATCTGAATTCTGGCTCAGATAGCCTGATTGGCCTGAGTCAGGTGGCCAACTGGCTAATCAAATACTTTGAACCGATCAGTTCAACAGTCGAAAGGATCGAGCTGCCGACCTATGAGGTTCTGGACGACCAGGCAGTGATTCGTTCGCAAGCCACTGAACCAGCCTTGCGATGGAATGTTCCTGGCACTGGCTTTGGAAAAAAGAAAAAGCTTCTTCTGACGATTCACTTTGACACGGTCTATGGACCTGAAAACCCATTTCAAATCTGCGAACGCTTTGAGGTCATGGGTCCTGCCGGGCAACCAGAATTGCGAATGCGAGGTCCTGGAGTCATCGACGCAAAAGGAGGTATCGTCATCATGAGATGGGCGGTCCTGGCGGCGAAAAAATTTCTCGATCTTTCGCAAATCGATCTGTCCATTGTCCTTACGCCCGATGAAGAGATCGGCTCACCCGCATCGATCGATCTTTGGCAAAGGATCGCGCCGGAGTTCGATTTTGCGATGCTCTACGAACCATGCTTGGCGGATGGTTCCTTGGTTTCGACTCGCAAGGGTACAGGGACGTTGATCGTTGTCGTCAGGGGGAAAGCAGCGCATTCGGGCCGCAACTTCCACGAAGGCCGCAACGCAGTAACCCATGCTTGCCAAGTGGCGTTGGCAATGGACGCTCTCAATGGCGAGCGCACCAATGTAACCGTCAACGTTGGCCGCATTCGGGGTGGGGAGGCGGTTAACGTCGTTCCAGACCTAGCAGTTCTGCGCGTCAATGTTCGAGTTTCCAATCGTGAAGATCAAATGTGGATCGAATTCCAGGTCCAACAAATTATTCAACGGTTCAACAACCCGGAATCGGGCTATCGAGTCGAGATAAGCGGCGGTATCAAGTCTCCCCCAAAAAATATCGACGCGACTGCTAAGATGTGGATGGAACAAGTCGAACGGGCCGGAAGTCAGATAGGGGAATCGATCTCTTGGAAGCAATCCGGCGGAGCAAGCGACGGGAACAAGCTTGCAGCGCTAGGGCTGTCCAATATCGATACATTCGGTCCGGAAGGTGACCTGCTACATAGTGATCAAGAATGGATCCGACTGAGTAGCCTGCCACGCAAAGCAGCATTGACAGCAGCAGTAATCCAAGGCGTTTGAAGCGGCAAGCTCTGTTCCATCTTTGACGCGTGTGCCAATTTTGCCACCTTTTCGCTCTTGCGAATCTGATTGTCTGCGTTTTCTTCGCGTTGGAAAACGCAATCCCTACAAGACTAAGCTATTACTCCCTGGACTTGCATTTTTGGTTTTGCATGCTCCGAGGCTGTTTATCGAACATTTCATCTGTCGCATCCATGAACATCAAAGCTCTTAACTCGCTTCGGCTGCCGACCACTCGAGTATTGGTTGTTGATGATAATGTGACCAATTGCGAGAACCTAACCAATCAGCTGAACCAATGGGGGCTGGACGTTTCGGTTTGTTTGCATTCTACCGCCGTGATCGAACGCATGATCATGGCGCAGCGTCTTGAGCATCCGTTTGAGTTGGTGATCCTGGATTCCTGCATGTCGGCAATGAACGGTCGCGACGTTGCCCAAGCCATGCGAAGCCAACCGTCGCTCAAGCAGACTCCAATCATTCTGCTCTTTAGCCATGACGAGTCCGTGAATCGACAAACTCTGGAGGAGACCGGGATTGAGATCGTTATCAGCAAACCCACCAATCAAAATCACTTACTCGATTCGATCATGACGCATCACTTACTCGATTCGATCATGACGCTCCTTCGCAGGCATCACCTCATCGAAGCAGATCTGAATCCCACATCGCAGGTATTGATCTCCGCATCAAACTCCATGGCTACAACGGAACAGTCAACGTTCTCGCCAACTATGGAAGACGACACTCGAGACCCGACTAGCCAAGTGCCTTTACAACCTGTCTTGAAAGCCGAAGTGATTCTATGCGATCGCGACTTGTTAAAGGCGGATGAACTGTTGGAACAATGCGGAGGAGATCAACAATTCACCAAGCAGATTCTGCAGATAATGCGAGAAACGTTGCCCGACCGTATGCTGGAATTGGAAGGTGCTCTATGCGCCGGTGATTTCGAACGGATCAAGTACACGGCGCACCAACTCAAGGGAGCGGCGGCCGACTGTTCGCTTAAAGCGATTTACAAAACAGCCTCGGAACTCGAACTTCACGCGGATCAGTCCGATTCACGCGAAGTTGCTAGCTCGCTCACCGCTCTTCGATTACGAGTTGACCGTACGCTGGACCTTTTGGAGGACTTCTTGCGGTAACGCATAGAACATACCACCATGTACGACCTTGGCCAACCACAATCAAATACCCCGTGGAATCCGATACTGCCGATCGCGTTGCCAGCGACCGATGCGCCTATGCGAGGAAATCGCCATGCTCCGACCGTCTTGATCGTCGATGATGAGCCAGCTATGCGAAAGCTACTCTCACATCTGCTATCTCAGGAGGGGTACGATGTGCTTGAGGCCGACAACGGCCGCAAAGCACTCGCCATGATCAAGGAGTCGGCGATTGACTTGGTCTTGCTCGATATCCAGATGCCCGAGATGGATGGGTTTCGATCCATTCGTTTGCTTCGCCAGATGTTTGATCTTTCGGAATTGCCAGTGGTTATGATGACCGCTTGCGATGAGAACGAACAGATCATCGAAGCGTTCGATTGCGGCGCGAACGACTACGTTTGCAAACCGATCGATCGCCCCATTCTATTGGCAAGAGTCAAAACACAGTTGCGAGTGCGCGCCGCTCAGAAAGAACTACGGGACAGCGAAGCTCGCTATGCCTTGGTATCGCGAGGCACGAACGATGGAGTTTGGGACTGGAACTTGATCACCGGCGAGCTCTATCTTTCCCCTCGCTGGAGAGCGATGGTGGGTGTCGATGACCCGAATTGGAATCCACGTGGAGCAGACTGGTTGGTATTGGTTCATCGCGAAGATCGAAAACGAGTTCTTACCGACCTGGAAGCCCACTTGTGTGGCGAGACGAGCCATTTTGAAACGGAATTGCGAATGCAAGATCGCAGTCAGGGCCACAGATGGATGCTGTGTCGGGGACTTGCAATCAAAGATAGCAGCGGCTTGGCTTGTCGCATTGCGGGCTCGCTCACCGATATCACAGAAGGCAAAGTGGCCGACGCCCTCACTGGCCTCCCCAACCGAATGCTCTTTCACGATCGAGTTGAGCGATGTGTCGAAAAGGTTCTGAGGCGTCAAAGCCGCAGTTTCGCGATCCTCTACTTAGATGTCGACGACTTCAAACTGATCAACGATCAATTCGGGCACGATGGTGGCGATCAGTTCCTGGTTTCATTCTCTAAGCGACTTGACAATGCCATTCGCAAGTCCGATGCCGTCTTAGCGAGAATTGGCGGTGATGAATTTGCGATCTTGCTAGAGTCTATTCGCGGGGTAGACGACGCGATCTTGGTTGCCAAACGACTCCAGGAAGCGTTGATGACACCTTTTAAAGTTGGCGGTCGTGATATTTTGGTACGAGCGAGCGTTGGAATCTCAATTGCCGATACCGCTAGCCAAAACTATAGCAATTCATCTGCGGCTGTCGATTTGCTTTTGACCCAAGCCGATGCTGCTATGTATCAAGCCAAATCCCAGCTGGATAGCTCCTATTGTGTGTTTCAAAGCGAGATGCTTGACGCAACGGCTGCGAAACTTGAACTGGCCGGCGAATTGCGCTATGCCATCGAACGGAATGAATTGACCCTTGTCTATCAGCCCATCGTCGGTCTTTCTACGACTCGCACAGAAGGCTTCGAAGCCTTGTTGCGATGGCGCCACCCGGTTTATGGGTTTGTACCGCCAAACGAGTTCATCCCAATTGCAGAGTCCAAGGGACTCATCGTCGAAATTGGCGAATGGGTATTACGCGAAGCATGCCAACAAGCTGTAAAATGGCGAAACGAGTTCAATAGAGACGTCATGGTCAGTGTCAACGTTTCTATCCGTCAGTTGACGTCCGAAGGCTTCGTGAAAACAGTCCTCGATATCTTAGACTCAACTCAACTATCCCCTGGCTCACTCAAACTTGAGGTCACAGAAAGTCTTTTGATGCAGCAGCCTGCTCAGACCATTGCGATCCTGCAGTCGCTTAGAGAAATTGGCACGAAGATCTCGATCGACGATTTTGGTACTGGCTACTCTTCGCTCGCATACTTGCACCAAATGCCACTCGATGTTTTGAAAGTGGACCGGTCCTTTGTGAATGGGATGTTCGAGTCCGAAAAACACTTAGCCATTGTCCGCACCATCATCGGCCTCGCCTCAAGTCTCCAATTGCAAGTGATCGCCGAAGGGGTCGAAACCGTCGAACAATTACATAAACTCCAGTCGCTCGGTTGCGATATGATTCAAGGTTACTATCTTTCCAAGCCGATTCCGGCTGCCGATGCGATCAAACTCCTGGAACGCAAGTGGGAATGGCCACAGGGGAGCTGAGTCCGCCGCTGTAATCCTATTCGGGAGAGCGAGGCTCCTGCCGAGCTTGCAACGTTACGGTTCGGCAGGAGCCTCACCCTCCCTCGTAACGAATTCGTTGCGGTGAGCCACTTAGCTTCGCTGAAAATTCGTTTAACAGTTAGCCGTAGGCGTACTTTACGACGTAGGCTTCTCGGGTTTCAATATTTCCAGGAGCAAAACATGTCGCAGCCAATGGCTTGTAAAGACGATTCGATCGGTAGCCCAATCGGAGTAGGTGCTGTCACTCCAAGCCAGGGTGACAAAACAGTTGCGCGCGGCTCTCGCCCACAGGGACCCGCACAACCTCTCGATGCAGCCCAAAGATCGGCGGAATCCTTAGTCGGGCAGACAATTGGAAAGTACATCGTCGAGAAGTGGCTGGGCGGTGGCGGAATGGGCCAAGTCTATCTAGCAAGGCATTCCTGGTTGGATTTGTTTGTAGCGATCAAGGTAATGAATCCGCTTTTTCACGATGACCTCGAAGCGGTCAACCGATTTCGTCGAGAGGCCCGAATGGCTGCGTCGTTACAGCATCCCAACATCGTTCGATGCACCGATGGTGGTGCGATCAAGAACAGCCTGTACTTAGTGACTGAGTATCTGGATGGAAAGGACTTGAATGGTTACGTTGCCACGAATGGACCACTCGCTTATGAGGAAGCGGCATGGGTCATTATGGAGGCCGCCAAAGCCTTACAACATGCTCATTCGAAAGGCATGATCCACAGAGACGTCAAGCCATCGAACCTGATGCTTCTGCAAGATGGAAATGTAAAACTTCTGGACCTGGGTATCGCACGCTACATCAACTCTCTATCAAACCTGACTGCGACCGGGCAATTCATGGGTACTGTCGATTACGTAGCACCCGAACAAGCTCTCGACACTCGCAGCGTGGACCATAGAGCAGATATCTACAGTCTCGGTTGCACATTTTATCACTTGCTGACGGGCCGAGCACCGTATACCGGCGATGCCTACGATTCAGTGGTCAGTAAGATTCTTGCACACACAGAAGAAGAGCCGCCTGCCATAACCCGATTTGCCCACGGCATTCCAAAGCCGTTGCAAATGACATTGCAAAAGATGATGGAGAAGTCGGTCGAGGATCGATTTCAGTCTGCAGCCGAAGTTGTCCATTCGCTGGAGAAATTTGCAAAACCGGTGTGCGGCAATCGCCGTGTTGCGAAGTCTACCCAATGGAACGCCGCGTCGGCGGGCAGCGAAATCGCAAGGTTTTTCGTTTCCGCTTTGATTCTCATCGGACGCACCATTCTCTCCATAATCGGAATCATCGAGCGAGTGGAGTCGAAGACAACTTCTCGAATTGGCGGAAAGAAACAATTCCAGTGGCAGTTTTCACCAAAGGGCATTGTTACCTTGGTTTTCATCCTGTTCTTGGCCTACACGTTCTTTTTCAGTGGGATGATTTCCTTCGTGCGGGTTCCGTTTCCGACGTCAAACGGACCCAGCCCAGTGCAGCGTTCTATTTCGTTTCCTTAGACAAGGGAGGGTGAGGCTCCTGCCGAACCTTTGCAACCCTGGCTCGGCAGGAGCCTCGCCCTCCCAATGACTTGAAAGCGCTTGGGCGTAACTACGCACTCACGGCCGGCTACGCTCATTGGCAATAAGTCTTTCAAGCTGTACCGTCATTTGCTCGACGATTTTCGGATTTGTAGCCGACACGTCGGTTCGTTCCCCGGGATCGACGGATAGCTGATAAAGTCCATACTGGCCCACCGGCCCCGACACTTCTTGTTTGCTTACGACTGCCTGCGACTTTCCGCGTTGCTTCAATTTCACGAGCTTCCAGTCCCCAGAGCGTAGACCAAAATTACCACTTCCATTGTCTTGCTGAAGCAGGTGGTCGCGTCCCTTCGCTCCTGGCTTGCCTAGAAGTGCCTCCGACAAGTCGAAGCTGTCTCGGCAAACATCTTGGGCCAAACTTTGGCCTGTAAGCGATGCTACGCTTGCGGCCAAGTCGATCGTGCATACGACTTGATCTGAAACGCCCGGCTTGATCCGTCCTTTCCATCTGGCGATAAACGGAATGCGAGTGCCACCTTCCCATACGCTGTACTTGCCACCGCGAAAAGGTCCTGCAGGCTCGTGATTACCTAATTTCTCTACGGCATCGTCTTTGTAGCCATCATCGAGCACTGGACCGTTATCAGAACAGAAAACAATCATGGTGTTCTCGGCAAGGCCAAGGCGATCGAGCGTCTTGGTCAACTCACCAACGCACCAGTCGAGCTGAAGGATGCAATCACCACGCGGGCCGAGAGTCGTTTTTCCTTGAAATCGTTCGTGGGCGATACGAGGGACGTGAATGTCGTGCGAGGCGAAAAAAAGAAAGAAGGGACGTTCCTTGTTCGCTTCGATCCATAGATTGGATTGTTTTACCCATTCATCAGCCAAGTCTTCGTCACGGAATCGGGCTTTGTTTCCGCCCGTATAAAAGCCGATGCGGCTGATCCCATTGTGAATGGTCTGATTGTGTCCATGTGACCAGTCCATCTTGAGTGTCTGGCGGTGCGTAAGCCCTGTCGGGTGATCCTCCGAAGGTTTCGTATCGCCGACCGTCAACGGATCGAGCGGGTCCAGATTCTTGACTCGGCGATCTTCTACGTAGACCTGCGGAACACGATCATTGGTCGTAGGCAGGAGATAACAATGGTCGAAACCAATTTCGAGTGGGCCAGGTTTGATTTCACCGTTCCAGTTGGGGGCAGGCTCGCCAAGACCTAAGTGCCACTTGCCAATAACCGCCGTTGTATAGCCTGCTCGCTTGAGAATCGATGGGAGGGTTTCCGTTCCCGGCTTGATGATTGCTGGCCCATTTGGCGGCGCAATGCCTGTCCCTTTTTGACGGAAAGCATAGGTCCCTGTCAGAAGTGAGAATCGAGTGGGTGTGCATGTCGAAGCCGAGCAATAGCCGCTCGTAAATCGCATCCCCTCGCCAGCCAATTTATCAATCGACGGTGTTTGCAATCGCGTAGCACCGTAGCAAGAAACATCACCATATCCAAGATCGTCGGCCATGATCACAATGATGTTTGGTTTTTCCGCTCCATAGCCTGTGCCTACGAACAAGTGAACCAGGGCCAAATTGAGAAAACGGTTCATCCTTAGGATCGCCTCTGACAATTGTTGATGTGTTAATCGGATTGTTTGACGTCGTTTGGCCATTGAGACACAGCCGACAAAAGTAGCAGGCACGCTCCTTCGTGCCGTCCGCTGGAGTGAATTGACAATGACTCGTGGTGAACGGCACATGGAATGTGTCTACTACTTTGACTTACATCGCCTGTGTCCATTGAATCGGTTTGTCGTCCTTGATTGGGCTACTTGGCCGAAGCTTGAAAGATCTCGTTAAAGAACTGGTTCATCGCTTGCCAGGATCGCTTGTCTGCTCGCTCTTGATAGGCTGCGCCGCGGCTGGTGTCATTTCCGGCCATCGGCTGAGTGAATGAATGCACGGCTTCCGAATAATAGATCATTTGCCAATCGAGATCCGCATCGGCAAACTCCTTTTTCATGGCTTCGATTTCGTTCACTGGGACGAATGGGTCGTCCGCACCGTGGCAGATCAGGATTTTCGCTTTGATTTTTTTGGCTTCTTCAGGATGCAACGAATCGAGTCCACCATGGAAACTAACCACGCCATTGATGTCGGCACCACTTCGGGCAAGCTCCAACACTCCAGTTCCCCCAAAGCAATATCCGATTGCAGCGATCTTCTTTGTGTCCGTCATGGCTTGCCCTCGCAACTGGTCCAGTCCCAATTGCAATCTGCGACGGTACAAATTGCGATCGGTCTTGTAAATGGTTGCTTGTTTGCCTGCTTCGGGCACTGTAGTCGGACGAATTCCCTTGCCGTAGATATCCAAAGCGAATGCGACGAAACCGAGTTTCGCCAATTGCTTGGCCCGTCCCTCTTCGTATTCTGTTAGCCCCATCCATTGATGGACGATCAGTACACCCGGCGCTTTCGCGATGGTGTCGTCCCAGGCCATCATGCCCTGCAGTACCACATCGCCGTCCCGATACTCCACCTTTTTCGTCTGAATCTCAGCCTGAAGGGTGGAGCAAACACAAGTAACGAGAAGAAGCGATGTTAAGATTCGGCTCATAGTGGCTCAGATGCAAGTTGGTGTTTGTTTGGGAGAGTCGGAAATGGATTGAAGGCATTGTATCCGACCAACAACGGAAAAGAACTGCTCGTTCCCAGGCTCTGCCTGGGAACGCACTGCCCCCGAGGCTCCGCCTCATCCCATCAATGCACTTTCTACCTAAAATGGGAATCTTACAGTTTGTACAAAAAGCACTCTGGAGCCACTAAATGTCTAGATCTCGCTATCGCTTTGGTGACGAGCACTTTCCTCACTTTATGACCAGCACTGTTGTTGCTTGGCTCCCGGTTTTTGTCACTCCAGAATTCGCGAAAGTCATCTTGGAAAGCTGGAGATTCTTGGCCGCACAACGCGGCATCGACATCCTCGCCTGGGTCATGCTCGAGAACCACTTGCACTGGATCGCAGTCGGTCCGCAATTGTCGCGGAGGGTTGGCGAATTCAAGTCTTTTACGGCGACTTCTATTCTGAAACTAATGGAAGCGAAGGGAACCGAAACGTTGCTGCAGGAGTTGAAGTTTTATAAGTTGAAACACAAGCAGGATCAACAGCATCAGCTTTGGCAGGAAGGTAGCCATCCACAAATCATCGAGACCGAAGAGATAATGTGGCAAAAGATTGAGTATATCCACAACAACCCATTGCGACGCGGTTACGTCGACGATCCCGTTCACTGGCGTTACTCAAGTGCTCGTGCCTACGCTGGATTACCTGGATTGCTTGAGGTTGTAGTAGATTGGCGATAAAGCTACGGTTTCGAGAGGCGGAGCCTCCAGTGCAGTGCGTTCCCAGGCAGAGCCTGGGAACGAGAACAGGAGCCTGGGAACGAGAACAATAACAAAGCTGCAGCATTAGTAAATTCGATTCCGAATCGCTTCGATTAGTGAACCCTTGAGCAAAATGGGTTGTCGAATTATCATTCGTCACCCCCAAAGAAGATTGCGACCGGATAGACGGCGGCGATTTTCCATTTTCATGCATCCATACCCCCTAGATAATCCATGCGGCACTTACTTTCCGCTGTCGTACAAAACGTCCCCGGCGTTCTAGCACATATTTCTGGGATGCTTGCCTCCCGCGGCTACAACATCGACTCACTCGCTGTTGGCGAGACCGAAAACAAGAATCTTTCTCGCATGACCTTCGTGGTGATGGGTGACAATCATGTTTTGGAGCAAGTCCGCAAGCAGCTCGAAAAGATTGTGACCGTGGTCGCCGTTCAGGACATCAGCGCCAGCGACTACGTGGAACGAGACTTGATGCTGATCAAAGTCCGTGCAGCCAGTGGTAGCGTTCGAACGGAAATTCGCGAACTGGTCGATATATTCCGTGGACGCGTTGTGGATGTCGGCCCGGAAGAACTGATGATCGAAATCTCGGGTCGCGAAAGCAAGATCCAGGCCTTCATCGAGCGAATGCGACCGTACAGCATTCTCGAGTTGGTTCGAACCGGCCGAATCGCTATGGTCCGCGGCAGCCATCCAGAAGAACTCGACGAATTCTCCGCAGCACAACAAATGAGTGAATAGAGTTTCAACTAACACTCAATTCACAAAAATCAACAAATAAAAACAGTTACCTCCCAACCTCCAATCTGAAAAAAGCTTATTTCATGGCAGCGACAATTTATTACGACAACGACGCAGATCTCTCCCACCTCAAGGACAAGACGATCGCAATCTTGGGATACGGCTCGCAAGGCCATGCTCAGGCACAGAACCTCCGGGACAGCGGATGCAAAGTCATCATCGGCCAACGACCAGGCGGAAAGAACTATGACCTAGCGATAAGCCATGGTTTTCAACCCATGGAAATCGATGAAGCGACCAAGAAAGCCGACTTGGTGAATTTGCTTTTGCCAGACGAAGTGCAAGGCGATCTCTACCGAACACACATCAAACCAAACCTGGTCCCTGGCAATGTGCTCATGTGCTCGCACGGTTTCAACATCCACTTCGGCCAGATTGAGCCGCCTAAGGGAGTCGATACGCTTCTGGTTGCACCAAAAGGCCCTGGCCACTTGGTCCGAAGCGAATACACCAAGGGTGGTGGTGTTCCATGCTTGATCGCCCTCGGGACTGGCGCAAGCGATTTGACCAAAAAACTTGGATTGGCCTATGCTAAAGGCATTGGTGGAACTCGTGGTGGTGTGATTGAAACCTCGATCGCAGAAGAAACCGAAACCGACTTGTTCGGCGAACAAGTTGTTTTGTGCGGCGGTGTGAGCGAGCTAGTGAAAGCTGGTTTCGAAACACTTGTCGAAGCTGGCTACCAACCTGAAATGGCTTACTTTGAGTGCATGCACGAATTGAAGCTGATCGTCGACTTGCTCTACCAGGGTGGTCTCAACTACATGCGATACAGCATCTCGAATACAGCCGAGTTTGGTGACTACACTCGCGGCCCAAGGATCATTACGGCTGAGACCAAACTCGAGATGAAAAAGATCCTCAAGGAAATCCAAACGGGCAAGTTCGCCCGCGAATGGATTCTTGAAAACAAGGCAGGCGCACCAGCCTTCAAGGCCTCACGTCGACTAGAACGCCAACACCAAATCGAAAAGGTTGGCCATCAACTTCGAAGCCTGATGAAGTGGATCGACGCCAAAGTCGTCGACTAGTCGAAACATCATTATTCGGGATGATCCTGGAAGGATCAAAGACAGTAGCCGGTGGTAAGCGAAGCGCCACCACCGGAACCCTTGCCATCTCGAACGTGTAGGACGCCCTTTTTAGGGCGTCGAAAATGGCCGTTTTTTGCAGTAACGACGGCCTGAAAAGGCCGCCCTACGAATAAATTCACAGCCTCTTCAGGATCAATTGCATCCGCCCCGTCGCTCGTCCACGACCGCACGCTCGTTATCGCCGATTGCCCGGTATTCCTTGGCACGTAAGGGATAAGACTGAGGATTTTCGGGATCGAGCCGAATAGACTCCGTGAAGTCGGCGATGGCCAGATCATGCGCACCTTGAATGCTGTGAAGTTGGCCTCGTCCTCGATACGCTGCAGCATAATTGGGTTGAATTCGAATCGCTTCCGTGTCGTCGGCAATGGCCCGTTTCAAATCGCCTTGCTTGTAGAAACACTCGGCTCGGCCCATGTATGCCGGGAAGTAGTCGGGCTGGAGTCGGATCGCCTCCGTACAGTCGGCTATGGCTTGGTCAATACGATCCAGGCGAATGTAGGCCACCGCCCGGCCATACAAAGACACTGCAGAGGCAGGATTCAGTCGAATCGCCTCGCTGTAATCCTGAATGGCTCGTTTGGCATATCGTTGTCGCATGTATTCGTCAGCCCGATACTGGTGCGCCAACTCCAGCTCCGCTTGGTGGAGTGGAATCAGAGCCGGAGCGAGTCGAAATGCCTTGACATAGGCCACGATTGCCCGGCTGAAGTCCTGACGATTGAAGGAATCCGTCGCAAGATCAAGGTAATAGGTAGCTGATTTCGGCTTGAAAAGTCCAAGCATTTTGCCGAAAAAGCCTTGGCTCTGGGGCTGGTGTCCGCACTGAGAGCAAGTTCGTTCGCGGTCATCCATTTCAGTTTGGCATTTCGGACAGGACTTCATAATTGGATCGCTCCAGTATCGTACAAAAGTGTTGCCATCGAATCGATAGGCACCGTTTCTGTGAGTGCCGAGCCAAATCCCTCCGACTTTGTCCCTATAGATTGAGAAAAGTGTAACGGGCTTTCATTCCCAAGATCACCTCCATCGCCGGCAATTCCGTTTGATATACTGAGGGACTGTCCAGGCCTACCACCACTCTCCCCCTGCTAAACGTACTCACCATGAAACAACATCGTTTGTTCGCACTTACCCTCCTGCTACTCGTTGCCGAAGCAACAATTTCAAATCCCCCGAAATTCAAAACCGCCAATGCGACGGACCCGGTTGCTGCCGAGCCCAATTCCCCTCCGAACGATCGACGGCTCCTGCCGCCTAAAGACTTGAACGGTTATTTCCCTTTCACTCCTCCCAAAAGCAAAGAGGAGTGGGACACCCGTTCGGAATATGTCCGACGCCAGATGCTAGTGTCACTGGGATTGTGGCCGATGCCGACCAAGTCGCCGCTCAATGCCGTCATGCATGGCAAAATCGATTTGCCTGATTACAGCATCGAAAAGGTCTACTTCGAAAGCGCTCCAGGCTTCTTTGTTACAGGGAATCTGTATCGCCCCAAAAATGTCAGTGGCAAAGTGCCCGGCGTGATGTTTGCTCACGGGCATTGGCAGGACGCGCGGCTCTCGATCGAATCCGAAGCGAACCTTCTTCGCGAGATCGCAACCGGCGAAGAACGGTTTGAAAAAGGAGGCCACAGCCGTTTTCAATCGATGTGCGTTCAGTTGGCTCGAATGGGCTGCGTCGTCTGGCAATGGGATATGCTCAGCGATTCCGACTCGGTTCAATTTTCTCGCGAAGTTGTTCACACATTTGCCAAACAACGACCTGAAATGAACACCACGAAAGACTGGGGGTTGTATAGCCCTCAAGCCGAGTCGAATCTGCAAAGTATCCTGGGCTTGCAAACGCTTAACGCGGTGCGATCTCTCGACTTCTTGTTGAGCATTCCAGAAGTAGACCCGACTCGAACCGCAATCACAGGAGCAAGCGGCGGCGGTACGCAGTCGATGATCCTAGCAGCCATCGATCCTCGCATTCAACTGTCGTTTCCTGCGGTGATGGTGAGCACCTCCATGCAAGGTGGATGCACTTGTGAAAACGCTTCTCTGCTTCGTGTGAACACAGGCAACATCGAATTCGCCGCGTTGTTCGCCCCGAAACCACAAGGCATGACCACTGCGAATGATTGGACCAAGGAAATGGCGACCAAAGGCTTTCCCGAGTTGAAGGAAATTTACTCGATGCTTGGTGCCCCGAAAAACGTCATGCTCCAAAGAGGCGAGCATTTCCCGCACAACTACAACGCCGTCTCACGTTCGGCGTTTTACACTTGGCTCAATCAGCACTTCAAACTCGGACAAAAGGAACTCGTGATCGAACGCGATTTCGAACCTCTTTCGCGCGAGCAACTCACCGTTTGGAATGCAGAGCATCCAGCTCCCAAAGAGAAAGGCCCTGACTTTGAAAAGAAACTCTTGAAATGGCTTGCCGCTGACGCTGAAAAGCAAATGCTCGCCGCCGCCAAATCAACAGACACGCTAAAGAAAGACATCGGCGGGGCGATCGAAGTCTTGATCGGACGAAAAACCAATGAAACCGGAAACGTCACATGGGATCTCAAGACCAAAAATGATCGTGGTAACTATGTCGAAATGGTTGGCCTGCTCAAAAATGCTCACCAAGAGGAGCTGCCGGTTACCTGGCTTTACCCAAAGAAATGGAACAGCAAGACAATCGTCTGGCTTGATGCCAATGGCAAATCGGGACTTTACTCAGCGGAAGGGGTACTGAAGCCTGCCGTTGCGAAACTTGTCGAATCGGGTGCGACGGTTCTCGGGCTCGACTTGCTGTTCCAAGGTGATTTTCTGAAAGATGGCAAGCCGTTGGCGCAGACTCCTATAGTAGCCAACCCACGCGAGTTTGCCGGATACACACACGGTTACAACCATGCGTTGTTTGCTCAGAGGACGCATGATGTGATGACCGCTGTCCATTTCCTTCGCACAGCGAAAATCGGTGACCACCCGAATCCATCCTCAGTGGCACTCGTGGGCTTGGGAGACGCCGGCCCAATCGCCGCGGCTGCGCGGGCTATGCTAGGAACCGCGATTGACAAGGCTGCGATTGATACGACCGGATTTCGGTTTGCGAATGTACTCGATTATCGATCCCCAAATTTCCTTCCCGGCGGTAGCAAGTATCTCGATATCCCAGGCATGCTGGCCGTAGCACCACCGGGGCCGCTTTGGTTAGCAGGCGAAGGCAAAGAGCCTGCCCTTGTGAGCGAAGTCTACAAGAAAGCCAATCGAAACGATCTCGAAGTTTACGCAGGCGATAAAGCAGCACAGGAATCAGCGGCCACAACTTGGTTGTTGCGATAAATGTGAAGCTTAAGATTTCCTCTCCCCTTCTCCTCCTTTGGATCCTTTGGAGGAGAAGGGGGAGAAGGGGGAGAAGGGGCCGGGGGGCGAATCCAACAGACGTCTCCAACCGGGCACACCTCCTCATCCCCCTACCCCTTCTCCTCCCGAGGAGGAGAAGGGGAGTTAGAACATTGCATCAAGCAATTCTCGAGCTCCTTGGATACCGAATGCCGGTCGAAAAGCAAGGCTGCGCGAGAAAGAATCTCTTTTCGAATCGCATTTCCATAATCGCGATCACATGCAATTCGAACCGCGATATCACGGTACTCCTCCAGGCTTTTCGAAATGAGCGGAAGAAAGTCCATTTCCTCGTAAATTGCGGATGTGATCCTGCTTCTAAGGAAACTGCCAGCCATCGTTACAACGGGCGTTCCCATTGCAATTGCCTCGAATGAACTGTTGCCGCCTCCAAAGTGAATGGGATCCAAAACGACATCGACGCACGCGAGCAGCGATAAAAAATCCCGGTGCGCCATCGCTGGAAGAAATCGAACTCGTTTGCCCGATTCAGGAAGGGTTCGCCGAAAGCGACGCTTCAATCGATGCGTCCACTCATTGAGTCTGCCTTCAATGATCACCAATTCCCCCTCGGGATCAGACTCTAGAATGCCTGACAAAACCAAATCGAATTCTGGATGAAACTTGAACAGAGTCTGCGGGCAAGCATAAAGATGACGACCTTCGGGCAAACCAAGTTGCGACCTGTTCTTGGCATCCGTCGGTATCGTCGGCCGTTCGTAATCAATCCCCAAAGTCGGCAACTTTAGAAGTCGTTCCGTATAGTTGCGATCTGAGTCAACCGTTTCGAGACTTTCACTAGATAGAAAGTAATCGATCATCTCACTACCTGTTGTATCGGGATGCCCCCACGTCGCAACTTGCACTGGAGCAAACCTCGAATACGCCAATGTCTGCGTCAAGGAATCCATGCCGACATCGGCGTGAATCAGAACATCCAAATCAAGTGACGACAAAACGCGGATCGCAGACTGCAAATCACGCGGCAACGGCACGTAGTGGTCCGCGGTTTTCTCGAATCGCTTCGCCATCCCATCTTCAGAATGACCAGCAAAAACCACTGTCAACTCAATACTTTCACGACTCAAGTTCTCTAGCCGGGCGATGTTCAAGCGACCAATCGTGTGGTCTCGAAAGTAAGCCGACAGCACTCCGACACGCAACCGTTCGCCCCTAGCTCGTGAGCCAAGCGGTTTCGTATAATCTTTGCCTTGGACCGCCTGCCCTCGCAGGGTCATCAACTCGCGGTCGCACAACCCTTGATAAGCGGCAAAAAAACAAGTTGGTACCAGAGATTGGGTGGCATCGACTTTTTCCCCCGTCGCCACCAACTCTCGCAACAGTTGCATCTGACGCTCACGCCAAAACTCGATGTCTGCTTGACTATCGTAAACAACCGGAAGCACCGAACTGGCTAACAGCCGATTCAACGCAGTCGGCATCCGCTCGACTAGCTGCTGATAGATGTCGTGCGACTTCTCCGCTTCTCCCATATTGAATAGCAGATAGCCAAGATTCTGCAATGCCGGAACACAATTCGGATCTAACTCCAAGGCTCGCTGGTAGCACAATAAAGCCGAAGATTGATTGGCTTGTTCCTGGCGCAAATTGCCCAAGTTCACCAGTTCGGCGGCCGTTGGTTCGACCTTTGCATTTCGATCTAAGGTCTGGTTATTGCTCGAACTGCAATACAACGGCAATCGTGGTTGAACACTTGGCCGTGGCATATTCTCACTCGGCACAATCCACACCTCGCGCTCTTGCTGGTCAACCGAAGTACCAGCGATGAGCGGATTGGTGAAGCCCTGCAATGCTTCCACTGCAAATATCTCAGTCACCCCAGAAAAAAACTGAAAGACCGCGACAGTCTTACCCGTTAACAAGTCGATTACGCCAATTCCGCATCGCAACTCATTTCGCCGTTCTGCAATTGGCACGCCTCCAAAGACAGACGTTTCCCGAATCTTGGAGAGGCCAACGAAAGCAAATTGGCCGCAAAACGAAAGACCACGCGTGTACCCAGGCAGACCTTCCACGGCTTCGTACTTTCCGGTCTTCGCATCCACGTAACCTAACGAACCGCATCCAGAGTTGAGCACCCACAATCGGCCATCATGCAATCGAGGCGAATGCGGCATCGACAAACCTCGACACACGACCTGCCCCGTCGGTACGTCCATAACCACACCAGAAGTCGCTTTGTTTGGCCTCCATCCTGCAGCCGTATCGGTTTCGCTCATCGCGGTAACAAACCTCGGCCTGCCATTCTCTATAGCCATCCCATTCAAATGACACCGGTCTTGATCTATCAACTGCGAAATAAAGGGCGGACGCCATTGAGGTACAAAACTAAAGTCGTCATGAAGAGTCGCCAGCGATGAGAACAATGTGTTCACGATCCAAAGACCGTCCTGGCCCCAACCAAGATCGTGTCCATGAATACTCCCAGTGTAAAAACTGCTCCGCGACACAAAGCATCCATCATGGATACTCTGCGGTTGCAATGTCTCATGAGCCGGAACCAGAAAGTGAATCTGCTTGCGCGTTCCAATGGCGATTCGACTCTTGTCAACCGCCAACCCCATCGGTTGGTCATACGATAAAAACGAAATCTGCAACTTGCCTTCGTGAGCGCCAAGCACCAGCAATTTCCCGGCTTGGTACGTAGTGACCAAAATGGACGCATTCAGGTGCGACAAAATCTCGGGAAACTGTGGCGTGTACTCAAACTTGACTTCGCGGAACGAAGGCTCCTCGATGCTCTCATCTTGTTCCGACTGCATGCTCAATCCAATTTTTTAAGTGTTAATGGAAATGGAAGATATCGTATCGGCCATTGCATTTCGTCACAACGTTTCTTCGATTCCAATATCCAACGCCAGTCCATATTCATGAGTTTCGCCGACTAGAGCATCTTGGAAATTGATCTAGGCTTGGAGCGAGAATTAGGTTGTTTCGTTGACGGTCTAGAATCCGGGTCGCTTGTACGCAATCGTCGCGGAGCGACGAGCGACAATGTCGCCCTTCGCTCCGCGAAGGTAGCGTGCGGCAAATGCGATTATCTATCTGCAACACAAGACTGCCAATGTAATTCACAAAAATGCTCTAAATTAGCCGTCGGGCGACAGCCTTGTCATTGCCTGGACGATCTGAAACGAGCCGAAAGCGAATTGGCAAAAAAATTTCTCAAAACTGCGATTAATCTTTTTGCCACCCAATTTTTTTGCCTAAAAGCGAGCCGCCACTATCGAGCATGAGCACCATTTCAGTCAGAAACTTGTGCCGAAGTGCTTAGCTCAAATTCCACGGCCAAACATGCGAAAAGGGTATCTAGCTGGCTAGTCGAAGGTTGCAGTTCAGGAAGCCTCTTCTTCAGGCTCACTTCTTCCGGCAATATCGCGTTTTCGGAGCCACTTTCCTGAGAAATCGCTAATGGTAAAGCACTGTCTATGCTGAAAAGGGCCGCACGCGGCACATCGTAACTTTCACCCGTCAAACGCAAACCAATCGCGGGAATGACGGGAATCAGTTGTACGGCCCCATTTGCAACGGATTGGCTGTTGGGAACACCGCTGGGCATTTGACCATTGACGGAAACCACGTCTCCTTGGCTAGCCGCTGCTTGGCTAGCGTCTCCTTGGCTGGCCGTTGTTTGACTGGCCGCTGTTTGGCTAGTTTCTCCTGTGCTAGTTCCGTCTTGGCTAGTGTCACCTTGGCCACCCAATCCCGCACCGCCTGACCGTCCAAATGACGATGGTGCCGTGATCGGGGCCACGATTCCCGACGTCTGCTGATTGTTGCGTACAAAACTCGTATCCTGTGCATTGACCCGTCCATCTCGATTCACGTCGTAAATATTGGTCACACCTACGCTATTGGTACCGGTCGATTGATTGTTTCGAACTGCCGACGTGTCCAGTTCATTGACGCGGATACGAGTCGCTGTATTGTCAACGTTGAAGTCCCCTAATACATTCCCAAAATAGAAAAAATCGTTCGCTGCTAACCCAGTATCGGCATTGGCAATCACGGTCACTCGCAACCAAGTATTCTGAAGCGTATTGTCCGGGAACGTAATCAGAACTCGCGTCGAACCCGCAACACCTCCCGCTACGATCGCAACCGTTGGAATCGCGGCCCCCGGCAACGCCACGAAGCCAGCCACATCAATCCCATCCCAATTGGCAAACAGCAAACTAGCCGCCAACTGCGAATTCGTCACCGACGCTGGCAACCCAACCACATCGATCACTAAACCATTCAGGCCACGACTGTAGTTCGTGTAGTTCGCAAACGTTGACGATTGACCAGGTAACAACGGCACCTTGTCCGTCGCCAGCGAAGTCGATGCACTAGCACCCGACGCTCCAACATACTGAATGCCACGCGTTGCAATCGTCGTGTAGGCTGTCACGCTAAATGTCACGTTCGAAACATTCGTTCCATCACTCGCCGAAATCGTGACGACTTGATTCAGCAGCGCGACACTTGGGGTATGAGTCCAACTCCAAGTCCCATCGACGTTTTTGGTCACCGTCCCCAGCGAAGCCGACAACGTCACTGCCCCCGACTCGGGATCCGACCAAGTCCCTGTGTTAGTTAGTTGCGTAAGCACGTTTCCGGTCACGCTCGCATTAGCTCGTGTCAAAACAACGGACTCATTCACGTCCGTCACGTTGATCGTGAAGGTCTGCTCGAAGAACAGCCCCAAAGCGTCCGTCGTGCGCACTCGAATGCTATAGCTGCTCTTGGTCTCGAAGTCGAAAGACTGATTAGCTTTTAGCTGATTGCCACTAACCGCAAACGCGGCGTTGTCTGTCGATCCCGTCCCAGCGACCAGAGAGTAGGTGTGCGTATCGCCTTCGACGAGGTTTGCATCAGTTGTTGAGAAAGTGCCGACAACAGCATTGGCACCGCTGTTCTCGGCAATTGAACTTGTGGAAATCTGAAGATTAGTTGGAGCCACATTGAAATGGAAATTAGCCAATGAAGCGACTTCGCCCCCGGTCAGAAACGCAGAGGCTTGTCCGCCGAAACCAGTCGAGGTTACGAGTGCATTGGCTGCATCGATCGCTTGTTGGCGAGTCGTGCCAAGGACGGTGAACGACGCGATTCGTTTCGTCTCGCCAGGAGCGACAGTTAGGCTGTAACTCCATTGGACGTTGTCTTCTATTACGCTCACAGAAGATGGCTGAAGACCGAACGGACCATGAAGCAAATGCACGAGCGCGGGCGTACCCCCACTTGCATTGGCATCATCGGTCCCGAACCATAGATCAGTTGGCTCAACAATCAAGTCACCATCGGATGTGGCGAAAACCGTGGTGGCAGCGTCCGACCCTAGATTGCCGAACGATACCAAGCTAGTCGTAATCGGACTACCGGTAGGATTCGTGTAAACATCGATCGTTCTCGCAAAGTCTTGAGAGCCCGAGTTGGGTACGGTGACCTTACGAGAGACGTTTAGGCTGGACAGAGACTGTGCGCTGGTTGCTAGAGTGCGATTTTCATCGACAAGAACAAGAGATGCAGTGGGAGCAAAGCTGCTACCGTTTACCTGCAGTCGATTCAAACCGTCGAACGCGTTCGAAGTCCCTTGGACCAACTCACCCGTGCCAAAATTCGATGCGTCGACATCAAACGAAACGCCATTGCTTGACGAAAAGTTCGCGACGCTAGGAAGGCCGTTGAGATAATCGACGAAAACTAGCCCGCCGGGCAGGGCCAAACTGTTGTTGAAGAATCCCAACACATTTGTGCGGTACGCGCCGCTTGGTGCGTCGGAGGCAGAAATAAAGATCACCGTACTGGTACTATTGGCCGGAATGGAGATAGATAAAGTTTGCGTCGATGCGCTGCCGTTATCGCCAGTGCTTTGCCACACCAAGGAGCCATTGATCGCAACACTTGCTTTCTCGCCCCAGCCAAAATACGACGTGTAGTAAAAAGAGGGCGTCCAAGTGATAGGGCTGCCCGTGGAATTCTGAACCTGGAACAATGCCGCGTAGTGCTTGCTGTTGGTCGATGAATACGAAAGCCATGTGTCGGCTTGCATCATGGCGTTGGAGCCAGCATAACCTTTGTTCGTGAAAAGCGTTGCCAACACTGCAGGATCAGTCGACATTTGGCTAGCCAGACCGTTGCCATCGCCCCATGTTTGTGGCGTTACGCCGCCAAACATCGCGGCATTGCCGTTGGGATTACCTGCACTGCTCATGATCCAACCATAGTTCTGATCATAGCTGCTGAATTCCTGCCAACGATATGGATTCGCAACACCACTTGCAGTGTTTACGACGAGGTCACGTCGCAAATCCCCGCCAGCTATGTTGTTGCCATCACCGTCGAGCTTGTTGCCTGCAAGGTCAGTGATCGCGTCCTTTACAATCAGACGATAGACGTCTTCTTGCAGCGCTGAAAAGTTTAGCGTTGCGGTGTTTCCGAATACACTGGCCGATGCAATCGCAATAAACGGATCGTCGCCATTGCCCAGCAGGCCATCTGGCCCTGCTCGCCGGAGTTCATAATTGGCGGCAACGCCTGCTCCGATGACAGGTTCGCTAAACGTCACGGTTAGCGATGTTGCTCCGACTGGCAAGGTGCCAGAGGAAACGAAACTGGCCGTTGATACGATTGGAGGGATCTCATCCACATCGGTTACATTGATCGTGAACGTTTTCTCAAAGAACAAACCGCCGTTATCTGTCGTACGAACTCGGATGTTATAGCTATTCTTGGTTTCGAAGTCGAAAGGGGTATTCGCGGTGAGCTGCCCACCGCTGATCGTGAACGCTGCGTTGTCGCTGTCTCCCGTGCCGGTCACGAAACTGTAAGTGAAAGTATCGCCTGCATCGGGATCAATTGTGCTGAACGTGCCGACGACTGCGTTTGTCAAGTTGTTTTCCGCAATTGTCGTCGGTGAGAGATTAAGCGCCGTAGGCGTTTCGTCGACGTTGGTGACATTTACGGTAATTTGTTTTTCGAAGGCCAAACCAACTCCGTTTGTGGTTTTGACACGGATCGTGTAGGCGTTTTTCACTTCGAAGTTGAATGAAGAATTCGCGGTTAACACGCCCGTTGTGGCATTCACCGTGAAACTGCTGTTGTCGGCTCCACCGACTCCGCTGACGAGGCTGTATGTGAAAGTGTCGCCAGAACTTGGGTTCGTGGTTGAGAACGTACCGACCGTAGTGTTGTTCGGTTGATTCTCAGACACGCTGTTTGGCGTGAGAGTGATATCCGTCGGTGCGGCAACCAAGATGAGGGCATAGAGTTCTTGCCCGAAATCATCCGTTGATGCAACTGTATAGACAACATTATTGATATGGGCGAATCCAATTCCATTTGAAGCGCTGCCACCATTCGGTGCGATGTCGGTAATCATGACTGTCCCCGCAGACGTCCCGTCGCTCATCCATGGCTCTTCGCCATGTATGCCGTCGTTCGCAGTAAAGTACAAGCTCCCGTTCACGTTCGTCAGATTGCTGGGATTCGAACTCGCAGCCCCTGCGTAGATTTCTTTGACCTGCACTGTGCCAGCTGGAGTCCCGTCGCTTTTCCACAATTCATACCCACCGCCGGCAGCGTCCTGTGCGCGAAAGAACAGCGTGCCGTTCACGTTTGTCAGATAGCGGGGATTCGAACTCGTAGTTCCTGCATAGATATCTTTGACCTGCACGGTGCCAGCGGCTGTCCCGTCGCTTTTCCATAATTCAGACCCACCCAACGCGTCCTGTGCGTTAAAGAACAACGTGCCGTTCACATTCGTGAGATAATGGGGACCCGAACTCCCAGCCCCCGCATTGATATCTTTAACCTGCATTGTGCCAGCGGCTGTCCCGTCGCTCTTCCACAATTCATACCCACCCGTAGCGTCCCTTGCTTTAAAGAATAGCGTGCCGTTCACGTTCTTCAGATAGCGGGGAGACGAACTACTAGCCCCCGCATAGATATCTTTGACCTGAACGGTGCCAGCGGCCGTCCCGTCGCTCTTCCACAATTCAGCCCCGCCCGCAGTGTCCGATGCGCTAAAAAACAACGTGCCGTTCACGTTCGTCAGATTGCTGGGAAACGAAGTCTGTGTTCCCGCGAAGATATCCTTGACCTGCACGGTGCCAGCGGCCGTCCCGTCGCTCTTCCACAATTCATACCCACCCGCTGCGTCCTTTGCGCTAAAAAACAGCGTGCCGTTCACGTTCGCCAAAGAGTCGGGTCTCGAACCATAAGTTCCTGCATAGATATCTTTGACCTGCGCTGTGCCAACGGCTGTCCCGTCGCTTTTCCATAATTCAGACCCGCTCGCAGCGTCTTGTGCGCTAAAGAACAACGTGCCGTTCAGGTTCGTTAGAAAGAAGGGAGAAGAACCCGTAGCCCCCGCAAAGATATCTTTGACCTGCACTGTACCAGCGGCTGTTCCGTCGCTTTTCCACAATTCAGCCCCTCCTGCCGCATCCGTTGCTTGAAAGTACAACGTCCCGTTCACGTTCGTCAGATAGAGGGGAGATGAACTCGTCGTTCCCGCATAGATATCTTTGACCTGCAGGGTGCCAGCGGCTGTCCCGTCGCTCTTCCACAATTCATACCCACCCGCAGCGTCCTGTGCGCGAAAGAACAACGCGCCGTTCACGTTCGTCAGAAAGCGGGGAGACGAATTCGTAGTTCCCGCATAGATATCTTTGACCTGAACGGTGCCAGCGGCTGTCCCGTCGCTTTTCCATAATTCATACCCACCCGCAGCGTCCTTGGCGCGAAAGAGCAGCGTGCCGTTCACGTTCGTCAGATAACTGGGAATCGAATTCGTAGTTCCCGCATAGATATCTTTGACCTGCACGGTGCCAGCGGCTGTCCCGTCGCTCTTCCACAATTCATACCCACCGGCTGCGTCCCTTGCTTGAAAGAACAGCGTGCCGTTCACGTTCGTCAGCTTGCTGGGAGACGAACTCGTAGTTCCGGCATAGATATCTTTGACCTGCACGGTGCCAGTGGCTGTCCCGTCGCTTTTCCACAATTCAAACCCACCCGCAGCGTCCCTTGCCTGAAAGAAAAACGTGCCGCTCACGTTCGTCAGACTGTTGAGATACGAACCATTAGTTCCCGCAACGATATCTTTGACCTGCAATGTGCCAGCGACTGTCCCGTCGCTTTTCCACAATTCCTGCCCACCCGCAGCGTCCTGTGCGCGAAAGAACAGCGTGCCGTTCACATTCGTCAGAAAGACGGGAGACGAACTCGCAGCCCCCGCGAAGATATCTTTGACCTGCACGGTACCAGGGGCTGTCCCGTCGCTCTTCCACAATTCATAGCCACCCGCAGCGTCCCTTGCGCTAAAAAACAGAGTGCCGTTCACATTCGTCAGATTGCTGGGAGACGAACTACCAGCCCCCGCATAGATATCTTTGACCTGCACGGTGCCAGCGGCTGACCCGTTACTCTTCCACAATTCATACCCGCCCGCAGCGTCCTGTGCGCGAAAGAACAGCGTACCGTTCACGTTCGTCAGATTGCTGGGAGACGAACTCGAAGTTCCCGCATAGATATCTTTGACCTGCACGGTGCCAGCGGCTGTCCCGTTACTCTTCCACAATTCAGTCCCACCCGTAAGCGTGGTTGCAGTAAAGAAGGCCAGCACACCAACTTCTGTAAGATTCGTCGGACTAGAACTAGCATTGGAAGATGCCGTATTGATATCTTTAACAAGCTGAAAATCTGCCGCCAAAAGCTGCCGCTGCTCTAATGCCTCAACGATCAATTGTCGGCGACGCAAGAAAGAATGGCGGCGTTTCGTTCGTTTGTGCATGCTGTTTCTCGTTTTAACGGGCGATGAATACTTCCAGTAGCTGGTTTACTAATTTCTGTCGTAGTTTATTTCAACTTCCCGCTTGAAGCCCAATATCAAGGGCAATTGGATACTCATTCAGTCAGGCAAGATTGTACTTGCGACCTGCTTGGCAGGAGTGTTTTAGCACCGACGTAACGTAATTTTCGAGCCAATTTCCCTGTGAATCGTGTATGGGACGCCTGTCATTGTGCATGAGACGGAAGTGAGTCACTACACTATATCAAAAGCCCCGTTTTTTTCGAAACCAGACAAGAATTCGTGCCACCGGTCCGCAAAACGAACCACCGAGAACGCTACCTCGGCAAAACTATCCAGAAACAGAATCTTCGAATTCCGATGCCAAACATGCGAAGAAGGTATCCAATTGCCTAACCGCCGGTACCACCGCAGAACGATTCTTTTTGGGACTCACTTCTAGCAAGAACGCGATTTCGGCACTGCTTGCCTGAGAAACAGCTTCTGGCAACGCACTGTCAACGCTAAAAAGGACCGCGCGCGGCACATCGTAGCTTTCACCTGTCAAACGCGAACCGATCGCGGGTGTCAGTTGTGCTGCCCCATTTGCAACGGACTGGCTGTTAGGGACATCACTCGGCATTTGACCAATGACCGAAACTGCCGCTCCTTGCCTAGCGACTCCTTGACTAGATTCCCGTTGGATAGTTCCGTCTTGGCTAGCTCCGCCTTGGCCACTTAATCCCCCACCGCCAGACCGCCCAAAGGACGATGGTGCCGTGATCGGGGCCACGATTCCAGACGTCTGCTGATTGTTGCGTACAAAACTCGTATCCTGTGCATTGACCCGTCCGTCTCGATTCACGTCGTAAATATTGGTCACACCTACGCTATTACTACCGGTCGATTGATTGTTTCGAACTGCCGACGTGTCCAACTCATTGACCCGGATACGAGTCGCCGTATTGTCAACGTTGAAGTCCCCTAAGACATTCCCAAAATAGAAAACATCGTTCGCTGCTAACCCAGTATCTGTATTGGCAACAACCGTTACTCGCAGCCAAGTATTCTGTAACGTATTGTCCGGGAACGTTATCTGAACTCGCGTCGAACCAGCAACCCCACCCCCTACGATCGCAACCGTTGGAATCGCAGCTCCTGGCAACGCCACGAAGCCAGCCACATCAATCCCATCCCAATTCACAAACTGCAAACTGGCCGCCAACTGCGAATTCGTCACCGACGCTGGCAACCCAACCACGTCGATCGCCAAACCATTCAAACCACGACTGTAGTTCGTGTAGTTCGCAAACGTCGACGATTGGCCAGGCAACAACGGCACCTTGTCCGTCGCCAGCGATGTCGATGCACTAGCACCCGTCGCTCCAACATACTGAATGCCACGCGTTGCGATCGTCGTATAGGCGGTCAAGCTAAATGTCACGTTCGAAACATTAGTTCCGTCATTCGCCGAAATAGTGACAACTTGATTCAGCAGCGCGACGCTTGGAGTATGAGTCCAGCTCCAAGTACCATCGAGGTTCTTGGTCACCGTCCCCAGCGAAGCCGACAACGTTACCGCCCCCGACTCGGGATCCGACCAAGTCCCTGTATTCGTAAGCTGCGTGAGCACGTTTCCGCTCACGCTCGCATTGGCTCGAGTCAAAACTACGGACTCATTCACGTCCGTCACGTTGATCGTAAACGTCTGCTCAAAGAATAGCCCCAAAGCGTCCGTCGTGCGCACTCGAATGCCATAGCTGCTCTTGGTCTCGAAGTCGAAAGACGTATTGGCCTTGAGCTGATTGCCGCTAACCGCAAACGAAGCGTTATCTGTCGAGCCCGTTCCCGTTACCAGAGCGTAGGTGTGCGTATCGCCCGCATTAGGATCGGTCGTGGTGAATACACCTACAACGCTATTGGCCGGGCTGTTTTCAGCAATGCTTGTGTTCGAAAGCGACAGGCCAGTCGGAGCAACGTTACTTTGAATCACGCTAGCTACCACGGATTGAGCGTTGTAGGTGATTTGCCACTTAAGCCCACTGGCAAGCGTCGGAAGGATTGTGTTTGCAAAAGTGCCGGTGACGCCACCGGTGGCCGTTAGGAAGGTGAAACTATTGCCAAGCACGGGCTGGTAACCATTGATCAACTCCAGATCGAGCGTTCCACCAAGTAGTGCTTGGCCAACATGGTTGAGCTGATCGTGTCCGCTGCCCGGAACGGTACCGCCCAGCTCAATGACGGTGACCGACGAGGCAGCATAGCTCACATTACCGAGCGTTACCGCAGCTGGGCTGAATCCTGGACTATATGTTCCCGTAACCGAAACATTGTTCAGCGAACCGACTCCTTTTATGTAACCAGCCAACGTAATCGGCTTGGCCACGGAAGACCCCCTCGACACTGCCATTGATCGTCGTTTGCTTGGCAACGAGATTCGGCGTATTGAGAGTACCGTAGCCGATCAAATTGTTACCAAAGTCAATCAGTGCTCCATTGGCTGCGCTAAGTGTCCCAATGGTCGTAGCATTACCAAGACTCGTCAACGACCCGAGCACAGCTTGGTTTGAATCAAGCAGAGTTACCGTGCTTGTACCAGCATCCAGTTCGCCACGAGTTAAGAATCCAGCAGTTGAACTTGCATTGCCAATCGTCATGTTGCCTGACGCAAGGATCATCGATCCCGCTTCTCCTGCAAAACGTCCTGTCAAAGTACCTGTTCCAACGATCGATTCGGCAGCTCCGAGACTGACTAACCCGGACGATGCAAGTGTACCGCCCGACAATGTGGTGATTTCCCCTAAATCGAGTGGTAACTGATTCGATACGGTGATGGGGATACCAACATCCAGATTTCCGCTGACAGAGACACGCCGCATTGCGGTCATTGTTAGCGACTCAACATTGCGATACTTGAGCGGCACACCGGCTGCTCCAACTCCCGATAGAATATTGACATCGGTTGCAGTCTGCGAAATAGTCGCATCGAAGCCTGCTGCACCTATGATGGTAACGGTATCCGTGCCCCCCGCCCCTCCATCAAACTCCAGTCCCTTTGGAAGATCGACGACACCACCAAATGAGTGGTCGATTGTAATGCTCTCCGAAAATGCCGTGGAGCCGATGATGCGGAAGCCCTGTACGCCGTTGATTGGTAAATCCGAAGTCGGCCCAAGAATGTCTACGTCGGTAACCAGATCACGTAGAGCTAATCCGCCAGCTGTCATCCGAACGCTTAGAGATCGATTAGAAGTAGAGCCGGAAAGATCAACCGTGGCGATTCCGCCAGCCCACGTAGTCGGAGTTTGTGGGAAAAGATCGATCGACCAGAGTTCGGCACCAATACTTGTGCCAGTCGCTTTGAACAATATTTTCGTTCCAAGCACAGCGAATTGCGACGGAAAACTACTGCCTGCACCAGTAAATACGTCGGCCAATAACTTTGTTCCTTGTGATGTGCCGTTGCTAATCCAAACTTCATCACCATTGACCCCATCATCGGCCTTAAAGACCAACCAGCCATTCACGTTAGTGAAGTTAAGCGGACCGGAGATGCTGCTCCCACTCCCTGGTTGAATCTCCTTCACCAATATTGTTCCACCAATTGTACCGTCACTGCGTCTAAGTTCGTGCCCATTTAAATTATCGGTCGCAGCGAAAAATAGCGTCCCGTTCACGTTCGTCAGATAGCGTGGTTGGGTGCCTCCAGAGGAGATGTAAACTGTCCCAGCGGCATCACTTTTCCAGAGTCCATTGCCATTGAAGCCGTCGCTACCGACAAAATACAGCGTTCCGTTTACATTCGTTAATTCGCGTGGAGTAGAAGAGGTGGTTCCGGGAGCAATCTCCAACAGCATCGTTCCTGCAGTGGTACCGTCGCTCCTCCAAAGTTCTTCGCCATGAGTAGTATCTGTAGCAACAAAATAGAGCGTGCCACTGACGTTCGTAAAATATTTGGGAGTGCGGCATGCGGACGAGACCAGCACCGTACCTGCCGCGGTCCCGTTACTTTTCCAGAGGCCATCAGCCGATCCATCATTAGCACGGAAATAAATTGTCCCGTTGACATTTGTAAGATAGCGTGCATAGGAACCGGTGATGCCGGACCGAATATCCTTTACAATTGAAGTTCCTGCCGCGGTCCCGTCGCTTTTCCAAAGTTCAAACCCATTCGTTCCATCAGTGGCACTAAAGTAAAGCGTCCCGTTTAGGTTCAACATAGGACGGCCGTCTATTGAACTGCCGATTCCAGGTCGAATGTCCTTGACCAGTACGGTTCCTGCCGTCGTCCCATCACTTTTCCAGAGTTCAATTCCACTTGTTCCGTCATTAGCATAAAAGTAAAGCGTCCCATTCAAGTTCGTAAGCGAGCTCGAGTAACTCACTAATCCACTTACAGCACCAGGCCGAATATCCTTGATCAATACTGTGCCGGCACTAGTTCCATCACTCTTCCAAAGCTCCGTTCCATTCGTTGAGTCGGTTGCGGTAAAATAGACCAACCCGTTAATAGTGGTTAGAGTAGTCGGAGAGGAACCCGAACTTCCGACGGCGATATCCTTAACCAGATTCGCTGCCAACATAGCACGTTCCTCAAGGCGTTCGATCCGCAATCGTTTGCTAACTTTTCGAGCGCTTGGTCGCAATCCCCGAGGCGAGTCGGAGAACCAACTCTTTCGCATTTTTCTTAAAGTGTCGGCTGTTTTGTTGAAGACATTGGACATGACATTTGTTCCGAGTTTTGAATATGCGAATAACTTGACTCAAGGCCAGCCAATATTAAGGGCCACTGGATACCCAAAGCTTGGATTAATCGAGTCGAGTCAGATTGTACTTGCTCCAGGTTGGACACGGGATGTTTCAGCACCGCCCAAGAACCTTTTTTGAGCCAATTTCCATTTAAATCGTGCATGGGACGCAAATGAGTCACTGTGCTCACCATGGCCCCGTTTCTGTCGAAACCGGACGAAGATTCTTGAACAAACACCATGGATTCCATCCGTGGATTGGGAACACCACTCGGCATTTGACCATTGCCCAAATTCGCTTTTCCCCCCGCCACTAGCCCCACTTCCCGCCCGCCCAAATGCCGACAGTGCCTGCTGGCTTAACTGCGGAGCAGTGGCATTTTAAAGCCACGGAGGAAATCCTCATCTTTACCCACATCTTTTTGACTTTACTCCCCTCGCCCTTTTTAGCAACGCTGTGAAGCATTTTCGCGAATAGGGTAGCAGGTTTCGTGAGAAACCTGATGCAATCGAATGGCTATTGAACGCAGATTTCTCACGAAATCTGCTACATAAGGTTGCAAAAAATGCTTCACAGCGTTGTCTTTTTGGGGGAGAGGGGCTGGGGGTGAGGGGACTTGACCTGTGTTTTGATTTGGATTTTGGCTTCGCTTGCAATGCCGTGCTGTGCTTCAAAAGTTTGAACAAACAACTGCGCGGGAGACTTGTTACTGACAGTTCTACCCCTCACCCCCGGCCCCTCTCCCCGAAGCGGGGCGAGGGGAGGAAATCGCAGGGGTTTTGTTCGCCGAGCAAACTTCACCCCAGGCTTGAAACTTCCATCGCATTCGCGATTCAATCGCACAAGGCCCCCTCGATTTGCCTAGATCCTCCCCCACAAAGTCGCAAAGAACGAATCTAACCCCGACAAATTCTGCTCCGCTCCCTTCTCCGTCTCCTTACCCGAATTCGTTGCTGTTCCACTCAATTCATTAATGTCAATGTTGGTTAACGCTTCACCGCCTCGAAACGCAAAGGCGCTGTCCAAAAAGCCATTGCTTACGCTAGACCCAAGATTCTGACTCTCACGGCTATCGCTTGTGTCCTTCTTGGACTCGGTGGAAGCACCTGGCGACGGCAATGGGGCTACACTACCACCATCAATGCCATTACCAATTCCACCGCTCGAATCTAAGCTGCCTCGTGCTGCCGCTGCTCTCGCCGACGGTGCCGTGATCGGAGCCACTAGTCCGGAGGTCTGCTGATTGTTGCGAACTATGCTAGTATCAAGTGCATTGACCCGTCCGTCTCGATTTACGTCGTAAATACTAGTCACACCTACGCTATTGGTACCAGTCGATTGATTGTTTCTCACCGCCGACGTGTCCAATTCATTGACCCGGATGCGAGTCGCCGTATTGTCAACGTTGAAGTCCCCTAAGACGTTCCCAAAATAGAACACATCGTTTGCCGCTAACCCCGTATCTGTGTTGGCTACGACCGTCACTCGCAACCAAGTATTCTGTAACGTATTGTCAGGGAACGTAATCAGAACCCTCGTTGAACCAGCAACACCACCCGCTACGATCGCAACCGTTGGAACCGCAGCCCCTGGCAACGCCACGAACCCTGCCGCCGCGATGCCATCCCAATTCGCAAACTGCAAACTAGCCGCCAATTGCGCATTCGTCACCGTCGCTGGCAACCCAACCACATCGATCACCAATCCATTCAACCCGCGACTGTAGTTCGTGTAGTTTGCAAACGTCGACGATTGACCTGGCAACAATGGGACCTTGTCTGTCGCCAGCGATGACGATGCACTCGCCCCCGTCGCTCCCACATACTGAATGCCACACGTTGCGATCGTCGTAAAGGCCGTCACGTTGAACGTCACGTTCGAAACATTCGTTCCGTCACTTGCCGTAATCGTGACGACCTGATTCATCAGCGCGACGGTCGGGGTAAAGGCCCAACTCCAAGTTCCATTCGCGTTCTTCGTCACCGTACCCAGCGATGCCGACAGCGTTACCGTCCCTGACTCGGGATCCGACCAAGTTCCGTTGTTAGTCAACTGCGTAAGCACATTGCCTGACACACTTGCATTGGCCCGCGTCAAAACAACTGGCTCATTCACGTCGGTTACATTAAGCGTCAATGGCTTGACAACGTCCAGTCCACCCGAGTCGGTCGAACGCACTCGCACCGAATAGCTCGGCTTGGTTTCGAAGTCGAGCAATTCCCCTTGCTTGATGTAAATCTTGTCCCCAACCACGCGGAACCGAGCGTTGTCCGCATCACCAGTTCCAGCGACCAAATCATAAGCGAACGAATCCGTCGGATCCGGATCAACGGTGCCGAGTTGTCCAAACAACAAATCAGCCGCCGATGTGCTCGTGTTCTCCAGAACCGTATTCTGGTTCAAGTTGATATCGGTCGGTGCACTGTTGTTGAGCACATTGATCGAACCACTCACGAAGCTGAAGCTAAACGGTGGCACGTTGGCATAACCGTCCACGATGATCGGCGAAACTCCTGTTGCAGCATTGGATTTGACCTGCATGGCCACGTTGGCAATGACACCAGCCGTTGTGGCAGACGGCGAGGCCCGATAAATGGCCAATCGCAATTTGCCAGTCGCATCATCCGCAAAGGAATCGATGGTCCAGCCCGCTTCGCTCGTGAACATGCCAGCAAGCGTCACTCCACCGGCGTTAAGCCCACTCGGTAAATCCAGCACATTGGTGTTGTAGTCCAGGAAGACATCCACACCCCAAAGGCCAGCAGCACTATCGGTGATGCGAACCGGAACATTGACCGTCGTCCCGCGTCGAGCAGGGATCAACGCATCGGCAGCGATCGTCGGATCGACTCCCGCGTGAACCGCAATGCTACCCGCTGGCAAGTTCGGAATCTCTGGCTGTAAAGTACTGGACAGTCCCTTGCGAGCGATCCACGACGAGTCGAGACCATCGAGCACTCCATTTTGATTCACATCTGTTACGATCGTTGGGTCGGTCCATGAATGAGCATCAAAGCCGCTGGTCGCCCCTGCAACCACACCTGCATTCCAACCCGCATCCTGGGCCGTGTACAACCCGTCCGCATTGGTATCGCCCACGAAGATCGCCTTGTGCAATCCCGCATCACCCATCGACGGCACTGGTGTGTTGCCGCCCGACTGCGTGTAAACCGACAGGTTTTCAACGCGGATCAAGTCCGATGCGCCATACGGCGCATTGGCTGGAATCGATGCCAGCAGCCGAGTGATCGTTTGTGGTCCAGCCGCAAGAGGCGTTGCCCCCGACAACGTCAATCTCATCCGACTCGACGAAATCGCATTGACCGTTGTGTTCCAACCACCCGGCAAGACTCCAAAGAAGGTACTCGAGAAATTGATCAAGGCTGGGTTGTATACGACATCGAAATCAACCGCCAAGA
Organism: Pirellula sp.; assembly: GCA_031424235.1. Classification (GTDB taxonomy): domain Bacteria; phylum Planctomycetota; class Planctomycetia; order Pirellulales; family Pirellulaceae; genus JBKCUI01. The sequence goes on from JANPHB010000270.1 coordinate 37,484, forward strand.
CACCAGCCCCATCGCTGATAGTAACAGGTATTCCCGGATTGCCATTGTCAAACGAAAGGTTGACGTTTTGGCCAGCTGTGCTGGTCGCTCCACGTGCAAAGTCCGGAATCGAAATAACTCGCGCTGTGGTCGGAGCCACGGTAAACGAACGAACTAGGTCTCCACCCGCCACGCCATCTTCATCGCCATCGAGCAGATCGCCCGTGGCCGTCTTCCAACCATCCGCTCGGCTAAACAACGTCAGCGTGTAAACATCGGGAGCCAAAGGGCTACCCGTTTTCACGAACTCAGCCGTCTTGGTCGTCTCATTCCATACCAGCGAACCACGCACCGCTCCGGTGTTGGCTCCTACCAACGTCAAGTCTGCTGCATCATTGGCCGCGTCCACGCCATCATAAAGGTTGATCACGGACAAATCTGGCGTCGCACCAAATGCAATTTGAACTCCAGAACTAGTCGCCGCGACCCCACTGAGCCGGAACGAAGGGGACAATACACTAGCTGTGAACACCGCATCCACAAACGCACCAGCCGTATCGGTCGCTCGAATGGTCACCGTGGCCGAGCCAGTCGGATTGTTGGCGATATCCAAATGCAGCATACCGTTGGTATCGATCGTTGGCGTAATCAAAGCCGTGTTGGTATTCCCTTGAACAGTGAACACCAGCTCCGAACCGAGATCTTCTGCGTCGCGGAACACTTGCCGCAAATTAGCATAGAACAACCGATCGGTCGTTTGAGAATTGATGGAAAGATTCGGTATAGGAGCCACCACCACAGGTGCCGAATTGGCGGCAACATCCAAAGCAAAGGTTCGCGATACCGAGGTCGTTCCATCGTTAATGGTCAGTACCAAACTCTTTGCACCCGTCGTCGTGTATTGAATTGGCAAGTCAATCGATTGCCCATTTGCTCCAATAATCACAGGGACGTTCGAAACGTTTGGCAAAGCCGAACCGGAACCGTAATTCACAGAATACGTCCAAGCGTCACTGCCTGGATCCACGAATACAAATCGACGTGTCGTGAGTCGATTGACGACGACTCCAACAATCGTTTGTTCGCCAATCGTCGGAGCAACATTACCAACGGTTAGGCTCACAGGAGCACTTTCGACCGGCGTCGATTCACCGTCGCTAATCGCGGTAGTGACCATAAACGCACCACGTTGTGCAATCGCATGGTCCAACGTAAACGTCTTGGCAGCTCGGTCCAGTTTCAGCGGCACCGTTTCAACCGTCGTTGTTCCTTGTCGAATAAAGGCAACGCCGGTCCACTTGTTCGCATCAAACGCTTCACCAGGATCGACAAACGAACCGGTCAAGCTGGCCACGCCACCTTGCGGAACCGAAGCCGTCGAAGTTGCGATAGTGCTAACCGGCGCGACGTTATTGACTCGCAGAACAAGCGACTGTTCAAACACACCACCATCGGCACCATCGTCGACTCGAACTCGAAGTAAATACTCACCGTTGTCGCCAAACGTCTTGGTCGTGGTGGCAGTAGTCGCATTGGTGATCTCATACACCCCGTCGCCGTCCAAATCGAACGAGTAACGCAGTTTGGCCAAATCGTCAGCCGAATCCACTACGCCGGTTAGTCCAAACCCAATCGTCGAGCCTTCGTTCACGGTTCCGGTCGAAATAAACGGCGTTCCTCTCGGATTTTGATTAGCGACGACAATCGTAGACGTGTAATCCGTAAAGCCGCCATCGGCGTCACGCACACGACCGCGAATCGTCTTAGTCCCGTTATCGGCGAAGGCGACGGTGAATGTGCTGGAGGTTTGGTCCAACACATCACCCGCATCTACGAAGTCCCCGTCGTTGTTCAAATCGAGGCTATAGCGAAGGCCCGCTAAATCTGCATTAACTTCCACGATATTCGCGAACGAGACCACAACGTTGTCCGCCGCCGACAGCCACTCGCGCCCTGTCGTCGGTACACCGAAGGTTGCCGTCGGAGCCGCATTGGTAATTCCTAGTGTAGCAGGACTGCTGTTCGTCGCCCCACCGAAGCCATCGGTGGCTCGCACGCGGATTGGCAGCGAGGCAGCCGGACCGTTGCTCAGTCCCAACGCTTCGAGCTGCGACCAGGTAAGCGTTAGCAATTGTCCAATTCCATCATCGAATTGTCCATCATTGTCAACATCCCAAACGAACGACAAAGCATGACCATCGGCATCGGTCGAGAGACCAGCGTCTAGCGTCAGCGATCGTCCTTCGGCGATGGAATACGTTCCACCAGCATTGGCAACCGGAGCCGTATTGTTGACCACCAAATTCACAGCCGATGAATTCGAGGCAGCGCCACTATCATCGGTGACACGTACGCGAACCGGATAGGAGCCCGCTTGTGTCACACCCAGAGCCGCAAAATCTGCCCACGACTTGGTGAGAGAAACGCCGTCGCCATCATCGAACTGGCCATCGTTGTCGAGGTCCCAAGCATAGCTAAGCACATCGTTCACACCAGGATCGGTCGAAGCGGCAGCATTAAACGTCACCGCACCTAACCCAGCCGTAATCGCATAAGGCCCACCAGCATTCGCCGTTGGCGCCGCATTTCCAACAACCATCGTTAGTGGCGTAACGACAGTCGTGGTACGCAAAGGCTCGTCTGTATCGGCGACAGTCAGGCTGACTACATAGTTCCCATGGTTATCTGGCGTAAACCCAAACGTAGCTAAGTTCGTCGGTGAACTCGTTACATAAGCAACACCATTCTTAGTTACACTCCAAGCGTAAACAAACGAATCGCTGGTTCCCGGATCGACAACGGTGCTAGTAAAGCCTAGCAGGTTGCCCTCCAGCAAGGGCGGATTACCTGACGCAACCGCAATCGAAACACTCGTCGGCTTGACATTCGATACAAACACATTGACAGAATCCATATACGTTCCGGCCGGGAAGCCGCCGGCCGGCGAGCCAGTCACAGTAACCGAAACAGTGTATTTCTTGGGTGTAGCTGTTCCATTGGTAAACGTATAGTTGCTTAGGCTCGACGCATTAGCACCAACAACGGTCACACCATCCACCGACCAAGAGTACGTAGGAGTTCCGCCGAACGCCCCGGCTGGCACAGCAAAACTCAACGCTTGACCTTCGCTGGCTTGGCGATCTTGCCCAATATCCACAATCTTCTTTTCAATAAAGTTCGCGGTCGGAGTCGGCGTAGTAAGATTGATAGATACATTCACCTGACGACTGGTTGGATTGGAAGCTGCCCAAGCGCCGTTGGTTGCAACACCAGGGTTCGCAGGGTTTAACACTCCAGCGACCACATAATCGCCAAACGGAAGGCCACGGAACGAATAATCACCATTTGCGTCCGTCAGAGTAGATACTTCCCCTACGTCGAGTTGAGCATCGTTATCCAAGTCCAGGAACATCGTCCAGCCCGCGATTCCTTCGCCTGGATCTTTTCCGCTATTTCCATTCAGATTTTGGAACATCGATCCGTAGATGGCTCCGCCATTGTTCCTTGTAAATCGCCGAGTGTAGATGTCGCCGGTCGTTGCCCAAGTTGCAATCAGCGAACTGTTTCTTCCCCATGCGAGTAACGGTTGGGTGCTCTGATTGATTGCATTGAGACTTAAGTTAATCGATTCGGTTGTTGTCCCCAAAAACAACTTAGCCTTGGCAAGTTGATTCGCACCCGTCCCCTCGGTCCATGCGTAGGCTGTTGTCCCACCATTGACGAGCACACTTGGATTGCTTAACGGTGCACCTGATGATGACGCCACAATGAACGATCCTCCAAAGTCGGTCGGAGGATTAACCGCTGCGTTAAACCGATATCCGCGAACCTCGTAATTGTTGGCTGTGGGCTGGATAGCGAAGGTAAAGGTCGTTTCCTTGGCAGCATTAATCGCGACTGACGTACGAAGTTGTCCCAAAGACGCAACGGCAATTGGTAGGTCGCTGGCAACACGAGTACCATTCGCAAAAAGCCAGTTAGCAAATGTACCCGTTGGTCCGGTCCAAACGAATGCTACCGCGGAACCGTCTGGCGTTGTCGCGATATCTGGCAGCTTATAGCCAGCCCCAACATTCGGGGTTGTAGCCCCGGATGGTGTTAAATTCGCGCGAGAAATACCGCCTACTACCGACCCATTCGAGTCTATTACACGGAAATAAATTCCAGCTCGGTCCCCGGGAGTTGGATTATCTCCTTCCCAAATCGCGACTGTTCGACCGTTTTCGTCAAGCGAGACTTTCGGCGAAGAGTTAGTATTGACATTGAAAAGAGTCGACGCCAAATCTGAATCGACATTCACATTGATTGCGGACGCGCCAAACGGCGTACCATTGGTGGAAAAGCGTCTTGCAAGAACTTTGCGGGTAGAGGCATTTGTGAATTCCGGCCAGGTGACCACGAACTCACCATTGCCTCTCATTGCGACGTCCGGCAGTCCTAAGTTTGCTGTGCTGGGAACTAGCACAATCTCAGGGCCATTTTTCTGGCCGTTTGCCAAATATAGCTGTCCCTTAATTGTGTCGTAACTTGCCAACGTCGTCGACTCGTCACTGGCCCAAACGATTATGTAGTTGCCAGCGGCATCGTAAGCAATGGAGGGGCCATCTTGAGTACCATTGGTAACGGTGTTCACAATCGTCTCTGCGGCACTCGTTTGCAGTGAGCCAACCACATTGACATCGAAGCTTTGCTCCGATTTACGACCAGAATTTGCATCCGCGTTTTTTGCTACGACCGTAACTCGTGCCGGTCCAACAAACCCATTGATTGGGCTCACAAAGACTTGGCTTCCACTGACGGAAACAATGACCGAACCTTGTCCTTGTTGATCGTCCGTCACGACCGGCACATCCGCACTAGGAATAGGTGATTGAGCTACGTTTACGAATACACCATTGTTGGCTGCCCTCAGATCCGTCGGTCTACCATCGTCAAACGTATAATAGGATACAAGCCCGGCCGGAAATGGATTGTTCGATGTGCCCAAGCGGCGCTGCATGTTTATCGCAATCTCTTCTTGACTTCTCGCAGTGTTCCACAATCGAACATCATCGATGTTTCCGGAGAAGTAATTCGAGCCGACTCCTGGGGTAGATGGATTTTCATAGCGGCCAAAATAGAGCAAGCTATTCGCGTCCATTGTCATCGACGTTTGAGCGACCCCGTCTAGCTGTCCATTCAAGTAAAGTCGAGCAATGCCGTTCTGATAAGTAATCGCGGCGTGATACCAAGTGTTACTTGCCAGCGCAGACAAGCCAATAACGTCGGTAGTCGTCGCAGTAGTTCCACGAACAAAGAAGTTCAACTTTCCACTAACAATAGACAGCCCATTATTCTTACCATCGGCATTAGTTAGACCATAGGTCACGATCACTTGATCTCTCGACGAGTCCGTTGTTTTGAACCAAGTCTCCAGACTAAATATTGAACCAACATCCAAAGTGGCACTGTCCGGAACGGAAACGTAGTCATCGATTCCATCAAATCGGAGCGATCCCGTATTCACGTTGAAAGCGGGTCTGTCCGTTGTGGCTGTGTAAATACCGCCTCCGATGCGAGTTGGACCGGCAACTATTGCTCCGCCGTTGAGCTGTGCATCATAAAGAGATTTCACTTGCGACGGGTTCAACGTAGACTGTGAAACAAATGCTTCGTCGATCAGCCCAGTGTAGTTCAATGCGCCACCCGAATTTCCACCAACAGAGAACTCTTGAGCTCCGCTCGTACTCGATATCGTTGCTTCCCTTCGGCTTGCGCGTTCAATCCCGTCAACGAACAACTTAAATGTACTTGCACCTACTGAATCTACTTGATTTGTCATCACGACTTGATGCCAGTTACCGTCATTCAAATTGACAGAGTTGCCCGAAGGAATGTTGAACGCTCCATCGGTTAGATACGCATAAGCGGTACCGAAATGGTTCGTTATTCCTGCAGAAAACCTAGTGGCATTAGCAAGGAAAAATTGTCCGAGGATAATTCTGTCACTTCCGCCTGTCGTTGTTTTTAACCAGCCACCCAATGAAAAGTTCGAAAGATTTGCCTTCAATTCCGAATTGGCACTGTACAAGAAGTTTGTTCCAGTGAATCCGATAGCTTGCCCGACCGTTCCTTGGGCAAAATAATGAGAACCGGAGCCAGCGGGAATGAGAACACGCCCACCACCGCTCGAATCTGCCAACGTCGGATCCGAAAGTTTGTCACCAAAGCTCCAGTCGGCAAGCAAGTCAGGTACGGCGAAGGTCAATCGGCCAGTGAGCGAACCATTGTTGCCATTCACTGTTTTGTCTTTAACATCCTCACCGGACGCTTCATTGAGCGTGTAATAGGCAACGAGACCCGATTCAGAGCCGGCCAACTCCACGCCCAGGCCTGATTGAATTGCGACTTGAGTGCGCGCGACATTCCAAACTCGAACATCGTCCATTTCGCCTTTGAAGAATTTCAAAAAGCGTCCGTACTGATTTTCAACTCCAAAGTAAAGCTGTGACGCATCATACGCAATCGACTGAGCTGCCGTTGTCGACGTCGCCACACTACCGTCGATCAGCAGCGTCAATTGATTGGCTACATCCGAAAACACAGCCGCAATGTGATACCACCGGCCCGGCGATGCGACCCATGGGAAGACAAGCGAGCTATTCGCTGTCGTGTTGCCTATTCGGAATTCCAATTGGCTTCCCGTATAGCGCAAGTAATAGGAATCCGCTCCGGACGCCCCAACCGGCTTATCGATGAGCATCTGATCTTGACTGCTATCAGCAAACTTAAACCATCCTTCCAACGTAAGGTTTTGGTTCGCTGTTTGTAGAGAGGCACTGTTAGGAACGACCACCATATCGTTCACGCCGTCAAACGAAATTCGCTGATTGGGAAGCGAAGATCCGTTTGTATTTGTAGGCGAACTAGGCACGATCACGGTGTAGCTAAAATTATCGACGCCAAACGCCGAGCTTGTTCCAGGCGAACTAGTGTTCGAAGTAAAGTACCCAAAGGTGATCGACGATCCAGTAGCCGTAAAATCAGGTTGGCTTGTACCGCCCACAAGTTCAAAGTCAGAAGCGCTCAAACTGGCGTTTGCTAAACGCCGCCAGCCATCCGCCTGCGCACCATTGGTAAGAGACGATTTTTGAAGGTAAATATTGCCTCCTTGTTGCAAGGCAAACCCTGTTGTAACGCTACCACCTGCAACAACCCTCGCATCATAACTCATCGAGAGATTGGTGATGGCCCCTTGAGCAATCGGTGAATAGGGTTTCGCAGCGTAGAAGTGTACGGAACTCGCAACATCCGTGGTACTCGCCGTTGATTTTCGCACGCGAACTTTTAGACTCGTCCCGTCTATTTGAGTCGTCGGTAAGATGACGTCGGACCGGCCATCTCCATCGACATCTCCCACAAGCGGGCGATTCGAAATAGCTCCGTCAGGTAAATCTGTCACGGTTACGGAATCAGCGATTTTGGTTCCATCGGAATGGTATGTACGCAGACTCAATTGCGGATTGTCAAATGCGAAAACTACGTCGGCGCGTCCATCGCCATTCACGTCTCCGACTCGCGCGGACGCTATCTTCGAAACCGGCACGTCGATGATATTTGTTTGTGGTTCGGGGGTTTGCCATGAACCATCATCGAGCCGTAATCGTGAACGGATCCTAAAGGAAGTGACGAAATCTACACCATATATCAAGTCGTCCTTGCCATCGCCGTTGATATCTCCTAGCTGAACAAAGCGTGTCGCCCCCGAAGCACCAAGGCCGTCACCAAAATTCTGATTGGAAACCGTCGTGGACCATCCGCCAACTTCGCGAAGTATTGTCTTTACACTCATCGCGTTGCTACGATTCACATCATCGTAGAATACAACAAGATCTGCCCGGTCATCGCCATTGACATCCCCTAGCCGCGTTGAAGTGAGTCCTCCGTAGACACCACTAAATGTCGTCGCAACCTGAGGCAACCACTGTCCGGAACTCGTGCGTAAGAAAACGTTTACCGTAAGATTGGTATTGTTGGTGATTAGAACAATATCGTCGAGTCCATCTCCGTTCACATCGCCCATCAAGGGGTTGCCCAAGAGTCCGGCATATGCAGTTCCGATGATTTGATCCGGTTCGGGCGTCCAAGTACCATCCCCATTGGAGAGCTTCGAACGGAACACTAAACCTGTGGATGTCCCACCGAATGGATTATCAAAGGGAAACACCAAATCATCTCGGCCATCGCCGTTGATGTCTCCTGAAACGGCATTCTGTTCCCAGTTTGCTCCTCCGTTGAGCGATTGTGTATAAGCTGTTCCCGCGGGAAATGCAGGCCAACTCGTGTTGCTGACGTTGGAAAGAGTGGTCAGCTGGAAATCGCCAGTCACTCCACCAACAGAGGTCGTTTGGGTGCCAATGGTCCAAGTGGCTCCACCAACCAGTTTCTGATGCGTCCAATCTGTAGCCACAAAAGTCGTGTCGAGCTGACTCTTTACGCCATCCGTATTCAAACCAACAACCAAGGTATTTCCGGTAACAACCGATTGAGGCGGGATTCGGTTGATTGGCGGGCTCTGAGTGGGCGAAACGTCCGAATCAGCTAAGAACTCTGCGACCTCTTGACCACCGAGTTGCACAATCTCGCTCGGAGTCGCTTTGTTCAGCCGCTGACGGAGTGAATTGACGAAGTAGTCCCACGCATCGTTATTGAGAGGGTTTTGCCTAATGTCGAGCGTTTTCAAGTTCGGCAAGACGGCAGTAACGCGTCGAATCATCATTCCATCTGCGATGACAATTCCATCTGCATTGTTGGAAAGCGTCACCAACAACTTGCTCAACGAGCCATCGTCCCCCAGACGCACTGTGAACCTGCCAAGCAACTGAACAGGCAGCCCCTGCCATGAACTCGCTGGAGAAAACTTCTGATTCAATCGAACAGGACTGACATCAGTCCCGTTGAGCACCGTTGTCAAGTCGGAGACCGTATTGTTGGACACATTCTTGGTTTTGCGAACCTCTTCAAGTCTATACGGTGCATTGCTCGCGTTGATTTCGTTAGCCGACCAAGTCACCCAAACCTCGTAATCATCTGGCACTAGATTCTCAAAGGTCCAAGTCGCTGATGCGGTTGCTGTCGAGGTTGGTGCCTTGTCCGCAAACCGATAGTCACCGTGGAACATCGACGAAGCGGTATTGATGTTTCCTTGCCAAGTCCCAGTTTCCGTGAAATAAGAACTCGAAAACTCCGTATGAGGATCCATGGAAGACGCCGGCCCAATAAACCCAGGTTGATCGTCGTCGGCGAGACGCATTCCACTTAATGTGTGCATCTCTGAAATGCGATTACCTTTTAGGTTGATGTCGTTGAGGTTATTAAGTGACTCGATTGCACTAATTTCGTCGATAAATTGGTTAGTCAAACTCAAGCTCTGCAATGACGCAAGAGTTTTCGCAGTAGTAAGATCATGCAAGCTGCCATTTGCCGCAGTGTATTTAAGGTTGTCAAAGTATATTTCAATGGAGTTTGCAGCGTTGGGCGATGATGCGATTGGGTTGTACAGCCCAAAAGAATTGAATTCGTTGAAGCCAGATGAAAATTCAGCTGTAAGGTCTACGGATTTCGTGAACGATTGTCCGTTGCCGAAGGTTATTGTGCCGATAAATCTGCCAAAACCGTTTCCACCGTTGGGTAAGTACTCGTAACTCCAATCGCTGAGAGGAAGTAGCGCATTGCCGTTTAGTTCAGAACCTAGCGATGTACCAATAATTGCCCCATATTCGTTTCGAACTTGAAGCGAGAATCGAGCGTTCACATCAAAATTGATAAGAATTGCTGACCCAATTGTGCCATTCGGTTTTAGATTCATATGGCCAACGAAAATCCCGCTGCTTGTCGAAATGGGATTCTGGAACTTGATCTTTCCACTGGCTGCGATCATCCGATTTGTCTTTACACTGCCGACACTAAGATCCGCATAGTATGCGTTTACTGACGATCGGGTGAATTTACCGCCGATTTCACCGAAACCTTGCGAAACAAAATTTGTGTTCGCGAATCCAAAGTTATTCCCGCCAGCATTCTGGTTGAACCCAGCCCAGTTTGGATTGACGTCAAAGTTATTCGATGTTGTTACATCACTCAACTGATCGATACTCAGATGCTTGAGACTCGTCAAAGAGCTAAGTGGTTCAATAGTCGTTACCTCGTTATGATCAACGCTCAAGGCTAAAAGTGATGTTAATAGCGCAAGTGGACTTAAATCAGTGATCCGATTGCTGTCCAGCGAAAGATATTCCAGCCTTCCGAGCCCGATTGGTGCACCCGCGTTTTCATCCTCAACGCTAATACCCTTAGTCAACTTTGCAATGCTCGTGATTGAATTGTTGGCTAGATTCAACGAGCTTAGATTGACTGCGTTTTCGAGACCAGTCAGATCACGAATGCCTCGATTGCTGGCGTCTAGCTTTGTCAAGCTTGCTAAATCGCTAGCCATGAAATCGCGAGCAAGCAGTGGTTGATTGTCCCAACGAGTGGTAACGGCAATACCCAACGCATCGGCAATTGCCAATCGCAATCCAGCGTCAGGAATGTTGACGACTCGATCAAGCTGGGCCTTCTTGAATTGTCCGATCGATTCGCTGGCGGTCGTCTGAACGACGATTTCGCTACCGGTCGCATCGAGAATTTGAGTCGATGGATAGTCGCGGATTTCTGGCCCTCGCAAACGTGATTGCACTCCGCCATTGAAGACCGTCAGCGTATCGCTGGTGAAGACATCATTGCCCGTGCCGCCAAACAGTTGGTCGAAGTCGCCATTGCCGATGATAAAATCGTCGCCATCCCCGCCCCGAATCACATCGCGATCCGGATCGGTGAACGCCACCCGAGTCTGACCCACAGGTGGTGGCGTGACCGAGAAGGTAAACGTCCTATTGTCACCGGTCGAAATTGCACCATTTGGGCGATAAGCGCGAACGTAATACGTGCCAGCATCCAAATGACGCATGTCGGTGGTTGTGATATTGGTCGCAATCACTCCGCCGCTGCTATCGATCAAATCAAACACAACACTGTTGGCGTTACTTGGCGTCACAATCAATCGTGTCGCCCGTTTCTCAGTGGGCGATAAATCTCCCACGGCCGAATCGGCTGGAGATGGAACACCAAACCGTGTCGCCCCCTCTGCTAGATCGGTCGCGATCTCCAAACGAATATTGTTTTGGGAATCGCCATTCACTCGGTCTCGCAATTCGAGTCGAACGGTAATTCGCGTCTTACCAGCAAGCAGAGCCGCTTTGACAGCTTCCTTGATTGTGGCATTAATAGTCGGATCATCAATCACGCCGGTCGTCGCATTGATTCGAGCCGAATCCGGAGTCCTAGTAGAAAACGCAACAGGGTTCACCGTACTTAGCAGATTCACGTCCTCAGCCGTGATCACTCCGTCTCCTTCATCCCTAAGGACGCTCACAAAGAGTTCAGCACCCAAGGTTTGATCAACTCGAACCGTACCGGCTGAGGTACCGTCCGATTTGAACAACTTGATTCCTGAACCATCATTCGAACTGAAGAAGAACTCACTACCAATTGCGACAAGATCAAACGGATTTGAACTGCCTGCACCAGCCACAATGTCAGAAACTCTGTTTGTACCGGTGGAGGTTCCATCGCTCCTCCAAAGTTCGGTACCTGTCGTCCCGTCACTTGCCGCGAAGAACAGGATTCCGTTTATGTCTGTTAGATTCGTAAGTGGTAAACTACTTGATCCTGGTAAAACGTCCTTGATAAACTTTAGAGTATTAACTTGCGACCAAGCGCCTCCTGACGCGATTTGGCCGTTCACTGAACTGTTGAGAAGTTGGAACGATGTCGCAGTAACGTTTGCTACGGACCAACGCGTGTTGATCGACGCTAAGGATACGCCAGAAATGTCAATTACGTCGCCATTCGATAGTGAATGAGGCGCGGTTGTCGTAATCTTGATGAGCGGTCCAGTTGCATTGTCAATCGAACTAATGCTACCATTTGCCAGAACAGCACTAGTGTCAAACGCGTACAGTTCTTTACCAATTCTCGAACTATGTTGTGAAGCCAAAAATAATTGGTGCGTTCCAACCGCAGTTAAATTGCTCGAGTTGATAACGCTGGAAAAACCGCTTGAAACAGTTGGGTCTTGAACCGAAACTTTCTTTGCTGTTAGGCCATCAGAACTGTATAAAAAGCTGGACGCGCTTTCAACAAAAAACAGCTTTCCTCCGACATCGACGAACTGGCTCAATGGGTCGGTTGCCCCGAAAGATTCGACCGTGTTCACACTGGCGGAGGCTACATTATTAGAATTGTAGATGTATAGGTTTTGTTGGTTATTGTCTACCGCTGTAAAGAATAGGCTACCGCCGCTTGGTGCCGAGCCCGGTACATTTGCGGTGCCATGTAGATTTTGAGGGTTTAGAATCGACGTCGCGGCTATTCGCCCCGCACTGGTAAGACCTCCGTCCACGCCAATATCGGAAAGTCGAACTGACCACAGACGATCTTTTTTGGTTAGCCATGTTCCGCCGGTTCCAGTGGCTCCGCTACCGATACTTCCATTGAGTTGAAATGTGCTAGGTCCCGTTGGCGTAACAGTCCATCTTCCATTTACATTCAAATTGGAATTTCCAGAAATTTCGACGACATCGCCAGCGCTCAATCCATGAGCTATAGGTGTGTTTATGGTTACAACAAAGCCTACCGAAAAGGTGGCGTTAGTAATGTTGCCGCTCGCCGAGATCTGGTCTGGATGTTGCCCTGCAAAGAAAAGCGTCTTTGTGCTTCCTATTGTTCCGATCGACAGTTGATTTGGCGCGACAGGAGATTTTGAGGACACATGTTCTGAAATGACCTTACTCGCTCCGGTCACAGAACTGTCAAGAAGCCAAAGTCGACTTACGCCACTTTCCGTGCCTGTAAAGAAGACTGCATCGGCAACCTTTTGCCAAGAACCGCCGGCGGCGGTAGCACCAGTGCCTACGCTTCCACTAAGCTGGAAGGTGCTTGCTGTGACGTTGGTAACTGTCCATCGGCCGTTGATTGACGTGTTTCCAGTCACCCCTGTCATATCAATTATGTCTCCGTTGAGCAATCCATGGGGCGACAGCGTGGAAATGGTGACAATAGTTGCTGCAGGATTATTGACACCGATAATCGCTCCGCCCGCATGCCCAAGGTTGATTAGGTTTCCAAGGCCTGTAATGTTCGACAAAGTTGTTGCGGTAAGTTGGGGCGAGCTTGCCGTTAGCCCTGTTCCCTTCCAAATTTGGTTGTTGGACGTGAAGTAAAGCACCTCGGCAGTCCCGTTGTTGTCCGAGTCCACCGCCAACAAACTGTCGGTTGAATTAAGTGCAATTGGCGACGTACCGTTTCGTACTTGGTACGTCCCAACCACCGTTCCATCGGTACGCCAAAGTGATTGCCCACCGGAAGAACCGCCCACGAAGTACAAGATATTCCCAACGACAGCTCTTTGTGTAAGACTGACCGAGGTTGGGAAATTAAGAATAGCAGATGAGTAGCTGAGCTTGAGATTCAATTGTGCATTGTCGATTAATCGTTCGACAATATTGTTTGTCAGCGGATCATCTCCGCTAAGCAATTGTTGGACACCGGAAAGATCAAATTCGAACGCTCCAGCGTTGATCGATGTGAGGCCGACGGAAGAGTTCGTACTTAACGCAGGTGCAGAGTCCAATGAGCCGTCCACATTGTAGCGTACGATCGCTACATCACGGTTAGTCCCATTGTTAGTGTCCCCAGCTACCAAAATCTTGCCGTCAGGCGCGATAGCCAAACTGTATGCAAAATCGTCAAGTGAAGCTATCTGGGTAACGACCTTGCCTCCGGTTCCAAAGCCGTTATCCAACAAACCGAAACGGTCATATCGCAATAGACTGAAGTCAATTTGGCCGGCGCTTTTGGAATAACCGGCAACAACAATCTTGCCATCTGACGCGATCGACATGCTGGTTGCAGTATCGTCGGACGCGCCGATCGGCGTGACAACCTTGCCGCTCGTTCCAAAGCTGCTATCCAGCGTTCCATTCGTGTTATAACGCGCTAGTGCTAAGTCAAGATTGCTACCGTTAGAGGAATTTCCAGCGATCACAATCTTGCCATCGGTCCCAATCGCCACACTGAATGCCGCATCGTCCGACGAACCTATGGTAGTGATCACTTTTCCACCGCCCCCGAAGCTGCTGTCGAGCGAACCATTACTGTTATAGCGAGCCAGCGCGATATCATAGTTGCTGCCATTGTAGAGATAGCCGGCTGCCACGATCTTGCCGTCGTCCCCAATTTTCATGCCCATGATAAGATCATTCGAAGTTCCGATGGGTGTGAGAACTTTGCCCGCAGTACCAAAGCTGACATCTAGGGTGCCATTGCTGTTAAATCGCAATAATGCGAAATCATAGTTACCGGCATTGTCGGAATACCCGGCCGTTAGAATCTTGCCGTCGGTCGTAATTGCAACGCTAGTGGTCCAATCATTGATCGGACTGACGGAGGTCACAACTTTTCCTCCCGATCCAAAGGTGTTGTCAAGAGTTCCATCGCTGTTGTAGCGGACTAATGCGAAGTCCCAGTTACTGCCGTTGTAGGTGTTTCCAGCCGCCACAATCTTTCCGTCGGGTGTGATTGCAATAGATAGAATTACGTCATCGAAGGACCCGATAGGGGTGATCACTTTTCCCCCAACGCCAAAGCTGTTGTCAAGCGTTCCGTTAGGATTGTATCGCAGCAAGGCGAAGTCATTGTTGCTGCCATTGGACGAATATCCGGCGGTCACGATTTTGCCGTCGGCAGCGATTGCGACGCTAGCAGCGGAATCATTTGACGAACCGATTGGAGATACTACTTTGCCTGCAGTGCCGAATCCTATTCCGTTGCCGGCCAATTGGGGAGCAATTTCGAATGACTTGCTTGACGCGAAATCCAGTGCGATCGAATTCCCGGCCAATCCATCCCCAAGCGTGGTGAATCTGAACCACTGTTCATTTTGACTGCCTGAAAGAGTTCGCGTGAACGTGTCTGGTTGTCCAGTTGCACGGTCTACCAAATAGTCGCCGCTGCCTGTGATCGTTCGATTGGTAATTACGTCGATGCCATCATTGGGGATTTGAACTTGCGTTCTTGCACCTTCGATAACGAAGAGGCGACCAGCATTGGAACGGACCGAGCCTAGTGCGCCGGTGGCTCCCGATGCACCCACGATCAAATCATCCAAGCCGTCCGCATCCAAATCAACATGCGACGATGAGGCAATGGACGTTAGTATGCCAGTGGATGGATTGGAATCGATGATCGAGTCGGCGCTCGCGAGAGTGAGGTTGCTTGTGCCAAACTTGCTCGCGATACTGTTGAAGACGTAAACGCGTCCTGAAATCGGTGTTGAGCCACTTGTCGAACGAATGGATTCGAGAATGGCTAAATCCTGCTTTCCATCTCCGTTAAAATCGCCGAGGCTCGGTGTCAAAGTGACCGTAACGTTGTCGGTCGGTCCATCTCTGCGTATGGAAGTCGACATCAAATTTGAAGCCGTTGAACTTTGATAGACGATGAGTTCTGAGTCGTCCCCCACCGTGTCTTGTCGGACGGCTGCGAATTCGGCATAACCGTCTTGGTTTGTATCGCCCAGTGCCACCATTCTTGGACTTGTGCCAACCACCGGTTGTGAGTAACTGCCCACGGTTGTTTGTGGCAGACTTCCTCCACCGAACGCGACAATAACAGGTACAGTTTGGAGCGTAGGATTCCCGAAATATCCAATGTCGTCTCGACCGTCTCCGTTGACGTCACCGATATTCACCGCAGTTTGATTCGCTGTCACAACTGCGACGCGATCGCCATTGACAGTGGTTGTCATCGTAAAAGGCGATGCGATCGTTCCTGAAACAAAGTTGTCGTTGCGGTACACTTCGGAACCAGTGCTTCGAATCAACGCCAATTCAGGGCGAACAAGTCCCGTTGAACTGCGTACTCCATCCCAATCGAGCAGAGAGACGCCAACCGCATTGCTCCAGCCAGTGAATTTCGAGACGCCGTAGCGGACGCGATCCGTGTCGCTGCTGTAGAGCTGGATCTTGCTCAATTCTCGAGGCAGAACTCCGGCTCCAAAAATTGTCGTTGTCAAAAGATCCGCGCCGGACGTTCGATAGAACATTAGGTCATCACGACCGTCGCCGTCGAGATCCCCAGTTCCGTCCGCCAATCGGCCAAGCACTGGATTCGTAGCTGGGTTGGACGAATCGCTATGGTTTACGATCAAGTCAGCGCGATCTTGAATGTTGGTGAAATTGGCAAGGGAAACAGGACCGAACACGATATAGCCGTACTGCGAAGCCGTACCGGTCCCTTGGAAGTAGAAATCTTCGAACTGATCCCCGTTAATGTCACCAACGCTTCGGGCATTTGCGATTCCTTCGTTGGCAAATACGCCTTCCAGGCCAGCGGCCTGGGCTACGCTGACCGTGCCTGTTTGCGGTAGGGAAAGTGTCTGATTCGTCGTCGCATGCCCAGGCAATAACGGCGGTGCCATTCCAACTTGGAACAGATTCGCCGATTCGGTGAATGAGGCTGTAGAGACAAAGTTATCGCTGCTTGTTCGGCCACGGAAGATGTTCAGTTGTCTTCCGGCCAACGAATCTCCAATTGCGAAGTCGATGACTCCGTCCTTGTTGATATCTCCTAGTCCTCCCAATGCAAGTCCAACTGGTGTTCCTGTATCGTAAAAAGGTCTAGCGGTTTCAATAACAAGGTTGGGATTGCTGAATGGGTTGGTTGTGCTCGCGGTTCCAAAGTAGACGCGACCCGTTGCGTGCTTCAATGAGGAACCAACCTCGGCAACCGGGTCGGATGTTTCAAGTCCTTGTACACCAAAGTCCGCAATGTTGTCGCTATTGACATCGCCGAGAGGAATGAGTCTGCCAGATGGACCTTTTACCACACCCGAAGGAACGGTAGTTGTGTATACCACGGTCAAGGTTGCCGCCGGGGTGTCTAGGAAAATAAACGAGTCAGTTTCCGAAGCCGACAAACTGAACTCACCCACCCCATTGCCAACGCTATTGATGTTCCCTAGCGATGCGAGTGAATAATCAAAAACGGGGAGACCACTGAGGGTCACGATGGAATTCACCGTTCCCAAAGTGTTTGGGGCTGTGGGTGTGTATACCTGTACCTTGGTCGGTGCAGATGCAGCCGCATCCGAGAGAACGGCAAGCCTGCCACCACTGAGAATTGCGACGCTGGCACCAAAGCCTTCGCTTCCAGTGCCCGCTCCTAACGCCGTAGCCGTCACCGGAGTAGGCAATGTCTTTACTGCAATATCATCGATGTACCAACCTTCAAAATTGTTGGCCAAGTTATCGATCGAATCGAATTGAAAAATGATCTCAACGTTCTTTCCAGTGAATGCCACTGGAATGTTGAGATTCAAGTTTAGCCATGATCCTGAATTACCAAGATCTGTAACTCCAGCAACATCGTAGTTTCTCGCAAGTGGAGTCTCGCTCGTTGTGCCAACTTCACGAATGCAAATGTCGGCCCGGTCAAAGGCGTTATTACCTTCTGTTTTCAGCCAGCTTCTGAGAGAGATTTGAGCGGGCTGAGTAGTCGAAACAGTGGGAAGCTGGATGCTTGGCGATACAAACCTTCCGGCAGCCCGTCCAACGTCGTAATTCCCCTCGACTTCGCGTCCAAAATAAATCGCAGTTTGACCTTGGCGATTTGGACTGATGTGAAACAAATTCTGTGCAGATGTCACATCGGCATTGGCCGAATCTTTAGCCAGTGACTTGGTGAAGTACTCGGCGGAGACATTGTTTCCTTGTGCGTTCGTGAAGTCGGCGGACCAAAGTGTTTCCGTCTTGCGATACGCTGCGTTTCCACGCAATGCATATAGCGCTCCATTGCCTGTGTTAATTGTGCTATTTCCGACTACAAACCCATCAAGCGTATCACCAAACAGTTTCCCTGTATTCGAGAATGAAAGAGGTACACTGTTGGGAACTCCGGATACGGTAATATCCGACTGCGCGTTGGACACCGGATCAACCGACCAAGCGTTCTTGTCGGAGTCCACAAAGCCAAGCTTTTGGAACAACCGCTCAGCCTGGCTCGCTCCCGTGCTCTTGCCTAAGACGCGATACGATGGTGTCCTTCCAGCAGATACGGACAAAGTTGTGTTGGCTGGAAGATTGGTGGAGAAATAGTCCGCGTCGATTGCGGTCACATTCCATGTTTGCTCAGGATCGATGCCATTGACGCCCGAAATTTGAACTTGGACCGTTTGACCACTACTAAATCCATGCCCCACCGATTTGAATCGGTAGCCGCCACTGACAGATTCCATTGCGACTGCAAGGTCTTCCGAAAGCTCAATGGACCTGCCGCTTAGCAACTTGAGGTAGAGGCGGTTCGCTACGACTTCGGCGGCAACGTTGGTTACACTCGCAGCAGCCAACGCTGTGTTCAAGTTGCTAACAAGATTGCTTGCGGAACTTGGGGCTACGGTCAGCGTCCTCCATGCACCACCGTCCACACGAAGTGCAAAACGATGCGACTCCGCGAACGAAATAGTCGATACATTCACGCGGTTCACAGCAGCAAGTGCGTCGCGTCGGCCTAGCAATGCATAAACACCCGAGCCGGTCGCAACGTTCGAGGCACCGATGATGATGTCAGACACTTGATCGCCGTTTACATCGCCGCTCGTTATGGTAGAGAATGGACTCGTACCGGTTCCGGTGAGCGAAAGCGGTGCTGGCAATTGAATCGAAATCGAACTACGCTTCAACGCTGCATTGTTGCGCGCGACTTGGTTTGGGAAATCCGAACTAGTTGGGTCAACTGGTTCGAGCTCAACACCAAAGAAAACACGAGCGTAGTTAACACCGCCACTGCTGAACGAGGCGCCGACGAAGTCACCATAGCCATCACCGTTGATATCACCGAGCGAGATAGCAGCAGGTCGATCACCAGGATTCGATGTCTGCAGATTGGCATCGGCATCGGCTGTTCCTGATACCTCGGTGCTTGGTCCAAGCTTCGATGCAAGCAATTTCAATTCATATCCACCGGCTGCTTCCGCAATCGGATTGGGCCGATTAGCCAGACCAAATCCTTGACCATTCGAGAAATAATGGTCTGTGGCCATCGGGTTGGCAGTTGTCGCATTGTTTGGTAAGAAGGTCAATTCAAGAGAGGTAAACTCCTTTGCTTGGCCAAACGTTGGCTGAAGCATCACCGATAATCCCAGATCCACTGTCGCGCCACCCACAGCTGCAGCCGTGACTTGCACACTCGCTTTTGAACCGCCTAGCGTCGTAAAGAGCAACAACTTTCCAGCGCGTTGCCCCGCTTCAAGCTTGCCAGCCAAACTCGTTGCGCGGATCGTATTATTGAGTTGACGAACGAGATCCAAAAGAGATGTATTGGAACTTGTAGCGGATTGCGACAAGCTCAATGCGACAGGAGTTTCTCCGTTGACAACAACCGAGAAGTTGGCGTCTGTCGTCAACTTTCCGGTTGTGGCATTGCCACTGAGAGTTCCACCCAAAAATTCTGCTGGTGCGTCCCCTGCGGTCAACACAAGTCTCGCATTTTGTTGGCTAAGCCGATTGATTCGAATTCCGCCGCCCAATGTCGAATTGCGAATTTGCTCGTTCATATATTCGAGCAAATCATCCAGGCTGCGAGTCACCTTAAGACGTGGGTCCGCGACAGATGCGAATGTTGGAATCGTGAATGGAACGGATGTCACTGCGCCGCCAGGAACGGTCGCATTTATTGTAAACGCTGCAGCAAGCTGAATCGAATTACGAACAAATTGCGGGTTCGTTACCTCAGCAGAACCAACTGCGTTAAAGTTATTCGGATTGACAACGTGAATCAAATAATAGCCAGGTACACCTTCAAAGCGTTCTACAGGAACAACCGACAGACCATCCCCTGGATCGGTATCGTTTCCTGCAAAAAGATACAGCAAGCGTCCTGGCGCTCCCGTTGCATGGTCGTATCCAAAGGACGCTAGACGTTGACGGATGGGGGACGTTGCAACTTGGGCTTCTGCGTCCGTGAATTTCAGACTGATTGCATCTTTGATCAACTGAGCCGCTTTTACCGAACCAAACTTTTTGACCGCTTCCGGTGTTTTCAGAACGTACCAGTCGCCCGAATCGCCATAACTCAAATTGAGGTTAGCGATGACAACGTCCTCAGTCGTATCGGTCGACGATGACTTGCGAAGCGGTGTCAAATCTTCCGCCAACAGCGAAGCGTAAGCGACATTGTTGTTGGCTGCTCCCGCTAAGAATTCGTATCGATCCGGAACGATCATGCTGGGGCCCCCAGCAATCCAATCGTCGCCGGAACCACCGTCTACTTCATCGTTTCCGCCACCGCCGCGAATCACATCCGCGCCCGCACCACCTTCGATGCGATCATTGCCCGCCCCACCAAACAATCGGTCGTTTCCGTCGCCTCCACGAATGATCAAATCTGGCTTGGCTCGCTGTGAACGATCTTCTGGATCGATGCCCCATTCGCTGCCACGGATGATGTATTCCGGATCGGCATGCACCACGTCGTCACCGCGACGCGTATCGATCAAAGTATAAGTCGTGTCCTCGGTGTCAAAGACCGTATAAAACGCATAGTTTTGCTGAGGTGAAAACGCATCGTTCTGGCTCACAGCGGACTGATTGGTAAGGCCCAAGTCGGACGTCGCGACCAAGTTAACGGCACTAATCGCCAACGAAACTGGCGTATTCGGCGCAACAAGTCCGCGCGCAATCGTCGATAGCACAAGCTTGCCATCGCGATTGCTTGCAGATACTTTTCCGCGTAGTCCTGCTGTTCGAATCGCATCATTAATTTGATAAACCAAGTGATCGAATTTGGTATTGAGTTGAGCGGTTGTCTTTAGGACAGTGACTGTTTTCGCGGGCTCTCCATTGACGCTGACCGCGAAGGACATGTCATTGCTCAATATGCCATTCGACGGTGCTGAAACCGCACCGAGGATTTCTGCTGGAGTTTCGAGTACTTCAGTCTCCCATTTTTGCTGCTGGAAGTTCCAGACCTGGCTGGTCATTTCATAACGATGCAAAATGGTATTCCAACGCATCGCGACATTGTCGGGGACATTACGACCGTTTGCGTCGAGATCACCGCCCAAATAGAGAACTTGGTCGACACCAGGTCCGCCATCAAATCGATCCGTATAAGTGGGAATGAAGGTGGCGTTGGCGGCCTCGCCTACACGTCGCTGTGCAGCTTTGGTTTGTGGCAAACGGTCCGTAACGACTTGGTAAATGTCGTCCCCATCTTCACCCCAGAGCAAGTCGCCGGCTTGACGGTCGAAGCCACCGGACAGCGTGTCATTCCCCCTGCCGCCGAAGATCCAATCTTCACCCGAGCCACCTTGCAAAATGTCATTGCCATCGCCACCGATCAAGACGTCTTTCCGAACGTACTTGAACGCACCCAATGGATTGAGCAACTCATCTCCCAAGAACTTTTCGGTTTGCGATGAAAGGTTGCTGGACAAGCTGCCATAAACAAAGCTCTCGCCAACCTTCTTGGCGATGTGCGGCGTCAACTCGTACCGACCTGTTCCGGTACTCGAAATCTTTAGGAAGTAGATTCCTGCTTTGAGTCCCTCAAGACTAACGATAGCAGACGAATCAACACCTAACGATGTTTGCGCATCGTATACCGCTTCGGCTGGCGGAGGACTGGTGAGGAGCGAAATGGTTACCGGCGCCGGTGCATCAAAAGCATTCAAACCGATTTGATCTCCTGTTCGTGCGTCCGCCGTCAATTGGAATTGGTAATAAACTGCGTTGCTTCCGTTCGAGTCTCCAAATTTTAGTGGAAAGCCCACTACAGAAGCTTGGTCTGCGATCTGCGGAATCAAAGCTGGTACCGCGTGGGTGCCTTGCGCGGCCCCGACTACAAAATCAAGCTCATAAACCGTCGGGATGCGGTCAGTCGAGACCTTGAGCCAATACTGACCGCTGGACAACCCGTTCAGATCGATTCGCGGGTCAGCATTTGCAGCAGTCTCAGCGGTGTACTGGAATCGTCGAACAGCAGTCGCGTTGGTCGCGGGACTATTGAACAGGTCGAACGACAAACGATCGTTGGGCGACAGACTTGGAACGCGCAACGAATCACCAGCGGTAACTCCGCTTAAATTAAACGTATACCAATCCACATCGGTCGGATTATCGATTGAAAGGCCCGTGTATAACTTGCTGGTCGAAATCGCGTTCATTTCGTTCAGCGGATAGGCATTGGCGGCCACATCGTTTCGCACCGTACCGCCGCTGCGCGCGTCCGCCTTGTCGGTCAAAATCGGTTTGCCAGACACGGTGGTGATTGTGTCGTCCCCTTTGCCGCCATCGGACCAGACACTCTTGATGACGGTTGGGCCGACGATGATTTGGTCATTGCCATCGAGCGCATCCACGATGATAGCCAGGAAGTCGCCTTCAGGCGGCAATAGACTCTGTAGGCCGTTTGAGCCAACATAGCCGTTGGCGGCGACTTGCCCGCTGGTGAAATGCAGTTCGTTTTGAGCAACATCATTGGCGTATGAAACGACCAGCGACGCTTCTTGCGCATTGACGCTAGAAAGACGGATCAAGCTGATCTTATCGCCGTCGGCGCGAGCCGATACGGACGCGCCAAGATTGGCGGCCGCCAAAGCGGCATTCACGTCCGCTACCAAGTCGCGAATCGATCCATTGGTCGAAGTCGATTCCGACGTGATTGTGATCGTCTGAACCGTTCCGCCATCGACACTCAACGAAAGAACTGCGTCCTGGGAAAGTCGACCGTTCGTGCGCCCATCGTTGCTTGCAAAAGAGACAGTGCCTGGGATGGAGTCCGAGCCGGTCAACGCCAGACCGTAGAACGAATCGTTCGAGCTCCAATTGTCGAAATCCAATTGCACTTGCGCATCGAAAGTGTAGTTACCGTTGTTGTTGGTCAGACGTGTGATGAGATGGTGACCTTGCAGCACTCCAGGCTCGGTTACATAGTCCACATTGATCACGTCATCGCGATTGGTACCGCCGTAGTACCAAACTTTATCGGTCGCTTTGGCGTAAGCCTTCCATTCATCGCCAGCCAGAACACCCCGCGTATCGAAGGACTTTCCGTAGCGATCGAAGAGCTGATCCGGAGTCGACGTTTCCGCTCCAAAGCCGTACATGAAGTCAAGTCCCGTTCCGCCATACATGCGGTCGAATTTGCCAACTCGGCCCGTCTGGTCTGCACCAAGGACACGATTGAGGCCAGTATCTTCAACGGAGTAACCCGTGGGCAAATCCGCCAATGAATCTGGCAATAGGTCGCCGTTTAAGTCGCCGTTATTGGTGACGACATTGCCCAAGGCATTGCGAATGACTCCAAAAATGCCAAATTCAAGCTTGAACGCTGTTGTCGAACTGAAACGAATTTTGCCAGCGCTAAGACCAACCGTTATGCCGGAAGTGCTCGCGGCACCAATCGCGGCTTGAAGCTGCGATACGAGCTGATTGACGGTTGTATTCGCGTCCGTCACGGACTTGAGCAGATGAACTGCAATTGGGCTAAATCCGTCGCGCATCACCCACAAATGAAGGTCTGCCCCAAGCTTCCCATCGGCGGGAACTTCGGTAGAACCTTCGACCACTTGCAATGCGTCTTTTTGTGAGGAAGCTGCCGATGGCGTTAAGAAAAGCTTGGTGATCGCTGGGCCTGGATCGAAGCTCCATGCTAACAGCGAGTTGGTGCCTTGTCCGCCAAGAATGTCGTCGTTGCCAAGACCGCCATAGATCGTGTCGTTGTCACTCACATTGCCGAGCCCAGGGCCGCCATCGCCCCACAGTTGGTCGTCGCCAGCGTTGCCGTAAATCGTGTCGCTGCCATAGCCACCGTCGATGCGGTCGCGGGCTTCGGTACCTCGCAAAGTATCTCGGCCAGGACCGCCATCGAGTACACCAACCCAGTCATCGCTGCGAGCGGTCAAGTCGGATACGTCCAATGGATTGATCGTCGTGCTGTTGATATTGACCGATGAACTCAGAAACTCAATGGAGTCGTCACCGCCAAGACCAGACACGCGAATTTGTTCGATCAATGGCGTTCCGTTTGGATCCAGCAGAGTTCCTGGTGTACGCCAAGTTGCCGTCAACAATCGATTCGCATTGGTAGTTGTTGGAAATGAAACAACCAGTTGCTGCGATGTGTTTTGCCCCAATTGAATGGTATCGTTGAGGTCGGTGCCTTCGATCAACAAGATATCGGTAGCGTTGTCATCCGTAGTGTCCCCTTGCAAAGCGTTGCCATAGTGGCCATTGAACACTTCGATCTGACCGGCGGTGGCATCAGCGTACGTCGCGCTCGTGTCGAGCAACAGCATATCGATACCTGAACCACCGTAGAGCGTGTCGATTCCATCTTGACCTTCGAGCCAATCGGAATCCGCTCCGCCCCAAATTTCATCACTGCCGCCACCACCGTAGAGTCGATCTTCGCCGGTTCCGCCATAGAAGACGTCTTTGCCGCTAAGTTGCCGCTGTGCAGTGGTCGCTGGAATCGTGCTGTTTCCAACGTAAACCAAATTCGTACGCGGAAGCGAACCACCAATGGTATCCGCGATGGCGGTAAGCGATCGCAGGGAATTCTCTGCGTAGTTAGGGCCGATCACGGCGTCTCCTTGGATCGTATCGTTGCCGCCATCGCCGTAGAACGCTTCTTGGCGAAGGCTGCCATAGATCCAGTCACCCCCGGCACCGCCGTGGAATTCATCGCCAGTCAATAGCGACTCCGTTCCAACATGGTTCGTCGAATCCGTAGCAGCGTAGTTTGTTGAAAACGAATAGCCATACAAGTAATCGATACCATCGCCGCCAAAGAGACGTTGATTGGCGAGCGATTGCTGAAGCCCCGTACCAGTACCTGCATCGCCAAACAATCGGTCCGTACCAGCATCGCCAAAGAGTTGATCGATACCGCTACCACCAAGAAGAATATCGTCGTTGGAGCCACCGCGGAGTACGTCTTCTCCTTCTTCCCCCTCGACGCGGTCATTGCCCGCACCGCCGTCAACGTAGTCGATACCGCTGCCGGCATATAGACTATCGTCAGCCCCGCCGCCGAACAGCCAATCGCTTCCAGCTTCGCCGCGAATCGTATCGTTTCCGTCTTCGAATTGCCCCTCAACACTCAGGCCCGCCAGTGCAACTGGTACGATGCGAGTTTGAGTTTGAGCAACCACCGCGGCCCACTCTTGGCCTAGGAAATTGCTTGGGTAATCAAAGTCAGAAATCACCGCGCGATTGAAAGCCGAGAACGAGATAACTTCTGAGCCACCCCAAAGAACGTCCGAGCCATCGCCGCCGCTGATATCATCGTCGCCGGTTCCACCAACCAAGAAGTCGTCATCGGCGAAGCCTCGAATCATATCGCGGCCTGCACCACCAAACGCCAAGTCCTTATCCGATTGCCCAACAGTGAGAGTCGTTACACCCAAGGTGAGTGTATCCTCTCCAGCTTCGCCGTAAGCAACGTCATCGCCGAGGGATGTATCGATGAGGTCATCCCCAGAACCACCATAGACGGTGTCGTTGCCCGCCAATGTATAGACGGTGTCCGAACCGTCTCCAGCAAAGACGAGATCGTTTCCAAGGTCCCCATAGATTCGGTCCTTGTGACTTTCGAGAAGGCCGGGAGGCGATTGAGCTGAAATCGCGACGCTGGTATCACCGTAAATCGTATGTTGTCTCGCTGAACTATCGTTGGTGCTTCCGGCTTCGTTAACGCCAGCGAAGATCAAATCCGATTGCCATCCTCCTTCGATCCAATCATTGCCTTGGAGACCGTAAACAGTATCGTTACCGAATCCAGCGTAGATAAAATCATCACCTTGATCACCGTAGATTAAGTCTTCGTGATCAGCAGCAGCCCCTGGCATGCTCCAATCAGCGTCACGGTTCACCCCGTCCAGGTCACCAAAAATGAAATTAACGTCATTTGCAGTTGCATTCGATGTAGTACCGCTCTCGGAAACGTCGGCATAAATCCGATCGCGTCCCCAACCACCGATGATGTAGTCGCTGCCAGCGCCACCTTGAATAACATCGTTGCCATTGCCAGCATCGATGTTGTCATTGCCTGCAAGTGCATAGATCAAATCATTACCGTTGCGGCCGTAGATCGTATCCGGACCGATATCACCATAGATCTCATCGTCGCCATCGCCACCGTCGAGCGTATGAATGGCCCCGGTATCTCCGCCGGTTCGTGTGATGCCTGCGATGAGAACATCGTTTCCTTCGTTTCCAAACAGACTGTCCGAGCCAGCACCACCGATCAACTGGTCGTTACCGATACCGCCTTCGAGTGTGTCGTTGTTGCGACCACCGTCCAAGGTGTCATTTCCATCTTGTCCATACAGGAAATCGTTTCCAAGGCCACCGTCGAGGTTGTCGTTGCCAACGCCACCGTAGAGATAGTCGCTACCGTCAGCGCCGACCAAAATGTCGGCCCCCGCCTCGCCATAAAGGCGATCGTTGTCGAGGCCGCCATCAAGTCGGTCCGAACCGGCACCGGCATAAACTGTATCATTGCCAATTTCACCATAGAGTTGATCATCGCCATCATCACCGCTGATATTGTCATCCCCGGCATTGCCGTGGATTTCATCGTCGCCAGCCCCACCGGAGAGCGTATCGTCCCCGCCATTTCCTGTGATTCTGTCCTTACCTGCTCCACCGCTGAGCGTATCGACGCCCGAGGAGCCAATCAGCGTGTCATCGTCTTCATCACCATAAAATGTCGCTCGTCCCGAACCGCGATAGACAAAATTGTCGTTACCTAGACCTCCGGAAATCTCAACATCGCGTTCGACTGAATCTTCAAACGTAACACTGTCGTTTCCCTTACCAGCGTTGCCTTTGATTTTGCCCGCTGGTTTTGGGTACGTGATCGTATGGCCGCGGCCCGTAACAACTACCTGCCCCGAAGCGTCTTGGGCAACTTTGAAATTGTCGTCTTGTGCGTCCCGGAAGTTCAATACAAGGTCACTGCCGACTTGATTTGCCAACTCATCAACGTCGATCTCACCACGCGAAGGAACGGAGAAGTCGAGCAAAGTGATTCTAGCCAGTTCCAGGTTGGCATCGATAATCGTGATCGATGTGATACCCAGATCGAGCTCAATCTTGATAAACGCTCTTAAGTATGCCCCAAATGCTCCTTGGAAATCAAATACCCACTCTGGTCCGCGACTGATATTGTCGATGAGTTCAGGCAAATAGACTTTGCCGTCCTTGTCCGGATCGTAGAGATTGAGTCCGACCTCCGCAAAGAGACCGCCGGCAGCACCTGCAATGATAGTAACGGGTCCGAAATCAACGCCCGCGTAAGCACCGACTTCGATGTTTGCAAAGAGCGACGCTTCCATCGGATCAGCCGCACCCTTCACGCCACCGACCGTATCCTCAATGTAGAACCCATCCATTGGATTCCCCGTCTTGAAGCCTCTTGTATCAAAACCGAAATTGAAGTCCGCTTGCGCACCGATACTGCCACCGAAGAAAGCCGTTAGGAACGGTGGGAATATTGGGAACGGGCCAATCGTAAACGGTGACACAAATTTCATTTGCGGCATGTCATACTTGAAGAGCGATACGTCGTCTTTGCCCAACAGTATTTGAAGAATGCCAAGTGGATTTTTGAGAATTGGGAAACTGAAGCCAGCCCCTGTTCCGTTCCCGCTCGGAACCTGTTCCCCTTGTGCGATGAAGTCTTTGGCTTTGCCGCTGATCTTGTCGGAAAGCGAGATTTGCTCAGGTTTGTTGTTCGTCAACGCATCCTTGAGCTCCTTGGGGTCAATTGCCGACAGACTGCTCGTTCGCAAATCCACTTGGCTGCTCGAACCGCCACTGAGCTGATAGCTTCCGAGTGGAATCTTGCCGCTCGCGGACACTTGATCGACGAAGTTAACAAGTTTGATCAAATCGGATGCAGACTTAATGAATTTGCGAGTTTCTGGAGAGATTTCGCCACCAAAGATTGGGACAAACATTTCAGCCAGATCTAGCAACGTAAATTCGCGACCTGCAAGTTGTGAAATGATCGGCAATGCAGTTTGAAGAATTTCGATTACCGGCTTGACCGGTGCGATGACTGCGTTGACACGATCAAGGATCGGTTTGGCGAAACTTTGGATGACTTGGCCAGGATCGATTTCGATATTGCGGAACCAGACTTCCGGTGCACTGCCGAAGCTCGATGCATTGGTGGACGTTCCTGCGCCGCCAAAGGCCCAGCCGACGGTCAAGTCCGTTTCAATCTGAGGGAAATTTTGGCTGCCTGCAATGCTGCCAACCAGATGCAATTGAATGTCTGCTCGATTGGTGTTGGCGGTGTTCGGGAAACTGGCTGCAATGACGGTCGGGATACTCGCGCCCGACAACTCAGAGAGCGTTAATCGGTTGTCATTGTTTGCGCCGACGCCAGGGTCGCGAAGGTCGACATTGATATTGCCGACGACACGCGTCTTTTCGTTGGCTTCGATGGTTCCATTCCTGTTAAGGTCAGCACCGTCGGTGACATCTACCTGAAGGAAACCAAGCTTGCCCTTGGCCGAGAAATTCGGAATCGTCGCTTCTAGCGCAATGCGAATTTCGTCTGAGACTCCGGTTGTTAGATAAAAGCCCTTGTTCTTGTCGAGCCCGAAACCAAGCTCCCAGTCAAAGCCGATATCGAGTTGCACTTGGCCGTCCACATCGAGTCCAATCAAGGGCAATCCGAGGTCGAAATCGACGGGGATCGTCACGTGTGCTAGCGACTGCTTCAATCGAACACTGTATTGAACGTTGCCATTCGAGTTCGCGACGATCACCACGTCATTGACATCGATGGCCGCAAGGTTGAGCGGGTCGGTTCGCCAGTTCGGATTACTTTGATCGCGGAGCCAATTCAGCCCACCTGGGCCGAGTGCCTCGTAGATTTTTTGCTGGACAATCTGAGTCGACTTTGGCCCGAAGACGGCAAGGTTATCGGAGATCTTGTCCCGAATGTCCCCCACGAAACGAACCGCATCTTTGAGCGAATCGCCGATCAGTGGCAGCTTGGCGATGAGCGCTTGATTTTCGATCGCAGCATCGAGAACGGAAAGGAAATCTTCGATACCACCACCAAAACCGTCGAGCTCGCTCGAGAGGTTCAGACCTGATAGCAAAGCCGTGAAGTCCGGCGAGGAATTGATTCCGGGAACATTGCCCCAACTGTACGGTAGGGACGGATTGGCAATTGCAAAATTCCAGTCGAGAGCACCGATGGAGCTTCCATCGCTCTTCTTGAACATGGGCAGGTTGATATGAAACTGCCCCGACAATGGATTTTCATGAAGATCCGCCGCACTCAAATTCGAAAAATAGACACGACCGTCAGCGGTTCCGTCGCGTGTGTCGGTTAGTCCAAGTGAGTAACTGACTTTGTCGTTCGAATTGTAGTTTGCTTCTGCGACACCATCGCTATCGATTGCAACGTACCCTTTGGTTGTGCTGTTGCCGATGGCGACTCCGAACGACAGAACGGAAGCGGAGAAGAGGAGGTCCTTGCCCCAGACCTTTGCTCCGATGCCAGCCGTTGTCGTTTGGGAATACAAGAATGGACGAGGTGCTGCCGGATTTGCCATGTCGATACCGAGGTCGATATGGAAGTTCGCATTCGCGGCGACGCGAACTTTGCCTTCACCACGTACATCGACGAGCCCCTCTAGGTTCGCGATCCCCAAAGAGCCGAGGTCTAGATTGATATTGAGTTGCTGATCGAAAGATGCTCCACCATTCTTCAACGTGCCTATAGCAAGGACTGGAGAAGCTCCGCCTGTTAGTCCTGTGTTATCGACAACAAATTGCCCGACATCCTTGAATTCAAAATTCTTACGAAAGTAAACTGAAATACCGGTCGCGAGAGAATCGCCATACGCAACTACGTCCTCAGAATCGATGTTTGAGAGTGCGATAAGTGCAGTTTGGATCGTCGATGCACTTGCGTTGAATGGAATCGGTGACGTTGTTTGCCCCTCAAACGTCAACCGAAAAGTACCTCCGGTTGGCGCTCCCGACATAGTAAGGATTTGTGTCTCGTTACCCGGAGCAAAGTCAAAGCCAATCTTTAAAGCGTTTCCGTCAGCGGTGAAGGTAACAGGAACACGGAGCGCCGATTGCAAAACCGATTGCATTTGCAGCAGCGTATTGACAGGCTGCTTTTTGTAGCTCTCGATCAATTTCGTGAACCCCGAGCCGACTCCGACCAACTCGGCCAAGCTCTTGTTGAGGATTGGCAGTTTCTCTTGCAAGAATTTGAATTGCTCGAAACTGGAGAAATACGAGACGACACTCTCCAAAGCATTTGCTATGTCAGCGCCATCCAGATTTGAAAAATCAAAGAGTTGATTGAGCCCACCTGAATGAGTGACTTGTAAGCTAGCAGGAGTTGTAATATCAGGCCAGGAGACGACGAAACTTCCGGAAGCCAATTTCTGCCACGAAGGTGCGCTTACAACATCGCCCGGTAGTGATCTTAGTTTCGTTACTAGCGTAAACTGGTTGGTCGCCGATGGAGCGATGATCCAATCGCCGTTGAGCGTCGAATTGCTGCCGATACCACGAATTCGAACGCTATCGCCAGAAACCAATCCATGTGCCGACGCGGTTGTGATTATTTGCCCAGAAACGCTGGCCACAGCTTGGGTTGGCAGCCATGGAGCCTGAGCTGAAACGGGCAAGTTCACGTTCAACGAACCTGCGGCTTGCGTGTTGATCACCAGTTCAGAAACTTGTTCCCATTCCGCGTTCGATTTCGAATCCCAGGCTCCGTTTCCTTGGCTGCCGTTGAGAGTAAACTTCTTCGGATCAGTTGCTGAGGGAGTCACTGTCCAAACGCCGTTTGCGGCAGTGTTACCAAGCACGCCGGAAACTTTCACCTTGTCGCCGGCTTTCAAGCCGTGAGGCAAGGTCGATTCAATTTCGATGGGTTCGGTGTTCGTTGCGTTCGCTATTTTTCCATCAAGCTTACTAAGCTCTTCGGCAATTTCTTGAAGAGTTATTTTGCCATCGCTAGCAGCGGGCCCGTCAAGTGTAGCACTTACGTTTGCACGAGCGGTGCCAGAACCGTTCGCAACATTTGCATCGGCGATCAATACTTTGAGCGAAGCATCGATATCGGTTGCTGAGACAACAACAGAGCCACCCAGGGTCGGGCGATTCCCGGCCGTGCTAACTAGGTACAGCCGTTTGGCCAAGCTATCGTTGTGCAATTGCGAGCCGGTGATTTCGAAATCGCCTTGCGAATTTGGTTTTTCAGCCGTTCCGTAAATGCCTAAGCCAACGCTGGCCAATCCGATCGATGAGTTGTTGAGGGCTGTTATCGAAAACGGTCCGGCCTCCCCTTTTGTTTTATCGATGAAAGCAAACGATTTGTTGTTGACATCGAGCTTGGCAAACGATTCATTGCCGGCGTAGTAATCGGAGTATCTCGTGCCTAAGGCAGCAATCGCTCCAGCATTAATCTTGTCTAAGATCGAGCCAACGGTTTCTGACGAATAGACGCCGTCGACGGCCGCATCCAAATCGACATCAAAGAAAGTACCGTTGCTGAACGTGAAACGCACTTTGTCGTCGATTCCGGGACGATCAGCCAGTCTCCATCGAAATACCTGAGGCGTGGATGAATTCTGATCATCATCGTATTTCACATCAAGCGATCGACTTGCCCCGTTAAGGCTTGTCACCGGAGTTTGACGAAACGTTTGGAGCGGATCATTCGCAATGAGTGGCAATAGAAACTGACTGCCGACGGGATTGCTTAAGTCGATGCCGAGCGTAAATTTCAGTTTCGCGTCGGCTTGAACATCTGCTAGACTCGCAGAAGTAAACGAGCCAATCGGTCCGAGGTCTGCGTTAAATCCAACTACCGCCGACTGTTTGATAAGGGATCGCGAAAGATCCAATGGAATCGTCAACTGTCCAGTCGACGCATTGTACGTTCCCGTGTTCGACGCACCTAAGCGGCTTAGCAATCCCTGAAGGTCCCGAACGGCAGTGTCGCCCGTAAATTGGCTAGATATTGCCGCGTCCCAGGCTTCTTTCAGTTTGATCGCGTTCCCAGCATCAAGTCCACTGGTGAGCCCGAGTGAAACATCAAAGAGGCTCGTGTTACGCAAGCCATCGATCGCAGTCCCGAGTTGGCTGAGCGCATCCTTGAACGAAGTAGATCCGATTGTTAGAAGATTCTTGAGCCCATCCGAAAAACCGGTTATCGATACTTCAATCGGTGTATCGTCAAAGAGATTCGGATCGCTAAACGAGATCGAGCCGGTGTGGGTTGTCCCAAAAAGCGAGACGGTGGAGCTCAGTCCGCCTGAAATACTAGAAGTCGGAGTCGCCGTGACAAGAGAAGAGAGCGGACTGCTGATGAGATTTCGAAGTGTAATTCCGTTGCTGCCAACGCTATTGATCGTGACGTCAGCGTTTAGATTCAGCGTACTCCCTGTTACATCCAACTGGAGGAATCGCCCCAGTATGTCCAAGTTGACGAGGCTTCCGGACGGTATAGTTGCTCCGGCATGGGCTGTCCAATTCGAAAGCTTGACATAGAACGCGTCGTCCAAAATCGACTTCGTTAAATCGACACCAAACTCGATCGTGCCGGTTAGGGACGTATTCAGGTTGATTGCAACTTGCTGGTTGGTCGCAAGCCCCTTCGTTGCCGCTTGTTCGCCCAGACGGAGTGTCTTCGAGGAACTAACGTTTCGAGCAAATTGAATGACGAATTTGTTGACACTTCCCTGAGCGCCGCTCGTTCCGATCGTGGGGACGAAACTCGTCAACGTAACGCCTGTAATACCGGCGGCCGCGAGGAAGGCTTGAGCCCCTGCTTGAGTCGGAATTTCCGTTGCCGCGAGATAGTCCGCGAGCGGCTTGAGTAGACTATCTCGGAGAGCGTTGTCGATACCCAACTCACTAGCAAGGGTAACTTCTTCCTTAGGTGTATTCGGTAAGGATTTTGTCTCGGCAACGGTCGTTCCCACAAGGGGCAGTGGTTTCTTAAGATTGTCGAGCGTACCGAGTCCAAGACGATCACTGGCGGTCCGCAGTCCCTGTGCCAGCGATTGTCTCTCGGTAATGTTCAACGAGCCACCAGACCCATTCAACATCAAAACTGTGAGTGGATCCAAGTCGTTGTTCGTTCGATTGGGATCAGTTGCCGGAAGCTTTGCGGCCTTGAATTTAGTTAGAGCCGATAGTGTTCGAGGACCAACGATACCGTCCACGACCAATGTCTGGTTTTCGTAGTCCGTGTACGGACTGCCGGCTTCCGAAGAACTCAAGTAATTGATGCGTTGCTGGAGTCTCGCGCTATTGAGCACGCCAGCCGGGCTCGTTACGGAATTAGTGCCGTTTCCAGATGCTCCATCATCGATGCTAAGAACCATGTCGTTCACCACACCATTTGTGGAAACTTGAACAACAACTGTCCCCTGGAATCCTGGTGAATTCGAAGTATCAAATCCGGCAGTTCGCAGCGCGGAATTGTTTTCGGTACCAGGTACGAAGTAGAATCGTCCAGACGAGGCGAATGGAGCCCCATCAACGCGATCTGAGTTGATGATGGTTCCGAGTACGTGACGCGCAAAAGGCGCCGTGGTTTCGGAATAGGAAAGCTCCCAATCCCCGCGGCCAGAATTTCGGATCATTTGCAAGGGAAGGGATTGGGGAGCCGTGCCAAACTGATATAGCTCGGCTTTGCCGGTTAGACTGAAAGCAGCGTTGGGCGGCGAGGTAGGTTTGAGATTGACCGGAATCACGTCACCCGTTTTTCCGTTCGTGCTGATTCCGAATTGAATATCATCGATTTGAACCGTGGAATCGACAATGCTCAAGGTTCCTGGCGACTGAATCACAAAACGGATCGGCTGTATCGAATTCTGAAGCTTTTCCGGAATGAGAATACGGCGCGTGATGAAGTTCTGGTCCACGCCATCCAATGCAACTTGGTCGACTCGCTCGCTGCCAATAAAAACCTGGAATAGGTCATCCGAGCTCGTGTCTGTTCTACGTAATCGATAGCTCAGGTAGGTTGCAAATTTCGGTATGTAAACGTCATTGTGCGTACGTGTTGAATCGCCAAAACTCAACTCCAGGAATTGCAATCCATTTGCTCGCTCAACGTTCCCGGTTCCAGAGCCCCCGTGCGCCGTCCAGCCGGGAACCTGGCTTTCTCCAAATACGGTTTCTGAATCGCCGATGTAATCGAAAGTTCCATTTGCGATCGTCAAGGGTGACCACTGTGGTGAGTATTGTTTCGTTGCAATGCTCGACTGAAGACTAACGGGAATAGGACTTCCGTATCGATTGTCTTGATCAAGTGAGGAAAAATTGAAGCGTTCTGCACCTGTAGGGCGCGGTTGCGAAGGTCGAGGATCGGTACCGCTGGCGACTTTGCTAAATGCGTAGCCGGTCGTTCTGTAATCCACGCTTTGCATTGCGGGTTTTGAAAGCGGCGCATTGGTTCCGAGGACCGTTGCCAGATAGAAATCAGACCAGACATACGAATGGTCACCTGCAAAATCCGACGTGCTGTAAGGCGTCACTGTTAAGTCAGGAAGCTCTGTATCCAGAAAACGATTGTAGGCTCCTGGAATTGGCCGACCGCCGGGAACAACTCCATTGTCGGGCTCGTTGTCCGAGTCGTTGGAATTGCGAGTCTGATAGTAGACATCCGTGAAGCCCACTTTATCCCATGCAGTCACGCCATATCCAATGGGTTGACCGAGTGTTGAAAGTCGTTGAGCCGTATCGAACGTAAGTCCTTGATCAAAATCGTGGGGATCCAGATAAGTGACTTGGTCAACATCGATGCCAAAGGTGAGCATCCGTTCAACCGCCTCGCTTGTGACCGCTGTGCCGAAGCTATGGCCAATCATGTGAATGGTTGGATTCACCGCACCCGGAGTCGGGTTGATCAACCGCAGTCCCACCATAAGCGAAAAGAGAGCGTCTCCAGCCGCTTCGCCCCAACCTGCCGATATTTCATTGGATTCATCGAACCAATCGTAAAGCAAGACTACCTGCCCCGGCGTTTGATTTACGTTACCAAAGTTGGATCGTGACTGCAGTGAAGAATCTCGATCAATCCCAACATCGAAATCATTGCGAGAGTCGTAATCAAGCATCCATGCGGTCTTGAGAACGCCATTCTCGGCGTCTGCTCGATCGCGAATGGCATCGGCAAGTGGACGCAACGATTCCGGACTTCCGAGCACGTGCGGCTGAAAACCGTGTGTTACAACTGTCACACCGTCCAGCGGAACATTCCGCAGCATATCAGCGATCACCTCAATAGGTGTCGTTACTAGCAGCCTCCGATCCTCAAGCATTTCAAGGCGAAGTTGTCGCCGTGCAGCCCCTCTATTTCGAGTCTTTGCTGTCTTAGAAATATACTGAGCTCGGTTGGAACGATTCATCGTAGTCTGTTCTCTATGTTCGATCACAGTTAACTTTCCCCAAAAACACGAAAGTGCTATCTAAGGAATTTTACATGATAAACATGATGACAAAAGCAGAATAAACCACCCTCACCAAGAGGGGTGGGTAAAGTTGGAATGCGTAATACTGGCTGAAAGCCGATTTCAAATAAGGCTCCAACTCGCTCCGGTCACCCAAACCAAACCACACATTCAAGAACGCTGGAGATACAGCGATTTCCGCAGGGAATCTTTATTGTTAGTCGTGGTTAGTTCGGCACAAACCAAGCTTGCCTAGTCCGAGAAATGGAAAGTTGTCCGTTAGCAGGTCGCGCGCAGCTTGGGGCAATGGATTGTATTGGGTCCAGCTTGTCAGCCAAGAGGTCCAAAACGGCCTTCTCGGTATTCAATGATCCCGCTATCGTGAACCCGTGTATCCTGGGCTGCCACCTTCAGTGGCGAAGAACTCAGCCCAAATGGGCATGTGCGTGCTTATCTGATACGCTTGATCGATCGACAAATTCAGTTGTCGCAGAAAATCGACCACACCTGTCCGTCCCGTAAACTCATCCGTTGCTCGGCCGGGAAAAACAATATTGTCTAGCATGGCTTCGCCATTTACGGTGGTCGGTATCCCCTCCAAAGCGAAGATCACCCC
The DNA here is from genome assembly GCA_031424235.1 of Pirellula sp. GTDB lineage: Bacteria > Planctomycetota > Planctomycetia > Pirellulales > Pirellulaceae > JBKCUI01. Next base: position 73,675 of record JANPHB010000270.1, read on the forward strand.
TGCGTTTCGGAGCGACTGCATCTCGCTATCCGAGTAGCCAAAATTTCCAAGCAGGATGATGTCGTCTTCGGATCGTCCGTCTTGCCGTACGCTTCGAATGAGATCGGGAAGAAGTTTGAGCTCTTTGCCGTTGGAAAGCGGATCAAGCCGCACATTGACCAGTGTAAACGTGAACGCTTTGTCGCTTGGAACCGCTTTGCAGCGAAACCACCCGACCAAGGGATCGAACTCCATTAAGGCTTGCGGGTCGTCTAGCGTGTAAAGTTGTGGACGATCTGTCTCAATTCGATCGGTGTCAAATAAAAAGGCAAACTGCTGTTGGTTGGGCTCGGTACCAACACGTGGGCCAATGCAGTAGTCGTACCGCCGATCGCTTTGATTCACTTTGTCGAGCAACTCGGGAACGATATTGTGTTGCTTGGACTGGATGTGTTGCAAGGCGATGACATCGAATTGCCGAATCATCCGAGCAATCGTTTCGATGACGGCTGCTTTTTTGAGTTTGGTTTCGTTGAATGCTTCGACGCTAAATGATGCAATGCGTATCGTGGGAAGTTTGGTAGAACGGCTAGGCTCTCTCGTCAACATGCTATTGGACGCAGCGGGCCAAACAGGCGTTGACTTGGCGACTGTTTCTGTTTTGTTGAGATTTTCTGCGGGGAAAGTGCTGGATCGGAAATGTTCTCCGAGGGACGAATTCGAAACCAATCGACTCGACGTAGTGTCTTGTTCCGAGTGGAATTTGGGTGAGTCCGAAGATTGCGTGCTGGAAGCGTTTGGCGACACTGTGGAGAGCGCAGCGAGTTTGGTTTGCAGTTGTTGCCAAACTGACGCGGTGGAATCTTGGAAGGCGATTGCGAAGCCTCCAAGGATACCTGCAATCACCACGTAGCGTTTTTTTAACGAGAGCATAGTAGAGAAGTTATCGGCAATCCGCTTGAAGCTGCTCAACACAAGGTTGATTGTTTCGTTTATGGCGCATATGGGCCGATGTTTCCGCTCATGCCATCTTCTTTAAGCAGATCGTCCGGTTTAGACACCCTCCCGCTGGGAGGGTCGAGCGTAGCGAGGGGAGGGTGAAGTGCCATCCGCGATTGCACAAGTCAGTTCACCCTCCCCGGGCCGAAGGCCCGACCCTCCCGGAGGGAGGGTGACTTGATAAAAATCCCTGCAAAGAATACCAACTTCGGAACGAACCCGTTCGTTAGACCAATCAAGCAAAATGGATGGGTTACGTCGTTTTTTCACTTGATCGAAACCCTTGCAAATTTGAAATTTAGGTTAAAAAAGTGTGGGTTCGACTACGATTTCGGTTGAATTGGCTGATACCGATCGATCCGAAGATTCTTTCTAAAGTAATCCCCCCCTTTGAAACGAAACTAGGTGCAGGACGGCTTGATCTGCGCTGGACAACTCTTACGAGTCAAGTCCAGTTTTTTGAAAAGCCTGCCAAGTTGATTAGGGGGGAAAGTGCTTGCAATCCAAGATTGATTTGCTTGGATGCAGCTATGGGTGCGCAGATGCTACGGCTTGAACGCGTCACCAATAGTGCAGGCACATTCTCTGTTCCCAGTCTTCTTGGCTGGTAAGCCGAATTCGAATGTTTGGGTTGAGCAAATGCGTTCCGTCGTAGGGGTGCGGTTGCTCGTACATGCTCAAGCTAAGGATTCGAGTCGGTTCAAAAGCAGGTAAGTTCGCCGCGAAAGCAGCAGAGAAGGAGCTTTGCGTTTCGTACCGCGAACAAGTCGGACTAATGATGTTAATGCCCAGACCCAGTTGTCATTCGGCAGTGTATCGGTTGCGAAAACTCTTCGGAGTGATAGCAAATCGGTCACGGTCGGGTTCAACAAGGGCAAGTACCGTCATGGGGTTCGTACGCATTGTGCTTATCCCGGACTCACTCACTATTGGAAGGTAACGGAGACCAAAAATATGAAGGTGTTCACCACAGGCCAGGTCGCGAAGATCTGCAAGGTGGCCCCGAGAACCGTCAGCAAATGGTTCGACTCCGGCCGACTCAAAGGGTAC
>JANPHB010000271.1:0-7326 GCA_031424235.1 Pirellula sp.
ACGTAATTGATATCACCCGTCTCTTGGCAAACGAGGAACGTGGTTTCCTTTTTCTTCTTGCTCTTGGCCATTTTGTGCGAACTTACCTTCAACAAAAACTGCGTTCTTGGACATTTAGGAACGCGTATTATGGGTAACCGCTCGATTCCTGGCTAGTTCAAATGGGCTATTTAGGAAGTTGGTTATTGGAACCAAGGTGTGGATGACAGCATCAAAACTGAACCGACTGCGGAAAGTTGCCCGATAATCCGGGCTAACCCTCAAATTCCCAACCTGACGCTTCCAAGAACAAGGAATACGTTGAGGTCGATGGATGTTTGAGCCATAAAGCGGAAATATGATAGAGTTTCAACGACTATCCTACCCAACCGAAAAATCGCGCAGCTGCATTAGTTTTTCTGTTGGAGAGGCCTCCTTTGTGACTGGCCACCCAATCGGGTGGAAAATTAAGGTTTCGAAATAATGACGAAAATGCAACGCCGAGAATCTTTTAAGCAAACAGCGAGACGTTTTTTCAAAGCAATTTTCCAAGGGGTTGTTCCCGTTGCGGTCAATCGCAAGGATCGCCCCATTCATTTCGAACCACTTGAGTCGCGTCAATTGATGGCGGCCGACTTCTATGACGCTGCATCCATGGCGGTGGCAGCCTCGATGCCTTCGACAACGGCACCGGCGCAAGTTACCTCGTCGGCGATGAACTCGTCGAGTTTGGTAGGTGAGGGAGAAGACGCTCAAAATCTTGTCGAATTCGCTAAAGCGCTGAAGCAGGCTGGCGTGAAATTTTATGGTGCGGATTGGTGTCCATTTTGCTCGGAACAGAAGGCGCTCTTTCAAGATGGCGCGCAGTTTTTGCCCTTCGTAGAAATATCGAAACCAGACAGAACTCGGACCGATGAAGCGATAACTCTCGGAATAACGACTTATCCAACTTGGGAATTCAGCAATGGGCAACGCGTGACCGGAGTTCAGACGCTTCAGCAGCTTTCAACTCTTTCCGGAGTCGCAATTCCTAACGGAAGCAACCCGACTTTCACCGAGATCCCGAATCAAACCGTTCTCAATGGTTCGCCATTGCATGTTCCTGTGGACGCTTATGATCCTAACGGTGGTCCGCTCACGATTACGGTCACCAGCAGCAACCCATCCGTGATCGCAGCCGAGATGGTAACGAACACCGAATCCTGGAAGCTGACCGTTAACGGTTACGGAGAAATGGTCTATCGACTGTTCAAAGACGAAGCTCCACGGCCGGTCGGACGTATCGAGGCCCTAACCAACAGTGGCTTCTACAATCAAACCTCGAGCAACAAGATTATCTTCCATCGCGTAATTGATAACTTCGTGCTTCAGGCGGGTGACCCAACTGGAACAGGCAGTGGTGGCTCGACCCTCGGTAATTTCAATGACCAATTTGACGTCGATCTGCAACACAACCGGACCGGTATTCTTTCTTATGCCAAGTCAAGCGACGACACGAACGACTCACAGTTCTTCATCACAGAAGGGCCTCAACGGCACCTCGACTTCAATCACTCCATCTTTGGTCAACTGATCGAAGGTGACGCTGCTCGCGAAGGCATTTCGCGAACCAAGGTTACCAATGACCGTCCGGACACCGAGATTTCGATCAAGTCCGCAGAGATATTCAATGATACCGAGAACGGCTTGATTCGGCTCAAAGCGTTAGCGAATTCTGGTACTTCGACGATTACAGTGACCGTGACCGATTCAACAGGCAACACTTTCTCGCGCACCTTTACCGCGACTGCCGCCGCTGATACAGCCAATGGCGCTCCATTTCTGAATGACATCGTCGTGCCACCGATTGCGCCAGGGCAGACAGTAACTATTCAGTTGTCATCCCAAGATGCTGAGGGGCAGCCTGTTGTTTACGAAGCCACCAAGACGGGGAGCGTGAACTACACCTACAATATCGACGCAACAACTGGCCTATTAACCGTAACGGCGCCGACCAATTTCACGGGCTCGTTTAACCTAACAGCAAGCGTTAGAGCCGCCGATCAAGCTTCTGTTACAACCGGCGATAAGTTCGATACGCAAGTTTTGAAGTTTGACGTTTCTGCATCGACTGCAACTCCAACGAGCATTGATCTGGCCGCAGCAAGCGATTCGGGCACAAGCGATTCCGACAACGTAACTAACTCAGGCACCATGCAGTTCGTTGTGAGCGGAACAACAGCCGGTGCAACCGTGAATCTTAAAGTCGGTGGTCAGATTGTTGGAACCGCGGTCGCAACCGGCGCAACCACAACGATCACAACGACCTTGGTTTCCCAATTGGGTAATGGCTCAAACAACATTGTCGCTTCACAAACACTCAGTGGCTCGACCAGCGGCGACTCACCAGCGCTTTCGGTTACCTATGACTCGACAACTCCGGCTGCGATTGGCTCCAATGGACTTCCGAACTCCGCAAATGTCGGCAGCACTCTGAATTTCGATTTGGCAGCAGCCGAAGAAGGCCAGGGATTGCGATATTCGCTTGAGAACGCACCAGCTGGACTTTCGGTGAACGCCACGACGGGCGTGTTAACTTGGAGTCCAATCTCGTCGCAAGTTGGGCCACAAACAGCCAATCTACGACTAACCGATCTAGCAGGTAATTCGCAAACGCAGACGATGGCTATCTTGGTAGCTGACACTGCAAAAGTTGGAGTCAGTTTGCAACTGTATGATTCCACTAATACCAATCCCATCACTTCGGCCAGTGTTGGTACGGAATTCATTTTGAGGATTGTGCTCAATGATTTGCGAACGACAGGCACAGCAGATGGCGATGGTGTTTTCTCAGCGTACATGGACGTCGAGTATGACGCCAGCAAACTGGAACTAGTGGGTACAACGCCATTGACTTACGCATCTTTGTTCGGCAACGGACGAAGCACTCCGGACCTCACCACAGCTGGCGTGATCAATGAGTTAGGAGCCTTCTCAAGCTTCAATGTAGGGCCTGGTCGCGATCCGCAACTGCTTGCTACCGTACGAATGCGGGTGAAAGCCACCGGCCAAGCGCTCATCAGCTCCAATCCAGCGGAGAACGCAAGCAAGGGTATCACGATTTTCAAGGAAGATACAATCGTACCTTCCAGCCTCGTGACGTTCGGTACCGCAACTTTGCCTATTGGCCAGAACTTTACCGCGGTTAACGACTCATTCAACTTCAACGAAGACAGCACGAACAACGCGTTGCCTGTTTTGAGCAACGACACAATCGTCGCAGGTTCCAATGCGGTGTTGACCATCAAGTCGGTGTCCTCACCATCGCGTGGTGGAACGGTTTCTATCGCACCGGATAGCAAGAGCTTGATCTACACTCCAGCAGCCAATGTAAACGGTTCTGAGACGTTCACTTACATTGTCCAAGATCAGACGGGAACGACTGCGACCGCAACGGTCACAGTTGGTTTGACTTCCATTAATGACAATCCCGTCGCGGTCAACGACACCGCTACGACAGTCAAGACCACGGATGTGGATTTCTTTATTCCAGTGCTAACCAATGACACAATGGGACCCGACACTGGGGAATCACTGACGGTCACCGCTGTTGGTACGCCTTCACAAGGCGGCACAGTGCGCGTTGGCTCGGCTGGAAGCGGAGTGCTGTACACACCGAAAGCTGGCTTCACTGGCAACGAAACTTTTACCTACACCATCAGTGACGGAAACGGTGGAACATCCACCGCCACGGTCACTGTTACTGTGTCTCCCGCCGTACCACCCCCAACTGTGATCGGTGAGACGTTTACAATCGTTGAAGACGCTGCCGCAGCCGATTTTAATGTCCTCTCCAACGACACCCCCGCCGTGAGCGGTGATACGTTGACGATCACAGACGTGAAGTCGACTGGTGGAACCGCAACGATAACCAATAGCGGAACAAGATTGAACTTCGTCCCCAAGGCCAACTTGAACGGGCAAACGACCGTAATCTACACCGTTCGGAGCAGCAATGGTGGACTTGCCAGTGCAACCGCAACCTTCACCATAACCGCAGTCAACGATGCACCTGATGCAGTGAACGACACTCTTTCGGTCCTCTCATCGCCGAACCAGTCGCTCGACGTGCTCGCCAATGACACGACGGTTGATACGGGTGAGACCCTTACGATCACCGCTGTGACTCAGCCGGCATCCGGTCAAGGCACTGTTCAGATTGGAACAAACGGTCGAACGATTTTGTACACGGCTCCGTCGACGGACTTCTCGGGCACCGTTACTTTCTCGTACACGCTAGGAGACGGCAGTACACTGACCGACACGGCGACAGTGACACTAACGGTCAGCAACTTCACACCTCGTGATGTTGGTGTCCAGATTCCGTTGGCACTGCAAGGGTTGCCTCTTTCCGTCGAAGTTATTCCGGAAGGAAGTAGTAGCTCAAACGCAGTTACAACGCCGATCGTATTCACCGCGGACGGTGCGAAACTTTCCAATGTCGGGCCTGGACAGTACGTGTTCAAGTTGGCTGATTTGCCATTCGTCCAAGGTGGCGAACAATCCGTTGTCGTCAGTTCGGCAGCCAGTGCCACGAGCTCGTTAACAACCGCCTTTAACGTAGGATCACGTGAAGCACGCTACATCGACATCCGAGACTTCATGGGACAAAACTTGCGACGCGGGCTTACCGCCGCTGTAGCTCCCAACATGGACTCGGTGTGGAACAACGGCCAGGGTGATTGGCGAACTTACAGCAATGTAAAGGTCTCCCTAAACACTGCTGGCGACCAACTGACGGTTCGGGCGACGAACCCATCCAACCAAAACGTGCAAGCGACGTTGCCAGTGAGCGACTCCAAGGTTGTAATGCGTGGCAAGGAAGGAAACGCGACTCTTTACCGTATCCAAGCGGCACCGTCCGAACTAACCTTTACTCCGGTCACAAGCACGTCATCGACCACAACGGGTTCTGGCGAAGGCGAACAGTCTTCGACCGTCCTGAATCCAGCGCTCGTTGACCAAGTAATACAGCAGGTGCGAGGCATGGCTAATACGGATGACTTGGAGGCATTGACCAAGAAGAGCGGAAACTCCAGTCCGATCTCCACCGGCTACCGACGCGGATTCACTCGGTAATGGATCAGCATGGCAGGTCACTCTCGGCAAGAGTGACCCACGGTGGGACGCATCTGCCGGATGCGTCTACCTAGGCGAGTGGCAGCATGAAAACTATCTTAGCACGAAGCGCAAGCTAGTGAAATTAACAGTGAATTCACTAGCTTGCGCGTCGTGCTAGTTATAACAGTGAATACACTAGCTTGCGCGTCGTGCTAGTTATAAGAGGATTCACCAGCTTGCGCTTCGTGCTAGTTTGGAAACCAATTGCAAAAACCAAACCATTCAAAGCGATCCGCAAATGCGTTGCAGTGGTTCATCGTGGCGATGCTGTGTTTTCTGCCGTTACATATTTCTGCGGTCGTCTTGGATGAATGGTTCGTATTGCCACCCAAACCGATTGGCGACGGGCCTGACTATGAAGCGATAGGCTATGGGATTGGCCAAGGCCATGGCTGGTCAACTACCTTTTCCGACCCGAAGTGGCGCGAAGCCTACGAACAAGCTCAAGCATCGAATCCAGGTCTCGACTACTCGGTGCAGCTAGCTCGTCGTGGTCCTATCGTAGCGGATACCAATAGACCGCCTCTCTTTCCTCTCGTCATCGGCGCTGTTTACCAAATCGCTCCGCGCGACCCCGTTGCGTTTGGAATCATACGAATCTTTTTAGCTTGTTGTCTTTCGGTAGGCTGCGCGTTAGCTGTCACTTGGGGTGTTGCACTTGCCAAGGGAATAAACCGCAATGGCAGCACGATGTTCTCGACCACAGTCGGGTTGTCTTTGATTGCAATCGTTTACTCGGAACGCAATCTCCGAAACTACACCACTGATTTCCTAACTGAGCCCTTGGCTCTTTTGTTGACCCATGCGTTTCTTTTGATTGCATGGGTCGGTGTCAAAAAAGGAAGTTGGCGTTGGGCGGCAGCTGTTGGTGCTTTGTTCGCATGCATGACGTTTTGCCGAGGTGTTTTCGTGCTCTGGCTTCCTCTCTTAGTCGCTTGGTTGTGGTACGCAAATCGATTGATCGCAAAACAAACGGATACACAACGCCACACGCCGTTTCGCTGGGTATGCGTTTGCATTTTGGTATTCGCAACCGTTTGTTCCATTTGGTGGATTCGCAATTGTTACGTGCTGGGCTCGTTTCATCCGCTTGGTACCAAGGGAGCCACGACCTTGATGGGCGGATACTGCGATGAAGCCTTTCAAGCTGGGGGCGAATGGCAATTTGCGCCGGAGCGTGAATTGCGTAGGCGAATGGAGACGAAGATCGATCTTGATGTCGCGTCGGCAGCCGACCTTCGCGAGTTAGAGCTAGAGATGGGCAAACAAGCCTCGGTCCAAACGAAAACCTGGATTACAAGCAACATTGGACAACTCCCTCAACTCGTATTGAGACGCGTGGTGACAGAGTGGAATCCCTATTACGGCAAAGCATTAATCCTAAAGCTCTTGGCTTTACTAGGAATGATCTGGCTTTGGCGACACGACCGAAATGCATTGGTCTGGCTGCTTGGACCTTTGGCGATCAATACGATTGTTGTCGCTCTGACCTATAGCGTCGGAGGTCGGTTTTTAGTGCCGACGTATGGTCCCTTGTATATTCTAGCGGCGTTTGGGGTCGCAGGTTTGCTCCGTTTAGTGCAAAGTCGCACTCGGCCAGAGTGACATACCATGGCCACCGAGTGTCTCAGAGGCCGTCTCACTTTCTTTTTGGAATTGCTTGCAATTTCATCGGGAGGGCGAGGCTCCTGCCGAGCCAGCGGCGCAAAGGTTCGGCAGGAGCCTCACCCTCCCGAGCAATGAATTGCTTAAGTTTCACTCATCCAAGGATGCTATGTCACCAGCATTTATTGACAAGACCTTTCGCAACACTGCGAGGTCAATCGAGAAGTTGACATTTCGAGTTGAGCCGTCACATAATGCCAGGTTAACACAACGAGTAGTCTCACTAGTTTCTTGACCGATATTCTGCTATCGAGTGCTGTGCATGTATGAACCAACCATCCATAGCGTCGACACAACATGGAACTTCCGTCGTTCAAACTACCAGTACTAAGATTCCGGAGAGCGTTCATGCTCTTCGAAATCTCAGCTATTTTGCTCGGCACTAATCCTTAAACAAGCGAACGCTTGTTTGTCGGAGCCCCATTTTTGCAGCGCAGCGGTGACCGAGCCAGCGGGGCTGGTTTGATTTTTCTATTTTAGGCTGCTTCATCTTTTTTCGGTTTCTAACTTGGTTTGGCGTTG
>JANPHB010000272.1:0-22080 GCA_031424235.1 Pirellula sp.
CGTCGTTTGTGGATCGTGTCATGATGATCTCGCGGGAATAGGGTTCGCTGCTGGTGACGAAGTTGCCACAAGCAGAAATTACCCCGCGAATCAAGCCCGCGCCGACTTAAACCGTACTGGTTGTGGTGTCCGCTTACGAAATGTAGCTGAATTCGTGAGAATTCAGACGCTTTGCAATCAAGACGCGGCCAGAATTCTCACGAATTCGGCTACAAAAACACAAGAGTGCAACTTCAAAACGCGCAAGCTAGTGAATAGGATGTCCAATTCACTAGCTTGCACTTTTTGCTAAGGTAGTTTTCAGCTGGCCGTTCGCCTAAACGTTTTTCGGCACTTCGTGCACGACGAGCAGGTTATGCGTGTTGTTGATCAAGCCGGTGCCGGTAACGTAAACCACTCGGTCGCCGGGAGCCAGCATGCCTCGTTCGACCGCCCATTTGGTAACTTCATCGAATAACGCTTCGGGATTGTCTAGGTTCGTCACTTTGTGCGGCATGATTCCCCAAAACAAGCACATGCGCCGAAGTGTATGATCCGAATCGCTGACACCGAGCGTCGGAATGTAGTTGCGTTGCTTGGATTTGACCCAGGCCGTACCGCCGGTACGACTGGCTACTACGACCAGCTTGGCATCGATGGCTTCTGCGATATTCGCGGCGTTGTGAGTCACGGCAGCGGTGATAGGATGAACACGCGAAAAGAATCGCGTCTTGGAGTCTTGAGGCTGCGTCTTGAGCATCTTTTCGGTGCTGAGCATGATCCGGTTCATGGTGTCGACAGTGATGACCGGAAAGTCTCCAATGGCTGTCTCGCCGCTGAGCATGCAGGCGTCGGCACCGTCCAGAATCGCATTGGCAACATCGCTCGCTTCGGCCCGCGTTGGGCGTCGATTGTGGTGCATGCTTTCCAGCATCTGTGTCGCGACGATGACCGGCTTGAGTCGTTCGCGGCAAACCTGAATGATTCGTTTTTGAGCGACGGGCGTGTCGGCAACATCGATTTCCACGCCCAAGTCACCACGGGCAACCATAACACCGTCTGCGGCATCAACGATGTCTTCCAAGCATTCGAGCGCTTCACGCTTTTCAATTTTAGCAATTACTAAGGCTTGCGCGTCCATCGACGCCAGCAGATTCTTGAGCGAAGAAACATCCTGTGCTGATCGCACAAACGACAAACTGATGAAGTCGACGTCGTTTTTGGCAGCCCACAATGCATTGGACACGTCTTCGGGACGCATTGAGGAAACGGACAGAGACGTACCGGGCAAATTGATCCCTTGTTTGGACCGGATTGTTCCTCGCACGGAGACGATGCATTTTACGCTGTCTTTCTGTTTGTCGACCACATGCATGGAAATCATGCCGTCCGCCAACATCACCGGATCGCCGATCCCGAGCTCATCGATCAATTTGGCGTAATTGCTGGTCAATTCGGTTGGAGTGCTGGGCGTATCGCCTCGAATGAATGTTAGTTCGGACCCAACGTCCACTTCGAGTGGATCCTGTAGGAGTTTTCCAAGTCGAATTTTGGGGCCAGCCAAGTCGAGCAACACACCCACGGGGAATCCGGTAACCTCGCGAACGCGTTGGACTTTGGCCATAACGCGAGCGAAATCGGTTTGCGTTCCGTGTGCAGCATTGATACGAAAAATGTCGACGCCGCGAACAACGAGTTCGGCCAAGATGGCTTCGTCTTCACAGGCGGGGCCAATCGTGGCAACAATCTTGGTTCGAGCTTCGCTTAACGTATTTCGTGGCATAGGGAATCGAACCTTTGAGAAAAGGGCTGGTGCCGCGATCCATTCGCGGGCATTGGAGATTAGGTGATTTAGGTGATATTGTGCAGATTTCTGGCTTTTTTGGCTATGGCAGTAGAGTGATTTGATTTATCTCAAGGGATGGTAAACTTGGGGGCTTGATCGCGTCCGAATGAACGATTTGCGTGCAAGTTCGCTGCTTTGAGTCAGAGGGGCCACGCGACATTAAGTCAATTTCACCAAACTTTATTGCTTCAACTAGGATTTTTTAATGGAAAATGTCGGACCGTGGACTCAACGCTGGGTCGTAGTCTGCGGCGGCACGTCGGGCCTTGGCCTTGAGCTGGTCATTGCGGCAGCCCAGCAACGAGCCAATCTCATCATCGTCGGACGGGACCAGAGGCGACTTGCGAACGCCAAGACTATAGCTTTGGAACAGGGAGCCAATTCCGCCGTGACCTATTCCATCGATTTGGCAATGAAGCATTCCGATGCTTCGGCAGCTTCCGAATCAAAGGATGAAATGCAATTGCGATTGTGGTTGGAAACGAACCAAGTCGACTTGTTGCTCAACACCGTCGGCAGATCCGATCGCGGGCCATTGGAGCAGTTGTCCGATATGGAGCTTGGATCGATGCTCAACGACAATGTCCTTTGCACCTGGAACATGACTCGCATCGCTCTTGCTTCTCTCAAAAGAGCTCGAGGAACCATCGTAAACATTGGATCGCTTGCGGGGCTTGTTCCAGCGCCAGGCATGGGCGGCTACTCAGTCGCCAAAACGGCACTTACGGCCATGACTCGCCAGTTGCGTATCGAGCTCGCAGATGTTGGTGTCCATGTCATGTTGGTTTGCCCCGGGCCTATCGCTAGGCATGATAGTGGAACGCGTTACGATCAGTTAGCAGAGCAGCGTGGCCTGGCCGATGGTGCTTCAACCGCGCCGGGAGGTGGCGTTAAACTCAAAGCCCTTGATCCGAAAATTCTATGTCAAAAAATCCTCGATGCCGCGCATCGGCGAAAATACGAACTGGTAACTCCAGTGAAGGCGTCCTTGTTGGCTGGGATAAGCAACCTGTGGCCGCGTCTGTCGGACTGGATATTGAAAAAGTACATGCGAAAGCGATCGTAGCAGCAATAGTAGCAGGCACATTCCATGTGCCGTCCGCCCTCAAAACCCCTTTTGCCCCTTATGAACCAAATACACGTAGCTGAACCGATGGACAACACAAAACTGCTTGAACTCGTTGCGGCTGCTCAGAACGCTGCCCTTTCGGCTTACAATCCTTACAGCAAGTTTTCCGTCGGCTGTGCTTTGTTGTCCAAGAGTGGAAAAATCTACTGCGGCTGCAACATCGAAAACGCATCCTATTCTGTTACGATATGTGCGGAACGGGTCGCGGCGTCACAGGCCATCCTCCATAAAGATATGGATTGGGACGCGATCGTGGTTGTCTCCCCAGAAAGAGTCACCATGTGCGGTGTCTGCCGTCAATTCCTCCACGAGTTTGCGCCCGAGCTACGCGTTTGGAGTGGCTACTTGAACAACACAGATCTCGTAGGACCGGTTTTATTGAATGAAATGCTCCCAGCAGCCATGACTCTTGCTCGTAAAAAAGAGTAGCACGGCTCCCTGATCTATGACCGTGTGAAGTACTGCGACGAAAAGTAGTACCTGGCTACGGCACACGGAGTGTGCCTGCTACTTTGGCAACTCCCTTACAACTTACAACTTACAACTCCTGTGCTCGAAGCCACTTCAGAACCTCTATCGCAACTTGACGCAGCGTTTGAACGACGTGTTAGCCGTTACGTTGTTGGAATCGATCTCGGAACAACCAACTGCGCTGTTGCGTTCATGGATACCCAACACAGCGAACCGAGGCTGGAGATCTTTCGCATTGAGCAAATGGTCGATTTTCAGACCAGTCAGTTTTCGGACACCCTTCCGTCGTTTCACTACGAGTTGACGGCCGCAGAATCCTCGCAGCTCCACTCGCGATTTCAATTTTCCGAAGGTTCGCATTTGAGCGTCGTCGGAGTTTTTGCTAGGCAGCGAGGCGTCCAAATGCCTGGTCGAAGTATCGCTTCGGCTAAGAGTTGGCTTTGTCATACGCTGGTCGATCGAACTTCGGAATTGCTCCCCTGGAGCGCGGATGACGGAATTCAGTTGCTGTCGCCCGTCCAGGCGAGTCGCCGCTATCTTGAACACATTCGTCGGATGTGGGATCGCGACCATCCGGCGGAGCCGCTTGCGCAACAGGATGTTATCGTTACTCTTCCTGCGTCCTTCGATGAGGTCGCTCGGAGGCTGACCATCCAAGCAGCAATCGAAGCGGGCTTGCCAAATGTGATCTTGATTGAAGAACCTCAAGCAGCATTTTATGCTTGGCTGCATCGCAATCAGGATACATGGACACAAACGATGCGTCCTGGTCAGAGCATTCTGGTTTGCGACATCGGTGGCGGCACAACGGATTTTACGCTCATCCGCGTCGTTGAAACGAAACTTACCTCTTCAGTAGATGCAGTAGATTCAAACAAAGCCAAGCAAACCGCTTCAACGGACACCTCAGTCTCAGTGGACCTGAGCCAAGCAGTTGGCGAGACGCTGCAAGCGACCTTTGGATTGCATCGCGTTGCGGTTGGCGAACATTTGATGCTTGGGGGCGACAATCTTGATTTGGCTCTCGCCAGGTCGCTGGAGCAGCAGTTGCTTGCCGACTCTCCTGGACAAGATCGATTGCGTCCTCGGCAATGGGATGCGCTTAAGGCTCAATGCCGAGCCGCCAAAGAGTCGTTGCTCGGCCCGGAGCCACCAAGCACCTACAAAATGTCGTTGCCTGGCAGCGGCTCGAAGCTAATCGAGAACTCCAAGTCCCTTTCGATCGATTTGGAGTGGGCTAGAGAGCTTTTGGTCGATGGGTTTTTTGGACGCGTAACCATCCACGATCGGCCAGACAAAGCAGGCGAAGGTTTTCAAGAGTTTGGACTTCCGTATGCAGCGGATCCAAATGTGAACAAGCACTTGGCAGCATTCTTATGGGAGCATCGATGGGCGGGCCGGGACGAAGATGCTCGAGAACAGCTGAGCGAACTCCAAGCCGCGCGCCCAGACTGGGTGCTCTTTAACGGTGGCGTTCTTGAGTCGACACAAATCCAAAAAGCTATCCTTGGGCAAATTGCGGATTGGTTTCAAGCCGACGATGGATGGCAGCCTGGAATTCTCGAAGGGAATCGTTTGGACTTGGCGGTAGCTCAAGGGGCGGCCTACTTCGGTCAAGTTCGACGAGGCCAAGGTGTGCGCATCGATGCAAGACTTGCCAGGGCCTATTATCTACTCGTCGAACAATCCTCGGCCAAAGCCATGTGTGTGATGCCAGCCAATGCAATGCCGCTGGACCGCTTTCGAATCGATGAGCACCCGTTTCACTTGATGGTCGGCCAGCCAGTGCAGTTTCCGTTGTTTCATAGTAGCACGAATCTGATTCATGCAATTGGTCAAATTGTTGCAGTAGACGCTGAGACGATGACCGCGATGCCTCCGATTCGGACCGTTTTGGAAATGGGCACTCGAAAACAACAGCAGCTAGTGCCAGTTGTACTCGAATCGGAACTGAGCGAGATCGGCACTTTGGCTATGAACTTGGTCATCGCTCGACAAGGGGAAGCTGAACTCGCGACGTCGCCTCGCGATCTCGATACGAGTTGGAAATTGGAGTTTGACGTCCGCATGTCGACGGCCCAAACAGCTGGCACTGGTTCGCAACAAACCGCCTTAATAGAAACGGCTCAGTCGTCGGTCGTTCAGTCGGCCATGGAGGCAATGGATAGCGTTTTTGGTGATGTACCGACCATTTCGCCTCGCCAAGGAATTGCTTTTCTGAACGAAAAAATCGGTGTTTCGAGGAGAGATTGGAGCCCATCCCTTTTGCGGGAGATGTGGCGATTTCTGATGGACCATCAGTCGTATCGCAAACTATCCGCGGAACACGAGTCGCGGTGGCTCAATATGGTTGGATGGTGCTTGCGGCCGGGTTTCGGGTTGGCTGCAGATGATTGGCGGGTCAATACGACGTGGCGTGGAGTTCATAACAAGTTGCTGCACCGAACTGCAGCGAATGCCTCGGAAACGATCGTTTTGTGGCGGCGCATTGCAGGCGGTTTCACTCCTGGTCAGCAGCGAGCGTTGTTTCAGGACTGCTGGGCGCGAGTACGGCCAATGTTGGCTGGAGGCTCGCAATCTCAAGCAACCAATACCAATGTAACGATCGAGCTAATGCGGTTGGTAGGCTCGTTGGAATGGTTGTCCTCGGAAGAAAAGTCGACCGTCGCAGAGCAGATTATTCAGTCGTTTGGCCGGAAGAAGCTAGAGCCAGTCCATGGACCATTGCTTTGGACGCTTGGTCGATTGGGAAGTCGAACGCCCGTTTACGCAACGCTTCAGCAGGTGGTCAGCGCCTCACGTGTCCAAAGCTGGGTAGAGAAGTTGCTGAAGCTGGAGTCCGAGTGGATTGCAAAGAACTCAGGCATGTATTCGTTATGTCTGATGCAATTGACACGCCGCACTGACGATCGCTACCGTGATGTGGCAATGGCACTGCGAGATCGGGTTGCTTCGACGCTGACTGAGCTGGGGGCGCCAAAGCTGCACATCGATTTGGTGTTGCACGGTGGTGGTCTCGATCAAGAGAGCGCGGATTCAATCGTCGGCGAATCACTGCCGCTTGGGTTTCGACTTTCGCTTTGATTTGGATTGGCGTCGCTCGCTTTAGACGAGCGGTAGCATGAAAACGATAGCACGACGCGCAAGCTTTGAAGTTGCACACTTGTGTTTTAGTAGCAGAATTCGTGAGAATTCAGGCCGCGTCTTGATTGCAAAGCGTCTGAATTCTCACGAATTCAGCTACATTTATCAATACAGTGCAACTTCAAAACGCGCAAGTTAGTGATTCACACTCGTTCCAGGGCTCTGCCTTGGAACGCGCTGCTTTCGAGGCTCTGCCTCACGTCTTGTGACTCAGGAGGCGGGAGCCTCCGATGCATTGCGTTCCCAGGCGGAGCCAGGGAACGAGTTCAACATCTTAACAATCCAAGGTCCCATAAAACGCTTGGGGAGAGCGAGGCTCCTGCCGAGCTTGCGACGCCACGGTTCGGCAGGAGCCTCACCCTCCCTAGTAACGAACTCGTTGTAAGCATGTTTGGAGCGGTGGCCTCACCCTCCCTAGAAGTGCTTCCGTCTAACTAATTCGCTTTCGGTTTTTCAATCGGTTTCTCGCTTTCCACAGGCTTGGTCGTCGTTCTTTCCACGAAGGCTCTCGGC
Source organism: Pirellula sp. (assembly GCA_031424235.1). Lineage (GTDB taxonomy): Bacteria > Planctomycetota > Planctomycetia > Pirellulales > Pirellulaceae > JBKCUI01. Next base: position 7,083 of record JANPHB010000272.1, read on the forward strand.
TTCATGTTCACCACCGGTTGCTTGCTCACTTCTTGCAAAAAACGCTCGATTTCGAGATGCGTTTCGTAGGGGGCACTTACAACCAACATGGAGCCGACGGTTCTCATGGCAGATGTTCCGCCCGCATCTATCCAACTGTCGGAAGCAACCATATTTTGGATACCGGCCAACAGGTCAGTGATCAAACTGTTGTCGGGCAGAAAGGAACTCAAGTCATAGAATCGCATTTCGTTTGCACTGGTCTTCTTGGACGTGATAACAACTGCTTCCAAGTGGATCCGATACGTCAGTTGGAGAGGCTCGAGAACTTGGACTAGAATGTCCCGGACTCTGGCATCGGATCGTTTGAAAGTGATGGGCTCCTCTGGAGTAATGTTTTCCGCTTCAAGCGCCCTGTCGTCGATAATAATAGGGATGTCTAAGTGGTCGGCAATGAATTCCATTACGGCAGTTATTGGCGCAGCCTTTTCCTCGATGTCCATTCGGTCGTTCAGCTTGGACCGAATCGCGTCCTCTCTTTCGTTAGCGGTCCCTTTTAATGCAAGCCACGATGGTGGTGGCCCCGCGGGCTTCTCCCACGGGATCACGATCTCCTTGGGCATGCTCCCGCTCGGCGCACCACTCCCGATTCCTACATTGCCCATACCTCCTGCCATCATCGCCATGCCGCCGCCAGCCATGCCCATTGCACCTCCACCTAGTTGGTTGCCCAATGCCGAGAGGTAGCTAACAGTGGCGAGTGCACCCAATACGAGAATGCCGCCTGCGAGACCAGTAATGGAACGCGAGTATGGTTTCATGATCAGCTCACTTTGGAAAAGGTTTTAGGCGTTGTGTCGATGGACAAGTACGGTCTTCATCAAGAGATGAATTTTGTTCGATCTTGAGATGAAGCAGCAACATTGAGAAAAGAGTTTTCCGACAAGTTACATTGTCGCCAAATGACCTCGCAATAGCTAGCCTGCAGTGAAGAATTGCGTGCACAATGTGCGAACCGATTAGCCAGTGGGCCGTAATCGATAGCCCGGAGGGCGATACATCCCTGCCGGTCGCTGGAGCCGCCAGCTTACGGCGAATGGCGTTGACTTAGCAAATAGTGGAATCTCGTGAGAGTTCCTGCAACGCTTCAAACTCTAGGAAGTTTTACAACTTCGGCTACGAGGACAGGCTTAACTCAACGCCATTCGGGCTTATACCGCCAAATCGATCAAAGTGTTTTCAATACTTTTCAGACCAGACACCAACTATTCAAAGCTCTCTTCGGCCGTTTCGATCGCACGCTGCGCGGAACGCAGGCCAAACAGCCAAAACAAGGCTGGGTGGACAAAGAAATCAAGCAACGTGGAACTGATCACGCCTCCCAAAATCACTGTCGCGACAGGATACAAAATCTCTTTCCCTGGTTGCCCAGCCGCGAGCACCAGCGGTACAAGTCCGATCCCGGCCGTTAGGGCCGTCATGAGGACCGGCGCCAATCTTTCCAGTCCCGCGCGAACGATCATCTCATGACTCCATGATTCGCCCTCGTACTTCACCAAGTGCAAATAATGTTGAAGCAATAAAATTCCATTGCGAGAAGCAATTCCTCCCAACGAAATGAAACCGACCATGCTGGCGATTGTCAAGTTTTGACCGGTTAGAACGATCGCTGCCACCGAACCGATAAAGGCCATCGGTATCGCTGCCATGACTTGCAATGATAAATTGATACTTCGAAACATTGTGAACAACGTCAAAAACACTCCGACCAGCGCGAGCGCAAACAGGCCGAGTATGGCTTGCGATGCTTTGCGCTGACTTTCGAATTGCCCGCTGAATTCGAAATAGTATCCTGCTGGCAACGAACTCTTAATGCCCTCAATCTTGGATTGGATCTCTTCGACCACTTCCACTAGGCCGCGATTGGCCGTGTTGCATTGGATAACGATGCGACGACGAATCTGCTCGCGTTGGACCGCATTGGGGCCTTTTGCTTGTGTAATCTTAGCAACGGATTCGAGGGGAACCATACCGCCGCTTGGCAACTCCACCGGCAACCGACGCATCACGTCAAAGTTTTCCCGGGCATCGTCCTTGAGTCTCACGACTAAATCGAAGGTGCGTTGCCCTTGCATGACTTCCGAGACAACTTGACCATTCATGGCCGTCTCAATCAGCCGATTCAGCGATTCTACGTTGAGTCCAACCGCCAGCAATTGATCGCGGTCGTATTCGATTTTGATCTGCGGAATGAGTGTCTGCTGCTCGACGATCAAGTCGCGGACACCACGGACTTGTTGAATTGCAGCTTTGACTTCATTCGCCTTGCGTCGCAAAAGTTCGAGGTCGTCACCGTAGAGCTTGATTCCAATTTGCGCTTTGACTCCAGAAAGCATGTGTGAGATCAAGTGCGAAATCGGCTGCTCTACAGCAAAGAAGATACCGGGAATCTCATTCAAGTCGGTACGGATTTGGTCGAGCTGCTGCTCTCGTGTTCGAGTGGATCGCGGATCGAGATCGATGATGTACTCGCTTGCGCTGACGGGTTCCGCATGCTCATCTAGTTCCGCACGGCCTGTTCGACGAACAAAATTCAGGACATCTCGATTGCCAACCAGCGCTTGCTCCACGGTCTTGTTGATCGAAATGGTCGTCGCAAGCGAGTTGCCTGGCGGCAGCAAGACGTTGAGTTGAATTGCCCCTTCGTTAAAGGGTGGCAAAAAATCGCGGTCCATTCGAGTTACGGCCCAGCCAGCCACTGCGACCATCGCCAAAACCACTCCGATATTCAGGGCGGGGAATCGCAGACTAAATCGAATGATCAACGCAACCAATCGCTTTAGAACGCGAAGGATCAAGCCATCTTCGGCATGCGCAACAGCTTTTGAACTTGGCAGAAACCAGTAGGACAAGATCGGGGTTACGGTTAGCGAGACGATCAAGGACGAAAGAATCGAGACGACATAAGCAACGCCCAATGGCCGGAAAAGACGCCCCTCCATTCCAGACAATGCGAACAATGGCAGGAAAACGAGACAGACAATAATCGTGCTAAAGACAATCGAACTGCGCACTTCCAAGCTTGCAGAATAGACGACACTCAATGCCGACTTCGGCGTTGCGAGATTGGCGTTCTCTTTCAGGCGGCGAAAAATGTTTTCAACGTCAACGATCGCGTCGTCCACCAACTCGCCGATGGCAACCGCCAAGCCGCCGAGTGTCATCGTGTTGATCGACAGGCCAAACGCATAAAAGACGAGAACCGTCATCAAAAGCGAAAGTGGGATGGCGGTCAACGAAATGAAGGTGGTACGAAAATTCATCAGGAAGAGGAATAGGATGATCACAACCAAGACGCCGCCGTCGCGAAGGGCAACCATGACGTTTTCAATCGCCCGGTCGATGAAGTGTTCTTGGGCGTACAGCGACTCGATCCTTATGCCAGCCGAGAGTGATGGCTGGACCTCTGCGATGGCTGCTTGGATCTGCTTGGTGATGCTGCGAGTGTCTGCGCCAGGTTGCTTGCTAACGGTCAACACGACAGCTTGTCCGCCGCTGAATTGGCCATCGTTTTCTCGGACGAATGCGGCCGCATCGCCTCGTTTTAACTGAGGCGCTTCGACTACGTTGGCCAGCATCGACAGTGAGATCGGCCGCCCATTGCGAGGCGTTATGGCGATCCGTTTGAGATCAGCGATTGTTTCGATTCGGCCGATCGCGCGCACGAGCAATTCGTCAGCGCCGCGTTGCTCCAAGTAGCCACCGGTTGCATTCTCATTGCTGCTCTCAACCGCAGCGCGTACGTTTTCGATCGTTAGACCGTACCTCACCAATGCCTCTTGATCGATTTGGATTTGAAATTGTTTGCGGCCACCTCCCATCGTGAAGACTTGGGCAACCCCCGGGATGGAGAGCAATCGCTGTCGAACGACCCAGTCCGCTTGAGTGCGCAGTTCCATCGGGTCGACGGAATTCTCTGGGCTCCACATACCGAGAACCAAGATCTGCCCCATGATGGAGGAGATGGGGGCCAGTTGCGGTTTGGCGTTCTTAGGCAATCGATCTGACACCATGGCAAGTCGCTCGTTGACGATTTGTCGGGCGGTATGCACGTTGGTGCCGAATCCAAATTCGACATAAATGATGGATAGGCCAACGGACGATGTGCTTCGAACTGCCTGCACGCCGTTGCCTCCGTTCATGGCCGTTTCGATTGGAATGGTGACGCTGGTTTCGGTTTCTTCCGGAGCCATTCCCGGTGCCTCGGTCATGATGACGACGCGAGGGCGATCTAGATCGGGGAATACGTCGATTGGCAAACTGATAGCAGTCCAGGCACCTAGCGAGGACAAAAAGACCGCCACGGCGATGACAAGCAAACGATCTCTCAGAGCAAATTTCAGAATTGCGTTTAACATGAATGGCAATCTTTTTGGAGTCTAGTGGGAATGTCCAGCATGAGGATCGACGGCGGCCCCCGACTTGCTCTTGATTGCCATTTGCATTTGATGTGCGCCGCGAAGGGCGACGACATCGCCGGGGAAAATCGCTCCATCGTTTTCGATAACGACATGCGATTGATCGCGGTGTTTTTCGTGGACGGCGATGCGATTGAAGCGATCGCCATTTTGCTGGAAGACAAAACTCTCAACACCGTCGCGAACGACAGCATCGATCGGCAGAACGATTTGGTCGACCCATTGCGCGACCGGTACGCCGAGTTGCATACGTTGCCCGACCCGATATTTCCAAGCCACATGGCGTTGTCCAGTTGGATTTCGTCGATCGTCGAGCATCTCATTGTTGAGAGTCACGAAGAACTTAAAGGTTCGGGTTGCAGGATCGATCTCATTGTTCAGCCAGCTGAGGGATAGGTTTTCGATTCGCTCGACGTCTGCACCTGCTCCCACGATGGACGACAGCGGCCAACCGGCACTTTTCGCTTTTGCAATCATGCCTGCTTCGGTTTCGAAGGCTTGCCCTTCGATCAATAGCTCTTCGTAGTCCGCTAGGGTGCAAAGAGTCTCGCCTGCAGTGACGCTTTGGCCCTTCTGGACTTGGATGTCTTGCAGGACCAGCGTGTGCTTTGTTTTGGATCGATGGCTTGCAACCGAATGTACGACGCCTGAGTTGTGTTCTTCTTCGGAGTGCTCGTCGGGGCCGGGAGCATACACTTTCATCTCTGCCAATAGACGACGATCGGACTCGATTTTCGCGATTTGAACATCCGTTAAACCGTGGAGACGCAACGATTCACGCTGGGAACGCAGCAAGGAGTCCAATTTGTCACGACTGTATTGTCGATCGAGCAATGTTTTGTTCGAGATAGCCCCGGAATTGGCCGCCGCTTCGATCCTTGCGATTTCTTTGAGCTCGATATCCCGGTCGCCTAGCGATTGTAGATAGTCTTTTTGAGCCGTAACGAGGTCTTCGTGAGTCAGCCGCATTTCCAAGATCAAGTCGCCTGGCTCGACAGCTTCTCCCGATACAGCGTGGATATGGGTAACGATGCCGGTCATGGTTGCGCTAATTGGCAATCGCGTTCGGCCTGGTTTGTCCACCACAATCGCAGGCACCGAAATCGTGTGTTGATAGGACTGCAACGCGACCGGCTTCAAGTACGCATCGGTCAAGCCGAGGTTCTTTTTGGCCGCTTCGGAGAGTTCCAAGAACTCACCGGTGGCAGGTTCCGTATGATCGTCGTGAGCGTGTGCATCATGACCGTGATCGTCGTGGCTGTGGCCAGCATGATCGTCGTGATTGTGGCCTGCATGGTCATCGTGTGAATCACTCCCGACGACTGTTTGATCTGCATGTTGATCACCGAAGGGCCAAACAAATTCGAAGTAGGTACCGTGTACCCAGCCTGCGACATAGAGTCCAAAGCAGACCACGAATGCTGAGAGCCAAAAAAGGGGAGCTTTGTTTTTCATTGTGACGATTCCAATCTTGGCTTTACTTTGATCCTGGTTTCAAATTCGTTCCCTGGCTGTACTGTACTGGGGCCGAGGGATCGAGCGGCGGAATGAAAACTACCGTAGCTGAATTCGTAAGAATTCAGAACCAACTGAATTCTCACGAATTCAGCTACGAAAAACGAGGCGGAGCCTCGAACGCAGTGCGTCCCCAGGCGGAGCCTGGGGACGAGAGTGCCTCCTGACGAGAGCGAATAGCGAGGCGGAGCCTGCGAAGTCCTTAGCGCTTCTTCACAGGTTGCGTTGCCGGTTGTTGAGCGTGATTGTGGCCTGAGTGATCATGCTTATGAACGACCTTGGTCACATAGGCTTTGTTCCGAATTCGAACCGACAATTTCGGTTCGGGCTTGGCTGCATGCAAAGCAGTCATCAATTCGGGACTTACCGCGCCAAAGCAGGACGAAGAGCCTTTCGGGTCGGCTTCTTGTGGAATCGATTTCAATTCAATTTGAACTGGCTTTCCTGCCGCCAGGAAATTGACCATGACAAACGGTTCTTCGATTGCGACGCTCGACTTACCATCCTTTTCGAGCAGGTAAATGAGGATCTGTTTTTTCTTCTCATCAACAAGCAATTCCGCGTGGTACTCTTCCTTACCAATTTCCAACAGTTCCCCTTGATGGGGCCCTTGCGTTGGATGGGCGTGTGCGACGGATTTACCGGACGACTTAGGTTGTTGGGCAGTAACCTGCAAGGATAGCGACAGGAAGAGGACAAAAGGCATGAAACATAATCTGAAAACCATAGCAGACAATCCTTTGAGCATTGATTCGAAAGAAAGATACGTTCGTTTGAAGACAAACGTTTAATCAAATGCGAAGCAGGGCGACCAAGGTTTGAAAAACGAGCCAGATTGCAACACCCTCTCCTTGGCATTGCCTAGAGACCAGGAAACGGCTCGAGGCGGAAATTGGAGTCGAATAGCCTGCAAATGGTTCGAACCAATTGCAATCCAATCGTGGTTCGGCTCTCGTCTTGGGTTGGTACCGGTGTGAATGACGGTGGTTGGGCGTATGCGTTTCGCGCCCTATGCCTTCGTTGCAAATCGGCGAAAAGCTCTGAGACTGGCATTCGCCACGGATGACCTTCTCTTGATGATTGGCGTTGCCTCCGCGGACTGGCGTTTGATGATGTCCACATGGGCAGTCGGATTGAGATGAGGACTTAGGGCGAAGGTCGTTACCGTTGAGTTCGAAATGGTCAATTGCTCCGCACCCGCAGAAAACGAGCTGCAGTCGAAGCATCGACAATATTAGAAGATAGGAAACCCAGCAATTCAATGTACACCTCTTTGCCAAGTATATCGAATGCGCAGTCAATTCGGCTACAGCATCTTTTTAGCAATTGCTCACGTTGGTCGATCTTCTGGAGAACGAGGGTCTGCCGAATGGCGTTGAGTTAAGTCTATCCCCGTAGCGGAAGTTGAAAACTTCCTGCAGTTTAAGGCACTTCAGGAACTCTTACGAGATTCCACTACCTGCTAATTCAACGCCATTCGAGGGTCTGCCGAGCTTGGGCTTGCTGATTTAGCCGTTTAACAGTCAGCCGAAGGCGTACTTCGCTCCTTACAGTACGCCTATGGCTGACTGTTAAACAAAGTACATTTGGACAAGTATTAAAGCAACGACTTGGAGGTTTGGCTGGAGCCTCAATGGTTTCTCACGAAACCTGCTACGAATGCTTGCAAAAAATGCGGAATTGCCCCTCGCCTATGCGCGGTGATTCTGAAAAAGCCGCATCATAAGGGAGTAATTTTGCTAAATTGTTTCCAAAAAAGCGTAACAATTGCCCCTGTTTTCTCCCATTCCGACTCAAAAACAGGTATTTTCGGGTTTGGGATTGGAACCTGGCTGCGTTGAAGCGATCTAAGCCTTCACAACGCTTTCCAAGTAACACATTATGCAACCACTACCAAACATTGATGAACTCTTGACCGGATTGCTTGACGGCAACCTATCCGAGGGTGAACTGCGCCAAGTGGAAGCGGCCATGGCTGCGGATAGCACTCTGGAAAAGCAGTTGGAAACGCTTAGAAAAATGCGTTCCGATTTGCTAATCCATCGTCCGAAAGGACGATTAGGAGCGGATTTCGCCAAGCGAGTGACCGCAATGGCGGAGGAGAGGGCACGAACGAAAGCCCCACATTCGGTTCCCATCGGGGCTCCCATCGGGGCTCCAAAATTGCGGTTGGCCCCGTGGATTTATTCTGGAGCCGCGTCCGCAGCGGTCATTGCTTGCATTATGTTAGCGATGCCCTCGGACTCCAAAGTGCAACCGCTAATTGCAAAAACAAACGTACCAGCAGAAACCCAGTCGGCGACGCCAGGGGAAATTCCTGCTGCGGGGCCTTTGGAATCGCAACTGAAAGTTTCTGAACCGTTGGTTGCGGACGGTACGGTCCGAAAGCCAAATTCACCTGTTGTCATTAAGGAATTAGAGCAAACAAATTCATTGGCTGGTGTTTTACCGCAATCGAAAAACGATGAAACCCGGAAGGATGAAGCCCAGAAGAAAGATACGGGAAGCGGTCCTGCCTCAACTGAAAATCCGGACACGCCTAACGTTGCCTCGAATTCCAAGGACAATCCGTACAACGAAAAAAGCCTTAAAAACGCAAAGGCGAAGCTTGCTCCTAATCTGACCACCAAAAATATGTTGACTCTCGTTGTCGACGTTTCTCTCACGAAGGGTGCAATTGAGAATGGAGTACTGGAGTCGATCTTGTCCCGGCATGACATTGCGATGACTGAGCAGCAAATCTTGACGGCCGAAGAGATTTCGAATCTTGAAAAGACAAGCCTTGCTGGCAAGCCAGTTGACGATGGGTCTGGCGAAATAGGAATCATGTTCATCCGAGCTCCAGGAACGAATGTTAACCAAGCGATCGCGGACATCTTGCAAGAAGAGAAATCCTTTCCGCAGGTTGGAATGGATATTCAAATGGACGATGCCCTGAAAGCGTTTGTTACAGAATTGAGCGCGATACGTGTCATTCCGGAACGCAAAGGTCAGGCTCGTCATCTTCGTACCTCGAAAGAATCGCTGATGCCCTTTGCGGAAGGTTCGAAGAAGCTTTCCCCTTTGAAACTTAAGAACGAGAAATCGGGTCTGTCCGCAATTTTAAAAGCAGATACCCGTGCTATGTCGAACGCTCTACTAATCATTCGGCAGGCCAATTAAGCCGGGCGGGCGGTAGCCTCATCGTCACCCACATTTCCGGACAGATTTCGTACTCGTACTCAATGAAATGATACTCGTACTCGATAGTCCATCCGATCGAGTACGAGTACTGCACTTCGGGCGGAGTACGAGTACGAAAAACCCAAGGGAAATGGAGTGTGACGATTAAGGATGTGGGTAAAGATGAGGGCTAGTAGCCGCGTTAAGGTTTCCCTGGCAAACACGGTTGTCGCGGCTAGCGCCCGCGGCTCAATTCGAACAAAGTGAGTGCCAGTTGGCTAACGCCTCTTGTCCCTGATTGACTCCAATCCTTCATGCAGTCGGTGCAACATCAACTGTGCCATGTCGACCTGCAGTGCACTAGCGGTGGCACGCCAACCTGGAACCGCATTCAGCTCAAGTAAAATGTTGCGTCCATCTCGCGTTGGCAAAATATCCACGCCAATCATCCAGCCACCAATGGCCTTGCAGGCTCGAAAGGCAATCGAGATTTGCTCAAAGGTTGGCGAGTGAGAAATCGCTAAGCCGCCGCGCGACACATTCGAACGCCAATCGCCATGATTCTCCCGGCGAACGCAGAATAGTTCCTCCCCAACGACCAGCAGTCTCAAATCGTATCCTTCGCTTTCTAGAAACTCTTGGATGTAGATGACCGAATGCAGTTGCTCTAGTGTACTAAATACCCGCCAAGCCATATCCGAATCAGTTACGCGCACTATTCCTCGGCCTTCTCCACCAAAGATTGGTTTGACGATGCAATCGCCTCCGAGCGATTCCCAGGCATGAAGAGCATCATCGCGAGTCTGACAGCAAATGGTTCTCGGTGTCTGAATTCCGGCCCGTTGGGCGATGTCCAACGTCAACCATTTGTCGATAGCGATTTCCAAGCATCGAGCGGAGTTTAGAATCTGTACGCCAGAAGCTTGGGCGGCATGCAACGCGTTCATTCGAAACACGATTTGTTCGACGGAGCCCAGTGGCATCGAACGGACGAGCACTGCGTCGCAATCCGAAAGTCCAATCGCTTTGGGCGCTTGGATTATGTCACTGGTCTGAATCCACGTTCTCGCTTGTGGCTGACTCGGTCCGGTCGACCAAACACTTAATTTTTGAAACGACAAGGACTCGACCGTCGTCGGCCGACTTGCCGGCATTTCGCTGGCTGCGCGTTGCAAGTCCTTCATGTACCAACCGGTCGGCGACCCTAACACGCCAACTTGCAACGCGCGATCAGATGCGGAAAGCAGCCCGAGATTCATACCGACGCCGCTGGATTTTTAGGTTCTACGAACAACTCACCGAACGATTGTTCGAGAATGTCTGGACGAAGAGCACCGTACCGAAACGAACGCCCCGACTTGAGATTGACGATCGTAATCATGGCTGGACTAAATAAGCCTGGGTCGACTTTATAAAAATCGTACTCGTACTTTTTGAACGTCTTGGCAAATGGAATGCCGTAATCGCGAGAGGCGAGGCTCGGAACCTTGGGGCCGATCTCTTGAATTTGGTCATCGGTCGCGTTGACCCAAAGCGTAACGTGTCCACCATAAAGGATAGCATCGTTGGTCCTACCAATCCCTTGCACAAAGTCCAAAGCCGGTGGCGGCAGAGGGGCTGAACCAGCACCGGATACAACGGAACACAAATCGAAGCCCAACTCGAATAGCTTATGCATGGACGTTTCGACGCTTCGTGCGACCACTTGGACAGTCCCTGCAATTGATCGGGTCGGAGCCACGCAGATAACGGTGTTTTCGACAGCGACTCCGCATTCCGTCGCAATCATTTCTGCAATCGAAGCGTCTGGGATCGAATCGCACTCCAATACACCTACGGCTGAGGAACTCGGATCGGAAACATGGAGGGATTGAAGCACATGCTCTTTGCCTCGTTTGACTCGCATCGGGCCACTCCCCATCGCAAAGAATTTATCTTTCTTGACAGGCCATCCCGCGTATTGCGATGCCATGCAAGCGTGAACGGGATCGTCGGTAACCACCTGGACTATGCCCCATGGTCCAACCGACGGGTTCGCCGGGCAAAGCGAAATCTCGGCTCGACCGGACATGCAAATACGGGCTAACATCAATCCAGCGTTCATTCCACCGATGGCATTGACTCCGAAGTCCAAAACGGTGGCACCGTTGTCTAGCTTATGCGAATCGACTCGCCATGCGGTTGCATTGACGGAAGTTGTCTGGCATAGCTGGAAGGCAGACTCATTGAGACGCTGCGTTGTGGGTGATTGGAGTGGCACGTGATTCATTGGCGAGATTGCTGATTAGGGTTGGAGGTAGTTGGGGCTTCGATTATAGGGGACTTCTTGGTTACCACCATCCATGTCACGAAGCCACGCCCCTTTGAGGAAGCATACGTAGCAGGTTTCGTGAGAAACCAGCGTTTAAGAACCATCGTGTTACATCTGGTTTCTCACGAAACCTGCTACTCTATAGGTGAAAACGCTGCCGCGATTCAAATTGCGAGTTGACTTGCGATTTCGCCAATCGTGATCCAGTTCCCCTCGTCGACACAATGGACCCTTGCAACTCGATCCATCTCACTACAATCAAACTCGCGGTAATCCAGCTCAGTTCCCTTTTCGAACCGTCTATGGTTTTGACCACAAACCGCCGAGCATAAAATGATCCATTGCCGCGCGTTGCACGTTCCCTTGATTTCAACGTACTCCAATCGTCCGTTCCGATCGTAAACCATGCCATCCATTTGGCCGGGCGGAACGCTGGCGTGATCGACCCAGACAAAGGAGCCGTCCATTTCAAAGTACATGCCTGGCATTGCCCCCAAGCGTTCGGCCAGCTCCTCAAACGACTGTGGTAGTTGTTTGCCTGGATTGGGATGGATTTGGACAAAGATTTGCATGCAACTCGCTCGCGTTGGAACGCTCTCTTGAAAGTGGTACACCAAAAGGATAACGGATCGTCTACAATCACAAAGGCGTATCCAGAGTCAAACCATTTAATTTTAGCCAGTCCACTTCGGGCTGCCGCTCCATCAATCGCCACTCGAGACATTATGAGTTCAGTCGTCCAAGTGCCCACAGGAGATTTGCCCGCAGCCTCCTATCCGTTTTTCGGAAACCTTGCCCGCATTATCAACTCGGGCCAAGCTCGATCGATCGTGATCTCAGGAAATATTTACGATTTGTATTTCGATGGCAAGCAATATGTTCCACTACTTTCCTTTATTCAAACGAAGACGCAGATCCCAGGCCTGATTCAAGTCGTCTACGAATTGAATGGACCGGTGCGAGTCTCAGAAGAGGACAAAGTAAAGTTACGAGAAGCCTGGGCGGCTTGGAAGAACGGGGTCTCGATCGACGCCATTCCGATGCGAGAAGTTCTCAACGATGGTAGCAAGTTTGACTTGAGACGACGTGAATTCGATCAGTATTTGCGCGATGCGATCGGCAACGCAACCCAAGCTCTCGAGTTCTTGCGGCAGCTTACGATATGCTCACGAACGTGCCTCAAGGAAAACCTTTTGATCCTGATCGAGGGTGCGGACATGCTGCTTCCAGCAGGTGATGGTGACGTAGCCAGGATGAATGACGCGCAAGTTCGACGTATTGCGATCGTGACCGATTGGTTTGGCGATCCAACGTTCTTCGGAGGCAAGGATACGGTCCTGCTTTTCGCTGAGTCGCGAAGCCTGATTCATCCTCGTATTTCGCGAATGCCTCAAGTAGTTTCCATCGATGTCGCGGCACCCGATCTCGCTTCGCGAAAGCATTTCATTCAATGCCATGGCTCTATGGGGAAAGGTTTCGTGCAACCGTCCCCCGATACCGTGGCCGAAGCGACGGCTGGTCTGAGTCTGCATGCCATGCGGCAATTGCTTCTCGCGGCGGACTATGCTCAGAAACCGATCGAACGCCAGGATACGACTCTCCAAGTCGAACAGTTTATTCAGTCGCAATTGGGCGAAGATGTTATCGAGTTCAAAAAGCCATCGCAGGCGTTGAAGGACGTGATCGGATTCTCGAAGCTGAAAGAGTTCCTCAACGTCTACTTGATTCCGCGTATGAAACTTCCCGACGATCGAGCTTTGCCGGGAGCAGCTATCGCAGGTCCAATCGGCGGCGGAAAAACTTTTATCTTTGAGGCAGTGGCAGCCGAATTGGATATGCCGGTCTTGGTTCTCAAGAACATTCGCAGCCAATGGTTTGGACAAACTGACGTAATCTTTGAACGGCTGCGTCGAGTGCTGGAAGCGTTAGAAAAAGTAGTCATCTTCGTCGACGAAGCCGACACGCAGTTCGGCAGTGTGGGCGAAGGAGCTCACGAGACGGAGCGACGTCTCACGGGCAAAATTCAAGGGATGATGAGCGACCCGAGGTTGCGAGGCAAAGTCATTTGGCTGTTGATGACGGCTCGAATCCACTTGCTATCGCCCGACATTCGCCGACCAGGACGTGTCGGGGATTTGATCATTCCAATCTTGGACCCGACGGGCGAAGATCGAAAGGATTTTATTCGTTGGATGCTGAAACCGACCAAGATCGACAACGACGAATTGGTGAACTGGTTGGACGCTGAAGGGCTCGAGCAAGATTTTTCCTCGGCTGGCTATGCCGCGCTAAGAAGTCAATTCAAAGCGATTCCGCCCAAAGATCAAGATGACCTGAAGAGTATCATTCGTGACTTCATGTCACCTGCAATCAAGCAGACGCGAAGGTATCAAACGCTCCAGGCTCTTATCAACTGCACTCGGCGCTCACTGCTGCCGGACCCAAACATATCGGAAAAGGATCGGGCGTTGATGGAAGACGAAATCCGAATGCTGGAACTGCAGGGGATTCATTAGGCAACTGTTGGCTAGGCGAATGACACTCAACCAAGGCTACCGATACCGACATATCCTTGGTCCCAATGCGATGGGGCAAACGACGCTCTCCTATCTAGTCACCAACTTTGCCCATTCAACGGAGGGCGAATGGAGAGGCCGCTTATCTGCTGGCGAAGTCGAGTTAGATCAACGAATTGCAAACGAGACAGAGTCATTGCGCCCTGGCATGGAGCTGATTTGGAACCGACCTGGCTGGGTGGAACAAGAAACGCCACAGAGCTTTTCGCTGGTGTATCGCGATGAACACCTTCTGGCGGTCGACAAACCGAGTGGATTGCCTACGATCCCGGGAGGAGGATTCTATCTCAATACGCTGTTGAGTATGGTTCAAGCCACGTATCCTGAAGCACGGCCATTGCATCGTCTTGGGCGAGCCACTTCAGGCTTGGTTTTGTTTGCGTTGAATAGCCAGATGGCGTCGAAACTGTCCCAAAACTGGGGCAATGTGGAAAAACAGTATCGGGCCCTGAGCTGCTCGGTTGCAACGGAGGAAAGCTATGACATACGGTCTCCCATCGGCAAGCTTGAGCATCCAAGATTAGGGACGGTCTACGCAGCCAGCGAAACGGGCAAGCCGTCAAGAAGCGTGGCAAAGGTTCTGGAGCGACGATCGGAGTCTACGCTTTTTGAAGTGGATTTGCATTCCGGTCGCCCGCATCAGATCCGCATTCACCTTGCCTACATCGGCCATCCGCTGCTCGGCGACCCTTTGTATGCTTCCGGCGGTCAGCCATTGCAGAACCAACCCGGGCTACCTGGCGATTCAGGCTACTGGTTGCACGCGAAGCGACTTGTTTTTGATCATCCGATCACAGGTGAACGAATGGAATTGGATGCACCTCTTCCAACGGTATTGAGAGCTGGCTGATTACCACCATAGTTCTGTCGCCTTTCGAAAAGAATCCCACAGGTTTACCCTGTGGAAGTTTAGGCTTTTTACTACGAAATTGTTTTTCCGCGTTTGTCGCTGAGCCGCTGGATTTGCCTTCGGCAAA
>JANPHB010000273.1:0-3019 GCA_031424235.1 Pirellula sp.
CGCATCCAAGTGGATTCTTCATGGAACTGCTCGAAGATTTCATAGTGGTCAAGGTCATGTTGACTGCGATCTTGGTGGGAACAGTCGGGATATTTACCATGCGTGCGATGGGGCTCGTGAAATTGCATATTAAACCGACGCGATATGCGGCCAACGCTATGGGTGGCTTGCTTTTCGGAATCGGATTCGCATTACTTGGATATTGCCCGGGCACGGGTGCGGCTGCTTTAGGGCAAGGAAATTACGACGCGATTGTTGGAATCGTTGGTCTTCTGGCCGGATCGTACTTCTTTGCCGAGATGTCATCTATACTCAGCACGACAGTGATGAAATGGGGTGATCGAGGCAAGTTGATGCTCCATGAAGTCGTTGCCCTGCCGCTCCTCATATTCTTGATCCTTTGGAGTCCATTCTTGGCCCTCGTCCTATTCGCAGTGGATCGCTTGGCCGTTCGGTAACATCCCTCCCTGCTTTTTACAATGCTCCAATTGACGAGCAACTGCTTAAAATTGTGTTCAGACAGTCTTTACTTGACTCACGCATCAATGCTCGACGCTCGCTCTCACGCGAGTGAAAACACGACTTGAGTTTATACGAAACGAGGAACAAAAATGTCAAGGCACTCCATATCAATGGGAATTATCCTGATGCTTGGGTACGCGGTAGCGAAAGCACAGCCTCAGCCCACAACGATAAGCAAAGAGCGTCTGGTGTTACAAACTGTTGTTCATGTGAACTCAATCAGTCCAGTTCGCCATGGTCATGGGCTCAGGAATATCGCAAACGTTTTGAAGCAAGAACCGGACGCCCAAATTGAGGTTGTCTGCCACAGTGACGGAATTAAGCTGGTTGTCGAAGGTGAATCAAGACACACCGAGAAAGTTAAAGAACTGATCGGGCAAGGAGTGCGATTCATCGCATGCGAAAATACGATGAAGGAGAAAAAGATACCGCGAGACAAACTTCTTCCGGGTGTAAAAACTGTTTCGTCTGGGGGTTGTCGAAGTTATCAGAAAACAGCAGGAAGGTTTTGGCTATTTCAAACCTTAACGCAGGAAGGAATTCTCCTTGCGAATCACTCATCTGTAATGGAGTTCCCCACAAAAGTTGACAGTGAATCTGTTTTCGCTCAGTTGCAATTTCCTGACTCGTCGCAATGGGAAACCGTTGCGGCGAGTCTTTTTGACTGACTGCCAAATCGGGGTATAAGTGAACAAGGGGAAGTAGAATGAGCGGTGTGCTTAGTCTGCTTTGCGATTCTCGTTCGAGGACATTGCTTAGAACTCCGTCCAGGTTGCAATTTCATTAGGCATGAGCCATTCTCCTATATTGCCGGCACCCGAATAAACTGAGTCCATGCCGGACGAAGTTATCAGCCGGAAGTGACGTCCACTGGTAGTTCTATAAAGAATCGCCGAAATATAATCGTCCTCATCGTCTGGATTCTGAAAATCGAAAGTATCAGCTTCCAAGGCAGCAGGAATCGCAAGCTCTAGTTCGTCTTCGGTCATCATTGAGGCCATATCCCACCAAAATCGTTCATCTCGCTACACCGCTGGCCCTTTCGCAATCACGCTAATCGACCAGCCGCTAGGAAGAAAAAGACGAAGCCGCTGATCGGCAAATTGCCGCAAACGCGTACCGGTCTTTTCCGCAAGTTCCTGCAATTCCTCGGCTTCCGGGGCAGTTTGAATCTCCCAGTCGATTCCAATCGATATGGATGACGCCTCGGCGAAAAATGTCCAATTGGATGAGCCCAGCTTCGGACGCAGTACATCGTCACAGAATTGTCGTAATTGGCCGGCGAAGGTCTGATGAAAGTACGCAACGCTGGCGGCATCGTTTTGGCCATCAGGCGGTTGGCACTCGATTTCGAACACAGCCAATACGTTCAAGCCCTCTGAGTCGACAAACCAATAATCCAACTCCCCTGGGTCGGGTCTCCACGACACCAACAGCATTTCCGGAACTCCAATGTCCGATGCTTCGTCGAACAATATGCGGAAAACCCACATCCAATCGCGGTGATGGTCGGCGATTTCGTTCGGCCACAGTACGTGCGAGACCTGTACACTGGTCAATTCAACAGGATCATCGTTATATGTCAACGCCGTAGTGCGTAGCTTACCGAGAAGATTCGTCAACAGCTGTTGTGAAAGCAAACGATAAGACACTACCCAAAATCCTTCGTGCCGCAGTGCAAACAGGACTGCCGATCGAGCATCGATTGTATAGTGAACCGTGACTGTGTTAGGATCTCCATCTAACTCTGCAATCGAATCGATCGTGAACTGAGTACCAGACGCAATAAATCCGGCGTCGCGGAGAACTGCCTTTATTCTGGATTCCAATTCGTCTAGCATTTCAGACTCCCTGAACGGCCTTCGACGGCAAGACATGACCAACCAACTTAAGGCTTAGGGCCAAATGTAATCCATCAAAACCTTTGGTCTCGAAATCTAGCTTCAGAGCGATCGCTCCGGCGGTACGATGCGCCCGATACAGTGTGCTGACGATGATTGCTAGACGATCGCGTAAAGGGTTGACCTGCACGAATTGCATCCCGAGTTTGGCGGACTGTTGCAAGTCCTCATGGCTCAACGACGAATCGTTGCCGTTAGCCTTTGGCTGCGCATGGCGGACGTGATATAGATTCATGACAGTATCCTCATCCTCCACAACAGCAACGCGGTTCAACATCGACTGACTATTCCTCGCTGAACTTATTGATTTCGAAATGATATTCGGCCACCCATCCGCCTTTGCGAGACAGAGTTCCTTAATTCCCTTCGATCCTCTGATTAGTATCCAGGATTTTCAATTCGCTTCAGTCAAAATTCTCAGAAAATTATCAAAAAACTCTACATGAAGCACTGCTAATAGTCCTTAAACAAGCGAACGCTTGTTTGTCGGAGCCCCATTTTTGCAGCGCAGCGGTGACCGAGCCAGCGGGGCTGGTTTGATTTTTCTATTTTAGGCTGCTTCATCTTTTTTCGGTTTCTAACTTGGTTTGGCGTTG
>JANPHB010000274.1:0-25613 GCA_031424235.1 Pirellula sp.
CGTCGTTTGTGGATCGTGTCATGATGATCTCGCGGGAATAGGGTTCGCTGCTGGTGACGAAGTTGCCACAAGCAGAAATTACCCCGCGAATCAAGCCCGCGCCGACTTAAACCGTACTGGTTGTGGTGTCCGCTTACCAAAGAACTATTTGATAAATATGGTACAAGCTTCGGGAAAGCCAATGGAATGATTTGGCCCGTGGCTTCCCAGAAGCCCAACAATCTTGGCCTCTTTGATTCCCTGGGTAATGTTTTTTGTTGGACACAAAACACAGCGATTTTGGTAGGTGGTCAATGGCAAGACCATGAGACTCCCACCGAAGGCAACATCCGAGTTCTGCTAGGGAGTACGTTTAACCCCGAGTATCCAACGCTTTCCAGTACTCGCGGAATTCATGACATCAGCGATCGATATCCACAATTTGGATTTCGGGTAGCTCGAACCATCAAGAATCCGAAAGAATTGAGCAATGATGTACCTAGAAGTCCAACAAGCCAGCTGTCAAATGATGAGTGGGGCTTGGTTTGGTTCGGAACAGTTGATTTTGGTTTCACAGTACTCAGAATAGTTGTCGAACCCATCAACAAAGAAAACCCTTCGACTGGTTATCAAATTCGGAGAATCGATCAAGATAACTCCGTCGCTAAACTAGATAAATTTAGTGCTAGTGACACAGAGCTTTTTTTCCAAGGTACTGAATCGGTTGGCGTAGTCTTTCGCGGAAGGCGTTCAAGCGGCAGCAAATCGTATGAGGGGGAGTATAAGACTTCTGGACGTCCTTATGCGTTGAAACTTCGAGGTGGAAACCAGGCGAACTTCGAACCACCCTCTGAGATTTGGGAAGCAACTCTCGAATCAAGTGAGACGATTGTTCAATTACGAGTATATAACAAGGGTCTAGCGAGCGAAAGAATTTTGATCGATGATCTGACACACAAAGCTGGTGGGTTAAAAGTCGACAAGTCAATCGTCGACGGAGATTTAATCCTACGCGTTCCGCCATTACAAGGAGAGTGGAAAGGCAAAGTGAACGAGGCTGGAACAAAAATGACAGGCTATTGGAGTCAGAATGGGCAGGAGGAGCGAGCGGTCTTTCGGCGAAAGTAGAAGCAACTCGCTTAACTGTCAAAGGGCAACGCGAGCATCAACGGCTTCCTCTTTTCCCTGAGTAGTCGGGAGACAAAGGGCCTGAGGAGCAGGGACAAGCCAAATGGCCTATCGGTCGTTAGTAACCAGCGAAGCGAGTCGTTCGGCCCAAGCGTCGCATGAACTCGGAAGCAGTGCTAAACTAACTTGAGATCGGCTCAAGCATCGCGATGAACCGCCTCGAACCATTTTAAGTTCGTCTCGGAACTGTGTCGGCTGCTGCCCTACTGATGCCCCGCCGCCATTTATAACCTAATCGTGGCGCAACGTCTGCTTTGGCTTTCGGCGGCCAATGTGTTGGCCAGCGTCGCGGTGATGGCGATTGCCCTGTTCCGTTATGCGACGATTCGTAATCGGTCGAATTGGTGGCCGTTCGGTTGGTGCGTGACGATCACGTTGAATATGTGTCTGTTTCTGCTGTCTAGTTGGAAGTGGCGGTGATCGGAAAGGGAGCTGGCGCGAGTGTGTAACCAGCCAATTGCGAGACGGATAGACAACATTCGTGTTTTCAAACGCAGAGGACGGGTAATCTATGGACGATACGATCTGCGTCGTCGTTCTAGGGCTGTACGTTGGCGGGACTGGGAGTGATTGCCTGATCTCTGTTTTGCGATTAAGAAGTTAGCCCGAATTTGATCCCATCTTCGAGAAGCCCAAGCAGCTGTTTTTGATTCGCCTAAGAGCCCCCCGCGACAGCTTGGCTGTTGACCACACCTCGCACCGGTTTGACACGCCGGAGCGTCTATGTTTACCAGGCTTTCAGACAGCCTTCACCTCCAAGCGGCTCGACTGCCCATTCGACCGGCCAAATGGGGTACATTTAGAATGTGTTTGCCCAATCTATCGACGGTGATTGAAACAGCCTTAACCTCCCCATAAAATGGAGTTCGCGATGTATCTCGACGGTGCTCGGCAAAAAATTATTGACTGGGTCAATGAGGGGCTTTCGGATCGTATAATTGCTGAGCGCTTGCGAGTGTCCCCAAGCACTGTGAGGTACTGGCGGGATCGCAATGGCGTCATTCGTGAAGACCGCCCAAAAGGTTCTGAGCCCTCGAAAGATCCGAATGCCGATTGAATTCGTCTCCGGCGACCTGTTTGAAAATGCCCATGCCGCGCAAGCATTCGCTCATGGATGCAACTGCCAAGGCTCGATGGGCGCCGGTATCGCTGTGAAATTCCGCGATCTTTACCCAGAGATGTTCGAACAGTATCGAATCCTCTGCAAATCAACCCCACGACAATTCAATCTTGGGGACGCTTGGCTCTGGAAGGAGAACGGAAAACCGTCGGTCTTTAACCTAGGCACTCAGGAAGGTGTTTGGCATGCACGCGCCAGTTACGAGGCAATCGAAACAGCATTGTCCCGAATGCTTGAGACAGCCGATGCGGAGAACCTTACAAGTATTGCGATTCCGAGAATTGGTGTTGGCTATGGTGGGCTATCATGGAGAAAGGTCCGAGTTATCATTGAACGAGCATGTGAATCTTGGACGGGAACTCTCATTGCTTACGAAAACTACGTGCCATCTTTATGATGAAAACCTAGCGATCGAACAAAGCGTATCGAGACAGGCGCGTGGGCTTGCCAAGGGGATTTCCCGCCCTCAACTAGCTCCGGTTTCACACGCCGGTGCGTCGATGTTTGCTCGGCTCCCAGCCAAACATTCACTTCCAATTGGTTCGCATGCCAAATCAACCTGCCGATGGGTTACATTAAGATCGGTTTATTGGTGCCACGCCAAAGAATTACTAGTTCGTCTTCGACAGGTTAAAGTACATTTCTGTGATTTGCTATCTTGATCCATGTAACGAAAGTCTCCCGATCTCCAGCGGGACTTTGGTTCTACATGATCCAGCAATTCAATCTGACGTTCGAGTCTTGATCGGATACCCTGCAGTTGCCGAGATCGCCTATTTGCTCAACGAGCGTGATGTAGCGGGGCTCGAATTAACTCTAGAAAAGCTCAAATGCACTCATTACTGCAAGGTCGGAAGGGTAAGTGTTGATTCCGCGACAATTGTCGTTGGTGACCAAGCAAGCATTGAGTCCTGCCCAAACAGCGTTCTGTTTCTCCACACTAAAAATGAAAATCAGAAGATCATCCAAAAGCTTGTATCGCGTTTCAAGTTAGAGACACGTAGATTGATTGATGAGACCGCTGAAGTCATTACTGAAGATCCCGTTGAAGTGTACCGTTTGCTATCTGCCTACGTCGCATCCGACCTCTCACTCGATCCCGATGACTATTTGAGTTACCATCCCGAAAATGGATACTGGGAACGCTGTCTTGAGGCCGCATGGGACGGCGGTTTTTTTTATGCTTGTAAGAACAGGCTGTTTGTCTTATCTACTGGCGGTGACGGAAGCTTTGACGTCGTGGCTGGCTATTCCGCCGACAGAATTATCAAGATATGGCTATTGCTACAAGATGGGCTCTTCCAAGACGGCAAAGTCGACTATGCGCTTAAGCCTCTAGAAACGCGTCCACCTAAGAAACCACCATCGCCCGCTTTCATCGCGATGATGAAAGAGGTGCTCGACGTGCAAAAAGGCTACTCCACCAACATCAAAAAGAGACCGTGGTGGAAGATCTGGTGAACCACGATAAAAAGATGAACATACGTGGCGAGAGGCTTGGCGAGTGTCAGACACCGCTGCCAACTCGCTCCGGTTTGACACGCCGGTGCATGGGCGATTACCGGATGATCCTGTCTGGGCTTCCCCTTCAGGAATGCCGTTAGCCCATCTGAACAGCTAAGCGGGCTACAATAAGACTTTGTTTACAGGCGCTTGCGCCTGAGAATTACTGATTCTGCATTGGAGACAACATGTACCGTGTTCTTATACCCTCAATGTTATTGGCACTTGCGCTGCTGGTCCCACCAAACAGGGCGGCTGCTCAGGATCCCTTGGATCCGAGCCGGAAGGAGGAAACATCTCCCGCAAATTTGTTTGGCGGACTCTTCGGCGATTCTATGCAAGCCCAACTCACCGAAATGGCGACGAAGGTAATCGACGGATACCTTGATTATCTTGCAAAGCCACAAACGACCAAAAAATTGGCGACCTTTCAGAAAAACTACTACGATGCACTGATCGAGCAAGGCTTCACGAAAGAGCAGGCTTTCGAACTCGTGCTTCGGTTTGGCAATCCACTTGCGGATGGTCCGAGGGCTGGGAAATAGCGGCAGAACAAATCTTGGACGCGAAGCCGCCGATCGCGTAGTTTTCGCAGTCAATGTTGATTACGGATATCGAGAATGCAAATCTCCAAATTGATCGAAACCGAGATCGGAGTTCTATGGGGGCGCGATTGTGTTTATCTCGACCACACATCGAAACCAGATTCGGCGACTCTGCTTCTTCGCGGCACTATCAACTGCAGAATCGTGCGCAACTTCGCGTCGCCGCCTGGCTGGGAGGAAGCCGAAGACCTGCCTTACGAGTTGTTGTTTCATAGCGTGCTAGAATTCCAGATGCTTGAACTCGACACATGGGACTTGCAAAATCAAGATATGACCGCACTATCAGAATCTTGCTTCGAGGAGGTGGAAAACTCGACGTGGCTAAACCGCTTACATGGAGAAGGACCCCAAGGCCATCGGCATCTTCGATTGGCGACGTACGATGATGTGTTCGACGTTTTGTGCCAATCGTACATGTGGCGATTCGGAGACAAAGCCAGATAACATTTAAAGGAACGGATACTGCGTAGTCATTCTAGGGACGTAGGCGGACTGGACTGCGGTTCCTTGCCCGATGTTTGTCTTGTGGCTTAAGTCTAGAGCCCGAATTTAGTCCGTGTTCGAGCAGCTCAAGCGGAAGATCTTGATTCGCTTACGGCGTTACCGCCAACTCGCTCCGGTTTGACACGCCGGTGTGTCGGCGTTTGCTTGCTCCCAGCCAAACATTCACTTCCAAGCAGCTCGCCTGCCGCGCAACCAGCCAGATCGAGTATATTTAGAATGTGTTCGCCGGCGCCGCGCCGGAGATTTACTAATTTGCCAAACGAATCATCGATGCCAAGCCCATTTGAACCGCAACTTGAGAAGTTAGTACACGAACACGCAGATTTGATGTCTCGTAGCAAGTATAATGACGGTTCGGACATTGGCGAAACCAATATTCGCGATCTTCAGACTCGGTGCTTTGCTTCAATACAGCGAGCCTCTGGCGTTGATTCCATTTACTACAAGAAGGCCTGTGAGATTGGCGAAACAAACACGCACGTATATGATCACGTTGCAGGACAAATTGGTGTTGTTAAATCCCTTCTCTCCGACATTCGGAATGGGTATCTAAAATCGCTTGAAGAGATCATTCATGGCGACCTTTTCGCTGACTTCCTTGAAATGGCTGACCACCTTAATAACAATGGATACAAGGACGCAGCGGCCGTTATCGCTGGCAGTACCCTTGAATCCCACATTCGCCACCTTTGTGCAAAGTTCGGGGTCCAAACGGTGTCTGGCGGAAAGCCAGTCAAAGCCGACACCCTGAACTCTGACCTAGTGAAAGCATCCGCCTACACTAAACTCGATCAGAAGAGTGTGACCGCGTGGCTCGACTTGAGAAACAACGCTGCTCACGGTCATTACACCTTGTACGATACCAAACAAGTCGCGTTAATGATTGCCGGGGTGCGCGATTTTATCACTCGAAACCCTGCCTAAAGCGGTAAACTAAAAAATCGGCATCGGATTTGGC
The DNA here is from genome assembly GCA_031424235.1 of Pirellula sp. Taxonomy (GTDB): domain Bacteria; phylum Planctomycetota; class Planctomycetia; order Pirellulales; family Pirellulaceae; genus JBKCUI01. The sequence goes on from JANPHB010000274.1 coordinate 5,858, forward strand.
CGGGCCTCTGCCCCGCCACCTGGCTAGCCTGCGGAGCTTCATTTGGCGGTTACTGTGTTGATAGCAAGCTTGGATCAGGAACGCAATAAAGCGTTGTGAGTTTGCCTAACCCCAGCTCGCACCGGTTTGACACGCCGGTGCGTCTGGGTTGACTCGGTTCCCAGGCAAACATCTACTTTCAAGTAGCTCCCTTGCCCATTTAGCCAGCCGGATGGGGTACATTTAAAATTTGTTTACCGGTGCCGCGCCGGAGAATTAAACCTTTGGCACATGAAATTTTCCATTTTAAATCTCTTGATGGTTCTTACCGCTGTTGCGTCGATCCTTGGATTGTATGTTTCGCGGCAGGCGAATCTTAAGTCAAGCCAGAGATACGAATTGCTCGTCGCTGAACTCAATGTCAAACACGCAGAACTAGAGGGTCAAAACAGAGTCTTGAGGCAAGAGCTCGGTTCCCTTACCATCACTGACCCCAAGCGAATTCATGCGGTCAAGCTCAGAACGACTGCACGCAAAACATGGAGCTATCGCGTTTATCTCCCAGATGGGGCGAATTATTACTTCGCTTGCCGGATCAATTCACTTCCACTGGAACCCAATCCACCAACAGTACTGAATCCGCCTGGGCCTTCGACAGTTGGCACGATAGTAACGAATAGTGTCGGAATTGGCAGGTCGCCTGGAGAGTACGTTGTGACGCTTTCCATTCATCAAAACAATGCTCAATGGGAGTACAAGTTGAATGTCCGAAAAACAGCCGATGCTGGAGACGGAGCCACGGGAGGTAGTATTATTGTGGATGCAGACGACAAGTGGCCCAATAATGAAAACTGGAACGCAACTGGCGGTGTGAGCAATCAAGTAGAACTACCTACAGATAAATTGCCCTTGGCTCTGCTAGATTATCGAGCGATGAATGGAAACATGAAGAGTTCAATGGATTCGGATCAAGGGGTAATGTTATGGGTGGGTATTGGTCGCTAAGCGACCCATCCGAATTTTGGGATAAAACGGGTAAGGATGCACGTTGCCGGGTAGCCCCAACTCGCACCGGTTTGACACGCCGGTGCGTCGGCTCCCAGCCAAACATTCACCTCCAAGCGGCTCGCCTACCCATTCAGCGGGCCAGATGGGGGACATTTAGAAGTAGTTTACCGGGACACAATGTTGTCCGTACTGACTAGGCTTTGACGTCGATGCCGCGGGTTGGTGTCGCCGCTGCTTGTTCGATCAGCTGCACGACCGCTTGCCCTTGTTGCTTGTCGGCATTCAATTGCTTCGCAAGGACGGCTGTCGCAATGTCGGACTTTGCCGTTTCCGATTTTGCGTAGATATCGATGGTTTGCTGAACAATGGGGGATACCGACATGTTTTCATCTTTCCAGTTGGATTGGTACTATGTCACTCGGCGGCTTCAGCTGTACCTAACACGACGCGCAAGCTAGTGAATTTGCTATCCATTTCACTAGCTTGCGCGTCGTTCTATGGTACTTTCTGGCTGCCACACCACTAATGGGACAATGCCCGGGTTTCGTATTCTGCCGCGACGAGCTTCGACGAACGTGAATTGGGCTCATGTTCACATGTGACGATCAAATCCATCGACACCGTCCACCGTCCATTCGAATCGCCTTGCACAACCCAGTGTGGGATCATGCAAACCGACTGATGCACCAGCTCGAATCCGCCCTCGCTTTGACTCACCGTAGCAATTGGGAAACACCACAAACCGGTTGGGCGATTCGATGTCCACTGAATATTGGCTCCCAACCACTGGTCGATCATTCCTAAATAGTCTGCGGATTCAATGTTCAAAACAGTGCCAAGATGCCCCATTCGCTCGCATCGTTCGTCATAGAAGAAACGGTCATCTGCACCCGATGGGAGGCCAGCGAAATTGAACTCAACACCAAAGTCGAACGGGCGACCTGGCGGTAAGCCTTCGATCAAATAAGTGATCTCGAGAGCATGGCTGCCTGCAAAAAGCGTAATCCCTTTGGTGATTGTCAACGGCACGCCCCAAGCATTCCCTTCGCGTCGCAATTGGACCTGAATCTTTCCCGAGCCCCGGCGAAGTTTGGCATCGTAGGGCAACGCAGCGAAATCGCCGCGTTCAATGGCTGAGCCACGTTGGATGTCTTCCGCGGACATGCCGTGATCGTAGAAGTGATCTACGAGCGACTTACGAGGGAATTTATCATACTGAAGCAGGTCTTCGAGCCCTTGCTGCTTAAAGACAACTCGATCATGAATGCTGGCCGTTTCGCTAGACGCTTGGCTGTTGCCTAGCTTCACTTTAGCGTGATACTGTTCTGGTCGACGCTGCATTGTGGCCAACAGATTGTGCTCGATGCCGCGAATATCTAACTCATACAGCATTCCACCTTGAGCAGGTGCGAAGTAGCCGATCAACTGATCGTTTGCCAATCGAATTTCAGGGAACAAGTCCTTGTTGTAATCCTCGGTGGTGACGTCGACCCATTCACCATGTCGGCCGTTCGAACGCTCAATCAAATTGTCGGCGGCGATGAGTTCGTTGTAAGTCGCATTTCGCAGGTGAGGTAAGTAGATGCCCCCAAACGCACCGTGCCAGTATGGGCAGTTGCACTGGCCGCGATACAGGTGATCCTCGGCTTGTGGGAGCAAGGATTTGTCGCCATTGCTCCGACGTGCAAACTCCAGTCGTCGGCTGACATCGAGCATTCGGCAATACATTTCGTTGGCTTCGGAATACTTGATCCGGAAGTTGCGCCAAAACCCGCCCCGAAGAAACGGCTTGATCTGCGGCCAGCGCGAGTCGTGTTCTAATTCGTGAACCAGCGAGTCGTAGGAACCTTGACGTTCGACAGGCAAAGCCCACTCCGTCATTTCGCGGTATGAGCAGTCTGGCAGGTACACGGAACCCGCAGGTGGCGTTTCTGTGATCGTTTCCGATGGCGTTGAAGTATAGAGCCAATCGCGATTGGCTGTTAGTTGCTCAAAGAAGTCTCGTAGCCAGCCTCGTTCGTAAACATGCTGTTTGGTGTTCGGCCAAGTACCGAATTTTTCGCCATCGTCACCGAAGAGGAGAACAGAACCTGGCGCTCGGTTCGCAACGCTACGGCAGTACTCGATAGTATCGGCAGCAGGTGCGAACGGTAATAAATAACGTAGGCGTTCGCTGCCCGGAAAGACACGCAAGACATGGCCATCGTCCTCGGTCAAGAAGTAGTTCGTTAACAACGCATCGTCCCAACCAGCAGCTCGAAAATGAAAGTCATCCAGGATCGTATACTGCATGCCTGCCGGAACCAGATCACGAGTCAATTGGCTCTCCCAAACTCGCTCAGGCATCCACATTCCGGATACCGCTGTGTCGAAGCGATTTTGAAGCCACCGCGTGTATTTGGAGATCTGACCGATTCGATCCCGGCTTGGGATCATCGTCAAAATCGGCTCGTAGAATGGGCCTCCGACGATTTCAATCCGACCGGCTGCAACCAACGCCTTCACCCGAGCGACATATTCAGGATGTCGTTCCGCCAGCCACATCATGAGCGGCCCCGAGGTATGCAACGCAATCTTCAAATGTTCATAGGGTTCAAAGACACTCAAAAACGGCAGGTAGCTGTCTTGATACGCTTGTTCGATGACGCCATCAAAATTGCCAACAGGCTGATGATTGTGCAACACGAGGCAAAGTCGGACAGTATTCTTCATAAAACGAAACCCAAAAAAACACGGGGGCAGGTGCTGAATTAATAAATCAAATGCAGGCGCACCTCCAGAATTGGGGGGCACGCAAGCTGTATCGTCAAAATCGGCAATAGTGTTTCAAGCCAATCAGCAACAATTGTCTCGCCGTCAAGGACTGCCCAAATAGTACTGTCGACACTCTTTCTGGACCTAAGTTCTGGCTATGAAGCCTCTAAATTCCGCACCTAACCGATTTGCTACGAGCTTTTCCGGCATGCTTTTGCTTGGCGGCGGTGCCTATCCCAAAACCGACGGGAGAGCGAGGCTCCTACCGAACTGGCGACGCAATGGCTCGGCAGGAGCCTCGCCCTCCCTAGTAATAAAGGTCGTTTTTGTAGTCATGGTGTGTCTCATTGTGGGATGCACGGATGATTACCCTCCCCGTCAATTCGTTGCAGATTTGCCAGAGCCATCCGAGCAAACTGTGGTTGGAGGTCATTTGGTTGGAAAAAATTCTCCGACTTCTGTCACAGAGGAATTAAAAAGCTCGTCCTACGATAAAGCGATCGTTCCGCAAATAGACTTGAAGCCAGATGTTAGACCCATTTACGCGACCTCCGACAGTCGACCTCCGATCTTGGCTGTACAAACTTCGGATACCACTGCGTTTGGAGTTCCGATCGGAAATTTCTCGGATCAATTGCTGCTGATGAGAAATGATGGTGCCATCCAACGCATCCCAAAACCTGATATCGTTCAACAAACGGTTCTCAAGGATCGTTTCAAAAGCATCGAGCGGAATGAGCTAGCACAGCAATTGCGAGGCGAATTCGGTCGGAACTATTTGGTGAAGAACGAGTCGCCTTATCTAATTGTTGCAAAGTCGGAGCACATGAATGCGTGGGCGCAACGATTCCGAAGCCTACAGCATTCTTTCAAACTGTACTGCACCACGCACGGTCTACCGACTCGCGAAATTGAGTTTCCTCTGGTGGCTGTCGTCTTTGGCACTCGAAATGAGTTTCTGAAGTACACTCATACCAGCGGTGTGAAGCTCCCGGAGTTTTGCGTGGGCTATTATTTCTCAGATAGCAATCGCATTTTGCTCTACGAGTCCGAAGAATCTTCCACCAAGGAAACGCAACTGACCATTTGTCACGAAGCGACGCATCAGCTTGCATTTAACATGGGGTTGCACCAGAGACGTTCCTCGACTCCATTGTGGCTGATCGAGGGATTGGCAACGATGTTCGAATCGCCGATGCTGTCAGGCTTACAAGCCCGAGAGGGCAAATCGTTGTGGCCTGAATCGAGAAAGAGCACTTGGCAAACGCTCGCAAAACGCCCCGAATCAATCCAACGTATTGTGACGGGGTTAATTCAAAATGATAAGGCGTTCGAATCCGATTTCCAAAGTGCGTATACGGTGGCTTGGGCGATGACGACCTATCTATCACAGCGACGGTCTCAACAGTTTGGACCCTATTTGCAAAAGGTCGGTAATCTCCCTCCGTTCGAAGACTACGCGTCAACCGTTCGGGTTCGTGACTTCCAGATCGCCTTTGGTACAGACGTTAAGCTGCTGACGAACAAGATCATCAAGCATCTCGAAACACTTGAATAATGAGCGAATTAGCAGAACGGCGTTAGCCGCGGTTTTGCCCTCGTTCCAGGGCTCTGCCTTGGAACGCACTGCGTTCGAGACTCCGCCTCGCGTTTGCTATGGAGTTGTGAACTCAGGAGGCAGGAGCCTCCGATGCATTGCGTTCCCAGGCGGCGCCTCGGAACGAGTTAACTGAGTACGCCTTCGGCTGACTGTTAAACGACAAAATCGACAATCGCTCTGGCTTGGCGGCGTGATTTCAGAACGTCTTGCACTCTTAACCGTCCGTCCCCAACGAAATCGCTTCGTCTTCTGAGAGAATTGTCTCTTCCATGTCCCCTTCGTACTCAACTCCATCTGCCGGTTCGGAAGCATAATTATGGCTCGAGAGTTGTGGATCGCTGAGAATTGAGCCAACTCGTCCATGTTTCATATCCAAACGCGGAGTTCGCGAGCCAAAAGTGACATAATCATCATTGTGGGGAGAACAGCAAAGGCTACATCCCGTTGCCGACAGCGTAGCCAACAGAAGCAATCCTAAGACTGGAAGACTCAATCGGTTCATCGGAAAATCACGCCTTTAGGAAACGTTTCGAACGCGACCAACATGGAAGCGAAACCGTCAGTAGTCAGCTTCCAATGCTAGCTTTTTGGTGGGGAATAGACCCGGCATCTCACAACACTTGGCAGGCTTATCGGCAAAGTGGAGCTGTGCAGTTTAGGTCGAGATTTCGGATTGTGAAAGATTTTCCTTTGGGGCAGAGGGGACGAATTGTTCAGTTTCTAAGGCCCGATAGCCGAAGATGAGCAACAAGGAACGAAGATGAGCGACAAGGGAGCTACGTCAATTCATGGAAAGAGATTCGAAGTGAACATGCTTGGTCAGGGAATGCACAAAAAACGGCTGCCATCCCGTGACAAGGCTTCGTGGGTCTGCTTAATCGCAACCCTTTCGTTTAGCCTGTGGGGTGCTAATGCGCTGCCAATACAGCAACTCGAATACGAGCTAACGACCAACCTCGCAATTTCCCAGCATCGTATGCCGATGCTTCAGAATTTAGCCAGCAAAGCTAATTCAGCGGAATCGATCAAAGGCGATTTGTTTTCCAAGTTGGAATTGGAACCGGAAGACAAAAGTAGAGCGGTCAGTGGTAGCTCTGATTTGCGATCCGTACGTGTCAAGTTGCGTTGCTCCAGTCACTGTGACATTCGTGAGGTCGAAAAGGCATTAAATGAGTTAACGATCCCGTCCATGGAGTCAACCGAGTGCCTCGTGTTTAACAATCAGTTGCAGATGGAGCGTTGGCTATTGGAATCCAGTACACACTCCATCAAACGACTCGAACTGGATCTCGAAAGAGAAAAGAACGCGATCGAAACGGAACGAACTACGGAAAACCTAGCCCTAGAGGACACCACAAAACCATCGTCACCGTTTCAGTTGACCGCGTTCAGCGCACCAGACCCTAGTCAACCCAACCAAATCCAACTGCTAGATAGTTTGCGTCAATTGAATCAAACTCGATCCCAAAACATCGAGTCCATGTTGCTGACTCTCGATCGACTTAAGGTCAAGGCGAGAGGATTCGTGTCGATGACGGGTTCACCCAGGATGGTTCCGATTGTTCGACCAATAACCGGATTCCGTTTTTTCGTTTTGTGCACGCTGGTGTTGGCGGTCTGGCTACTCTTGATGGGTTGGCTTTTGTCTATACGACTTAACACAACGTCCATTCGGAAAACGTGGGGCAATCCAGGAGCAACCAAAGCTGGAAGGTCGGGGGCCGCAAAGGTTAACGATTCTATCGGCATGGAAAAATCACTGTACTGGATGCAACGCGAGGGCATACAGTATTTAGGTTCGATTCAAGTCCTCACCAACGAGACCTCACCGGACCAAGCGGCAGAATCGGTTCTCTCAGCGGCGACGGAAGAGGAGTTTGACAATTCGACTCAACTTCAATGGTCGCGTTACCTCAATTCCATACGGTTGCTAAAGAGTATCAGCGAAGGATCGCTTGTGCTCTGGATCGGGTTATTCGCAGCTCGAGTGATGTTTGATCCGGTTTGGCGAGAACTGGTTATGGTCGCACCTCTGGCAGCGTTGTCGCGAATGATTTCGGGAATCTAGTGGCGGCAAGAACATGAACCGTAACGATTGCAACATTCCACGCCGTCCCCGTCTGATCGCGCCGGAGGTTCGTTGGCTTCGAAGACCTCATCGAGGTATCAGTCGAAACGTAGTCATCGGTGGTCTCGCGGGTCTTGTACTGGCTTCATTCTCGGTGCTTGGTCTGTACATCTATGTACTTGGCTCGGAGTCTAGCCCGTCCGAAAAATTGGAAACCGCGATGCGAATTTTGCGTAAAGGCGAAGGGGACGTATCGTTTCGCATTGCCAATTCCATTGATCCGAAAGTATTGAAGAAAAAAGCGGATCGATCTAAGCGTGAATTTTTGATTGGAGTTAGCGAACGCAAAGCAGCCGAAGATATCGTCCAACGCAGAATCGCGAGCCAAAAGAATGAAGCGGCTGTGAAGCATTTAGAAAAGAGCCGCGACTTGTCGTTCCCCGAAGGGTATGAGGGACAAGGTAACTACTACCTTGGGATGGCTCTGTTTGACCTGTTTCGCTGGGACGACGCAGAAGCTCCATTAGAGATTGCAGCCGAACGTTGGCCACAGGGAAGAGCCGACGCAATTGAACGACTCGTCGACATTGACATCTCTCTCGAAAATCAAGATCCTGTATCTGCGTTGTCTAGAATCGAACATTGGAGAAGCCTTCCCAGAAGCACAGCCAATGAAATTGAACGAACCTTGATCAAGGAGATGCAGGCACTGTACGCTTTGGGGGAATTTGAAAATTGCGCCAACCTGCACGCCCAGATCCCTGTAGACTCTACGCTTCGGCCTATTGCCGACTTGTTTCACGGACGCTGTTCGCAGCGGTTTGCGGAAAAGGCTCAAGAGCAGAAGAGAACGGATTTTCTTGAAAAAGCCTTGGACGATTTTAGACGCGTTCTCGCCTCGTCAAAAACTTCGGTGGCGACGCGTCGACAAAGCAATCTTGAATTAGGCCGCGTGATTCGCGATCTAGGGAAACTAACTCAGGCTGTGAGTACATTCAGTGCGTTACGTCTTTCGTCACCCTTTGAGCCCGAGAGTCTGGTCAGTGGGCTTGAGGAAATCGATTGCTTAATCGAGCTCAAACGAATCGCCGATGCGGCGGATACGCTCGAACACATGACCAAGAATTTTGGCGAAGCCAAATGGTACCTGAATGATTGGATGGCCTTGTCCGACATGCGTAAGCGAGTCGTTGCGTCAGGCGAAAGGATGATCGACTCGGAAGTCTACGGGGACGCTGCGCGTTTTGCTGACAACCTGCTCCCTATTTGCGATGAGCTCGACCGATTGCGCATTCGAAGCCGGCTGTACGAACAATGGGCCAAGCACGAATTGAACGCGGGGCGCGATAGCCCTGTCGTTCGATCTCATTTCGGCATCGCTGCAGAAGCCTACGATGCCTTGGCGTCGAGGCAATTGCGAATGCCTCAATACGATGACCTTCTCTGGCGAGGCATCGAAAACTACCGCATGGCGGGGGCCTACACCAAAAGCAATCAGCTTTTGGAAAACCACTTTCTTCGCTACGAACCCAGAGAGAACCAACCCAAAGGTCTCCTGGCAATGGCGAGAAACTACAACGCGCTAGAAAAGCCGGAGCTAGCCACTCTATCGCTCAATCGAATCTTAGAAAGCAATACCAGTACTCCCTTGGTCTACGACGCGAGACTGGAAGCAGCCAAACTAGCAGCCGCGCGCGAGGACTACTATGGGGCAGAGGATCTCCTGAGCGAGAATCTCTCCGGCGATCTCACGCCCGCAAGCCACGTCTGGAAAGAATCACTGTTCCTCTTGAGCGACATCCTATATCGCCGGGGATTATCGCTCCATGATCAGGCCACCGAAGCCATGATCCGCGATCCAAGCAAATCGTACGAAACGATCGCGTTAGTTGAAAAGAGCTACAAAGAACTCATTCAAGCCATCAACCGAACCGACGAGGGCCTAACACGATTTGAAAATGATCCTCGACGTTTGCAAATGCTTTATACCATGGCAAAATCCTACAAAATGGCGGCCAGTTTCCCTGACATGCTGCTGCGCGAAAATCGCATCGCCAACGAAGACACCTTGGCCGCTTGGAAATCGCAACGCAAGGAGTTGCTCGATCAATCAAGAAACACTTACGCCAAAATCGTCCGTGAAATCACAGCGATTACGGACCCATTATTGAAGAACACGAATACGGAGAACTTTCTTCGTAACAGTTTTTTCGGTGTTGCTGATTTGCTTTTCGAAGCAGGAGACTACGAAGAAGCCATCGCGGCATACCAGGAAACCGCGAGGCATTTCCTCAGCGAGCCTGAGTCGCTCGAAGCAATGACTCAAATCGCCAACGCGCAAAAGAAACTTGGCAAACTACCTGAAAGCCAACGCACTCTCGCGATGGCAAAAGACATTCTGTATCGCATCCCTCCAGAAAAAAACGCCCGATTCAAAGCGGTCACAAGCCGCGATCGGGCCGGTTGGGAACAGTTCCTCGATTGGCGTATCAAAGATATGGAAAAACCGTAGACGAATTTCTACCGTGTTTAGTCCTCGTAGCGGAAGTTGTAAAACTTCGTAGCGGAAGTTGTAAAACTTCGTAGCGGAAGTTGTAAAACTTCGTAGCGGAAGTTGTAAAACTTCCTGGAGTTTGAGGCACTTCAGGAACTCTTACGAGATTCCACTACCGGCGAATTCAACGCCATTCGGGCTGCCAGTACACCAGCGCGAGTCAATCATCCTTGAGCAAAAAACACTTGTCGGCTCGCCATGAGTATTGTCCCACACGTTTGATCAGCGAGCGCAATCGGCCATCGGAATCAACTGCCGCTGCGAAGTTCCCCGTGAACTCAGAGCCCAATTTGAGCTCCGATTCATTCACTTGCTTTCCTTGTTCCAAGTGCAAGATCGATTCGTCGCTTGGAAACGCTTGCGGCCAATGATTGACACCCGTTCGAGCCGGCGCGAGACTCGCCTCGATATCCTCTCGACTGGCAAGCGACTCGATTTCACAACTGTCCTCAAGGCGAAATGGCCCGATGGCGGTTCGCACCAACTTGGTCATCACCGCATCGGACCCCAGTTTCCTCGCGATGTCCCTTCCCAACGATCGAACATAAGTCCCGGTTCCACACGTCATCTTCAATTCAAAGTAGGGATACTCAAACGAAGTAACCTCCAAAGACTCGATGAGGACCTGACGCGAAGGCATTTCGAATTCTTTGCCCGAACGGGCCAATTCGTGGGCTCGCGTTCCGTCAATCCAAACGGCCGAGTATTTGGGCGGCAACTGCGCTATCGTCCCCAGGAACGACGGCAATTGACGGTCGATCGCCTCTCGATCCAACACCGGGGCCGATTCGATCGGAATCAGCGGAGTTTCACAGTCCGTTGATTCGCTGGTAACCCCGAGCTGAAACGTCCCAATGTACTGTTTGGGCAAAGTATGCACGGCGTCGGTCAGCCGAACTGCTGGTCCGACCAAGACTAATAGCACGCCGCTTGCCAGAGGATCCAGTGTGCCCGCGTGTCCTACTTTTTCTGGTCGAAGCAATCTTTGGATTGAGTTGACACAGTCGCGGCTTGTCGGCCCTGAGGGCTTGCGCAAATTCAAAATTCCGAACATGGAGAGGCTGCGTTGAGTTTGCGGATTGTGTTGGATAAGTACTGCCCTCAAGATCTTAAGAGCGGATTTGCTACCTTTTTGCCGAAGATGAGAGGTGGAGCATTGTAACCAGCAGAGCCTTCTAGGGTAGCGTGTGATGGAAAATCAACGGTCGGTCAGGTGGGACGTTGCGGCAGTGGTCATGTTTGCCGTTGCGGCCTTGTTATGGCTGTCATTGCTAACCCACGACGCAGCCGACAACTTGGGAGATTTTTCCGGGCCCATTTCTTCGGTTTACACACCGATGAACGCGGCCTATCCACCCAACGCGAAAATTCAAAACTCGTGCGGGTACTTAGGAGCTCTCGTAAGCGATATTCTGATGCAGGCCACTGGGATCGGCAGTTATTTGGTGGCAATGCTCCTGTGTCTATCCGGTGTCGTCATGCTCAAACAACAGCCTTGGGCATCCCCGATGGGGCGAAGTATGGGATGGACTTTAATACTGGTTGCGGTCTGTTGCATTCCAAGTCGATTCGGCATCACCCCAAGAATCTCGGTTCCAGTCGGTGCTGGCGGTTACTTGGGTGCACTATGCAACACATGGATGGACAATCATTTGGCCCACTTGGGGGCTTCGATTCTCGTTCTTAGTGTCTTCGTCGGCGGCGTCCTGCTCAGTACGGAATACGCTTTGGTGCGATATTTTGGATTTGCTGCAACTGGCGGAGTCATGGCATTAAAGTACTTTCGGTTGCCCACTGGGAGTTTCCGACGACAAGTGGAGAATACCTCGGGAACCTTCTCCCCATCGCGGTCCGATCTGCCCAAAAGCGTGACGCTTCGACAGAATCCGACGTCGATAACCGCCAGTGGCAGCCAAGCGAACGCCCAAACAAGTTACCCGTCATCGGTCGTCCATTCAGCGCCCTTAACTGGTTCCGCCCCAAATGATGGAGCGGCAGGTGCAGCTTATCCAACCAGTTCAGGGCCCGCGATTCGAATCGGTCGCAGAGCCGAAACAAGTCTGACTGCCGAAGATCTAGCCTCCCAATCCAAAGCAGTCGGTCGAACCGACCTCACGTTCCCGAAGGCCAAGAACCCATCAACCCTGGCATCGATCGCCGGCGCACTGTTCGGTGGCAAAAAACCTGTCGAGGCAAGCGCCGATGCTTTGCTGGATGCGGGTGGCAGCGACATCCTCAGTTCCAAAGCCCTCGTGAGCGCGCGCAACTCGATGTCCAAGGGGATGGTTGACGACGAGTACGATGAAGAAGCCGAACACGACTACGAAGCAGATCGCGAGGAGGCTATGGACTCTCGCTACGATGACGAAGACGACGAAATTCACTCAGACGAAGAGGAGAATGAAGTCGTCGTCGAAAAACCCAAGTCGATCGTCAGCGGTCGCTCTCGCACCATCCGCTCTGATGCCCCGAACATCGAGGAGGACAAAGGACCTCGAGTTCAAACTCGAAAAAGCAAACAAGCCCAAGTCGAACCAGAGCCCGAACCAGCTCCGGAAGATTCCTTGGCCCATCTCGACGATACGAAACTACCCGAAGGAAGCGAAGAGTACGTGTTGCCAGGCCTAGATCTGCTTACCGAGTCGGATGAAGTTTCCTACGACGAGCAGACCGAGGAAGTAAAGAAGAAAGCCAAAGTACTGGAGCAAACTTTTGCCAACTTTGGGTTCAATATTAAAGTCGTCGAAATCGAAACCGGCCCGGTCATCGCCTTGTACGAAATCGAATTGGATGCAGGTTTGCGGCTCAGCAAAATCGCTGGTTTGGCCGACGACTTAGCGATTGCCCTTCGTGTTCCGAGCGTTCGAATTGTCGCACCGATCCCAGGCAAAAATAGCGTTGGGATCGAAGTGCCCAATGAGAAACGTCAAATTGTGCGCATGCGCGAAGTCATCGAGGAAAGCGGCGCTCAGATTCGAAAGCAAAAGATCCCCTTGTTCCTCGGCAAAGACGTCTCCGGTAAAGCCCTTACTGTGGACTTAGCAAGCCTTCCGCACTTGCTCATCGCAGGTCGAACAGGTACTGGTAAGAGCGTGTGCTTGAACTCGATCATTTCGTCGATCCTGATGACACGACGGCCCGATGAAGTTCGAATGCTGATGATTGACCCGAAGATGGTGGAGCTGAGCTGCTATGCACGCCTCCCGCATTTGATGCACCCAGTAGTGATCGACATGCGAAAAGCAGAAGCCATTTTGGCTTGGGCGGTCGACAAGATGGAAGAGCGTTATGCGCTCTTAGCTAGGGCCGGTGTGCGGCATTTGACCAACTACAATCAGCTAGGCCGCGAGGAGTTGCTCGAACGCTTGAAGCCAGAGAATGACGAAGAAGCGGATTTGATTCCAGACCATTTGCCGTTCATTGTGATCGTCGTGGACGAAATGGCTGACTTAATGATGACTTCTGGAAAAGAAGTCGAGGCGCACATCATTCGCCTTGCTCAAAAGAGCCGTGCGGTCGGTATTCACCTCATCCTAGCAACGCAAAAGCCGACCGTCGATGTGATCACCGGCTTGATCAAGAGTAATTTGCCCGCTCGAATCAGTTTCCAAGTTGCGAGCAAAACCGACTCTCGCGTCGTGTTGGATGCGATGGGAGCCGACAAACTGCTGGGTAATGGTGACATGCTCTTCTTGTGGCCGGGCACGAGTGCACTGGTTCGAGGACAAGGTACGTATTTGAGTGACGATGAAATCAATTCGGTTGTTGACCACTGCAGTTTGGGCGAACAGAATTTCGTTCAGGAACTGGTCCAACTGAAGGTGGAAAAAGGAGACGAAGAGGCTGTTAAACCAGGTTCGTTCAAGAAGCGAGATGACTTGTATGAAGCCGCTGTTGACATTGTCGTTCGCGAGGGACGCGGAAGCTGCTCGTTGCTTCAGCGAGCCCTGGGCATCGGCTATGGACGCGCAGCGAGGCTGATCGATTTCATGTCCGAAGATGGCATAGTCGGTCAGTACAATGGCTCTCAAGCTCGCGAGGTAGCAATTACTTTGGAGCAATGGGAAACGATGCGTTCTGGTGCAGAGGATGCCGCTGAGCCTGCACCCAACAAAGTAAAGAATCGTTCGAACAAGATTCGCAGGGACGATAGCTGGGAAGAAACACCCAAGGCACCGAAAGCTTCGAAAAAGAAGAAGCGAACGGACGACGATGAAGAAGCCTTTGCGGCGACCGCCGAAGCCGACCACAGCGATGAAGAAAATCAGTGGACGGACGACGAAGATTAGTTTTCGTGTCGCTGGATGATGGTGTGTCGGCCTTTCAGGCCTTTGCGCTTCAATCGCAATCACTTACCGGGGCCTTCGAGTCTTCGACCCCGGCAGAGGACGTGCCAGCCCTTCGGGCTTTAAAACACAAGCCCGAATTCAACTTAGCCTGACTCCGACTAAGCCAGGCTGCATCTATGTCTGACTACAACTAAGCTTACTGCAACTAAGCTTACTGCAACAATGCCCTATTGCAGCTAAGCCCGGAGGGCTGGTACATCCTCTGCCGGTGGTGTAAACCACCGGACGCAGCATACCTTGGATCATATTCAACCTCATGTTTTGTCAATAAGGCCATAAACTCATCTTCGAATGTCTGCTTCTTATGATGCTCCATCTGTTTTTCGATGTAAGCAACCACTGCATCTTTGGCCGAGAAGCTAACCGTGAATGCTCCGAAACCATCCTGCCATCCAAATTTTTCTTATCAATCCACTTGTGTCATTGATGTGCTTGCTGGTGTTGGCCTTGAGTTGCCCCACAAATCCAGAGACAGCCAGCTTAGCGGGAATGCGAACAAGCAGGTGCACATGGTCATAGAAGCCACCAATCTTGATGGCAAAGCCGTTGAGCTCTTTGGTGGTACCAGCCATGTATGCAAACACATTTTCGCGAAAACCATCGGTGAGCCATTTCTGGCGGTTTTTGTTACTGAAGACGATGTGGTAAAGCAGTTGCTGGTGTGTACTCATTCTTTTTCTCCAGATCGCATTGCTGAGTCCAAGCCACTCTAGGAAATCATATGTTCAAGCAAAATATTCTAATTCTAGATAGTGCTGTATGTTGGTGTGTCGGCCTTTCAGGCCTTTGCGTTTCAATCGCAATCTGTTACCGGGGCCTTCGACCCCGGCAGACGATGTGCCAGCCCTTCGGGCTTGAAAACCCAAGCCCGAATTTAACTAAGCCTGACTGCAGCTAAGCCCGAATTCAACTAAGCCAGGCGGGCTGATACATCCTCTGCCGGTGGTGTAAACCGGTGTAAACCACCGGTGTTTCGAGCTTACCCATTGCATAGCATAAGCGACTCGAGCCAATCTCTCCACCGTTTTGTAGACACAACATCCATCAACGGGTCTGTCAGCGCTGGAATAGCTAACTGCTTGTTCCCCGCAAGCCAAATCAAAGAGCCGTTCCAAATACCGCTCGAGTCGATATCGATTCTTAATTGCAATGGATCCGAAGCCGATCGGCCTGGAAAGCATGTCTTCAAATCGATCTTGCCCAATCGATTCCACGTGCTCGCACCCAGTCTCGAGCCCTCGACAAACTGAAGCTGAGGTTGCTCTCTACCGTCGTTCGTAAAGCGCAGCGTGCGTGTGCTCAACGCAGGCGTCGGCGTATCTTTGCCGATAAGAACCTTGGGCTGACTAATTCGACTCACATCTTCTTGAATGATAACCCCAAGATCGTAACTCGAGACAGCTCGCGCGACAGGCGAATTTGGATCCATTGGAGGCATGATGTTCTTGGCCTGAATGGCAGCGCCCCGAGCCATGTCGTTGGATTTCAGCATGGTCAACTTTGCCTGCGGACCGGTCAGACGGCTCAATTGCCGATGGATGACAGGCATCCAACGCGCATCGCCAATGAGCAGAATCGCATCGATTACCGCCGGATTTACTTTTGAGCGTTCGATCGCTTCCTTGGCGAACGACCCGCAATCGTTTTCTAAATCGCCAACCCATTCTCCCAATCGCTCTCGATCCAAAACGCCTTCGATCTTACCAGCAGATGACTCGAAGACAAATGGAACGTTTGGACTAACCCGCAATCGATCAAATGCTTTCTCCATCGTGCGTTGCAAACGCGATGCTACATTTAAGTCGTCGCGAGCGCTGGTGCCGAGTTTCGCCTCGACTTCCGTTGCCAGTCGCTTCGTAGCCACGTCGTGCCATCGCGTTGTGCCCCGTTTCCAATCACCGACAGAGCTAAGGAATCGGACTGCTAATCCTTCCACGGATACAACAGAAACCTCACATGCCGTTCCATTGAGCATCGCGACCAAGAACGTCTTTTTATAGGTATTGGCTGTCCCTGCAGCCTGAGCCAGTCGAGTTTCAATCTCAACATGCGCCAGCGTCGCCGCCAACGGTTTATCCAGCAACTGTAAAACCTCGACCCCGGCTATGGCACATGCGGTCTTTGTGCTGAGCCTGTGCATTTGGTCATAACAAGCGGGAACCGTGACCACAGCATGTGAGGCATTAGGCAGCTGGTGGCGTGCACCAACCAAGAGTTGACGGATGATACAGGCCACTAGCACTTCAGGCGGTACCTGTCGACCACCAAACGAACGTTCGAGCAATGGCAATCCGTACCAACGTTGCATGCCATAGAAAATTTGGTTTGGTTTCGCGGCCCGATTTTCAACGGCGCTCTCGCCGATCGCAATCGTATCGCCATCGCTCAACAGCATATTACGAAGCTTGGTCGAATCGCGATCCACTAAGACTTCTTCCACCTTGTGCTCGGCATCGACGTAGCTCACTCGGGAATGAATCATTCCCAGTTCGATTCCAATGGATGCGAACGCGCGTTGCGAAGTTGACTTTCCTTGTCCCACGCTGGTTGGATACTCGTAACCCATTTTGGGCAATCGATTCTCAGAGCCGCGAACAGGACTTTGGGCGGTTGGCCGCTCAATCAGATTCATGGAAATCAATTTTTCCATTAGTTCGCTGGCAGATTGACATCGCGCCGCAGGTGATTTGGCGACTAGCGACTGGAAAACGGAATCGAGCCGAATGTCGACATCGCTGCGAACTTCATACAACGCTTGAGGTCGAGTATTGACCTGGGCTAGCGCGGTTTGCACTATCTCACCCTGAAACATCGGGCGACCCGTCAGTAGATAAAAAATCGTAGCTCCGAGTGAGTAAAGGTCACTGCGGTTGTCTACCGTGTCCGGCGCATTGATTTGTTCTGGCGACATGAACTCGACGGTTCCAACTAGATGCGTTTCCTTTGCGCCTTTCTTGTCCAAATGCCCGCGAAGTACCGCCAGACCGAAGTCCAAAATTTTCAAAACCCCGGAGGGCGTAATCATCATGTTGCTAGGCTTGATGTCGCGATGCACAATGCCTTGGGCATGCGCATAAGCCAGAGCGGACGCCGACTGTTTCAGGATCTCGACGACTTCGGTCGCGTTCATTGGACCGGATTGGGCAATCCGTTGCGATAGGAGCTCACCCTCGATGAGCTCCATCACGAGATAGTGGATTGGCTTTTCGCCTGAGCGATGACAACCGGCATCAAAAGCGGTCACGATGTTCGGATGCATCAAACGAGCGGTTGCTCGCACTTCAGTATAAAAACGTTCGACCGAATGCTCATCGTCGGAGACCGACCGCGGCAGTATCTTGATAGCGACCAGCCTGTCCATCGTTCGGTGCCTTGCCCGAAACACTTGTCCCATTCCCCCTGCGCCGATCAATTCCTCCATCTGGTATTCGCCCAAAATGGGAAGAGCCAGCGGTAGTTTTTCGAGTGGCGACGCGTTGTCTACAAACTCCTCCGCGACGTCGAAGTCCGATTCGCTGTTATCCGCAATTTGACCCAATCGTTCTGAATCGTCCAACGAAAAGGCACGCGTTGCAATCGGGCGTGGTCTGCCTTTGTCATTCGGATCATTCGCCATTTCGTAACCGCCATCGCATTGTCGTAGGTGTACTTATTTTTCGGGCTGCTGCTGTGGCGGTGGAGCACTTTGCTGCTCCAACGCTTCCAACTCAGCTTTGAGTGGTCCCAAATCTATGATCCGATCGACACTCGGATTCACTCCAACTCTGGCAGCGCGTTGTTTGCAAGTAAAGTACTCAGCAATGTAACGCTGCGGTGCGTTATCCTCTGGAACCTTGAATCGATCCCCTTTCTGAAGAATTGGGCGATAGTCATGCATTTGACCAAATTGTCTGTCGCCTGCAACCTGACACGGAAACCAGTGTCCTACTCCCTGCGGATCTTCTAGGTAGAACTCAGGGTAACAGTGCTCAGGGATCCAAACGCAGCGAGCCGGGATATTGCTCGCTCTGCATATGGCGACAAAAAGGCCCGTCATTTCCTCGCAGTCTCCTTTCTTGTCCTTGAGCGCCTCTTTGATATGACGAATTTTGCCCTTGCGGTATTGGATATTGTCACGAACCCAATCGTAGATGCGCTCGACCTGGACCCACGCATTTTCAGGCTTGTCATCCGCAATTTGTTTGGCAACCTTTCTGACTTCCCCCAACTCGTGATCGATATAGGGACTGCCCTTTCCAACAAAGAACCGAAGATCATTGCTGATCTTTTTAGGGATCACAAAGACCGTTGTATCGGCTGGTGCATTGATAAACGATTTTTCAACTTCCACTGTCACCACAAGGTCCAGCTGGCTATCTGGACCTAAACTGGGGATCTTCATGAGTAGTTGTCGCGCCAGGGCATTCTGCTTCGAACCGATCGGCAAATCCCGTCGATCCAAAACGGCCCCAGTGGGAATGTTGGAGTGGAGCACGGTCACCTTTTGCTCTGGCCAGTTCATCGGAAACGGAATCGTCGCATACAAGTCCGTACAGAAGTTATCGTTGGAATTGAATTTCATTCCAAACCTCATTTCCATTTTTCGAGGCGCAATCAAGTCAATGCCCGGAGTCGCGACCACGTCTTCCTTTGCGGCGTCAGGCTCCTCGTTTTTCGACTTTCCTTTTGCCGGGGCGGGCTTGCGCGCAGACGAAGCTTTTGAATCCGCTTTTGCCGCGGCCTTAGTTGGCGCTGCATCCTGGGTTTCCGCGAACTGTGCAGCCGCAAAACTAGAGCTCAAAAGGATGGCGATGCAGAATCGAGAGCCATGCATCAAAAACGCCGTGTAGGCCTTAAGCATTTTGCACCTTGGATCAAGTACCGAACACACTTGGGTTAAAACAGAAACTTGGGCACCTCGAAAAAGAGCCCTTCTCCTATTGTGATCGACAACGAGTCCTCGGGCGCAAAAAACCGCCAAAAGCGATCTTGAAAAATACTCCGTTCGAAAGCCAACGGTCGGAAAAAAGGATGATTTTGCTGGTTATGCCGAATTTTCCCATTCGACGAAGTCGGCGGGCGACGAGTTCCAATACATCTAGCACGACGCGCAAGCTAGTGAATTGGATAGTAGCACGACGCGCAAGCTAGTGAATTGGATATTGGATTCACTAACTTGCACTTTTTGAAGTTGCGTAAATTAGGCCTGAAAGGCCGACAAATCCTTAGCCGTGGCTGATAAGCCACGGTGCGAAGACCAATCGAGAGACAAGCCCCGAAGGGCAACGCTGTGAAGCATTTCAGGACGACTGGGGCTTGACCCCACCGTCCGCAACTTTGGAGTTCTAGAGTCACGTCGCCCGATCGCACAACTCTGGATTCGTGGGGCCCCGGCGGGGGGGGGGGCGGCTAACCAGGTTTGATTTGATAAACGCGGGTATTTTTAAAACAAAATTGTGTTGGGG
>JANPHB010000275.1:0-3071 GCA_031424235.1 Pirellula sp.
CGTCGTTTGTGGATCGTGTCATGATGATCTCGCGGGAATAGGGTTCGCTGCTGGTGACGAAGTTGCCACAAGCAGAAATTACCCCGCGAATCAAGCCCGCGCCGACTTAAACCGTACTGGTTGTGGTGTCCGCTTACGAAAAACCACGGACGGCTACTTTGCCGTGCTCATGCTGATTCAGCTAACTTCCCTCGTTGTGGAAGCGTTGGTCATTTCTCCTTTTTCATGGAATGGAACGCAACGGACCATCCATATTCACGTCTGGAGTGCATTTGCATTGGGAGTACCAATAGCATTGCTCCCTATCATTTTTGCTTTGCAGTTCCCAGGTCAGAGTATTACTCGGCATACGATTGCTGTAGCTCAGATGCTTTTCTCGGCATTGTTGATTCACTTTAGTGGAGGCAGAATTGAAACGCACTTCCACATATTCGCATCCCTTGCTTTCTTGGCATTTTATTGCGATTACAAGGTCCTTTTAACCGCAGCGATGGTAATTTCCATAGATCACTTTGCCCGCGGATATCTATGGCCTCAATCGATTTATGGAGTACTCGCCGCGAGTCCCTGGCGGTCTATTGAACACGCAATCTGGGTCATCATTGAGATCGCAGTTCTTGTCATTGCTACCAACGGCAAACTGAAAAATTTGGCGAGAGCAGCGACTCGGGAAGCCGAACTCGAACTGATTAACCTGCACTTCGTAAGAGAAGTCGAGGCGAAGACTGCGGAATTGGCTACTGCGAACAGAGATTTGTACTCATTCAACGCCGCTCTACAAATTGCAAAAGACGAGGCTGAATCATCGAACCGATCGAAGAGCGAATTTCTGGCGAACATGAGCCACGAAATTCGTACGCCGATGACCGCAATACTTGGATTCACCGATTTGTTGCTTGACGATCGCAATTTTCATGACGAACCGGAAAAGCGAATACATGCCGTTCAAACTATCCAGAGAAATGGCAACCATTTGCTTGAGATCATCAATGACATTCTCGACCTATCCAAGATCGAATCAGGCAAGTTGGAAATCGAATCCGTGAGCTATTCCCCAATCGCAGCAATCGAAGCAGTGCTTTCGGTGATGCGAGTTCGATCCATTAGCAAAGGGATAGAGCTCAAGACCGACTTTGAAACTACCATGCCCGAGAGCGTTTTGACGGATCCGACCCGCCTACGCCAAATTTTGTTTAACCTTGTCGGTAATGCCATCAAGTTCACCGAGACTGGCAGCGTAAAAATTATCGGTCGGTTTATCGATGGCGAGCGAAAGAAGTTGGAGTTCGATATTGTTGATACAGGGCTAGGAATGACAGAGGAACAGCGACTGAGATTGTTTAGACCGTTTACGCAGGCGGACACCTCGACCACTCGTAATTTTGGTGGTACTGGATTGGGGCTGACGATTAGCAAACGATTTGCAGAGATGATGGGAGGAAATGTTTACATTGTTGAATCAACTCCCGGTGTAGGAACCAAATTTCGAGCGACCATTGACGTCGGATTCGTAGATGGAACTGCGATGATTGACCCGAGCGAAATTCGATTCGGTGAAATCTTGGCTGTACGGAAGCCGGGACCCAATCAATTAAACGATGCTTTGCAAGGCTATCGCGTCCTTTTGGCTGAAGATGGCCCCGACAATCAGCGTCTCATCTCGTTTGTGCTCAAAAAAGCGGGGGCATATGTCACAATCGTCGATAATGGTCAATTGGCCGTCGATGCTGCGATGAAAGCACTCGAGAATGGCAATCCATTCCATGTCATTCTCATGGATATGCAGATGCCTGTACTTGATGGGTATGGAGCAACGGCACTTCTTCGAGCTAAAAACTACCCAGGCACCGTTATCGCGCTGACCGCCCATGCGATGGATAGCGATCGCGATAAATGCATTCAAGCTGGCTGCGATGGATTTTCGACCAAGCCCATTGAAAAGAACAAGCTGTTTCAGCAGATTAAGTACTTTTACGATTCAAGCGTTCAAAAGTTACTGAGTTAGATTTAGAATAGGGTTAAGGCGAGAAATAATCAACGCTTTTCGCCCCTGAGTTAGACAGGTAACCTTCATGAGCAAACAAATCGCTGAATCACAACAAATGGATAATCAAAAGAAACCAACCGTCCCCACGTGGTTTTGGGTGATCTCTGCGGTCTCGCTCATATGGAATGTTTTGGGATGCGTTATTTTTTCCTCAGAGGTTTTCGCTCAGGAAGCAATGATCGAATCAATGACTGGTGAGCAGAAGGAATGGGTTCGGGCAACACCTTATTGGGTATACACTGTTTTCGCGATTTCCGTAGGCTCTGGCGTTGCTGGGAGTACTTGCCTATTGATGCGGAAGAAGTTGTCTGTTTCGCTTCTCACCATTAGTTTCGTTTCGGTGATGATTCAAATGGTGTACACGATGGTCATCGCGGGAGGCTTACAAATAATGGGACCATCGGGTGCGGTGATGCCGACGGTAGTCATTTGTTTGTCGGTTGCTTGGCTGATTTTCTCGCAGGTCACAAAAGGTAAGGGGTGGCTCGTTTAGTGAGCCAAGTGTTGGTTTTCGAATTCACGCTTAGGCCAAAGTTACCGAGGCCGCTTCAAGGATGAGTGCGTGTTCGAAGATGGTCAGCGTGATGTATGGGGCAAGAAAAAAAACGGATTTTCAAGCGTTGACCAGAACTGTTGAAAGAACCAACGTGCCTACGAAAGCTTTTCGAAATGACCGTGTTGCACGAAATCTGCAAATTCCATCTTTAAATGGAATCTGATACCTTTACCACTGCCTGAAATAAGGGGGCAAACTTCATTATTATTCAATCGGGTTGGAGGGCATGGGAATGCTGAATTGGTTGAAAAGTCGGTTTTCAAGTCGAGGGAAGCATCTCGCGCTGTACCGAAACGGAATGTCAAAGGCGAAGAAAGGAGATTTCGCCGGAGCCGTTTTGGAATACACGTCGGCGATTGACGCAGAAGGCATTTCCAATGATGTGCTGGCAATGGCACTCTACAATAGAGCGCTTGCCTACTCCGCCATTCAAGAAAGTGACAAAGCCGCGGAGGATCTGACGAGGGC
>JANPHB010000276.1:0-20617 GCA_031424235.1 Pirellula sp.
AGTTACAATACACTCCACTCAAAATTTTGCGTATGTACAATATGTCGAGCGGCAGCATTAAAACTACCCTAGCACGACGCGCAAGCTTGTTAATTGGACATTAAATTCACTTGCTTGCGCGTCGTGCTAGGTATATGGACCCCGCCGCTCGCATAAGTACATCGCTTTTTTCGCCTGTGGGGAAACCTTGAGTGGACTGCCAAATCGATTTTCGAGCTCTATCTGGTTTTGCTTTCGTCTGGCTGTTGCAAGCCGCTTTTTGTCTTGCATGCATGGGCCAAGACGAGTTGCAGAGTGATGTGTTTTTCACGGAACGTATCCAGCCCATTTTTGCTGCCAAGTGTTTGGTATGCCATGGCCCCAAGGTTCAGAAGAGCGGCTATCGTTTGGATGTGCGAAGCATCGCCCTTCAGGGGGGCGATCATGGTGAGCCACCGATTGTGCCGAGAGATATTCAGGCCAGTCTGTTGCTGCAATATGTTTCGGATCGAGATTCCGATTTGGCCATGCCCCCAAAGGATAGTCAGCAAGCTGGACTGACGGCTTCTGAAATCCAAGACCTAACGAAGTGGATTGCGGCGGGGGCTATCTGGCCAGACTCAGCCAGTGCCAAGATCGAAGATCCATTGGATTGGTGGAGCTTCAAGCCGATGCAAAAAGCCTCGCTGCCCAATTCTGAGCCCAATCCGATTGACTCTTTTGTTCGAGCGAAACTTGTCGAACAAAACTTGGTCGGAGTCCCCGCGACCGATGCACGTACTTTGGCGAGACGACTTTATTTTGACTTGATCGGCTTACCTCCTACGGCCAAAGAGTTAGATGCCTTTGAACTGGAGTCGAAAAGCGATTCGGAGGCCGCGTTGGAAAAACTGATTGGCAAGCTTTTGGCGATGCCGGAATACGGTGAACGATGGGCTCGTCATTGGCTGGACGTTGTTCATTATGGGGACACTCATGGCTACGACAAAGACAAGCCTCGACCGAATGCTTGGCCGTACCGCGACTACGTGATCCGCGCCTTCAATGCAGACAAGCCGTATTCGAAATTTATTGAGGAGCAGATTGCGGGCGATGCTCTATGGCCAAATACACGAGACGGTATCGAAGCGCTCGGATTTATCGCGGCCGGCCCATGGGATTTCATCGGGCACGCTGAAGTACCCGAGTCCAAGACGGACGGCAAAATTGCGAGGCATCTGGATCGAGACGATATGGTCGCCAATACGATCGGAACGTTTTGCAGCGTAACCATCCACTGTGCCCAATGCCATCAACACAAATTTGATCCCATTTCGCAGCAAGACTATTATCGACTTCACTCAGTCTTTTCGGCCCTGGATCGTACGGATCGAAAGTACTATGCCGATGAAGCGATGCAAAAGCTATGGTCGTCTCTAGAACGTGCAAAGAGTGACGTAGCAGTTGCGTTGGAGCAGATCGAGGAGCCGCTTCGCAAGCAAGCCGGTGAGGAATATGTGGCACTCACCAAACGGATTGAGAACGCTTCGAAGGCAAACGCGGCAAACCCGAACAAAGGAGCCGAGTTCGGCTATCACAGCGAAATAGCATCGAATCAGGACGCTGTGAAATGGGTCCAAGTTGATTTGACCAAAGTCACCGAAATCAATCGCGTGTCGCTTGTTCCCTGTTACGACGACTTCAATGCCATCGGTGCGGGGTTTGGATTTCCAATTCGCTTTCGAGTTGAATTGAGCGACGACCCTAGCTTCCAAAGCGGAGTGAAGCAACTATTCGTAAACCGAGAGGATTCGTCGCTCCGCGATCAAAAGAATCCTGGCTTAGTGGGCGTCAAGGCCGAACCCGCCAAGGGCGATTCGATTGCTGGTCGTTTTGTACGTGTCAGTGCGACCAAGCTTGCTCCTCGTCAAAATGATTTTATATTTTCACTGGCTGAATTGCAGATCTTGGATCGAGCTGGAGTGAATGTCGCGGCAGGACGCGAGGTAACCGCGATGGACTCCATTGAAGCTCCTCCCCGCTGGCGGAAAACCAATCTCACGGACGGCATTTATCCAGAGCCGACCACGGTTGAAGACAAAGAATCACTCATTCTAGCGAGGGAGGAATTGCTGTTGAGGTCTGCGGACGGAGCGACCAGAACAAAACGAGTAATGTTGCTTGCTCGAGCCGAAGAAATCTCGGCGGAATTGAAAAAGCTGCCGTCACCAATGCAAGTCTACGCAGGTGGGGTTCATACAGGCTCAGGCACGTTTGTCGGGACAGGAGCAACTGGTGGCAAGCCACGTCCGATTTATGTTCTCGCGCGAGGGCAAGTGACGCAACCGATGGCGGAGGTCGTTCCTGGGACGATGGCCGCATTTGATTTTCGACCATCCGAGTTTCCACTCGCTCAGGACCACTCGGAATCGGATAGGCGTGTCGCACTGGCGCAGTGGATTACGGATCCCGCGAATCCTCTTACATGGCGAAGCATAGTTAATCGCGTTTGGCAATATCATTTTGGTCGAGGTTTCGTGGATACGCCGAACGACCTAGGACACAACGGCGGCTTGCCTAGCCACCCTGAGTTACTCGATTGGCTTGCGACCGATTTTCGAGACAATGGCGGTTCGATCAAGAGGTTGCATCGGATGATTATGATGAGCAAAACGTACCGACAGGCGTCCATGAGCAACGTCGACGGTGAAAAAGTGGACTCCGGCAATACGTTGTTGTGGCGACAGAACCGGCGAAGGCTAGAGGCCGAAGCGATCCGCGATTCGGTCTTGTCCGTAAGTGGATCATTGGACAAGACGATGGGCGGCCCTGGCTGGCAAGACTTTGTGGTCGAGCATCCAGAGCATTCGCCACACTATGAGTATGGATTGGCGGATCCTGAGGACACCAAGACATGGCGGCGTTCGATCTATCGATTCGTGGTTCGATCGCAGACACAGCCTTGGATGACTTCGCTCGACTGTGCAGACCCGTCTATGCGAGTTGACAAGCGTAATGAGAGCCTATCGGCAATTCAAGCACTAGCGTTGCTCAACAATGGATTCATGTTGACCCAGGCAAAGCGTTTTGCTGCAAGGGTCGAGAGCGAATCGGCCGATGTTTCAGAGCAAGTAGAGATTGCTTATCGTTTGGCCTTTGGAACCGGACCGTCGGAAGCCAATCGGCGACAGTTGATCGAGTTTTCGAAAGCGAATGGGCTGCCTTATTTGTGCCGCCTGCTTTTCAATTTGAATGCGTTTACCTTTGTAGATTGAGTGGGTAGGGGTATGCAACCACGACGTTCCTTTTTGTGGAATTCCGGCGGCGGACTTGGTGGTATCGCCTTGGCATCGCTTCTCGCAAAGGATCCGATTTCGAGTGCTGAAGAACCGCTGGTCAAGAACTCGGGCACCGGCGGACTCCATCATCCCGCCAAAGCAAAACGTGTCGTGCATTTCTTTATGTCGGGAGCGGCCAGTCATATCGACTTGTTCGATCATAAGCCGGAGCTTGTGAAGCGGAATGGGCAACCGAGCGAATTTGGTGAGCCGGTAGAAGCGTTTCAGAATGGACTTGGTCCGTGGCTAAAGCCTGTCTGGGATTTCAAACCGTATGGCGGTTGTGGCAAGATGCTCAGCGATACCGTGGCACCGCTGGGAGATGTCGTCGATGAGATTGCGTTCGTGCACAATATGGTTAGCCGATCGGGCGTGCATAGCGCCGCCACGTTGCAACAGGCGACGGGATTCTTGGTGCCAGGGTTTCCCGGGGCGGGATGTTGGGTGAGTTACGCGTTGGGATCGGTCAACGAAAACTTGCCCTCGTTTGTTGTCCTGCCAGACCATCGCGGTTTTGGTTCCAATGGCGTAAAGAATTGGGATTCCGCGTTTTTACCGTCTCAGCACGGCGGGACCATCATATACCCTGGACGCCCGGATCCGATCGCCGATCTTTTTCCGCACAAAGCAGGTTCGTTTATTACGTCACAGGGCGAGCGTCAATCTCAAGAGTTGATGAAGGAGTTTAATCGCGAGCACGCAGCGATGCGATCGGGTGATTCGCGATTGGAAGGAAGAATCCGCAGCTATGAGCTTGCAGCCAAGATGCAACTCGCGGCTCCTGAAGCATTGGATTTCTCCACCGAATCGTCACATGCGATGAAGCTATACGGCTTGGATCGGGGAGCACAAGAGTGGGGGAAAGAGATCAATGCCGAGGAAGAAACGTTCCACTTTGGGCAGAAATGTTTGGCAGCACGAAGGCTGTTGGAACGAGGGGTTCGGTTTGTGCAAATTTGGAGCGGCAACGACAATGGCTTCCCACGTCGCAATTGGGATTCGCATGAGGATGTCGAGCGGGATCACGGACCACTGGCCATGGGGATGGCTCGCGGTTGCTCGGCCTTCATTCAAGATTTGAAGCAGCGAGGTATGCTTGAGGATACCTTAATACTTTGGACGACGGAGTTTGGTCGCATGCCATCGTCACAAGGGGGAAAAGGCCGCGACCACAACCCATTTGTCTTCACGAATTGGTTATGCGGCGGCGGAATTCGAGGCGGGATCACTTACGGTGAAAGCGACGAGTGGGGCTACAAACCGCTCGAGCGAAACAAGCCGACCCAGGTGTACGACATTCATGCGACCATCTTGCATCAGCTTGGTCTAGATCATACCAAGCTGACCTATCGCAATAACGGGATCGATCGGAGACTGACCGATGTACACGGTAGTGTGATTAAGGAATTGATCGTCTAGCCTATTTCAAACCAAAAACGAGGTCCATTTCTTCGGAAATGCGTTTGAGTTCGGCTGCATCGCCTGCACCGACTTCGGCTGCAATCCATCCGTAGAAGTTGACTTCGATGAGTGCTTTGCGAACGTCGGCGTAGTCGATGTCCCCTTCGGAAATGCGGGCCCATTTGTTTTCGGCCCGATTGTAGCCTTTGATGTCCAGCTTGTAGACGCGCTTACCAAGCTGTCGAATCCAGTCACCCATGCTGCCGTATTTCCAGTGGTTGCCGATGTCGAATTGCATGCCGACCCAAGGCGAGTTCAACTCGTCGACGTATTTGACATACTTCGCTGCGTTTTGGCGGTGGTCCCCTTCGTGATCGTAGAGGAAGTTGTTCCAAACGTTTTCGAGCACGATCTGAACACCTAACTGAGCAGCGACAGGCACGGCCTTAGAAATGTTTTCAATCGAACGTTTCCAGATTTCGTCTTCTTTGCCGTCTTTGCCATGACCGATCACCAGAAGTACCGAATGGCCACCTACCGCGTGCGTATCTCGAATAGCGGCGGTCAAGGATGCGAGTGCCTTGGCTCGCACCCCGGCATCAGGATCGGTATGACGAACATCCCAATGCGACGAGTTCACGGTTCCATCGACGGGCAATCCGCTTTCCTCGATGGCTTTTTTCGTTTCCTCGATCTTGAAGCCTGGCGCGTTCAATTCGATACCGTCGAAACCGGCAGCCTTGGCGGCTTTGAATTTATCGGTGAGCGAGCCAGGGACATTGACCATACCGATCTTGAGTGTTTTCCATAGCCGGCCCTTCAGTGCATCGGGCACTGTGGTTGGTGTCAGCGAGGCAATTGGCTCGGCGATCAGTGCTCCGGCAGAGTGAAGGGCACAGCCAGCCGCAACTGCGACGGAAGTTGACTGCAAGAAATCGCGGCGTTTAACGTTGTTTGTATTCATGTAGGTGCCCTCAATAAGGAAAAGGATTGTCTTGAGCTGCTAGATGATAACACAATTCTGCAAAGGCTTTGCACATAACGCCCATCAATGGGAACGAGCAAACCAATCACAACAATGGCAGAAAGATCGAACGCAGAAAAATGATTTGCGAACATCACATACCAATTCCCTTGGGTTTTTCGTACTCGTACTCCGCCCGAAGGGCAGTACTCGTACTCGTACTCGATCGGATGGACAATCGA
Organism: Pirellula sp.; assembly: GCA_031424235.1. Taxonomy (GTDB): domain Bacteria; phylum Planctomycetota; class Planctomycetia; order Pirellulales; family Pirellulaceae; genus JBKCUI01. The sequence goes on from JANPHB010000276.1 coordinate 5,904, forward strand.
GTACGAGTACGAGTACCATTTCATTGAGTACGAGTACGAAATCTGTCCGGAAATTTGGGTAAAGATTAGGCTAGCGCCCGTCGGCTAATCAATACGAAAAACATATGCGGATGTGCTAATGTTGTATCAGCTTTGCTATGATAAGCCCTGTGTCCGATTGCTTTAAGCTTTCACTTTGGGCTGATACTCGGGAGATTTCAACGTGGCTCAAATGTTGTCGGCTCTGGCTATTTTTGTCGTGCTTGTAGGCAATTACGCCTTTGCGAGTCAGGCAGTCCTACCAATTTCGCCTCGCGAGGCAAAGCCATCGATTGGCGACACGGAGCAAAATAGCACAGAGTCCGACACTTTCAAGGTCACGCTGGAGCTTGATTCCGACACAAATCCGCCGCAGATCGAGTGGAGTAAACCGTTTCGAGTTGCTTTGAGAAATGAGTCGCCGCATACGATACGAATTTGGAATCCGAATTCGGAACAAGGCTATCAGCAGTATACGATCGAATTTTCCAATGAACGAACGGGCGTCAAGCACATCGTAAAACGAGTGGAAATCGAACCTGAATATTGGAAATCCTTAGGCCACTCTAATGGTTCCAACACTGATGCGTCCGAGCTGAACCGTGACGTGCTTCACATCCAAGCGAATGGCATCTACGAGTTTGAAATCACCTTGAGTCAAATTGCTTGGGGTGAGAGGGCTTGGTCAGGCTTGCCTATTCCAAATACCGATGATCGCTATCAAGTAACACTGCGATTCGAATCAAACTCTTCTGCCGATTCAAACCAGTCTGACGTATGGAGTGGCAAAATCGAGAGTGTTCCGGTTGAAACTCTGTACGTAGCGAACGAGTTAAAAACACCTCATCTGCTTATTTGGAATGGAATGGCGGACGCAGCAATCGACATGATGACCAAAGAGCCAACATGGATTAACCGAGTTGACGATACAGGTTGCACTCCCCTGCATCACGCTGCGCATTTTGGCCCGCAGGCTACGGTTCAATGGCTTTTGGACCACGACGCAGACGTAAATGCCAAGACCAAAAGCGGATCCACACCTCTTCATTTCACCAGCGACCCCGAAATTGTTCGTCTCATTTTGGCCAAGAAGCCCGATCTGGCGAATCACAATCGACGAAACGGTGAGACTGCCTTTCAGGCTGCATCCAAAAAACTAGCTTACACGAAAGACGATGCGGAACGACTTCTCTATCGCAAGATCGTCGACCAGTATTTGCAGGCTGGTGCCGTATTCGACCCAAAAACGGCTATCTATCTAGGTGAATTAGATCAACTGAAAGCCATCCTGAAAAAATCGCCCCAGCTTGCAGATGACTTCCAAAAAGGAAGCCTCTTACGTATCGCGGCAAAGTTAGATCGAATGGAGATATGCGAATACTTAATCAAGGAGTTTCACGTCGATGTCAACGACTTTGAACGCGGTTCAGGTTATCCCATCATCATGGAGTCACTTGCTAATCCCAAGGTGGTGAAATTGTTGATTGATCATGGTGCCGATTTGCAAACTCGTATTACGTGGAAAGGCGGTCGTTCTGGAATTTGGATCGTTGGCGACAGAGCAACGTCGCTGCACTACGCGGCTCAAGATGGAGTACCGGAAACGATCAACTTGTTGATTGATGGTGGTGTTGACCCAATGGCCGAAGCCGAAGATGCAAGCGAACCGAACGAGCGTCAAAACGCATTGGAAGTGGCGGCAACCTTTGGACGGGTAGAAAACGTGGAAGCCATACTGCTCCATCCTGAATTCAAGTCGCAGCCCATTGAGGCCCGCCAGCCTGTTCTCGACAAGAGTCTATTGGCTGGAACGGATCGTCGATGGAAGCGGGATGATACTCAAAGGCCGAGACTCATCAAAGCGTTGCTTGACGCTGGAGCTAATCCGAATTTCAGTCGCGATGATGTTACAGCATTGCAGATCACCTCTTGTCAAATCCAACCGAATCATCCGGATAACGAAAACGAAAATGCTGAACTCCGAGAGATCGTCAAAATTCTATTGGAAAACGGCGCAATACTCGATCTGTTTTCAGCTTCAGCGCTTGGTGAGATTGAAAGTGTACGTTTGCTGCTAGCTGCCGATTCGACCAAAGCGAATTCCCTTTACGCAGATGGTCTCCCAGCAATTCACATTGCCATCAGGATGGACCACCGTGAAATTGTGGCCGCATTGCTTGCGGTCGATGGTTCGATTGACGTTAAGAATTCGGATGAAGTAACGGGCGTGTGGGGAACACCGCTTCACGTGGCTGCTTTATGGGGGCGAACCGATATCGCTCGTTTGTTTCTCGAAAAGAAAGCCGACATCAACTCGGAGGATAGTGAGCAAGCCACGCCACTACATCTAGCAGTACTCGCTGGCAACATATCGACCGTGAAGATGCTAATCGAAAAAGGGGCGGAATTAGATGTTGTTGACAAAGAAGGTAAGACACCTCTTGACTCTTGCGATTCAAGCGAGCAGTCCGGGTCAGAAATTCGCGAGATAATTCAAGAAGCCATCGCAAAACGAAAGAAGTGATTTGTCTTGTGCTGTTGCAATGCTCAGAAATTCTGCGAAGGCTTTGCGTATGACGCCCAGGAAAGCACAAGAGTAATCTAAGATGCATCTGCGGCATTCAGCATTCAGGGCACACATTAACGGCACAGCTTATTAATGCACATCTATAGGAACGAGCAAACCAATCACGCCAATGGCAGAAAGATCGAACGCAGAAAGATGAGTTGCGAACATTTTTCTGCATTCGATTTTTCTGCCAATTGTCTTCATGGTCGGGGAATTTGCTTATCGACTACGTTTCTAGAACTACGGTTTAAATGAGTCCACTTTGCGATTCGAAGGCACTCTCGGATTACAATGGTGTTGCTACAATGCTTAAGTCGGGAGCAAATAGCTGGGTGGCCTCGGCATTGGGCCTGTTGGATCTTACTTGGATAGAGCCTTGGAACTAGTATGCCCCCTCTTTTGTTGACGCACGGGACCGTTGTATTGCCAGATCGATTGATCTCCAATGGCGAAATTGTTTGCCAGGGAGGGAAGATTGTGTACGTTGGCAAAACGAGGAAACGGACAAGAAGCAACTTTCAAGTCATGGACGCGGAAGGAGGCTTCATCGCGCCTGGATTCATCGATATACACGTACATGGGGGAGCTGGTGCGGACTTCATGGATGGTACGATTGAAGCAGTTCAAACAGCATGTCGGTGTCATGCAAAACACGGAACCACCACCCTTTTCCCCACGACGACGACGGGGACGCCTGAGCAAATCCATGCGATGCTACAAAGCTGTGTGGAAGCCAGACGACAGGGATCATCCGGCGCTCGCATCACGGGAGTCCATTTGTATGGTCCTTATTTTGCAGAAGACAAAGTCGGTTGCCATTCCAAAGAGGGCCGACGTTCCCCCACGAGCGCGGAATTCGATCTCTATTTTGCAACTGGACTGATCAAGATTGCCACATGCGCTGCGGAACTTCCGGGAGCTGACCAGTTCTATCGCGCTGGGAAGAAACGACGATGTTTGATTACTTGCGGTCACTCGAACGCGAGTTGGTCGGAAATGCAAAACGCGTTCCATGCCGGGATGCGCCATGTTGATCATTTTTGGTGCGCCATGAGTTCGGTTCCATCGCTGCGTCAACGATTTGGAACACCCATGCAAGGGAGCATGGCGGAGTTTGTTCTGATGATGACCGAGATGAGCACCGAAGTGATCGCCGATGGGTGCCACCTTGCGCCGGAGCTTTTGGAGTTCGCATTCCGAATGAAGGGAGCTAGCAGGTTACTCTTGGTGACGGACAGCAATCGATCTCTCGATATGCCGAATGGGCGATACCGTTTTGGTTCCAAAGTCGATGGAACTTGGTTTGAAAGCGATGGTAAGGTAGGGAGAGATCTTTCGGGAGGCCTTGCGAGTTCGGTTATGGGTATGGACCATATGGTACGACACATGTTCGAAAGTACCTCCGCGACTCTTCCCGAAGTGATACGAATGGCAAGCCTCACTCCCGCTGAACGCACGGGAATTGCTCGCCAAACTGGGAGCCTCGAACTTGGAAAGCGTGCCGACATCCTGATCCTTGATGCGAAACTAGAAGTCCAGAGAATCCTCATCGGTGGACGGGAGGTTGTTTGAACCTAACTGAGGCGAGAGCCCAATGGCACTCACTTTGTTCAAACTGAGCCGCGGGCGCTACTAGCGCCCACCGTCTAATGGACTGGTAAAACGCATGACGATTTGCTTACTTCTCTGCGGACAAGTTCACGCTGATGATTTCCTTGTCATTGCGAACGAACATATGTTTGTTCGCAAAAGCTGGATGGGTCCAGACGACAGGCCGCCCAAAAGCGTCGCTGGTCGGCTCAATAACATGGGCCCTCCCAAGTTCCTTGAACTCCTTCGGTGACAATTCCGCGATGACCAAATCTCCTGTTTCCGTGAACAAGAAATAACGATCTTCGTTTCGAACGAGAAACGCTGTGCCGTGACTTGCACGCCTAGTTCCCCCTGACGTGAGTTTGAATGTCTCCCACAGGCGACTGCCATCGGCTGCATTGAACGCGATGAATTGTCCGCTGCCACAATCGGAGCCATAGATTGTATTGCCATCCGCAATCGCTGGTGCATTGGACGAGTACAAGGCCGTTTTGGGCTCACCTCGCCACAGCTGCTTGGCTGATTTGCCATCCGCCCCAAGTTCGAACATGGCTCCAACCTCGCCAATCCCGCTGGCAAAAAGCTTGTTGCCGATCATTCTTGGAACGGCAATCGACATGGCATAGCTCGGCTTGAGAGGCGCGGACCAAAAGGGTTTGCCCGTTTGGAGATCCAGACCATTGAGCGCATCAGCCGTCCAAACCAGTAGCTGTTTCTGTTTTTCTTCACCGACCTCGATTATCGAAGGTGCGCAGTAGCCGATTTCGCTAGAAGATAGTGCTCGCCATTTTTCCGCACCGGTTTTCTTGTCGAGCGCAACGACGACGCTTCCTTCGCCACCAGCAAGCGTATATAGAAGATCGCCGTAAACAAGAGGATGAGCGGAATGTCCCCACAAAGGAGTTTCCGATTTGTAGAAAGTCGGAAGCGATTTGCTCCAAATGATTGTGCCGTCCTTGATCGACATGCACAGCAGATCGCCTTCAGCCCCAAGCATGTAGACCAATTCTCCGTCAACGGTTGGCGTTGCTCTTGGACCGGTAGCATACGAAATATTGTAGGAACGATCGTACTTTTGCTCCCAAATTTGTTTGCCAGTTTTCTCATCCAAACAGAGGATACGTTCGGTCCCCTCTAGTTTGTCGCGACCACCTGGGTTGTTGGTATTGGCTCCAGATTTGGTCACATAATCGGTTACGAAAACGCGACCTGCAGCCACCGCAGGACCAGCGTATCCACCATGGATAGGAACCCGCCACTCGGTCTTCAAGCCTGCCTGGGGTATGGTCTTTAAGTATCCCGTTTCCGTTACCACGCTATCGCGATTCTTGCCCATCCAGCCCGGCCAATCATCTCCTTGGCAGGAGGCAGCGATCGCGGAAAAAAGAAAGGAGTAAGCGAGACTTTTTCGTAACATATGGACGCACCCTAAATGAGTTGATTGCTGACAAAGGACAAGTTCACCGAGGGGCAACGGTACTGTTCCACGCCTCAGGTCCATCCTAAAGATACCACGATGCGGCGTCCTTAGTCGAGCAGTACATTGCGTCTGCACGGATTCTTAATATCCAGCCTAACGGGTCTCTTCTTGACTGTCGTACTCGTGCTCAATGAAATGGTGCTCGTAATCGGATCGTTTTCGCAATCAAGCGCGAGCACGAGCACCGTCATGCGACTGAGCACGAGCACGAAATCACAAACAAAAACCGGCATTACGGCGAAACTGGCTATTCGAACTTGTCTGTGTCTACGACCATCTTCTCAATTTTGTGAACCAAATCTGCGGCCTCAAGCAGTGATGTCATCATCCGTTTGAAGATAGGCTCGACATCTCCAAGACTCTGGGTGTAAAAACTCTTGGCGGTTTCATCGTTCCAAGACTCTTCGGTGATGTCCGTTGATTCGCCCCATTTGCTCAGCGTGCTTTGCAGTCGACTGCGACAGCCTACCAAGTCGTTGCGGCATTTTGTGTCCATCATGAGCGCTTTCGTGGCAAAATTGGATTGTCAGCCGAAGGCGTACTCGACGACATGAACTGACGCTTCTGCTAACGTGAAATGAAATCTGTGAATCGAGGCCCAGTTGAGCCTGAGCTAGCACCCATTGGCACTCACTTTCGATCATGTTTTTGTAGCGGCAGGGCGCGAGCCCTCCGGTTTCGCTGCATTTGCCCTCCGGTTTCGCTGCATTTAATGGTTGCTCACCGGACGGCTTGCGTCGTTCCGCTAACAGAGTGAGTGCAATAGCGCCGCTTGCCATAGTATACCCATCTTCGTCGATCCTGGCTCTTTACACTTGGGATGCTTTGAGCTTTGTCCAGACCTGAATCAACTCAGATACCGATTTCACACCCAGTTTCTTCATCGATTTAGAACGACGAGCTTCAACGGTGCGCATGGAGACACCAAGTTCCTTCGCGATGGATTTGTTGAGTCGGCCGTCGAATACCAAATCGATGACTTGTCGCTCTGGTGGTGACAGCAAGCGAGACTTGGCTACTAAAGATTCGCCCAAGGAAACTGATTGGTCCAATGAGCGTTGGAGAATTCCCGTCTGTCCAATCACACGGCCGTTGCTAACGATTTGAACGCGACAGCAATGGAGCTGAAGCCGTTTTCCAGTTCGATCGAAATTTCGAAAGAGTAGTTTTTGCCCGGCCTATCGTCTATCTGATTACATTTCGCGTTGCGAATTGGATCGTTGCTGGTCGATTCCGTTAGCGCTTCGCGAAACGAACGGCCAAGCCACGCATTTGGATCGTGGTTTGTCACCTGTTCGGCAGACTGGCTCAAATAAACAAACGCCCCCTCGGAATCCATGCTGTAGAAAGCCAAGTCCTCTGTGGGAGATTTGGCTAGGAGAGGCAAAAAATAGCTGGGCGTTCTAAGTAGTTGCTCAGCGCTCAACGCGTCTTCGCAAGTACAAACTAAGCAAGACATGTTTCTCTTTTCCCTAAAAGATCGGACGGTCACGGTATTCGCAAATTCGTGCGAATACGTTCGTATTGCAAGTTACGCGACGAATCCTTCGGTTGTCCGAATCCATCATGATCTCCAATGAGGAAAAGGTACTCCCTCTACAAGTGGAGTCTTGCGAAACAACGGAATTTTTCGCGACATTAGACCTTCCTAGGGGGCCGACGAGTGAAACAAAAAAGAATAGATTTTTTTGCGGCTTTTTTAAACTGGAGGTTTTCTTGCCCCGACATCATGACGGCGACGTGGCAGACGCAGGTTGACTGCGCTTCGTCATTTCGGAGCTTTAGATGTACGGGATTCACTAGCTTGCGCGTCGTGCTATATCCGGAATCTCAAGTCTCGTCCTCGAGGGGTAGAAAAATCGAGAACGAGTACGAGTACCATTTCATTGAGTACGAGTACGACGGATGTCAAAATGCTGTGGGTAATGACAAGGCGGAGCCCTTGGTTGCATAGCAGGAACTTCTCATTCTGTTAAGAGCAATTAGGTCATTTAGTGACTTCTTTTGCCCTGTATTTTCATTGCTAGAAGCGACAATTTCGCCTTGCCAAGGAATGCCTAGATCGACGAAACTAGTGGACTTGGCTTTTGCGGATCTACAACACTGGACGGAACAAAACGGCATGACGAACCTGGCACAACTGGACCCTCCCAAGGCGACCGGATTGATTGTCCATATACTCGAAGCAATTGCTCTTTTAGAAAAGAAGATCCGTCCACAGCAGCTCTTAATGGCTCGCTATTACACGGCGCAAGATCAGCCTCGACTCAAAAAAGGCGAAACAAGCCTTCAATGGGATTTTGAATTACAAGGGGTAGCACCCGTGCGAGGTCAATTCAACACCAGCATTTTGTTTGAATTGGACCCAAAGCAACTTGGAAATCTCATGGACCCAAACGGGGGCCGTGTGATCCGTCAACTCAACGCTCAGTGCAGCTGCGTTGAAACCATAAAGCCTTGTGTACACCAGATTCATTGCTTGCATTACATCCGCCGCCAGCTGAGCGGCAAATCCGCAGAAGACGCGATCCAATGGATGCAAAGTTGCGTGACCGACGGACGCCATGCCGGTCGGAAACTGATCGAATCGCTTAGCTACCTCAAGGACGCGCCAGCTGCGCCGGACACGCCTCCAGAAGAGATGGAACGCGACCGACTGATGCGCATCCAATGGCGACTATCGTTTTCGAATAGCACCGTCAAAGTGAACGCGTATCTGCAGACGATGCGAAAGAAAGGGGGCTGGAACAAAGGCCGCCACCTTCGCGATGGTCTAGACACCGTCGAGGAAGCCGCGTTGGTACACCCATCGGACCGCATGCTTATTCTGTTGTTGCAATCGGCAGAGGAATCGTATCGAGGCCAAACACCTCGTATCGTGCGCGAGTGCCTCAATCTGCTCAAAGACCATCCGCATTTGACGCTGGATGACGAGTTGCAAACTCCGATTCGCATCAAGGAATGCCCGATCGAAGTTCGCATCGATGAAATGGAAGACATCTACAAGCCGAGCATCTATCAAGGCGAAGTGCAGATCGTTTCGTTGCGAGATAACCCCGATTACTTCATGGGGACCATCAACAATCAAGAAACGATGATGCTCAGATTAGATCGCGATCAGCGATGCATCTGGGTCAGCAGCATCGACAATCGAATGAAGCGATTGATTGAGGACTTGCACGCTGCCGAACGCCGCGAAGCGGTTTTGGATCAAGAGACGGCCGAGCAGTTTGCCGACTTAGTCGCGGCAGCAGCCGATCCAAAGTGGATCCAAATCAATTTGCCCGAACGTCTGGCAGGCCCTGAGCAACCCCTCGAACCGAACATCGAAGTCCACTTGTCCCCTTTCGGCAAGGAAAGTTTGTTGGTTGGCCTGCGGGTCGCATGTGATGTCGTTGCCGAACAGCCAGTACCAGGCATGGAGCCCGATCGATTGCGAGTAGCGACACCTGCCGGTCGATTCCAACTGCTTCGGGCACTTGAGGAAGAGTCCATTCGCGCCGATGAGATCGCAGGTGCGCTTGAGTTAGGGCAACTGCTATACGAAAGCCCATACACTTGGATCGCCGAAAACCCTGACTTGGCCCTCGATTTGTTAACACGCATTCAAGCGTTAGGCGAAAACGCGCCGACCGTCTGTTGGCCAAAGAGTCAGCCGATGAAGATCATTGGCGAAATCACTCCACAACGCTTGCAAGTTCGACTGACCAGCCAGCGAGACTGGTTTGGCGTCGAAGGGGTCGCACGATTGGAAGGGCTTGAGATTCCGTTGGCGGAATTGCTAACTGCGCTTCGTGGTGGACGAAGATTCGTTCCGTTAGGAGACGGTCAGTTTGCCATGATCTCCGACCAATTGCGTCAACGGTTGAACAGCATTCAAGATGTCTCGCAAAGCGATTCTGGGGCCATTCGCGTTTCCAGAGCAGCTACGGCAGTTGTCGAAGAAGCTCTCGGCAGTGACATCAGCTACGAATCCGATATGTCATGGCGCGATGCGCTGGATCGGTTGGCTGGCGCGAAAACGCTCAAACCAGTTGTGCCATCGAATCTAAACGCCGATTTACGCGACTATCAAAAAACCGGTTACGCTTGGCTAGCGAAGCTCGCGCATTGGGGCATCGGAGGTTGTTTGGCAGACGATATGGGTCTGGGTAAAACCGTGCAAGCGCTCGGAGTGTTGCTCGATCGAGCCAGCAAGGGCGCCGCGCTTATCATCGCACCTACGAGCGTTGGAGTGAATTGGCAGCGAGAAACGGAAAAGTTTGCTCCTTCGCTCAAGGCGAAGCTTTATCGAGAACATGACCGACAGACGCTTGTCGATTCCGCTGGACCTGGCGATTTGATCATCACCAGCTATCAATTGCTGCAACGTGACGTCGATCGATTTACTGCCCGTTCTTGGCATACGCTGGTATTGGATGAAGCCCAATTCATTAAGAACTTCCAAACCAAGACGGCCCAAGCTGTTCGGCAATTGGATGCAGATTGGCGGATCGCTCTTTCGGGTACACCTCTCGAAAATCATTTAGGCGAACTTTGGAGCTTGATGCGAACGGTTAGCCCTGGCTTGCTCGGCTCGTGGGATCGATTCCGAAAGAGTTTTGCAGAACCGATCGAACGGCAAGGAGACAAAGACAGATTGCTCGCGCTTGGGCGGGTGGTTAGACCGTTCATCCTCCGAAGAACGAAAAAAGAAGTTCTTTCGGAGTTGCCGGACCGCACCGAAATCGTTCGATTGGCGGAGTTGTCCGAGGAAGAACGACAAAAATACGATGCAGCTCGAATGGCTGCGTTGGCGGAAATCACAAAACCAGGCGAAGGGGAACAGGAATCGCAAATGCGCATTCGAGTACTCGCATGGCTTACGCGATTGCGTCAGTTGGCTTGCCACCCGGGCTTGGTCGACAAGCGATGGGACAAATCGTCCGCCAAGCTCGATCTCTTTATGGAAATCGTGGGCGAGTTGCGAGAAGGTGAGCACCGAGCCTTGGTCTTTAGCCAGTTCGTTCAGCACCTGTTGCTCATTCGTGGCGCGCTCGACAAACTCGGTATCAAGTATCAATATCTTGACGGGTCCACTCCCGCCGCAAAACGCCAAGAGGCAGTCGATCGATTCCAAGCAGGCGAAGGCGAATTGTTCTTGATCTCGCTCAAGGCGGGGGGAACGGGACTCAATTTGACCGCGGCTGACTATGTGATCCACATGGATCCATGGTGGAACCCAGCCGTGGAAGATCAAGCGACCGACCGAGCTCACCGAATCGGACAGGAACGCGCGGTCACCGTTTATCGCATTGTCGCCAAGGATACGATTGAACAGCAGATCCTGGCATTGCATGCGGATAAACGCGAGCTGATCAGCGGCGTACTGGACGGAGCTGACCGTGCAGGTCGCATGAGCACCGACGAACTAGTGTCGTTGATCAAGTTGAGCCAAGCGGAAAGCTAAGCAATTATCCAGTCACGCGTGCCTTGCTGTTGCAAATAGATAATCGGTCTTGCCGAACGCTACCTTCGCGGAGCGAAGGGCGACATTGTCGCTCGTCGCTCCGCGACGATTGCGCACAAGCGACCGGGATTCCAGTGCAACAGGGAGCAAAATAAACCAAAGGCTAGTTCCAAGCTTATATTAATTTCCGAGATGCTCTGAACATCAGGACTTTACGCACGACATCATAAACAGCATTTCCCGGCAAATCTGACGTGAGCGTTCATCATACGCTGCAGCTTCCTGGTCGGTGTCGTCAGCAATCTTCGGGTCCTCATAGCGTATAGGCATTCGCAGATCACATCCCATCACCAATGGGCAAGCGTCATCGGCTTGCGAGCAAGTCATGATTGCACAGTACCCAGCGGTCGGATTAGGAGGAGCATCGTATACTTTGGAGAAGCAGACTTGGGCTACAGCGCCGTCGTTCGTTCGCACTTCGTAGTGAGGATTAACTGCCTGTGCATCAGATGATGTGATCTTTAGCCCACATCGTTGCATTGCGGCGACTGCGCGTGGGTTGAATGCTGTGGCTTCGGTTCCGCCAGAATAGGTTTCGACGTTTGGGAGCTGATAGAATTCAGAAGCAACCTGAGCCCAAATTTGCGATAGGTGGCTGCGTCGCGAGTTGTGGGTGCAAATGAAAGTTAACTTGGCGGGGATTGACTTTGAAATGCAGTTTTGCACGTAATGAGATACTTTTTCAAGTTCGGACTTTCGGTCTGCAGGAATTAACGAAAACTCCTCAACCCTCTCGCTGAGGTATTGTTTTAGCGGCGGGTAAAAACGAGAGTCGAGTGCATTGGCTGCCAACAAACTCATCATGCCTCCTTGGGCAAGTAAAGGGAAATGGAAACGAGAACTGTAAATTGTCGTTGAATATTGTCTATACCTTTGCGTTCGACAAGTCGTTGTTTTGCAGAAGATGCTCAAGCCCAATCTTGCCAACAGGTGGCTCGATTTGCCAAGCGATAAGGACCGTGCGTTGCGACTGCTGTTCCATCACTTCACGAATGAACGGTTGTTCATGTCGTTGGCGTTCCTGCAAAAGCGGATCGTGAATGGAAAGCGGAGTCAAGCATTGATTGATGACCCAAGCGTATGGCTCGATTTCGGCGCGTCGCAGGTCTCGCTGTAACGAAGCCGCTTCATGGACAGGAGTCGCTTCAGGAAGGGTAACGATCAGGACTCGCGTGAAATTCGGGTCGCGAAGCCTTGGCAGCAATTGCTCTACGGCTTCGGGCATTTGATTTGCTTGACGCGTGACTTCCCTGTGATAGGCCAAAGCTGAATCGAGCAGCAAGACCGTGTGTCCGGTTGGTGCCGTATCGAGCACCACAAAACCATCGCTACCCTGAGCAACGGCATCCGCAAAGGCGCGAAAAACTGCGATCTCTTCGGTGCACGGTGAACGTAGGTCTTCCGCCAGCAACGATTTGCCTTGTGCATCCAGTCCTCCACCCGCGTTACTCATGACTTCTGCGGAATACTTGGCGGTCTCAACGGCTGGATCGATTCGACTAACGGATAGATTTGCAAACGTTTCGCCTGCAACTGCGGCGGCAATGTGGGCGGCTGGATCTGTCGTCGAGAGATGAACTGTAAATCCTCGTTCGGCTAAGGCGACAGCCACTGCTGCGGCGACCGTCGTTTTGCCAACGCCTCCTTTACCCATGGCGAGTATCACGCCGTGTTGCTTTTCAGCCAGTTTATCGATTAGTTCACCAAGCTTCCATGCGCTATTCGCTTTATGCGGCACCGCCGACAAAAGTGAGCCTGAGGCGCTAGCCGAGTTCGTTCGACTGCAAAAATCGGCTAGCGCCTCAGGCTCAAGTAAACGAAAATCGGCTTTTGTTGGCTGTGTCTGATTGGTGTCCATCGCAGTCTGGATGCCTTTGTCACTCGTTTGATTGCGGCCTAAGGTTCGAAGCGCTTCGATTCCAAGAACGCCCCCACCGCACAATGGAATGATCGTTCTTGGTAGATTTTTGATTTCGCTTGGGATTGCGTCCATCGCGGACTCACCACGCTTTTGCATCGCTAACGCATACGGATCGCTTGGGTCGGAAGCCCGAAAGACGCCGTTCACTACGAGATGCTGATTCTTCACGCCAAGACCGGCCAATTCTTTGCTGGTGCGAGCGGCTTCACGCAGCGCTGTCCCCTCAGCCCGAGCGACAAGAACCAATGTCGTTACGAGAGGGTCGCTTAGCGCCTTGACCGTATCTTGGTAGAGCTTTTGTTGAGCTTGCAAACCAGCGAGAGGGCCAAGACACGATGTGCCCGTAGTATTCTTTTCCATAAATCCAGCCCATGCAGAGGGCAACGTCAGCAATCGCAATGTGTGGCCAGTTGGCGCAGTATCAAAGATCACATGGTCAAATTCGCTCGTAGCAGAAGCATCCCCTAAGAGCCTGGAAAACTCATCGAACGCGGCAATTTCCAAAGTACATGAACCTGAGAACTGTTCTTCCATGCTAACGACAGCGGCGGCGGGAAGCAGGCCGCGATAAGGACCGACCATTCGCTCGCGATACTCCGCTGCGGACTTCTCGGGATCGAGGTTCATCGCGAAAAGGCCCGGAACAGAAGGCACAATCGTTGGGTGATGACCAAGCGGCGTACTGAGAACTTCGTCAAGATTGGACGCTGGGTCGGTCGATACCAGCAAGACTCTCTTCCCGCGATCAGCAAGTCGAACGGCAGCAGCGCAAGCCACCGAAGTTTTGCCTACGCCACCTTTGCCTGTAAAGAATAGATTGCGAGTCGTCTGTGCGAGGAATTCCATGATCATCTTTTCGGAAAAGTATTTGCATCCAAATATTAGATAGGCTTCCAGTCGGACTTGGGGCTTGTTGATTTAGTGGTTTAACAGTCAGCCGAAGGCGTACTTCGCTCCTTTGACAGTACGTCTACAGCTGACTATTAAACGAAGTGCAGTTGGACAAGTATTAAATCAACAATCCACTTGCCCTGCCCTTAACAACAGTCCGTTGAACCACAGCATCCACCGGTTTTTGCAACAGGTAGCAATTGCTTGGCTGGATTTGAACCAACCCAACTCGCCATCACACCTCGCGGGGGATAGTCCCTGAGGCTGACGATTTTGCCATCTACCAGAATCACCGGCAGGCAATCGGTTCCTTCACTGCCTAAAAGTTGGTGAACATCTTTGTTTTCGATGAACGCCATTGGCTGCTGCGCTAGGTTAAAGCGTTCTACATGATTTCCTTGTGACTTGAGCCAATCCAAATCGGCAGCAAACTGAGGCAACACAGGATCCACTTGCGGTCCGCAGACTCCGGTTGAGCAGCACATGGGTTTATCGAAGACCTGAACGTTTTTCATGGATATTTCCTTTTAGTTGGAGTTGAATGCACCCAATATTCTATCTCCCCTTCTCCTCCTCACGAGGAGAAGGGGTTCGGGGATGAGCGACCGTCTAGGAATTAGGCAATAGAGCCGATTCGAAAATTTTAAATTTTTCGAACTCATTCAGTGCTCCTCAGGGGCTCTGCCCCCGAACCCCCGGGATTTTTTTAGGCATGACGCCGAACATCATTTAT
>JANPHB010000277.1:0-72726 GCA_031424235.1 Pirellula sp.
GGGCGCTAGCCGCGTTACGGTTTCCCTGATAAACACGGTCATCGCGGCTAGCGCCCGCGGCTCAATTCGGACTAAGCGAGTGCTATTTGGCTCCTGTCGAACCTTTGCGCCGCTGGTTCGGCAGGAGCCTCACCCTCCCGAGTCATGACTAGCCTCCGCAAAACGGCCTGGACAACCCAAGCAAAACAAAAACATCGCAATACCCGCCAGGAAAAGAATCGTTGAACATCTTCATTGCTAGCATCGTAACCATCGTTGCTCCCGTCTTTTGGGTCGGGACTTTACTCGGTTTACCGGGCAATTGGGGTTTGGCCATCCTGGCGGTTGCACTGGCCTACTTTGTCAATGACTCAGCACACATCGACATCCATTCTCCGACCTTGGCCGCGATTGTCTTTTTGGCAATTGCCGGAGAAGTCGCAGAATTCGTCGCCGGGGCAGCAGGGGTCAAGCAGCTTGGCGGATCAACACGCGGCGGTGCGCTGGCGATCCTGGGTTCGGTGGTAGGAGCCGTAGCCGGAGTTTTCATCGGAGTTCCTGTCCCCATTGTTGGTAGCCTCATCGCGGCAGTTCTCTTCGGCGGCGTTGGGGCTTTTGGCGGAGCCGTCGCTGGCGAACGATGGAGCGGAAAAGAATGGGATGCCAGCATACGGATCGGCTGGGGAGCACTGTGGGGCAAGCTGCTGGGGACTCTTCTCAAAACCATCTGCGGCACGGTTATGCTCGCGTTGGTTCTTTACGCAGTTTGGACCTAACAAGCCAGCGGCAGCGTGAAAAATAATAATGCACTTCGTTTAACAGTCAGCCGTAGGCGTACTGCCGAAGAAGCAAAGTACGCCTACGGCTGACTGTTAAACGACTAAATCAACAGGCCCGTAAGTGAGGGATCGCTGTGAATTCTCAAGATGCCCATGGATAGCACGACGCGCAAGCTAGTGAATTAGTCAACGGATTCACTAGCTTGCGCGTTTTGAAGTTGCACACTTGTGTTTTTGTAGCAGAATTCGTGAGAATTCTAGCCGCGTCTTGATTGCGAAGCGTCTGAATTCTCACGAATTCAGCTACATTTCTCAATACAGCGCAACTTCAGAACTTGCGCGTCGTGCTATGAAAATTACATCACGGCCAGATTATCCCGGTGGATAACCTCTTCGTAAGGACACTGGCCGAGGATCTGCTCAATGCGATCCGATCGACAGCCACGAATCTGCCGGACTTGAGTCGAGCTGTAATTGATCAATCCTCGCGCCACCTCGGTGGACTGCAGATTGACGATTGAGACGATGTCCCCCTTGCCAAAGTCGCCACTCACTTCACGCACACCGATCGCGAGCAGGCTTCGGCCGTCAACGCACATGGCCTTAGCCGCCCCATCATCAACCACGAGTTGCCCCGCTGGCTGCGCTGAGAATCCAATCCATCGCTTGCGCGGTGTCAGCGTTTTGGACTGTGGCAAGAATAGCGTGCCGGTCGTTTCGCCTTGCGCCAATTGAATCAAAACGTTCGGCTCGCGCCCCCAAGCGATGATGACGGATTGGCCGCTCATGGTTACGAACTTAGCCGTCGCAATTTTGCTGGCCATACCACCTTTGCTCACGCCGGTCTTCCGATCGCGAACCATGTCTTCGACCGATTCGTCGATGCGTTCTACTGTCGAAACAACTCGAGCCTCGGGATCGCGAGGGTCCCGATCAAAGAGCCCACGCACATCGCTCAGAATCGCGAGAACGCTCCCCTCGAGCAAACCCGCGACCATCCCAGCAAGACGATCGTTGTCGCCAAACGTCGTCTTCAACTCATCGACCGCAACCGTATCGTTCTCGTTAATGATCGGAATGGCCCCCATTTCAAGAAGCCGGCGCAAGGTATTGCGAACATTGAGATACGCGACCCTGTCATCTAACTCCGAAGCCGTCAACAGAATCTGCGCCGCATGGCGACCATGCTCTGCAAACGTCTGCTCGTAGACCTGAATCAAATGAGTTTGCCCGATCGCAGCCACCGCTTGCAACGTTGCGAGATCAGTCGGTCGACTAGGTAGCCCAAGCTTGCCAACTCCGCTTGCAACCGCACCACTTGAAACCAAGACAACTCGCTTGCCCATATCAACTAAGACGAGCAATTGCCTAGCCAAGTTCGCTACCTGCACGCGATCAAGCTGTCCATTGTCATCGGTCAACGAACGTGAGCCAACCTTGACGACCCAAGTCGTTGCGTCCGCGACACTCTGTCTAAGCTCTTCCATGTTCTATTTCAGTTGTCAGTTGTCAGTTGTCAGTTTTAGGTGTCTGGTTTTTGGCTTCGATCAACTGATCCAATTCCTGACGCAGCTTCGGCAAGATCTCATCGTAACCGAATGCGCCGATCGGTTCGCCACCGCGTTTGAGATTGACTTTCGCAGGTCCGCACCAAAGACCGAGATCAGCATCATCGGTTTCGCCTGGTCCATTCACGCGACATCCCATCACCGCAATCGTAATCGCATAATCCTTGGCATACTTGGTCATCTCCTTGACATCCTGCGCTAGTTCCACGAAGGCCTCGTTTTCGACTCGCGAACAACTTGGGCACGAGATGATATTCAGCTTCGACGGATCAAGTGCAACAACCGATCGCAGTCGGCCATTTCGGATGTCGTCGATGATCTGCCGCCCCGATTCGATCTCCATCGATTTCTTGGAGTTGGGAACGGTCAAGCTCACGCGAATCGTATCGCCGATCCCGCGTCCAATCAGTTGCTCAAACGCAATCCGTGTTTTGATGATGCCATCCGGTGGTAGCCCAGCTTCCGTCACACCCAAATGAAGCGGAACATCCGGTCGCTTTTCAGCAAAGCGTTTGTTGACTTCGACGACTTTGGTGGGGTCGCTATCCTTAAGGGAAACCACGAATCGCGAGAAGCCAATCGCATCCAGCAACTCACAATGCTCAAACGCCGATGCCAACATTGGGCCAATCGAGTCGCTGTGGTCGAACAATTCTTTTTGTCCCGGGTCAACGCTGCCGCAGTTTACCCCGACGCGCAGAGCACAATCGTTCGCACCTGCAGTGTCCGCCAAGTACTTTACTTTGTCCTGCCAAGGTCGTAGCTTTTCATGGTGGTAAAGATGGCCTGGGTTGTAACGCACCTTGTCCACATGCGGTGCGACCTTCTCAACTAGCCGGTAATTTTCCTGCAAATCCACGGACAAGTTGGCGGTCGTTTGCTTGCGAATTTCGGCGAGCGCCTCTGCGTCTTTGTCGCTATCGACCGCAATTCGAACGACATCGGCCCCGGCCCGTTGCAAATCGTTTACCAGTTCGACCGTCGCATCGATATTGGTCGTATGGGTAGCCGTCATGCTTTGGACAGCGATCGGGTGGTTTGCACCGACGGAAATGGAGCCGATTTTTACGCTGCGAGTTGGGTTTCGCTTGATTTCCATGGACTTGCTATTGAACTTGGGTTTCGAGAACTACGCACAGATGCACTGCCACCAGTTTAGCGGATCGGCAAATTTTCGCAGTCCGAAATACCCGCCGGTGTCGAATTCTCGATGAATCCCACAATCTACGGCAAAAAGCAATTCCTACTCAGGTTTTTGTATCAGTTCTAATTCTGGAAGCGAAACCTTAACTCCCGACGGGCTAAAAACCACCGGAACGATTTCCTTTGACACCGCGGCATCGTATACCAGTCCCAAATACTTGTGCGCTGGCGTCGAAAGTCGCAAAATCCAACTAAAAGTGACAACGACGATCTTCTTGAAAAATCCAAGATTGCGATCGACGATGATCTCCTCTTCTCCCACCTCGATAATCCATCGCTCCGAAGCGATCGGGAGGAGCTTTTTCCGCTGAAGTTCTTTGAGCACATTGCGGACGTCCGGCTGCTCCATGTAGCCATAGTTGACCACCACAGAATGGATGTCGTTACCCAGCTTCTTCACGACATATCGCCCTTCTTCTTGAATACTGGCAACGCTCATTTGGTTGACGTGCAACAAAACAACCCGCGCCGGCAACACACCGTACTTCTTCAAGAATACGCGAAGCACAACAGGCACATACGAATCATTGGACTCCACAGGACGAGAACAGAGGAACACAGCAGCTCGATCGCTCTCAACCAGCCGGCGACTTCCCTGAATGAGTTGCCGAGCCGCTGGCAAATTTTCCTGGATTGCCAATTCGATCTCATCTACTTTTTCGCGAAGTGCAACCAGCCACTCGATCTTCTTCCCTTCCCGAACCCCAAAATCGTAAAACGCACTGGCAAGCGAGCGACGTCCCCATTGCCAAATCATCATGGCCGTTACCAAGACAGCCGCGATCAGAACTGGAACATATCCACCGTGCGCAATCTTGAGCAAATTGCTCGCAAAGAACAGTATGTCAACGACAAAAATAGGAATGCATAATGCCAATACCAAACCGACGTGCCAACGCCAGCGATAGTAAGCTACGTAGCCAAAAATCAAAGTCGTAATGCCCATCGTTCCGGTCACGGCAACACCATAGGCTGCCGCCAAGTTTCCTGATGTTTGGAAAACGACCGTGACCCAAATGCAGCCCAGGAATAGCGCCCAGTTAACAGCCGGAATGTACACCTGGCCTTCTCCATGCTCGTCGGTATGAAACACTTGGAAGCGAGGGACAAAGCCTAAAGCCGTCGCTTGTTTGACAATGGAGAACATGCCCGTTATCAACGCTTGAGACGCAATAATGGCTGCCATCGCAGCAACAGTCATGTCGCAATATCCGATGGCTGTATCCAACCACTCGATGTTGGTTTTCGGTGTAATTGCGTAAAACGTGTTCGCCCGCGGAGGAACCCCTTTGGCAAGCATATATGCAGATTGACCCGCATAGCAAATCAAGAGACTCGGCAACACAATGATGAACCACGAGAGCATGACAGGAACACGCCCGGAGTCGGCTGGAGCCACGCTCTCCCCTTCTAGCACGGGTACTTTGCTCGCACGCGAAAAATGTCCTAAGTCCGCATATTTGGCCTCGCCACCCGTGATCGCCAAGACGACCACACCCAAAACGACAAGCGCTCCGACCCAAGGGAAACTCAAGAGAAACTGAATCGCGTATAGAGGGTTGAACGCGAGAAACACATCGGGATTAGCAACAATCCAAGGCAAGCCCTTGATGGCGATCCAAGGAAACCAAACGAGAATCATGAACCAACCGAAAATGCCCCCAACTCGGCTCGTTCCTCGCCACTGCATCTTGAAAAGAAAGAACAAACACACGAGCGTTGCGATAACCGAAGGAATTTGACCAAGAGGTTCAAACGCTCCCAGCATGCTGATCGGAGGTGTGATGATTCCATCCGCAGCTAGCAATGCCGCTGCGCAAACCACCAGAAAGCTAACGAGCGATCCAAGCAGGAGCTTTCCTGTATAACCCTGCAAAAGACTCCATAGCGCAAACGTCCCTCCTTCACCGCGATGATCCGCTCGCATGATGATCAAGTCATACTTGATCGTAAGAAAAATGAGTGCCCAAATGACCAAGCTCAGACCACCAAGGCTCTCACTTCGAGTCAGCAAATCACCGCCGGCAAGAACCAATGCAGCCGCGTGCTCATGCCCCAGGTGATGATGCTTTAAGAATACGGTCTCACGCGTAATTTCCATGACCGTGTAAAGGACCGACGTACCGATGTCGCCATAAACAGTTCCTGTGGCCTGACGAATGCGATGCCAAACGGAAACTTCTGCGACTTCTGCAAAATGCGGTTCGGGGGCGACATTAGGCACGTTTGGAATCTCTGCCTCGATATCCGATTTGTGAACAGTCATAGGTGGTTAGGGGGCTTTATCCAAATAAAAGTGTCAACTCATTG
This sequence comes from Pirellula sp., assembly GCA_031424235.1. Lineage (GTDB taxonomy): Bacteria > Planctomycetota > Planctomycetia > Pirellulales > Pirellulaceae > JBKCUI01. Next base: position 5,840 of record JANPHB010000277.1, read on the forward strand.
CGTTCGGTCTGAACAAGGTCACTGCCAACAAAAGGCAAAACAGATACATTCCAGCCGAATCTCAACAGGGTATCAATTAGAACAACTTTCCTGTCAAAAGAGTGAAAAGACACCGCGACTCCATATCAAGAAAGTATCAAGATCGAGGATTCATTCGCAGGAGCTTTTTCCAGAGCAATCCGGGGCAGAAAAATCGAACGATAAAACTAAGCGATTTTATCCCCCTCGCCCCGTTTCGGGAACGCCGTGAAGAATTTTGTAGTGAAACTCATCAAGAGTTTCGGTGGTTTATGCAATGCAGCCGAAAGTCTTGACGACTTTCGCTACAGAAAAGTCTGTTTTTAGAGGCGGAAAATACTTCACGGCGTTGTCGAAAAGGGGCGAGGGGAGCAAAGTCAAATGAGGTTCTTACTTTTTGGCTGCGACTTCTTCGAAAGCGCTGCCCCGATAGTATCGCGGCTGAATCGATGGCTGCTTGGTTTGATTGGATGAGCGAAGGTTTCTCGCCAATCCCGAGTCCACCACAAGCGTTTCACCAAAGTCCCCAACCATAGTTGCCTGAGCCAATAAAAAGGTCTAAATCTGGATGAAAATCATGCTAGACCGCCGAATTATTACGTCCATCTTTGGGAATGCGAATAGTACTTCGTTTTGCGGACTACAATCAACGGTATGCTTCATTTCAAATCGCAAGAACTTTCGACGAGTTTAGAACGCCTTCGACAAGGTGACGAGAGCGCGCGGCTTGAGATTTTGCAGAGTGCAAAAGATCGGCTGCTCCGCTTAACTAGCAAGATGCTGAAAGACTTCCCAAGCGTTCATCGCTGGGAGGATACCGATGATGTCTTCCAAAATGCATGCCTGCGTTTGCATCGATCGTTGGCCGCAGTGACCTTCCCGACCGTCGCAGATTTTTTTCGATTCGCATCGTCCCTGATTCGTCGTGAGCTGGTCGATTTGAGCCGACACTACCAAGGCCCGCTTGGGCATGGCGCTCATCAAGCCAAACACGGTTCGCGAACCGATTCTTTTACTTCGGATCGGCTGAATCCCGGCACCGACACACATGATCCACAACAGATCATCGTATGGACGGAGTTCCACGAAGCGATTGAACTGCTATCGGATGACGAACGTCAGGTATTTGATTTGCTCTGGTACCAAGAACTAACGCAGCCAGAGGCCGCTGAAATCCTAAACGTTTCCGAAAGAACCATTCAGCGGAGATGGCAACTTGCTCGAATTCGACTCCAGGAATTGCTCGCAGAATCATGAACCGTGAGTCAATCAAAATCAACGATGTGAACGAGCTAGTTGCGGATCTCATCGATCAATGGGAAGTGAGTTGGTTGGCTGGTAGGGAACTCTCGGTGGAATGGCTATGTTCCAGTCATCCCGACCTCATTCCCCAAGTGAGTGCGAGAATCGGCTTGCTCAAGGCAATCAATCCGCTTCTCGATATCAAGCCGTCCACGCTGAGCAATCAAGCGGAGACCCAATCGGACAATCGAGTTAGAAATACTGCTCTTCCCGTTTGCAACGTCACGACCACTTCCAGCTATCAAGTCCTCCGTTCTCATGCCCGAGGCGGCTTGGGGGAAGTGCTCGTCGCCCACGATGCAAACATTGGTAGAAAAGTTGCAATCAAGATTATTCAAACACCGTTTGCTGACGATCCCTCGCGTCAAAAGCGTTTCCTTCGCGAAGCCGAGATTACGGGTCGCTTGGAGCATCCAGGTATCGTACCTGTTCATGGAATTGGTAAAGATGAGCTTGGCCGTCCTTGTTATGCAATGCGCTTTGTCGAGGGACAAACACTCCGAGAAGCGATTGCAGCGCACCACTCATCATCGTCTTCGAACGTCACGCCACGGGAACGCAACCTTTCGCTTCGGCAATTACTCCAACGTTTCATCTCGGTATGCAATACGATTGCGTTTGCCAACAGCCATGGTGTGATCCACCGCGATATCAAACCCAGCAATATTATCGTGGGTGAATTTGGAGAAACCTTGGTTGTCGATTGGGGGCTGGCGAAACTGCTCGATTCGAAAGACGACACCCAGTCATCCGATTGCGATCGGGACGTCGCGATAGCTGGAAACGATATCGCGTCGGCAGAGCCGTTGACCGAAGAGGGGCGCGTCTTGGGAACTCTTTATTACATGAGCCCAGAACAAGCTTCGGGAGATGCCAATATCACCCTGCAAACAGACGTCTATAGCTTGGGTGCAACGCTCTATTCAATTTTGACTGGCCAACCACCGTTTGCAAACAGTGGAACTCCAGACAACGCGATGCTGCCACCGCTTCTCGAACGCGTGCAGAATGGGCATTTTGCTGATCCCCGCAAACAACTCGCTTCGATCCCGGGGCGACTCGAAGCCATCTGTCTGCGGGCCATGGCGAACAAGCCAGAGAATCGTTACGCAACCGCGTCGGATTTGGCCAGGGATATCGAAAGTTGGATGGCGGACGAGCGCGTCACAGCGATTGAAGACTCATGGCTCGATCGAGGAATGCGATGGGCTCGACAGCACCGACTCCTGGTGGCCACGACAGCCGCCGCGATGAGTGTCGCATTGATAGGACTGGTTCTTCAACTCGTAACCATCGCTAGAACAAACGCGATGCTCCGAACGGCGTTTGTAAGCGAAGCCATCGCAAAAGAAAACGCCTACACGCAACGAAATAATGCGGAGCAGAATGCGCAACTCGCCGACGAACAAAGCGCCATCGCACGCTCCATACTGCAAAATGTCATTGAGAATGTTCAGCGTGACTTGCGATTTGTACCCGCTTCGCAGAAAGCTCGACGGGAGATCCTGCTCAAAAGTATGAAGGGTCTCGCTCAAGTCTCTCAATCGATCGATAGTCGAACTGTCGTCGATCGAATGAAGATGCTTGCTCACCGAGATCTAGGTGACGTATATCAACTCATCGGGAATGAATCGGGCAACAATGGTACTCAGTCCGCACACGTTGAGTTTCAGTCGGCGCTTAAGGCTGCGGAAACGCTTGCCTCGGAGAATGCACGCGATCGACAGCCGCACATCGATCTCGCTTCTGTTCATCAACGTATGAGTGCCACTCTGCTTGAGTTGAAGTCCGCACAGGAGGCGGAAGTCCACCTAAAGAGATACTTGCAAATCTGGGAACAACTCAGTCAAGACAGTCCAAACGATCTTGAGACGCAACTGTCACTCGTGTCGGCTCTCAACGCGTTCGGCGAATTCCATATGATGGAGAGGTCGTTTGATACCGCCGCTGCCCATTTTGAACGCGCAATGTCCATCCTGGATCTGTGGATGAAGCGGTCACCGTTGATCGTTGGCAACCGCCATGAGTCCGTTGCCACATTCAATAATGTTGGAAAGCTTCGCGTGCGTCAAGGCAAACAGGACGAGGCAATTTCCGTTTATGAGCGCTCGCTCGCTGCCAATCGGAGCCGAAGGATGGCAGACCCCAATGATCCTCGAATTGTTCGCGATCTAGCTTTTGTGATTTCCGCTATTGGATCTGTCTATTGGTCGCAAGCTGAGTTTGCCAAGGTTGAACCCTACTATCGTGAAGCCCTCGAGTTGCGCATGCAAAACTATTCCATGGACCCCACCAATATGTCCCTGGAACGTGAATTGATGCAATCGCATGAGAAAGTTGGCGATCTGATGCGAAAACTAAATCAAATCGATGTGGCGAAGGAACATTACAACGCGATGCTTGCCATATGCAAGAAGCATGTGGCTCTTAATCCCGGTAGCAACTCCGCATTACGTGATTTATCGGCCGCCAACGAACGGATGGGTAAGGTATGTTGGGAAGGCAAGGACACCGAAGCGGCGCTTGGGTACCTTCGCGAATCGCTGGAGTCGGATCGCATTCGCTCGGAACAGGACCCCACGGATGCTCGCGCAAAGGTCGACATCGCCATCGCGTCATCCACGCTCGCCGTCAAGTTGTTGGAGCTAGATCAATCCGGAGAGGCAATTGAGTTGCTTGCGGAATCCGTATCCATCTATCGTAATCACTATGCGGCCAACCCGACGGACGCAAAAGCCCGTCGAGGCATGTTCGTCCTGCTCCAGCAATTGGGTGATGCACAAGGCAAGATGAAACAATTCGAACAATCGCGTTTATGCAACGGCGAGTCCCAGGAGATGATTATCGCAGCACTTCACCACGATCCCAAGAATGTTTCGATTCGTCTCGATTTGATTTCGGCACTTCACGCACGCGGTGTACTCGAGCGATCCTCGGGCGCAATCGTGGAAGCAAAGGCGTGGTTTCAAAAAGCACTCGATACAGTGAGTGAACTGGAAACCGAGAAAAAGCTGGTCGGAGCCGATTTGAATTGGCGGACGGACATCGAGGCAGACGTCAAATCCTGCGATGAGAAATTCGGTCAAAACGACCAAATCCAAGGAAACGGACCACAACCGTAACGTTCAAAAGCCCGCAAACCAAGAGAGTGTCAACGCGGAGTTTCTATAGTCGCTTGACTAGAAATGGGTTTTTTCGAGTTTTTTGGCTAGCCAATGCATCGGCTCTCGCTTAGCTACTTAGGTAGTTAGGTAACTGACGTTTCGTAGCATTTTTAGTGTAGACTGCTGTGGACACTCATGATTTGCCTATGGCATCGCAACTTGAAAGAGCTTGGTTCGTTATGCATGACAGAAAATACTTTCGCAAACGCCCGAGCCGAAACAGTCATTTACGTTCGAAACGCCGACTGATAGTGGAGATGCTCGAAGATCGGCGAGTGCTCAACGTCGACTGGCGAAATCCACTGGATTCGATGGACGTCGACAACGATGGGAATTTGTCACCGCTGGACGCCCTAAGCACCATCAATTACATCAATGCAAATATTGATCGTTCGCTACCGCCAGTCCGTCCGGTCAACCAGCCCTATTATGATGTCGATGGCGATCTGAGTGTCTCTCCTCTGGATGTGCTTGCGGTCATTAATCAAATCAATGGCCGCGGTACTGGTGTGCGAGTACTGAAGGAAACAGCAGGCGCATTGGCACAAGAATCCAATGTTGTCATCACACTGGGGCAAACAGCCGGTACGCGCTCGTACCGAATGCGAATCGAGCCCAAATTCGATACGACCGATCGTTCCTCGATCCTTGAGGATTTGGTCGCCGTGTATCTGGTCGATCCTGCGAACCCGACCAACACATTGCTTGACCGAGGTACCGGTGGAACCGCGATTTTTACTCTTACAGGCACGAAAGCCGAATTTGCCACCGGTCGAGTTCAGTGGGATGGTTCGATCCTTCAAATCGATCTGAGTGACTTTGCAGCAAAAGATACGGGGATTCTCAAGTTGCAGTTGCTCAATAGCGACGGCGACAGCCAAACAAGCGTCGCATTCCAACCGATCGCCAACGAAATCGATTCCTTAGGCTCGCTTGGTCCGATCTTTAGTGAAACTAGTACGCTCGTTTTGCCGGGCGCTGGACTAAATCTGGCCAGCTTGACTCAAGACATTAACGTTTCCGTTCAAGCCAGCAACGTTCGATTTTCAGAGAATTCGAAACGTTACGAGGCCGAACTTCGGGTCGCGACTCAACAGTTCAGTATTGGTCGAAATGTTGCAGTTGCGTTTCCAGGATTGCCTGCAGGCGTAACGTTGCGCAACGCTTCCGGGACCACCGCCACAGGCGAACCCTATATCAATATCAAGTCCGCGATTCCAAACGGTGGTTTGGGCCAAAACTCTTGGTCGAACGCAGTCTCGGTTCAATTCGATAATCCTCAACAAATTCCATTTTCGCTCAAACCGAAAGTCTTCGCCGACGCCAACCGTGCGCCAACGATGAGCACGATTGCCCCCATCACCATTCAACCCGGTGGTGTTTTCAATCTAGTCATCCCTGCGACCGATCTGGATGGCGACGTTATTACGTACGATATTCGATCGAACAACCCATTGCCCAAATCAACGCTTAGAGGCAATGGGGTGTTAGAGATTCGTCCAACTGCAGAGCAAATTGGCCGATGTGTTTTTGACGTTGTGGTCAGCGATGGTGCGATCCAAACTTCTCAAGCCGTCACACTGGACGTCGTGGCAGACGCCAATACGACGACACGCGTGTCCGGCAAAGTTCTCAAAGTGGATGGCCAGCCACTGGCAAATATCCGAGTTGAAATTGGCTCCGTTCAAGGGTTAACGACGAGCGATGGTTCGTTTGAACTTAACCTTGGATCTGGAGTCGTTGTGAGCGATACGCTCAAAGTCCGCGGTGAACTATTTAATGCTGGCGGCCTAAGCTATCCATTCATCGCTGAGAAGACAGCATTTTTGCTTAATCGCGGCGTCATTATGCATGTGAACAACAGGATCCTGCGTCCCATCTACTTGCCGAGCATTGATCTGGCCAACGCAGTTCAGGTAGACCCCACTCGAGATACGCTCATCACGACCGGCGCCATCATCGGGGCCTCGGTTTTAGTCAAAGCGGGAAACCTCATCGACTTACAAGGCATGCCTTATTCCGGAAAGCTCTCGATCACCGAAGTACCTATCGCATTGACACCTGCCGCATTACCACGCAACCTGATTCCTGATCTCGTGCTGACCATTCAACCAGGTGATATGGTGTTCGCTGCTCCGGCACCTCTTTCGTTCCCGAATCGCTCCGGGCGGACGCCAGGAAGCGTTTTGGACCTCTGGGCAATCAGCCCAATCACCGGCGAATTTACTATCGTAGGCAGCATGGTCGTTAGCGCGGATGGAAAGACCGTCGACACCATATCCGGCGGTATACGGTACAGCAGTTGGTACTTTACAGCGGAACCCACAAACCAACCTGGCCCAATCGAGGAAAGTCGCAAATTCAAACAAGGCTGCGAGGAGGAAAAGAAAACTTGCCCGATTAATTCCGAAGTCGAGACTTACACGGGAGCAGTGATTGAATCCCATGAGCTTGCATCCTACCAGTCTCAAGGCCAATCGCGTCGGTTGACGATGGTTTACGATTCGCTGCGGGCTGATCCTAGACCCATCGTTCATTTCCGATACCGCAATGTCTCGCCCGCTCCGAATGTGCGATTGGTGGCAGCTGTCTTCATATCACGCGGCGATTATTCGCATACGTTCTCGCGATTGGATGGAACGGGGGAAGCAGGGACACACGTTAACGCCGACAATTTCTGGTCCATTCCCGCATCTGGAGGTACGGTTGATGCAGCTCTGCAACTCGACATGACGAACAGTTCTTCGGGTAGTTATCCATATGCTTTATCCAGCGGAGTGGCTCGGATCTATGAGCCTCAGGGGGGATTTGGTGGCGGGCTGTCGCTGACGCTGACTGGCTCGATCGCTGAGGAGACAGGTACCATTGTCCACGTCAACACGATTGATAGCCCCTTTGGTGCCGGTTGGGGATTGGCTGGTTTGCAGCAATTGATTGAGAATCCAGACGGTTCGGTCCTGTTGGTGGATGGCGATGGCAGCGAATTGCTCTATGGGCCTGGGCTCGTGTCTCCGCCGGGGGACTTCTCCACATTGGCTAAGGGTGCGGACGGATTGTACTCGCGCACACTGAAGAACCAAACCGTTTTTGCATTTGACACAAAGTTTCGACTGCAATCCGAAACGGATCGCAACGGCAATCGCACGACCTACACGTACGACGCTATCGGGAACCTTATAACGATTGTCGACCCCGTCGGTTTGCAAACGGTGTTTCGTTACACGAACAATCGGCTGCAGTCGATTACCGATCCAGCCGGTCGTGTTACGGAGTTTGTGGTGGATGCGACTGGGAACTTGACACAAGTCAAAGATCCCGATGCGACCACACGCAATTGGCAATACGACGCAGAGCATCATCAAGTCGTAGAAATCAACAAACTCGGCCAACGCGAAGAAACATACTTCGATTTCGCGGGCCGCGCTCGCGGTTCGAAACGAGCCGATGGTACCGAGATAAAAATTGCTCCGGCCCAGGTGAAGGGGCTTTATCCAAACACCTTGGACATGAAGAATTCCCCAGTTGCTGTGAACATTGGCGAAGCGGTGTCGCAATATGTAACATCCACTGGAAATGTCGTCACGAGCGTTCTCGACAAGTTTGGTCAAGTCGTTTCGGAACGTGATTCGGTTGGAAAACTGCCAGCATCCACACGAGATAGCAATAACCTCGTCAATTCCACCAAAGATGCGCGCGGGAATTTGACTTTCTACACATACGATGCAAGAGGCAACTTGCTGAAAAAGGTAGATAGCCTGTCAGGTGACGGAGTCATCCGAGGCGATATTTCTCAAGCTGGCGAGCGGCACACATACACTTTCGAGGGGACTAGTGGCGAACGAATTCTAATCGATGGACGAGACTTCTCAACACAAATCAATCGAGCTGCAGAAATGCAACTCATAGGTCCCGATGGCTTGACCTTGGAACGTCCAAACAGCGGCAATGACACCAGTCCGATTATTCTTCCATTGAATGGCACTTATCGCATAGAGGTTCACTTCCCGCTTGGTATTGACGAGAATGCCCAAGGGCGACTAGTTGGTCTCTACCAATTCAAACTGCATAAGCTCTCCGATGCAGCTTTCTTAGAACTGAATAAATCACTGCAAGTCAAAGTGCCAGCCTTTCATACATCAACGTGGCAATTCGACGGCATCGCTGGAACTCGCGTTACCCTCCCGTCTAAATCTAGTTTCCATCCATTGCAAGCAAATTTGATATCGCCGGATAACAATTCGTTTTCATTGACTAACTCGGGCAGCTTCTCGAATTCACTCACGTTACCCCTGACGGGCAAATACTTTTTGGTCGTAAACGATGCCGGTATCGATGCCGAAACGACAATATTTGTGAATACAGAAACTCCTGCGTCATCGGCGACCAGCGGGTTTGATCAAGTGCACACGGGAATGGTGCAGCCGAACGAAGTGATGGAATTCCGTTTTAGCGGACCGGCTGGATTGCCTGTGGCGTTCGAAAATGTAAGCGGGCAATCCGTCTCTCCAAAGATTCTAAGTCTTGCAACGTTCGAGGAAGTGCGACTACAGGACGGTCCCGCAGTGTTACCTCGCTCCGGAGAATACTCCGTAACGTACGACAATCGATTCAATACCGCGCCAATCGCATTCAGCTTCCGCATGTTGAACATGCAAGCGCCCAATCGCAAACTTGCATCGATGACCCCAGTCAATCTGTCGTTGCAGCCCAATGCAGAAACTTACTATGCCTTCGACGGAACCATTCGGGATCGAGTGATTCTAAGCGATTCGGGCTTGGAAACTTCGATCATGCAACTGGAACTCAATTCGATCAACTACCACAACATCGTTGGTTCAAAACTACCGCAAACAGGAACATACTACGTCAAATTGCAAAACAGAAAAGCGATTCCCGTGAGTACAACTGTTGCCAAGTTTGATATCCCAACCGAAGTGATGAATTTGGATGCTGAGATCTCTGGCAGTCTGACCGCGGATGGGGCTCCGCATATTTACTCATTTCAGACAACTGCAGGCGATCGGCTCTTTTTCGATGATCTTGGCAGTACTCCCGGTGGCGGTTGGGCATTGTTGGGGCCAGATAGCAAATCCATCGTCGCCGACGACGGTTTCGCGTTCGGCAATCGATTGGGGCAAGAAAACGTTGGCACAATTCGGACGACGGGAACCCATTATTTGTTACTGACTTCTCGTGAGGGATCAGGAGCCCCACCAATCGCCCACAATTACCGTTTTCGGCTTTTGAATTTTGTGCCCACGGTGCGACCATTGACTCTTGGTCAACTCGTAACCGGAACCATCGATCGGCCAAATGATACCGATGAATACACGTTTCAAGGTACCGCAGGTCAGCGATTGTTCTTTGATGGCTTGACCCGATCCAGTTCTCTCAAGGTATCACTGATTTCTCCGTCTGGCGTGGAATCCTACAGCAAGGGAAATATTTTCGGACCGGGACCCAGTAACGACATCGCTACATTGGCGCTGATTGAAACAGGTACTTATCGTTTCAACGTCTATGGCGACTACGTAGGAAATTTTTTCACGGGAGACTATCAGTTCCGATTATCGGATTCGGCTTCGCTGACCCAACTGAATATAGGTGGATCGAACACGGGGGACATCAATCCACAGCTCGTTGCCTCTCCGTTTGTCTTCACAGGGCGTCAGGGCCAACAACTTAAATTCCAAATAACCGGACAGCCCGGAACTCTTTCTGGCGTCAACTTATCACTATTTGGCCCTGCAAGCCATGTCGCAAGCTTCAATGGTGAATCCCCGGTTTCGATCCTATTGCCGAGCGATGGAACCTACATCCTGACGAATGCGGCGGACCGATTTGCCGATCAATCATCGATTCCCTTTGGGTTGGTGACCACCGATATCAGCAATTCGGTCGTGCCGAACGGCTTGAGCACCTTGCTGAGTGGACGCCTCGGAGCCGGCGAAACCAAAACGTATTCATTTAGCGCACCCGCTATGCTGAACTTGCTCTTCGACAATCACACTTTGGAAGATATCGGAATTCAAGTGGTCATCACCGACGACTCCGACGACAAGAAGACCGAATTGGTTTCGTATTCCGTTGGTGCGAATAACACGACACTTTTCACGGTGCCAAAGTCGGGCAGCTACACCATTACCGTCCGCGGCCGAAATGCTTCGACCAGTGGCGACTACGAGTTCCGTTTCGTCGATATCCTTCACGATTCCATTCCGATTACGTTCGATACATTGATTCAAGGGACTTTCGCGGCCAACAAAAAAGGAGTCGAGGTTTATCGATTCGTCACAGCACCGGGACAAGCGTTCATGGTCGACCAGACGAATTCGGACTGGAGTTTTTTCGTAAAAAGTCCGGGCGAACCTCGTAACGCAAAGTTACCTACCATTGCGTTCCCAGGCACCAGCTATTTGTTTGCGACGACGAACGATACCAGAGGGCTCGATTACAGTTTCCGAGTCGTCAATCTCGAAACGGTACCTGAATTGGTGCTCGGCGAAGCCGTCGAAGGGACGGCCGAACCAGGAAGAGCGGTCATCTACAAAACCGAGGCGCTCGCGGGAGACCGGCTCGTTTATGAGGTATTCAATAGTGCGATTTTCGGCGTGTGGGATCGCTCGATGGGATCCTTTGGTAGCAGGTCCGTTCAAGCTACAGAGTTGGTGGCACCGCACGATGGCACCTACTGGTTCATACGAGACCTCGACGATATTCGAACGCCGTTCCCGTTCAAGCTGAAGCTAACCAAGCCTGACCAAATCGTGATACCGCTCAATACGTCAGGCGGCACGGCGGGTGAGTTGCGTTTAACATACGATCCAAATTTCAATCAGTTGACCAGTGTGATCGACGAACTCGGTCGCCAAACATCGTTGGACATTGATGTCAGCAATGGCAACACACTCAAAGCGATACAAAAAGTTGGCGAATTGGGAGGTTCGGACGATATCGTCAGCAGTTTTACTTACTCGCCTTCGGGGCAGCTCGACACGGCCACCGATCCGCTTGGTCGCGTGACGGACAATGACTACGATCCACTTGGACGGCTTATCTCCATTACATTCGCAATGGGAACGCCAAACCAAACCAAGCGATCCTTTGAGTATGACGCAGTGGGGAATGTGACCGTGATCATCGATGAGAATAATCACCGTACTGAATTTCAATACGACACTCTCAGTCGTTTGTTAAAGCAAATAGATCCCGATCCAGATGGCGCAGGACCGCTTGCGTCCCCAGTCAGCTTGTGGACGTACGATGCGGTCGGCAATCTGTTAACCTCAACGGATGCAATGGGTCATGACTCGAAGCGTACCTACGATGAGATGGAACGGTTGATCACCGAGTCCGATCCTGGAAACAACGTTTCGCGATACGCCTACGATCGAACCGGAAACCTCGTGAGTGTTACGGATCCTCTCAATAAAGAGAGTCGGTTTGTTTACGATGCTCGCAATCGATTGGTATCCAGCATCGATCCGGCGAATAATCGGACGATGTTTAACTACGACGCCGACAACAACACGACGTCGCTCACCGATGCGTCGGGAAATAAAACGCAATACAAATATGACGCTCGCAGTCGCGTCACGAATCGTATTGACCCACTCGGCAAATCGGAATTGTTTGCCTACAGCTTCGCGGATGATTTGACCGAGACGACAGATCGTCTCGGGCGAATTACCGAGTTCAAGTACGACGATCTGGGGCGAACCACGACCGAGGTATGGCGCAATGCAGATCGATCGATTGCCAACACGGTGAGCTACACCTACGACGCAGCCAGCAATCTCGTTCGAGTGAAGGACGGTTCGAGTGACTTGCAGTTCGCGTTGGATTCGCTGAATCGAACGACACGCGAACAAGCAAGCGGTCCCAACGGAATACCGACCACGATTCTCGATCTTGCCTACGATGCAATCGGAAATCGCCTGAGCGTTTCCGACACAATTAATGGCGACGCGGGTGCAAAGAACGCTTACACCTATGACGCATTGGATCGGATGACTCGCGTAGTACAAACTGCCGTTGGTGCTGCCAGCGTAGCGACGAAGCGAGTCGACTTCGCATACAACGCGAGTAGCCAGTTCACATCGCTGATACGGGCGACCGACACGGCAGGACAAACGGTCGTGGCCGCCTCGACGTTTACGTACGACACGTTGAACCGGCTCGACGCCATTACCCACAAGAATGCCGCTGGAACGACGCTCGCGTTGTTTACGTATCAATACGATGCTGCTAGTCGAATCACGCGAATCACCGACATCGATGGTGCGACGGACTATAAGTACGACACTCGCGATCAATTGACAGCCGCCTTGCATGCCGACCCGGCAAACGTGGATGAGTCGTATGGATACGACTCGACCGGCAATCGCACCACGTCTCAGCGTCATGGAACAGGCTACGTGGTTGGCGATGGAGTCGCAGGCACACCGGATAATAATCGATTGACCAGCGACGGCACTTATCGATATAGCTACGACGCCGAAGGAAATTTGACTACTCGAACGCAGATTGCTAGCGGCGCGGTTCGTGAGTTTACTTGGGATCAGCGCAATCGGCTTGTCGGTGTTGTGGACCGTGCCACAGCGAACGGCACGGCGATACAAACGGTGAGCTACATTTACGACGCACTTGATCGTCGCACCGCCGAGTCAGTCACGAGCTCAATTGGCGCTACGTCTTCCACGTACTTCGTCTACGACGGCAACAACGTCCTCGCCGATTGGACCGATGCGGACGGCCCCGGCCCGCTACCTGCTTCCGAGTCGATGCGGTACTTGCACGGCCCAGCCGTCGATCAAATTCTCGCGCAAGAAGACTCGTCCGGATTCGTCTTGTGGGATTTGGCCGACCATCTCGGTACGGTCCGCGATCTTGTCGATAACAGCGGTGCGGTGGTCAATCATCTTAAGTACGACAGCTTTGGAAGCATTCTCGCCATGTCGAGTTCCACGCCGAAGCACTTTACGCGTTACCAGTTTACGGGGCGTGAGTTCGACATCGCCACAGGCCTCAACTATTACCGCGCTCGCTATTACAACGCTGAAACGGGCCGCTTTATCAGTGAAGATCCAATTGGATTCAATTCCGGCGACATGAATGCCTTTCGCTATGTGGCAAACAATCCAATGACCTACGTGGACCCGTCTGGGTTACTTGGCATCGTCGGTGCACTATCGGGACCGGGAAGTGCAGCGGCGATGGGAGGATTAGGTGGAAAACAAGAGGCACAATATGGCGTCGGCGTTTTCTTGGGACTGCATACTGGATTAAACGCTGGCGATTTTACGCAGGATACAAATGCAAATCCGCCATCGTTGAACAGCGATATGCCAAAGAATTACAGAATAAATGAAAAGGGCCAAATGGAATCGCTACCCGATAACGACCAGAAATTTCAAGGACTTGCAAGGGCGTGGAATCTTATCGGGGCAAGTCTTTTTGTTACGGACGCCAATAGCATTTGCGATTTGGAAAAGATGTCTACGACAGTTACACTCAGTTTAGAATTTATTATCGGAGGTTCATTACAAGTTAGTTATGGCGGAGGTATCCACGCCTTTGGTTTCTCGGGAGGAATTGGGTTAGGCGGCGAGCTTTTTACGGTTTCAACGAATGCTGTAACCACAACTCGCAATTTGGGGCGTCTCGGGGGGGAAAAAGACTGTGGTTGCCCATGAGACAATCAATAAAAAAGAAAAAGCGGTCAAAAAAGAAAAAGGGGTCAGGTCACTTTGTTTGCAAAAGCATAGTATGGTGCATTCGCTAGGGAACACGCTTATGCCAATGCATTAAATCCCGCAGGCTTGTCCTGCGGATCGTTAGGTTTTTCACTACTCACAGGACGCTTGTCTCGTTTGCTGGGCCGCCGAATTTGCCGAAGGCAGATCCGGCGGCGAGAGAACGATCGCGGCGAGACGGTTTGGTAGCAAAAAAACCTAAACTTCCACAGGGTAAACCTGTGGGCTTCTCTAGGAGATGCGCTAGTAGCGGTTGTAATCAGTGATATCGCTTCGTCCAATACAACTAATGAACCAAAAGAAAAAGGGATCGGTAAACTACAAGTCATGAACGGACTGTGAAATGCTCTCGAGTTTATCTCGAGACTCGCTAGTCAAGATTCTACCCCTCACCCCACGACCCCCTCTCTCCGAAACGGCAACGCTGTGAACTATTTTTGGCATGGGAAACATTGCTTTCACTTCAATGGCACACCCGGCAGGTGTGCCCCACGGTGGGTCACTCTTGCCGAGAGTGACTTGGCACAGCAAAATGGGGATTCAAAATGCTTCACAGCGTTGCCGAAACGGGGCGAGGGGGAGGAAAACACATAGTAACTGCGATTCATAAGAGTAGAATACGTACTCGGGCAGAACCCGCCTTCCATGGATTTTACGAGTGACAAAACATGAAATGTAGACAACGAACCATCGAGCGATTGGAATCTCGCCACTTGATGGCGAGCGATTGGCAGAATGCTTCGCTCATGCGCGATGTCGACAATTCCTCGCTCGTCACGCCGCTCGATGTGTTGTTGCTCATAAATAATTTGAACAGCAATGGTTCGAGGGAACTGCCGACTCGCACGCAGAATTCCGGCGATCCGTTTTATGATGTCAATGGCGACAATTTTTTGACGCCCCTCGATGTGCTCGTCGTTATCAATGCAATCAACAACATCGGTGAGCGACAGCCTACGGTCGTCGGCGGCCTTTCACCAGCCTCCGATCCGAATAGCAACGGAGTTGTACTCTCCAACAGCGTCTCGATCCAAGGTCAAACGCTTGTCAATTCCATCGTCACGGTTTCGCTCGATCAGAGCGATAGCATACCACGATCCGTGGTTGCGGATGCAGAGGGACGATTCACTGTTCAACTGTCTGTTGCCGAAGGCTTGCAAACGGTGCGATTGTCGGCCCGAGACGATCTAGGAAGACATTCGGACAAGTCGCTCGAGATTCGCCGTGGCAATACCATTCAAGACTGGAATGCATCGGCGCTCGATATTGTTCGGCAGTGGACAACTACCTCGAACGATCCCTATCAAGGTCGTATCGTAACGGCGCAGCCTCCATTGGTTGCACGCAATCTTGCCATGATCCATGCGGCCATGTTCGATGCGGCCAATGCGGTCACGGGAAAGTACGATGGCTATCGCGTTGACTTGCCGCCACAAGTCGGCGCATCGGCCGACGCCGCGGCCGCCGCGGCGGCGTTCGAAGTGGCTAAGTCGTTGTACTCCGCCGTGGATGAAATCGCCGTTTGGCTAGCTTCCCTCGACGAGACGCTGGCACAAGTGCCCGACGGAACTGCAAAGACTCTTGGCATCGAACTGGGACGGAGCGTTGGCAAGGCCATTCTCGCCGACCGAGTCAACGATGGTGCCAAGGCTAGTCCAACCTACGCGCCAACGACCGAGGTAGGGAAATGGCAACGCACCTTCCCTGACTACTTGCCGCCACTCCTGTCACAATGGCCAAGCGTCAAACCGTTTGCACTAGCCAGCGGCAATGAGTTTCGGCCGGAACCGCCACCCGCCATCGATAGTGCTGAGTACGCAGCTGCCGTGGATGAAGTGATGCAACTGGGTGCCTTTCAAAGCACCCAACGGACACCCGAGCAGACCGAGATAGCGCTTTTTTGGGCGGATGGAGGTGGCACCGCAACGCCGCCGGGCCATTGGAATAGAATCGCTACGGACGTGACTCTCAAACAAGGAACTGGTTTTCTCGAAACCGCTCGCACATTTGCGTTGCTTAATATCGCCATGGCCGATGCAGGCATTGCGTCGTGGGATGCCAAGTACCACTATGATGTTTGGCGACCGATCGACGCGATTCGGCAGGCCGATCAAGATGGCAACGCAGCGACGCTTGGCAATCCTTCGTGGATCCCATTGCTCAAGACCCCACCCTTCCCCACTTACACATCGGGCCACAGCACATTTAGTGGAGCAGCCAGCACGGTGCTGACCGGTCTATTCGGCAATAACGTCGCATTCGACAGCCAAAGCGACGGTCATTTAGCAGCCGAACAACGACCGCTTGATCCCTCGCAGATCGTGACGCGTCACTTCGACAGTTTCAACCAAGCTGCCGAGGAAGCGGGTCTCAGCCGCATCTACGGCGGCATCCATTTTAATTTCGATAACACGGCCGGCCGAAGCCTCGGTGGTCAAGTTGGCACGGCCGTTATTGCACGTTTGCTTCGCGAAGCGATCTAGTATGACATTATTCCGCGAGTTATCGGCTTTCTGCTTTTTTGGCGGCGGCCATTTCTTCAGCCGCGCTCCCCCGGTAGTATCTTGGTTGTATCGAAAACGGGTCTAAGATTTGTCCCTTTTCGAATTTTTCGTTCCCTAACCTCGCTACCGTGTCCGCTTTAGGAAACGTCTCTGGACCGTCAATCCACCGAATTCTCCCTGCGAGCGTCGCCACCAAATCTGGCTGACTAAGCTCAGGATCGGCCAGCGTCCTGCGAACTCGATCGCACCCAGGCCCGCACAAATCGATAGAGTGTTGTCCGTTCTTTGACTGACTCGCCCGTTCGAATAGAACATCGATGTCCAAAATTTCAGTGTCAGTGACTTTCTCGATCAATTGCGAAGAACCGACCTCGCGAATGCAGTATTCAGCCGCAAATACCTGCCCTCGGTACGCATCGAAAATAGCAAACAAGGAATGGCTAGCAACTGGACATTGCCTCGCGATCACGTCCAATGTGTCAACCTCAACCGTCGGAATCCGCAACGCATAGGCCATGGCCTTGGCCGTCGCTACACCAACTCGCAAACCTGTGAACGAACCTGGACCAGTCAACAATGCGATTGCACACAAGCTCTTCATCTCCATATTGTGCTTGACCATCAATCGTTCGATGGCTGGTGCAAGTGTCTTGGCTGATCCGGATTCCGGTGCCAATAACTCCATGTCACAAACAACCGTTCCCGCTTGTTCATGAAGTATCGCGACCGATCCACTCTTTCCGCTGGTTTCAATGGCTAATAAAACAGAGTTAGGTTTCATTCGATGGTTACTTGACAAGCAATTTGTTACTCGGGAGGGTGAGGCCACAGCACTAAACATCTTTGCAATGCCAAGTGGAAGTAGTTTGGGACCATTGTCCCGAACTAGTTTAATGGACGGGACAATGGTCCCATCCTACATCGGCAGGAGCCTCGCTCTCCCTTGGGGTTTTCAGGGAGCTGGCTTTGCAAAGATGTTGAAAGCATCAGGCTGCTACTAGCCTGTTGCCATACTGCTTAAACCTACCGGCTAGCAGCCTTTGCTACGGACTACTTTCCGATTTCCGCGAGAAGCTCACTCATCTCAGCTGCCGCGTGTTGATTGTTCTGCCGTCTCGCTTCGTCGATCCCGTCTCGCAAAAACGCTCTCGCTTCTTCGATGCGGTCCAGCTCCACAAGTTGCTGAGCAGCCATAAAAAACGCAGCCACATAACGAGGCTCCTCGTGATTGGCCAATTCGGTTAGCAGTTCCAAGCTCTTTTCGTTTTCATCCAGCTTGCGGTATTCCATTGCAAGCGTGTACCGCAAAAAGGTATCCCGCGGATCATCCTGCAGCATTGCTTGAATCTTGTCGATACGTGAGGTCGTCATGAGTTATTTTGGTTGGTTGTGTGAAGTTGCATGCCAAGTGTTTGGCCACGTTGAACTCGGAATGGCTTGAGATCGATTTCTGTTTTCTGACCGCTCATCCATTGGTACATTAGCAGACCCGTCGCGGTCGACCAGTGCAAACCGTGCCGAAAATGCCCTGCCGCCACAAACCCATTCTCAAATGGATGTAGTGTCCCCAAATAAGGAAGCGTATCAAAGGAGCCCGGACGCAGCCCCGACCAAACTCGCTCTACCACTGCTTGCGACAGAACCGGGCAAATTTGCAGCGCCCATTCTTTGAGCGGCTCAATCATCTCATCCGTTGTTCGATGGTCAAAGCCAACTTCTTCTTCGCACGACCCGGCCAGTACGTAACCATCATCTCTCGGCACCAAATAGCGATGACCTTCGTTGATGACCATCGAAAAGAGGGGTTTGTCGAGTTTGAACAAAACCATCTGTCCGCGCACAGGCAGAATTCCGGTCTCAACCCCAATCGGCTTCAAAAGCTGCGATGCCCAAGCGCCGCTCGTGACGCAGTATTTTTCCGCATGAAATTCGCTACCGCCCGAATGCGCCGAAACGATTCGGTCCGCGTGCGTTTCGAGATTATCGATGCAAGTGTTTTCCCGCATCGTTACACCGAGCTTATCGCAGGCGGCCACCAACGCCCGAATATGCCTCGGATTGCGAACCCGACAATCTTCAGGCACATACCAAGCACGCAACCGATCGTTGGCTGCAACCTGCTCATGCATAAAGGGTAATCGCGTCGCCAATTCACCGGCAGACCAAGACTCAAAGCCCACACCATGCTCGTCCCACCACATTTGGTTGGCTGCCAAAGTCGCTCGCTCGGCAGGGCTCATCCCCAAATACAAACCACCGCATCGTCGAAACTCGTTGTCGATTCCGGTTTGCTCGAGCAACCGCTGAGACCATTCGGGATGCAAGCGATGCGAAAGCGCTCTCAATTGCTCCGTAGGATCTTGGGCTTCGATCGTTGCTCCCGCAGGCAAAATACCAGCGCCTGCCCAAGACGATTCTTTGCCGATCCGCCCCGAATCGACGAGCAATACCTTCCAGCCATTCGAGGCACATTGATACGCGATCGACAGTCCGATTACGCCTCCGCCGCAAAGCATCAAATCGTATGGCGGATGATATTCCAAAGGCATTTTGCGGGTTGCTCTTCTTAAGTGTTTGTTCCTATGTATGCTACTCGACAACAGCGAAAGTACTAGTGCGGATTATTCTAGAGTACTTTTATGAAATACGTGGGCACGCTGCCTTCGCGGAGGGCGACATTGTCGCTCGTCGCTCCGCGACGATTGCGTACACGCGACCCGGATCAAACTCGTTCCCCGGCTCCGCGTGGGAACGCATACATCAGAGGCTCCTGCCTCCTGAGTTAACAAATCCATGGCAAACGCGAGGCAGAGCCTCGAAAGCAGTGGGTTCCAAGGCGGAGCCTTGGAACGAGGTTATTCCAGAATACAACGAAAGACACCCTCAAAACGAAATCAGCCGAAGTGCTAACACTTCGGCTGATCTCGTTTGAGAATGATTCTAGGTACTCGTTTTAGTCAGGAGCCCACACGCTCAGCTTCTACCCGATTATCGATAGATACCGCCGGGTGGAGGATTTGTTTGAGTCGCTGTGTTTGGGTAACTTGCTGGAGTTGCACCGACAGCTCCTTGTGGCGAGAAATCGTAACCGGTTTTACGCCCTACGCTGCCTGGCTGATACGGTGCTGCACCGCCGTAGCTTGGTGCGCCAGCCGTCATGTTCGGTGTGCTCGGTGGAAGCGACGAAGGTTGGTAGGCGTTAGGCATGCTGTTTTGAGGGGGCGCGCTATTAGCCATCGCACCTGGGCTATACGCGGCTGGCATTGCAGGTACTCCGCCGCCCATTGGTGGGTACGACGAAATACTTGGCGACTGCGTTGGCCCGCCGGTCGGCATGCCGCCGTAAGCCGGTGGCATCGAAGATGGCAATCCAGCCATAGCGTTCGATGGCGGAGCACTGTAGCCACCTCCAGCAGGAGCACTATAGCCACTCGGTGGTGCACCGTACGGAGTTGGTGGCGACATTCCACCAGCTCGGTTGGCGTTGCTAGCTGTGTTGTATTGCCCGGTTTGATAGCCGTTAGCAGACGATGTTACACCCGCTCCATTGCTGGCCATTTGATTGCCAGGGTAACTGCTAGCATTGTTCGGCGGCATGTTGAAGCTGGGAGCAGAAGTGCCTCCGTATGGCGACGATGGTCGTCCTGGATTTGCAGCGTTGCTTACCAGAGGATTTGGGCTGTTCTTGTAAGCTGGCCCAAGTGGCGATGAAGTAGAACCACTGGGTGGCATCGAGAGACTTGGGCTGCTACCAGCCAGAGTCGATTCCGAAGGTTTTTTTGACCAAGGGAACATGTCCGAACCGGGCATTTTCCATCCGGATTTGCATCCGGTTTGTGTACCGCTGATGGCAACGACTACTACAGCCAATCGAGTCCAGGTCGCGAGTTTGGTTCGCATGCTAACAATTCCCTTTGGTAGCTTGTAGCACCCCCGCTCCCATTGAGCGGAAATGCCTTTGTTTTGTTTAGTAAGCTCTCGTTGGAGAACTTTTTACTTACGTGAAAGTCGCCAATACATCTTGTTTCGGCAAATCGCCGTCCTCACATTACGGATAACCGGAAAAATCTACCTATTTTCTCGTTCGACTTTTCAGTGAGGACCGCAACACGCAGCTTGTGTGGGATTTAGCGGAAATCCATCATGCACGTCAACGCCAGCTTTTGTGGAGAACCATCCCAAATGCATTTCGTTTAACAGTCAGCCGTAGGCGTACCACCAAGGCGCGGAGTACGCCTTCGCTTTGCCAAGCAGCCATGGAAATCGATAAACTCAGACCTTGCGGCTGGAATGCTGTTCGTAACTCCTGAAGTATCTTGGCATAACCCTGTTGCTCTTTCTCATCTTTCGGATGCTCCCAATCCAAATCGATGCCATCCAAACGGTGCTCGGCACAAATAGCGACGGCCGATCGCACAAAATTGCCAAGCAACGTTTTGTCAGCAGCCACTTTGGAAAATCCATTCGAACGCTCCCAGCCGCCAACACACAGGATCAACCGAACGCGATGCAAAGTCTTGAGCCGCTTGATTCGCTCCCAAGGCATCGCGCGGAGCCGACTAAGATCGAGAATGCTCCACCCTCTCAAATCCCACCGCTACCCAAATCCGATCACTGGTCATAAAACTATTTTTCTTCTTTCAGTTTCTTCATCTCACGTTTTTGAAGGATAAGCAAACGCTCTTCCGTTTCTCCCGCATTCACGCGGAATTTAACATCGTTCCGAACTTCTCCAATCTCGTAGGGCAGATCGTATTCAGGATGCTCGACATTAATCCTCTCTTCGCTTCCAACCGGAATGTCTCGCAACGTAACCATCCCTTCTTCATCGGAGACCTGGTAATGTCGACTTATCAATGACTCTTCGCTCCAGGGGCTCCAGTCAGAGTCACCCCTGAGTAATCGTTCTATGTAGTCGATTGCGCGCCATGTTGATGTGAGCAATGTCGAACCACCCGTCAAATTCACTTTGTTGGGCCAAGTAAACACTTTGGCGCCGACGACACTTTCCCCATCCACGTCGACCAAGATGGTCTGAATCGACAAGACCTTAACAGGATAAGTCGGTTCCTTAGAATCGTCGTCGGCAAATGCGATTGTTGTTGCGATGAAAAGAACAAGAAATCGGGCAAGGGCATCTGCATACAAGGTGATGTTCATATTGGTCTCCAGTAGGGCGCATGATGGGTCGCTTAGGCGATCGGCGGAGTGAAAACTCACCTTAGCACGACGCGCAAGCTAGTGAATCCAGCGCCTCATTCACTAGCTTGCGCGTCGTGCTAAGTAAATCGGACTCCGCCGCTGGCCTTGTGACACCAACCTAGCCGAGATTGGGCTTGCATGCAACTTAACCGTGGGTCACTCTTGCCGAGAGTGACCAAGTACTCTGCAAGTCGCATCCGGCAGATGCGACCCACCGTGGGGCACTCTTGCCGAGAGTGCCTTATGTCACCTTGACCAATCGATCGAATGAAACATCGCCATCAGCTTCTCGCCGCGAGCTGGATTCAATTGACGCACCCAATTGATCCTACCTCGAAGATGCGACTGAAAGTCCGAAACCCCTTCGTGGTTTTGAGTCGACGGGCCACTGCGAACGCTGTTGTATAGAATCGCTTTTAGCAAATCAAACTCCGACCGCTTCGCGTTCGTGCCTTGATTGAGCACAATCCCCGCCGCCGATTGCCGGGTAGCGGCTCGCATGATTCGCGTTTTCCTAAACTGAACCTGAAAGCCTTCCTCGATTGCAATCGCCCCAACCTTGATCGCAAACGACTTCGCAAATCGGCCAAAATCGCTAGTACCAGAAAAGAGAAGATCGTCTGCATATCGCGTATAGCTGACCCCAGCATTCGCCGCCAACCCGCTCAATCGACAATCCAATCGGTACGCGATCAAGTTGGCCAAAGTGGGTGACGTCGGAGCCCCTTGGGGCAAGTGCTTTCGACAGTAGAGCAACCGCAATCGTTCCAAAGACTCCCGATTGGACTGAAAACGAAAATGTTCTGCCGTGATCTCTCGAATCTTATCCTCGGTACAACAGGACGTGCAAAGGTCGGTCAGCAATTGCGTCACGGCATAAGGATATCCCAGCCAGCGAAAAAATCCAAAAACCCGCGAAGCATCGATGCTCGGAAAAAAGTCCTGGAGATCCATCCGCAAGACCACCTCTTTTTTCGTATGCGGCAGGACATACGAGATCGCCGATCGTCCTCGAACAAATCCGTGCGCCGAAGCATGACACGGAATGCACTGCAGCAACCCGCTCGCAATCATGCGTTGAATCCCCTTCAGCCTCAACCGCGGCGACTCCAAGATTCTCAGGCCTCCCAATCGCTTGGGAGTTGTGCTAACACGATAATGCTTCTTGCGATGTTCTGATAACCAATCCACCAGTCCAACAGACAGACCACACCAATCGGCAAAGGCCCCTACCGTTGGCAAGGCAGGAATCGTGCGGGCAAAGGTTGGGGCGACGACGCGTCGCATCGTGCTCGGTTCGATGCGGAATTGTCGATCGTTCTCGATTCGGCTCCAATTCAGTTTGCTACATAGCCCACGCTTTAAAGTCGTCAGGAACTCGATCAATGCACTTCGCGACGGTGGCGATTGGAAGCGGGCATGAATCTCAGCCCCCAACTTTTTTCTAGCTCGCGATTTCGGTCTCGTGATTCTTCGAATGCGTTCTTCGATGGAGGCTAGAGTCCATTCGCCGTCGAGCAACGTCTGAGCCAATATTTTCAAGCGATCCATCAGGAGCGTTTTACTGTTGGTTTGTAGTTTGGGACCATTGTCCCGAACAAATAATCGGACGGGACAATGGTCCCATCCTACGCTGTCGGCAGTCTAAAAAGATCGTCAGTTCAACCGAAC
Source organism: Pirellula sp. (assembly GCA_031424235.1). Lineage (GTDB taxonomy): Bacteria > Planctomycetota > Planctomycetia > Pirellulales > Pirellulaceae > JBKCUI01. Next base: position 29,456 of record JANPHB010000277.1, read on the forward strand.
GGCGTGTGCGGTGGAGTTATGTGCTTCGGTAGATGCACGATCCCCCACCACTCGCAATGCTCAAGTCATTTTCTCCGAATGGGTATCCCATACGATGCAATTCGATGTGACGGTCAGCCAAATCGATTGCCAGCTTGAACTGACGATCCAAAACGAATTATGCGCTAGGGACTTGAAAATTGTCAAATGCCGCTCTTGCAGTGCAAAGTCACTCTCGGCAAGAGTGACCCACGGTGGGGCACACCTGCCGGGTGTGCCCTGGAACTGAAAGCAACGTTTTCTCAGCCCTACAATGTTTCCTGGCTCAGAACTCACTATGGCATGCAATTTTCTAGTCGCTCACAGCTTCACTTCCGAAAAGCATCTTCCACACCATTCCCGCCAAAGCTCGAGGCAATCCAAACCAATCGTAGGCAAAGTCCCCTATGCCAGTAAAACCATTAAGTGAATAGGCCGCAACCAATCCTGCCACAAGCAGGTTCGCTGCAGGCAAGAACATCCAGCAGAATTTTCGGCCCAACCGCCGTACTTCACTCGTTCCGGTCTGGCACTGGATTGCGACCGCCGTAACGTGGTAGCTGATGCCAAATCCAAGGACCAGGCAGCGAAGCGATGCAAATAACAAAAGTGAGACGAGCCAAAGCAGAATCGTGGCGGTTGGCACAAAGTACGGTGCGGCCAACATGATCCAGTTTCCTCGACCCAGCCACCGAACCCGCGAACCTTTTGCTCGGTTGACTCCATAGCCGACCACAGGATGAAGCATAGCAAAAGCCAAAATCGATTGGGTCAGATCCCTTTCTAATTCAACCGTTCGCCTCGCAAAAACGGATTGGGCAAACGAAGTTCGGGCCAAAAACACGAAAAGCCCAATCCCGATAGCGAACATGATCGCGTAGCCGGGGTAGGTCGGAACCTGCGAAAAAAGCCTCCACCAAGCGTAAAACGTCAAAGGGAGCGTAAAAATGGCCAAAAATGCTGCTGGCCACTTGGTCCATTCCACCAATCTGTCAATTCGTTTGGAAATCATATCGACCGCTAGTGTAATCACTTCCCGAGAAACCTAGGCCACCTAAGGGCGCCATTGACCTTGGAATTTGGGGCGACGGCGTTAAGCTTTTAGGTAGGGACTAGTCCTGTGGTTCGCAGACACTTCCCAAATATTCGAAATCGATCCCAATTTAGAGTTGTCCATGAGAATTGTTGAGCATGACGTTGTGGTTTTGGGTGGTGGACCTGGTGGATACGTAGCCGCTATTCGGGCCGCCCAACTGGGTATGAATGCAGCTTGCATTGATGACAACCCGAAATTCGGTGGCACTTGCCTTCGCGTCGGCTGCATTCCAAGCAAAGCGTTGTTGGAATCCAGCCACATTTATCATGACACCAAGGCTGGTTTGTCCAATCATGGAATCGTGGTCGGAGATGTCCAGCTCGATTTGCCAACGATGATGAAACGCAAAGACCAAGTGGTGCAAACCCTGACCGGTGGCATCGATTTGCTTTTCAAAAAGAATAAGGTCACACCGTATCGTGGCAAGGGACAACTTCAAGACGCGAACACCATTGTTGCCCAAATTGGCGACGAAACGATTCTGTTCAAAGCCAAGCATATTATTTTGGCGACAGGTTCGCGTCCTGCAACCATGCGAGGCGTCGAGGAAGATGGCGATTTGATTGGCAATAGCACAGCAGCCCTTTCTTACCCAACTGTTCCGGAGCATCTGACTGTCATCGGCGGTGGCTATATCGGACTGGAACTCGGAAGTGTTTGGAACCGGCTTGGCAGCAAAGTGATCGTTCTTGAGGCCATGGATAGAATGCTGCCTGGCATGGATCAAGAGCTGAGTCAGCTTGCCTTCCGAATCTTTAGTCGTCAAGGCATTGAGTTCCGATTGAATTCATGGGTTGAGAACGCACGCGTCGAAAACGGCAAATGCGTTGTTCGTTGCAAGGGAGCAGAACCAATTGTATGCGATCGCGTTTTGCTGGCCGCTGGCCGAGTACCAAACTGCGTTGGGATTGGACTTGAAACAGCCGGAATCGCGACCGACAAACGAGGCTTCGTTACCGTCGATGCCAATTATCAAACATCGGTGCGGGGTGTTTATGCGCTGGGTGATTTGATTGGCGGAGCAATGCTCGCTCACAAGGCGATGGAAGAAGCCGTCGTGTGCATCGAGAAGATTGCTGGGATTCATTCGCATTTCAATTACGATTGCATCCCAGCGATTGTGTACACCCATCCGGAAATTGCAACCGTTGGCAAGACAGAAGAGCAGCTCAAAGAAGCTGGCATCGAGTACAAGAAGGGTGTTGGGGCTTACGGAGCAAACGGTCGAGCTAGAACGCTTGGCGAAATCGAAGGTCGTGTCAAGATTTTGGCGGATGCAAAAACAGACCGCGTGTTGGGCGTTCACATCATCGGTGCTCGAGCCGGTGATTTGATTGCCGAAGCAGCCATCGCGATCGAGTTCGGAGCAAGCAGCGAGGACATCGCACGCTCCTGCCACGCCCACCCAACCTTGGCAGAAACCATGCACGAAGCAGCCTTGGCGGTAGACAACCGCGCGATCCACTCGGCATAGAGACCCCAGCGGCCTTGTGATCCAATTGGACGAATGGGCTGTTGATTTAATACTTGCACAAATGAATTTCGTTTAACAGTCAGCCGTAGGCGTACTGTCAAAGAAGTTAAGTACGCCTTCGGCTGACTGTTAAACGACTAAATCAACACGACCAGGGCCAAAGGGGGCAAGACAATCCTTGAGGAACAGAAACGTTATCGACCCTGCTTAGTTATTCGAGGCCAACCATTCGTTTTCGGTATTCTTCGACGCTGATTGCTTTTGACAGGAACTGGTAAGTCAGAGCGTACTTTTGAATCCGTTTCGCATCGTCCGCTTCGTGACCAGCGCGATATGCGACTCTTCCGATTCGATAGTTGTCTTCTAGATCTGCCATCTTGACTTGAACCGCAATCGGATCGGAGCTTAGGCTGATAACGTATTCGCAATAGCTCACGTGATCCGGTTTGCTGAGCCTTGCAATGGCTTGAATGGCTGGCTCGCTAATCTCATGGCGAGTCAATTCCGCAATGGTTCCACCAACGTCTTCGATGTAATCGTGAAGAACCGCCGCTTGCTTTGCGATTGGATCGCTGACCGCGTGCATGACTCTTAGAACGTGCAAGATATAGGGCTGGCCAGCCTTGTCACGTTGGCCGTGGTGCGACTTAACGGCCAATGCGATCGCGCGTTCTAAGGCATCCGATGGATTGATGGTCATGAAGTTTCCTTGCGATAAAAATGAAAGCGATGTCGATTCTTGGTGTCGGATTCGTGAATCGATTTATGAAGCGACGGAAACGTGTACGCTGCAAAAGCGCTCAGTCCGGTCAGTTCTTCGATTCGGTACGGTGCCATCTCCGGAAGGTCATTCCATCCGAACACAAACAACCCCTGCTCTCGCAGAGATTGATGGATTGCCATTAGTGTTTTGTTGATCGCGCTTAGCTCGTTCAGTCCACAACCGTAGACACCGTTGAACACCACCACGTCCAATGTGTTGGACTGGAAATGGTTTGCGATGTTTTCGCAGCTATCGATAATGTGGGTCGCAGCTCCATATTCCGCTTCATCAGGACTGATCTCCATGGTAATGAAATCACGGCCATGAAAGATTTTGGGATAATGAAGCGTGTACCACGCGCAACCTACAAAGAGAATGCGTTGGTATTCCGCCGTACTCAGTATCTCAGGGAAGATCACTTGCTCGAGCAATTTTCGATCGGCACGTGTTTTGCGAACGTCAATTCCAAACCGAATCAAATTGCGGTGCATTCCGATTCGAAGTCGCTTTAGTAAACTGTTACCCATTATTAGCCGCCTTTAGAAGATTGTTTTGACGCAACCATGCAACCGCATCCCTAATGGAATCTATGGCTGGCCGCGGCTGATATCCAAGTTCCGTTATCGCTCTCTGGCTACTGAACCACTGAATCTGAGACGAGATGCGTATGGCAGCGGAGTTGATATCCAACTCCTGCTTGGTAAACCGGCTGATAGTATCACCTATCGCTCCAGCGAGTAATCTTCCTGGCGCTCGCATGGATGTCAGAGGTCCTTTCTTGCCGAGGGCTTCGCAAATCCGACGCCAAAGCTCTAGGTACATCATGTTTTCTCCACCGAGAATGTAGTGACGACCTGATACCCCTCGGTCGATAGCGTTGAGAATAGCTTCTGCCACGTCGCGTGGGTCGCAAACGGTGCATCCGCCGGAGGGCGAAACAGGTGCGAAGCCTTGTAGAGCTTGGAGCATGCGACCGCTACTCGGCTTCCAGTCCCAGGGGCCGACCATAAAACCTGGGTGGACGATGACGACATCTTGGCCGGCCGCAGCCGCTTCCACCGCTTCGCGTTCGGCAGCCATTTTGGTAACAATGTAGTTGCACAGAATTTGGCCGCCACCCTGCGTTTCTTCGTCAACGATCAAGTCCTTGGTCCCAACTGGTAGTGTATTAACGGTGGACACATGAATGAACTTGATTCTACGTTTCCCCGCCTCCTCCAAAAGATATTTGGTGCCATCGCGATTCACCTGCATCCCCTGTTCGACAAATTTCCAACCGATATGAATGCTGGCAGCACAGTGAATCACCACATCAAATTGATTTTCAAAAACCGTCGCCAATCTCTTTCGGTCAACGAGATTGACCGGGAAAACCTCAATATCCAGTCCTCCAAACGCGCGGTTAGCTCCGTCTGATCTACAGATGCTAGCGATGCCCATTCCTCTTTCTTGAGCAAGACGAGCGATGTTGTTACCCAACAGGCCATTTGCACCCGTGATTAAAATTCGCACGCTTTTCACTCCTCCTTGTAGAAAACGTTATTAATCCATCCACCAAGTGGGGGGAGGGCTGCCTGTATTGGATGCTTGGTTTATAATCCATCCCCCTCATCCCATGATCATTTTATCGAAAATCCCTAATGCCGATCATTACGACTCGCAAACTATTCAAGCAGTTCGGTACCGGCGACGTGGCCATCGAAGTCTTACGCGGGGTTGACCTCACCATTGAAAGCGGCGAATTCGTTGCTGTAATGGGGCCCTCGGGCTCCGGCAAAAGCACTCTCATGAGTATCATCGGGGGAATTGAACCTCCGACAAGTGGTCAAGTGATTTTGGATGGGGTGGACACTGCCAATCTGAGCGATGACCAACGCACCCTCCTTCGGCGACGCAAAATTGGATTTGTTTTCCAAGCCTTCAATCTGATTCCGACCTTAACTGCGGTCGAAAACGTCGCCCTCCCGCTCGAACTAGACGGGATCGATCGAAAAACCGCCAAAAAACGAGCTTTGGAAGCTTTGGAGCGAGTCGAATTGCTTCACCGAGCCGATCACATTCCGGCCAAGCTTTCGGGAGGCGAACAACAACGGGTTGCCGTGGCTCGCGCGCTTGCGATTAAGCCCGCGATCTTATTGGCAGATGAGCCAACTGGCAATTTGGACTCGCGGCAAAGTGGCCGCGTAACTCAACTCCTTCGCAATCTCGCGTCGGAATCGAAGCAGACCATTATCATGGTCACACACGATGCCAATGTTGCTCGGTCGGCCTTTCGACTGCTGATGTTTCGAGATGGAAACATCGAAAGGGACATTTCCCAGGCCGAATTTGATTCCAATTCGCAAGCGTTCAATATTGGTTCGGGAACCTTTGCTAAATTAGACACGCCAGTTGCAAGCGATTCCGCGATTCTCTCGGAGGGGAATCGCTAATGCCGCTTCGAAGACTTTCGATTCGTGAAATCCAAAGCAGGCCGGCGCGCAGTTTTCTGACGTTGCTGAGCATTGTAGGCGGAGTTGCTGCAATTGTGGCAACTTACTTGGCGTCTGAGTCTGCACAGCTTGCTCAAATCGCCTTGGTGCGCGCGGTGTCTGGAAATGCTGCGTTGGAAATCGAAGGGGCGGGTGGAGCATCCTTTGATGGTAAGCCACTCGAACCGATAGCTAAATTGTCCGGCGTTGCTGTGGCTTCGCCTGTTCTGCGACGCTATTCCAACATGACAGTAGGGGCCGAACCTGAGCCAGATCCCGACAAGGCTCCAGCGGCCGCAGAGCCCGAGTCCAAAAAGCCAGTTCGATACCGAGTTCAGTTACTTGGGGTTGTGCCTGAATTGGATCAACAAGTTCGAGGCTACAAATTAGTCTCAGGCGAGAAACTAGAACATTCCGATTCGGATTCAAACGCCGTGCTGATGGATGAGGGGTTTGCTCGCTCAGCGCACGTGACGCTCGGTAGCGAAGTGCGATTTTTGACACGAAGCTACGTCCAGGTTGGAAAGGTGGTCGGACTGATCAAGCCGAGCAATGCAAGCGCAGGGATCCAATCCGGCTTGATCGTCGCTCACCTTACGACGGTACAACGTTGGTCTCGCGCAAACGGCAAACTGGATGCAGTCCAAATTGTGCTCGATAAGAATGCTAATGTTGAAAAAATGACAGAGACCATCAAAGGGATGCTTTCCGAAGAATTGCGAGTTGCACAGCCGCAATTGCGTAGCCAGGTAACCAAGGAAAGTCTTGCTGGTCCGCAGTTAGGACTGCTTGTGGCGATGGTCGTTGTATTAATTCTTTCCGTCTTGATCATCTACAACACGTTTCAGATGAATGTTGGCGAACGGCGTAGGACCATCGGCATTCTGCGGGCAATGGGAACCACGCGTAGACAGGTACTATTGATGATCGTTCGCGAGGGCATGTGGCTCGGAGTGGTCGGAACGTTGTTGGGCTGCATGATTGGCCCCTTTGGAGCGACCGCATTCAGGTTATCCTACGCCAAGTTTTTGCAGATCGAAATCCCGGCGAGTCCATTTTCCATTTGGCCTTATTTTCTTGCGGGCACCTGCGGTGTTACTGTTTCGCTCGTCGGTGCTTTCCTTCCGGCGCTGTTTGCTTCTTGGCTGTCTCCGTCGGAAGCGATGCGTGTGGTTGCAAAAGGTGAATTTGCGACGAATCGAACGATTTTCCTACAGATAGGCTGCCTGCTGCTCTTTGTTGGGTTGTCCATCCAAACTCTGGCCTTGAGTGGCGTAATTCATGTCAAGCATTCGGTTCCAGCCCTGCTTCCCCTGACTTTCGGCGCAATCTTTCTAATACCAGCTTTGATTGGTGATTTGACACTTTTGGTAGAGAGGCTTTTCAACTTCTTTTTCAAAACCGAAGGCATGCTTGCACGTCGTCAAATCCTGCGACATCGAGGACGTTCTTCGCTCACCATTGGTATCATCTTTATCGCCATGGGAGGTGGGCTAGGATTGGCGAGCACGATTCTGGACAACGTTCGGAACATCGAGGGCTGGTATGCGCGTGCCGTGAAAGGCGACTTCTTTGTTCGGGCTGCGATGCCGGATATGAATAGCGGACAGGCTGCTGACATGCCGGACGGATTGACTGAGAAAGTGACAGCCATGCAAGGTGTGGAGCTCGTTGATTCGCTTCGCTTTGTGCGAGCACGCAGCAATGAAAACTCAGTGGTCGTTGTGGTTCGCAAGTTCAATTCGAAATCGCAAGAGTACTTCGACCTCGTTGAGGGGCATGAAGTTGAAGTGATGGCAGGAATCCATCGCGGCGAAGTGGTTCTTGGGTCCGTCCTCTCGCAACGATTGAATATCCATGTTGGTGACACGTTGCCTCTCGAAACCAAAGAGGGAGCGACAACGCTTCGCGTGGTTGGCGTCACGAACGAATACCTTGCCGGAGGTTTAACACTCTACCTCGAGGCATCGATAGCGAAGAAGCTTTTGGATGTTGACGGTACTGATGTGATCGTTGTTAAGGCAAAAACCGCGGAGCAGGCCTTAGTCGAACAACAACTTCGCCAGTTGTGTGATGATACGGGCATGATGTTCCAATCCAATGTCGACTTGCTCGGGTTCGTTCGGGAAACAACGAATGGGATGGTGGGTGGACTGTGGGTCGTTTTGGCCATCGGATCCGTTGTTGCGGCTTTCGGATTGATCAACACTTTAGCCATGAACATCTTGGAGCAAACTCGCGAGATCGGAATGCTGCGAGTTGTTGCGATGACTCGACGGCAAGTCCGAAAAATGATTTTAGCCCAAGCGTTCTTTATGGGAGTAATTGGCGTAGTCCCAGGCGTAGTGATCGGTTTGTGGATTGCACTCATACTCAACCTATCGACCCAGCAGGCTACCGGTCGAGCTATCGAATTCGGTCTTTATCCCTGGTTGATAGTATGTTCGCCACTGCTCGAATTGCTGGTCGTCGTGATCGCAGCATTGATCCCCGCTGAGCGGGCCGCTCGAGTCAACATATCAAGTGCGTTGCAGTACGAGTGATTCCCTGGTCCGACACAGCCGACAAAGTAGTAGGCACGCTCCGTCGTGCCGTCCGCCGGAGTGAATTGACAGTAATTCCTGGTGAACGGCACATGGAATGTGCCTACTACTTTAACTCACCAAACGATTTGTTCCGAATCGAATACTGGACCTTCGATGCAGGTTCGTTGGTAGTCCCACTCTCCATCCGCTTGCTTGATTTTGGCGACGCAGGTAAAGCAAATACCGATACCGCATGCCATCGGTGTTTCCAATGACAGTTCACATGGGGCAGCGTATTCCGAAGCAATCTTGCTGACCGCTTCCATCATGGGTTCAGGCCCGCAGCAAGCGATGCGAACAGACAATCCAGAGCTCAGGTTATGGTCCGATTTCTCTACATCCAAAAGCGATCGCAGCAGATCGGTGACGCGGCCATGATGGCCTTGCGAACCATCATCGGTGGCGATTCGCACGTCCGTGCATGCCGTTTCGAAGTCGGAAACTCCAGCTAGATACTCTTTGTTTCGTGCTCCGTAGCACAGAGTTACTTTCTTGGCATAGCCATTGGGTTGGCTTGGTGAACCGTAGCTCGCCTTGCCCAGCGCCGCGGAAGCCAATGTCAACATCGGGGTTTGTCCAACGCCGCCTGCTACCAAGATAAGGTGATCCGTGGGCTTGGTCGAAAAACCGTTACCTAGCGGCCCCCAAAGTTCGACTTGGTCGCCAGCCACACATTTCGACAAGGCTTGCGTGAATTTCCCTTTGACGGTGTAGACCACGCTGACCGCCACAGGTTGCCCGTTCTGGTCCAAATGCCGATCGTACATAGCGAGCGCGCGACCGATCAATGGATCGGTTCGCCCTGCGATGCGTATCATGAAAAATTGGCCAGGTACTGTTTTGCGAGCCAATTCGGGTGCCTCGACCGTCAGCTGCCAAGTATCCTTGGCAATGCAGCGATGCCTAGCGATTCGAGTCGATACGAAATCAAATGTGGACTCACAGCCTGGGGCGTTGGATCGAACAGTGCTCATATCTACTCGAGATCAACCTGGGGCCTGTTCCCGCGGAAAAAGACCAAACCAATCCCAACAAGGATGACGATGGCTTGGCTCAACGCGAAGAAGGCCAAGTAATAAAACGTGGTGGCATTGAATCCGTATGAGTGGAGGCCCACTCCGAGCAGATTGGTACCGAACATGGACCAAGCGGTGATGATATTGCCAAAGATCGCCAAGATGCCGAAGCCGAGCGCCTTGACCATCTTGTCCCACTTGGCATGCAGCAGCAGCGCGTTCCAAAGAACGATCATCATGGCCCCGTTTTCCTTGGGATCCCAGCCCCAGAATCGGCCCCAACTGTCGTCGCCCCAAAGACCGCCAAGAACGGTTCCAACGAAGCTAAAGAAGAGACCAAAGCAAACGACGCCATAGCATATTCGGTAGAGTGTTGCGATAACTTCGACACCGGGGGCAAACTCCCATCGGTCTCCAGACTTCGGAACCATACGTTCAAGCAATGTAAAGACGACGATGCCTATCCCAAGGAGCCCGGCAGCAAACGTAGCGCTATACCCGAGAGAAACGCTAACCACGTGCGTCGAAAGCCAAAATTGGGTATCGAGAACCGCTTCGAGAACCGGCATGGAATCGCCGACATTCAGAACGTGTGCAACTTGAAGTGTGAGGTATCCGGCAACCGAGGCCACTAAGACGGAAATAGAAACGGGGAAGAGCAACTCGGTGACGGTACAGAACAAAACGATTGCCCAGCCGATAAACACCGCCGCCGAATAGAGCGTTGCCACCGGAGGTCGTTCGGAGATGTAGATTCGACAGACGATTGCTGCCGTGTGAACGAGCAACGTAATCACGCATAGCGAAAAGGCGGTTCGTCGCAGCGAGTCCCGGGCAACAATGAAACTAGCAAATGCGAGAACTCCGCAGATCACATAGAGTGTTTTGGAAATAGCGATTGGGGAGAAGTTCTCGTACCAAGCTTCAAATGGAACCTTACCGACGCGGATCGTTGAACCAAATTCTTTGATCACACTAGCTTTGAAATCGGCGGTTTGCTGATTGATCGCCGATGGTTTTTTCTCTTCGGCCGAAACACTCTCCATGAGAGCCATGAAGCTTAATACGGATTCCGTTTTCGATTCGACTCCGGTGGTTTTGTTCTTGACTGTTTCGAAAAGTGCTGGGCCAAAAGCGTCCCACTTTGGTGGCGGCGCTTTCTCTCCGCTCTGAGACGGATTGCTGGCCAGCGGTGGAAAAATCGCAATAGGGCCGCGAGACCGAATGCGTTCCACCTCGGGCTGCAGGCTTCGAAGGGCGGCAATGACTTGAGATGAATCGCCAAAATTGCGAGGTGTTATTGGGGTGTACGCTGCGAACAGATTATCCAGCGTCGAAACTTTGTCGACCGCCTCCGCGAGTTTCGATTGCTCAAAGCTCCAATCCTCTCGTTTGGTTTTGAAAAGGCTTTCTAACTGTTCCGGAATCTTGGACAACCCTTCTCGAATTTGATTGTAGGAATAGCGATTGGAAGTGTGTCGCTGGAGCCCAAGTGCATTGGTGGTTTCGACCGCATCGATTCGAATCAGCGGGCTATCCAGAACCCATTCTTCCCTCGCGAAAACCGACATAATCCATTGGGCCGCTCCGATCTTCGCGCCAGTCTTGAAATCGGGTTCGTAGGTATGGCCATCTTTGCTCAAGGCAAACTTCTTGTTGGACAGAACCTCAAGCACTTCGCCAGCTGCGGATGCGAGCGGTTTAATTCGTCCGCCATATTGAACTGGAATTTCTCCGATGGCATACCAATTGATTTGCTCCGTGCTGACTTTGGGAATGCTCGCGCTTCGAGCGATCCATAAACCGACTAGACCGCAGGCGACAATCGGTAAAACGATTGCGGTTATCTTCCCCTTGCTAAACCCTGTTACTTCTTTGTTCTGCATTAACTTGGCCGACAACTCACCCGTGGCCGATCTCAAACGATCGTAGCGAGAGGCAAAACGGGCAAAGGTTCCTCCAAAGTGAACTAACATCCCTAGTCCGCAAAGAACACATGCAACATAGGGGATCAACCAGCCTGCATTGGTTACCACTTGGAGTGTCGTTTGCTCGACACCATATGGGTTCATGCTGCCGTTCATATAGCCCGACTGATAGAAGGTCTCACCGCGAAACCGCATTGGATTGTTCATCCAAATTCGCCCTTGCTGAAGGGTGTCTCCTTGCGCGTCCTTGATCTTTACGTAGGAGGAATAGTCTTTCGGTTTGGATGTCCCCGTGTATTCCTCCATGACGACGTCATCCAAGATGATCGAATAGGGTTTGTAGTTTCTACGAAATCGCAGGCCGAAATCCCAAGTCTTACCGGCCGCCTCGGCTTGCTCATATTCCGACTTGTACATAATGGCGTCGTCGTTGTAGAGTTGGCTAACTGCAAACTTACCGACGACCCGTTTGTTCTCTTTGTTGCGAAGAGTAACGTAAGCCGTCGCGTAATTGGTCTGACTCTTTGCCCCTCCCGACTTGGGAAGTTCTTTGAATTCATATTCGCGAATGCCAACCCCCATAACTTCATAGTCATCGTCCGAAGAATCTGGCAAACGTTTGCGATCCTCGCGAGTCGAGTTCGTCATCCAACGATCGACTCGAATCTCGAACGGCAGCTTTTCGGAGGTGATGAATTTTTTATTAGCCAAGGATTGTTGGAGCATCGGATGTTCGAATGCGACGACATGATTCTTGTCTTTGTCGCTCTTGTCGACGAATGCCAGTTCAACCGTATCCAGCTCATACGCAACTTGCGTTTTTTGGCCTTCGAAAATTGCGACGCGTTCTTCGTGCTGTGCATCGCCGAAAATGAATTGCCCTAGCATGAGAAGTCCGACTCCCAAGTGAATCAGAACATTGCCACCTCGATTGCCAAATAGCAGCAGTAGACCGACCAAGAGCACCACACTGACGACCAAGCTTTTGGTCAATTGCCATACAATGCGAAGACCGGGATCCGGAATACGAAATGCGTCATTGGTAGCAATCAAGAAATAACTAATGCCTAAAAGAATGGCGGTTACAGTCCAAATGGTCCATCGAACGACCCGTGTTTTCGGATTCCATCCAATGCACCAAACCAACGCCCCGGCCGCGAGGGCCCAGACGCTTGCCTTCACACCGCTCCAAAGCCAATCGTAGCTAAAGGGCGGTTCACCTTGTAGACCATCTCCCAAGTGAGCGCTCAGTACGATTAGCCCGACTAAGATAAAGCCGATGACGGTAAAGAACATGCCGGCAACAAAGCGTCCCCCTTTCGCGTTCATCGCAAAGCGAGTTAGTTTAGCAGCGATCAAATTGAAAAGTAGAATTAAGCCAATTGCGGCCCCGCCTGGGATCGCAAATGCGCCCCGAATCGCTTCCTTGTGCGGCCAAATCGTTTGCGGCATGAACACATCGAACGGAACCGATGCGACCCAGCTATTGAAGTACTGTTTCTTGACATCGACGATGGTCTCTTCGTCTTGAGCCAACGTTCCAACGAACAGGATCAATGTCCCCAATGCGAACATGGTGACTGTGATCTTGAGCGAGCCCATCGCGCGAAGAAGGAGCCATACGGCCCTATCCAAATCAAGCGGGGCGGCGGCCTTCGTCGATACAACACCACTACTAAATGTTCCAGTTGCCACGCGAGGTTACTCCCAACGCAATGTGTTGACAAAGCTCAAAAAGGTTGACTTCTCTTCTTCCATCATCCGCAATTCGCTGTTTAGTTTCACGAACATGCTCATGCCACCTTCACCCATCGGGATGGCTACCACCAACAGCGAACGGGCATCTGGTTGGTCCGAGGCGCGAATCGAATAGAGTTTCGCCGTCTTCGTTCCAACTTGAAGCGTTTCCGCTTGTTCGACCGTTTTTAACGCAAGCGACTCCAATGTCGCTTGGTCGTTAACTGGGATGGTTTGGCTAAGCCACATCCCCGCATTTTGCACAGGTATGTCTCTTGCAGTGCTGACGGTTATCTCAGCTTCTTTACCCTCCTTGGCAACTTTAAAGGTCGCTTCTCGATAGGGTTTCGGAGCTTGCAGTTCCCAAGCCTCCGGTTTGTCATAAGTCAATTTCAACGCAGGTCGTGAGGCCGGAGGTGCGGGTATCGCTGGTTCCGCTGAAACGGGCGGTGTCGAATCGGAAGGGGGTGTCGCCGCCGTTGAGCCTGATGCTCCAGTTCCACTTCCGTTGGCATCGAACAGGTAGGCGGGCAAGGCTGCACCATCGCGAGGTATCGTCGGAAGCTCACGTTGCAAATCGGACACGGTAGTCGGCGGCAGCTCCAGTTGTCCTCGCCAACGATTGATTTGACTGAGTAAGTAGTTTTCCCAAGCGGGGGTCTCGGGAGGCTTATCGTATTTCGAAACCGTAAATCGAATCCGTCCCGCGGGAGCTTCGTAGTTGATCTCGGCGATCATCTCTGCAAGGCCGATTCCGGCGTTCGCATTATCGAGCAGATTTAGCGTCCAGCCTGCAGGTAGTTCGAACTTGGGCGAACCCGACGCAGAGTCGATCTTGAATGTCTCAACGACGGTTCGAAAGGCGGATTCCGCCGATGCCAATTGGCTGGTGCGGTCCGTTGCCTTGACGAAATAGACGTAGCTATTGTCCGGGATGACAGCTCCCAGGATTCGACGCTCCGGCAATGGGATGCGGCTACCGCCCATCATCGGGGGTGCCGATTGACGAGGTTTAGGTTCGCGCCCTTTGACAAACTCGCTCTCGACTTTGGGTGCGTCATAAGACCGCGCGTGATATTCTCGTGAGCAGCCTAAAAACGCAGCGAAAGCCGCAACGATCAAGGCCGAACGGAATGGACGTGAATTGGGATCTAGCGGCAAAATAAGCGTGAACTCTCACGTTTTGGGGAATGAAATCACAGGTGGGTGGGTACAAAAGGCTTCGGAATGGAAGCCTGGCGGGTTGGTATAGTCAACCAACAAGCGAAAACTCCAATCTTTAGTACTCATCAACTCCAGTATAGGAGCGGAACCGAGGGGAGTCATGCCGAAATCCTAAGGTCTCCGTGCGACATTTGAATTGGTTTTTTTGACTTTTGAACCATTTATTGGGCCGGAACTGCAATCTTTGCGAAAATTTCAGTCCTCACGAATTTAGACTGATAGAAAATCAAGGAAAACGCTAGCAAAAAGCCGTTGTTTTTCCACGAGCAAGCAATACTTCGACGCGTTGCAGGTGATATGCACCGCTTTCGTTTGACCTGCAATCCTCGCCCCAAGGACTCAGAAGGATGCTTTTTGGATGGGCAAAACAATGGATTTACAAGAAACCTGGGTTATCAAGACCGCTGATTTGGTGGTCGGATCGACGTTAAGCTTCGATCTCAACGACGCGAAGGGGGCTGTCCTTCATAAATCTGGAACACCTATTTCCGAGCGACTACTCGATCTCCTGGAAAAAAAAGGGATTCGTTCCGTCACAGTAAAGGGGCACGCTCCAGCTTCGAACGAGTTCAAGTCCGTTCTCTTGTCGCACTACGATTCTGCAAAAATTGAACGCATGGGCCAAGTCCTCGCCGAATGCGAAGCGGCACTCGAGCGGTTTCTTCAATCCCTACAACAAAACAGAATCGGGGATACGGCCGATTTAGTTTCGCGAATTGACCAGTTGATGGCTCAAGCGAATGAAGATACGTCCACGGCGTTAGCTGTGATGTCCAGTCGCATTCAAGTATCACCGCCAAAGATCATCGACAAGGTAACTTCACGGTCCACCACTTTAGCGATGATGGGCGTTACGACTGGCGTCCTGATGGGACTTTCCGAAGAGGACTGCGTCGAAGTTGGGATTGCAGGGCTGTTGCATGACTGTTCTCTTTTGCTGCACCCCGAATGGTTTCGTCATGGTGCCCTGGTCGACGATCCAAAGGGCGTTAAAAAGTTCCGAAATCATCCGATCGAGAGTATGGAGTTGCTAAAAGACGCAGATGGAGTTGGCGATCAAGCCTTAATGACAATTGCACAGGTCCACGAGCAGTTTGATGGCTCGGGATTTCCGTATGGCCTTTCAAGCGACGAGATTCCAATTCCAGCTCGCGTTTTGAACGCAGCGGACGCATATCTAAACTTAGTGCTTCCTTTATTTTCAACGAAGCGCATTGTGCCGGCGGATGCACTGGCCGTACTTTGTCACAACGCTGCGAAACGAAGGTTTGATCCTAATGTGGTGCGAAGCCTCATCATGGGAATGTCCATCTATCCAATCGGTTCGATCGTAGAACTTGATGATCAATCGGAAGCGATCGTCGTAAGTAGCAATTCCAAAAATGCGATGGAACCGATCGTTCGCCACTTGAACGCGGAAAACGGAGCGACGGATCTAAGCAAGTCCCCTCGCTCCATTGTCGGCCCAAGTACCCGCGGAGATGCTTCCGTGGTACGTGTCGCTAAGTCGAGTTTGAACGAAGCGCTTTGGCGCTACGATCTCGAAGCGGCCAAAACACCCTCCCTCCGGGAGGGTCGGCCAGAGGCCGGGGAGGGTGAACTGGCTTGTACAATTGCCACTGGCAGTTAACCCTCCCCTCCCCTCGCTTCGCTCGACCCTCCCAGAGGGAGGGTGACTAGGTGCATCTACCGATGCACATATCGCTACTCGAAAGCCAATCCATCAAGCCAGAATCGAAGTGTCGGGGCGCCCCAGGAATCGAAGGCCAACGAAATCTCGTTCACTGAATTGGGCAACATACCTTCGGCCTGCCATACGTCGTCTCCTGCCAGTGGGATTTCGAAAAGTCGCCAACCTTCACGGCTCTCGCTGTTGGGTGACTCTCGCATTAGATCACGCCCCTTTTTGGGCTCGAGATAGTAGGGTTTGCCCGCTTGGTCAATCAAAGTCACAAACGGCCCACCCTGCCAGCCTGTTGTATCCTCGTTGATTGCTTTCAGCCAAAAAGTAAGCTTAGATTTTCCTTGAAGAGATTGGTTTAGTGATTCGCTTCGGGTGGTTAACGCTACGCGAAATCCGCGATAAGGCCGAACGACGACTCGCAGCGAGGATTTGCCGCACAATCGTTCGGTGGTATCCATTTCAAACTCCGCGCGCGAGGTTTGCTGCGCGCTGAGTTTGCGATCATCAAAATCTTGGACGCACCAATCCAACGCGTCTCCTTCGGTGCCAAGTTCCGGATTTTGGCTAGTGACGTAAACATTCTGCCAAGCGATTTCGCTCCGCTTGCCATCCGTGACGTTCAGTCCCAAACGATGAAAGCCAACCCGTTCGAACTTATGTCGCAATTCGCTGCCGCTGCGAAAAGCACCATCCCCCAAGTCCCATGTGTAACTTAGCTTTGTAGCTTCTGAGACCGACTTGTTTGTTCCAAGAGTTACGTTCACAGGGGCAACTCCCCAAGCGGCCGATTCTCCCATTTGTACCGAAGCTGGACCTACAATTCGAATAGAAGCCAAGAGAGGAGAGCTGGCCAATGACTCAGTCGATTCCGTGAGTCTAGTCACGTCGCTATCCAACAGCGTATTTTGAATCGTATTGTTTGCGAACTGGTTTCCTGTGAGTGCAATCCAATCTGCATGCTTCGCATAGATGCCCCATCGGTTGTCTCTCAGCTGATTTTCTTCGATGATCCAATGATAGGCACGCCATTTCGCTCCCTTGCTGGCCAAGTCACCGATCAAGGCTATGCCTGCTCCGTTGTTGCCGACGCAGACGTTTCCGCGAGCTAGCGTATGACTGGAGCTGCCAAACATGAACACGATGCCGGCATGCCCAGCGTTGGGTAGGTGAGGGGAATTGTGTGCACCCGTGGCCAGACCGTTGTAATTGGCTTCGTTCTCGATCAATCTAGTTTGGTCGGAGCCTCCCAACCAGAATCCGTAACTGCAGTGATTTGCTTTGTTCTTCACAAAAACATTTCGCGGTGCCCAACATTCAATGCCATTGTTGTTCGCATAGGAGCAATCGTTTCCTTGAAACAAATTGTCGGTACTACACCATCCGTTGAGAACCCGGACAAAAATCCCATCACCGCCGTGAGTGCAATCGTTGTCAAGCAGTTCGTTTTTGCACGAGCCGCTCTCGATCAGTACGCTGGTTGAGTCGCGAGCATGGACTTCGCCTGGTGCGATACGAATTCCATAGCTGAGGTTGTTCTTGCGAATCATATTTTCGCAAGAGGTCCATAGCTTCATGCATGTGTTGGAAGTGTGCGAAAAATCGTTGCCTTCAATCAAGTTCTTGTTGGAGTCGACAAGCACGCAGGCGTCCCACACCTCGTTTGCTTTGTTGTTGCGAAGGACGGATTGGGAAACCCGTTCAAGCACGATGCCGCCTCGACGACCATTTTCGCCCCAGCCAAAATCGGGATCATGGAAGTTATTGGAAAAGTTGCAGCCCTCGACCAACCAATCTTTTCCTTCGGTGATATGCAATCCCGTTTCCCAGCCCCTGGCTCGAAGATTTTTGAGCTTCACGCCAGAGACTCCATCGGCCGAAATTGCCGTGCCCTTGAAGCTCTTTGCCGCTCCTTCGGTTGCGCCGATCAGTTGGGTTCCTTGACCATCAATCGTGATGTTGGAAGCCTTGATGATGATCTGCGAGTAGGTCTGATTTGGATCGAGTATGGTGCTCTCCGTAATGACGAGCACATCTGTCGCATAAGCGTGCTCGCTCGCATTAACGAAGCACAGAAGGATGGTTCCCAAGAGGAGCCCTATGTGATTGAATTCAAGTTGACTCCAACGCGCCCGCATTCCGATTCTCCGGTGTTAAACCATTTTCATACTCGCACAAGTTTGGCATGAGTATAGAACACGCCGATTCGAATGCGCTACTATTTTTGTTTTTTCACTCGCACCCGACGAACTCGTCTCGTCGGAGCCTTACGTCCGATGGGAATTGGGAGGGCGAGGCTCCTGCCGAGCCATTTACGCATCAAGCTCGGCAGGAGCCTCGCACTCCCGTTGAAATTGCAAGCAATTCCAAAAAGAAAGTGAGTGCGAACACTACCTACACTTCGTTCTCCATGAAAGATGGCGACGCGTTTTCGAAAAAGTTTGGCGGCGATTTAGGAAGCGACCCAGATTTCTTGCGACTGGATGTTTATGGGTATTTAGGAGGCGTCAACACCGGTACGTCCAGTTTGTATTTGGCGGACTATCAGTTTAGCAACAACAGTTTGGATTTTATTCTCAATGGATGGATCACACAAAATCTTGCGGGGCTGGGCGTGGTGGATTCGTTGCAATTCGATTTGGTTTCGACGGACGTCGGCGCATTTGGGACGAATACGCCAACTTATTTTGCCTTAGACAACCTGAGTTTTATAAATATTACGGCGGTACCCGAACCGACAAGCGTTGCGATGATTTCATTGGCCGCGATTGCAATGTCGTTTTGTCGGAGGAAAAAGCGTATCCCATATGCCGATAACGACAAAGCTCTACTACGAAGTCCTGCGTAGGCCGAACTCTGCTAGCTGCGATGCGCTCACGCGTCCATGTTTCAAGTGCGTATTGGCTTCTTGCCTTTAGATGAAAAGGATTGTGCTATGGATAGGAAAAACTCATTGAGAATGGTTTCAAAGGTAGTAGCAAGGAGGTCCATGACGCGGAATGGTGTGACCATGGTAGAGCTATTGGTTGTGTTTGCGATCATTGGGATCCTGGCATCTGTGCTACTGCCCGCCGTACAATTTGCTCGGGCTCGCACTTCACAACTATCACGATGTGAATCGCGTGCTACCTGTTGGATGTCTCGAATGGCGTGGGTTTCGAACTCCACCTGCCTACCGGCAATTGGCATGGTCCTCGTTCCTCTTACCCTTTGTAGAGCAACAGACACTGCATTCTCAGATCGACTTTGGCAAAGCCTTCGATCATGCGATCAATGCCAAACCCGCATCCCAGCGTCTAAGTGTGTTCGAATGTCCAACGGCGCAGAACCGCACCTTGATTCGAGGTCAAACCGATTACGGCGGATTGTTTGGAGAGATTATCCTGGATCGCGAACAAGATGATGGAGTTTTCTTGTACGATCGAACTATTACTCTACGCGACATTCTCGATGGAACGTCGAATACGATTGCGGTGTCAGAAGACATTGGCGGTCCAGACAGCGAATGGATCAACCGACGAAATGTCTTCGTGCAAAGCGGCGGCATCAATGACCGGACGGTTTGGATCGGTGACAATGAAATTCGCAGCAAACACCCAAGTGGCGCAATGGTCTTGTTCGCCGATGCACGCGTGGTCCTGCTAAGCGACTCGACAGACAAACGCGCGCTTGGCCAATCCATTACGAGAGCAAAACAGGAAATTAATTCGTTGGAGTGATGGTTCCCTGGTTTGCTCATGCGCTGTGAAAGATTTTTAATGCGGGAAATGTTGTTTTCACGTCATAGGCACACCCGGCAGGTGTGCCCCACCGTGGGTCACTCTTGCCGAGAGTGACTTTGCACTGCCCAAGAAGCCTCCAGATGCTTATCGCAAAAACGCTTCGTACAGACCGCCGTCGACCGAGATGATCTGGCCTGTTGTCTTGCTAAGGCGCTGGCTGACCAGAAGGAAGTAGGCTTCGGCTTGATCCGCCGGAGTGATCGGCGACTTGGTCAGCGTGCGGTCCGCGTAAAACTGAGCGAGCTTTTGCACCAGCGACTCGGTCGATTCGTTTTCCGTATAGTCAATGCGGTACTTGGATAACGAACCGATAACGCGATCTCGCGGGAACATTGCACTCCCCTGAACCACAGTCGCCGGAGCCACACCGTTCACGCGAACGAGCGGTGCCAGTTCGATCGCAAGCTCCCGGACCAAGTGATTTGCCGCCGCCTTACTCGTGTCGTAAGCCACGCTTCCCTTCTTAGCGACCGCCGCATTCGCGCTCGTCGTAAGCACCAAATTTCCGTGTAGCCCTTGCTCAAGCCAGGTTTTGCCCGCTTCGTCTGCGACCAAATAGCTACCTGTCACGTTGATCGCAAAGGTCAACGCCCATTTGTCGTCCGGAATGTGGCCCGTGGTATCGGAGGCCACAAAGATACCTGCGGTGACGCAAATCGAATCAAATCCACCATAAGCTAAGCTCACTTGATCCAGCATCGCGCGCACACTTTCACGCTTGGTGATGTCGCAACCCAAACCGACCGATGGTCCACATCCCGAAATGCCACTGCCGGCGACACCGATACCTAGGCCGTGCTTGTTGGTTATCTCGGTAGCGGTGGCGACTGCCGATTCCTCGTTTAAGTCGACGCATACGATGTGTGCACCTTCACGAACGAGTCGATGGGCGGTCTCTTTGCCAATTCCCGAGCCCGCTCCAATCACCACAATGACTTGCCTAGCCAATTCTTTTTCTGCTGGCATGCGCTTCAGTTTTGCTTCCTCAAGCAACCAATACTCAATGTCGAATGCCTCTTGAAGCGGCAATGCGATGTAGCGATCGATTGCTTCGGCCCCTCGCATCACCTCGACCGCACAGTTGTAAAACTCGGCCGTTACACGCGACTCGGATTTGTCTTTGCCCCACGCGATCATGCCCAAGCCTGGTATCAACATGACCGTAGGATTCGGATCTCGCATCGCTGGCGAGTTAGGTCGCTTGCAGGTCTCATAATACGACGCGTAGTCTTGTCGATATTGCTCGAGCCCAAGAGTCAGCTTGGCTTTGAGCGACGCAACGGTTTCCGTTTGCGGGTTCCAGTCGACGTACAAGGGCTTAATTTTGGTTCGAAGGAAGTGATCGGGGCAGCTTGTGCCAAGTTCTGCAAGTCGCGGTGCATCGTGCGAGTTCACGAATCGCATGATCGTCGCGTCATCTTGAATGGTACCAACGAATCGTCGTTTCGCGCTCACTTGGCCTCTGAGCCATGGCAAGATAGCGGCGAGAGTTGCATGTCTAGCGGGTTGATCCAAGGTTTGATATTTCAAGCCACCGAAGGCGGTTTTGTCACCTCCCTTGGTTTGGTATTTGGAGTCGATGTAAGCGGCCGCGGCCTCGATCATGTCCAACGTCAGCGTGTAGCATTCCTTTTCGTCATCCGCCCACGAGATGAAGCCATGCTGGCCCATCATGATGGCTTGTAGCTTCGGATTCTTTTTGGAAATTTCTTGCATGGCCAACCCCAACTCAAAGCCGGGGCGCATCCAAGGGACATAGGCCATCGCGCCACCAAAAATCTCTTGAGTCAGCTCCTGGCAGCGATGACTGGCAGCGATCGAAATGATCGCGTTGGGGTGCATGTGGTCGACATGTTTGCCCGGCAAGAAACTATGCAGTGGCGTATCGATGGAGGACGCACGCGGGTTTAAGTTGAAAGTCGTGTGGGTGTACATCCCAACCATGTCGTCTTCGGCTTGCCCCTTGTATCCTTTGTCGGGCCGCCCCGCATAGAGTTGCTGTAACTCGAGAAGCTTTTGTTGATAGAGGGACGAAAAGTTTTCGCGAGTCGACGTTCTGAGATCGCCACCGGAACCCTTGACCCACAGCACTTCGGTTGGGCTGCCTGTAAGAGGATCATTTTCGGTAAGCTTTGCCGAAGTGTTCCCGCCACCTGTGTTGGTGATCCGCTGGTCTGAGCCAAGAAGATTGGAGCGATAGATCAGTCTGCCAACCGGATCAAAGCTGGCTGCTTTTTCATCGTTCCAAGCGTAGCAGACAAATTTATACGACTTCATGGATTCAACCTTGTTCGTGCGGATTTGGACAGGCAACGATACTTTTGCGAGCGGGCAGTTCGCTTTCAGACGGACCGCTCACCGGTATATCTTAACCGCAATCGAGAAAGCGAGTTAGCTGTGGTAGAGTTCAAATGGAGTAAACCCCGTGTGCACCTGCCACTCATTTTTGCTAGATTGCGAAGCCGTACTCAGCCAAACCGAGAAGCCAGCTGCCGCAAACCAAGTTGCATAGCTTGAGCGAAGCAGCTACAACCAGGGAAAGATACACAAAGAAAACGGCTCCGCCGAAGTGCAATCCGAGGCACGATCAAGTGATTGAATCCACAAAATGTTCTCTGCGCGCGTCTGGTCGGCAAAGATGGTTCGGTTTGGGGAAACGACAAGCGATTGCTCGAAAAGATCGACAATCCCAATGCCATCGCAGGGTTGGTGGTTGTGGATACATGGCTAAGAAATACCGATCGCTATTATCTTCCCAAGGGCCGAGTAAACTGGGATAATGTATTTTTTAGTAAGGAAAGCTCCGAAAAGGGAAAGCTTTCCTTGCGAGCTATGGATTTCAGCCACGCAATTCAATTTGGCGGTGAACTGAACGCAAGTGTCAGTTCGATCACTAACATCAAGGACGACGAGGTCTTTGGGATGTTTCCTGAGTTTCGGAAAAAATTATCCCGAGACGCAATCCGGCACTTTGCTAGCATTCTCGGCAGCTTGTCGCGGTCACAAATTGAGGATGCTGTGGGACTGATCCCGCAACAGTGGCATTTGGATTCATCAATTCGGTCATCGCTTGCTAACTCATTGTTCCAGCGAGCAAGCTTTGTGGCGGAAACGATTGAATCCAGATTGTTCGACCCGCCCCAACTTACTATAGACCTCCCTGATGGAGGTAAATCATGAATCCAGTAAAAGGCCATTACAGCATCGTCCAGTATTGCCCCGATCTCGCTCGCCGCGAGGCGGTTAATATTGGCGTTGTCCTACTCGTTCCTGATCGTGCGTTTCTGCAAACACGAATGGTTGCCGACAACGAGCGTGTGCGTCATTTCTTTGGAACGATGCGAGACGACGCAAAACTGCTGACTGATTTCAAGAAGAGCTTTTCCGCTCGCATCGAAGCTGAACAGGGGCGAGTATCCACGATTGAAGCGTTTCAGAAATTCATTGACACGCGTGGAAACCAGATTCAGCTAACGGAACCAGCGTTTGTCAAAGTTCGAGAATGCCAAGAAACAATCGACAAGCTGTTTGAACAACTCGTCGGTGGTAAGGCCAAGTTACATAAGCGAGAGTCATTCACCAAGTCCTTGCTAACGCGATTCGAGGCAAGTAAAGTGGCAGATCTAATTGAGACGAATGTTCCGATCTCAGTTCCAATTCTAGATCGCGAGACAAGAGTCCCCTTTGCCTTTCAAAACGGTGCGTTCCACTTATTGCAGCCAGTAACATTTGCGTCGGACAAGGAAGAGTCGAACTTCAACCGCGCTTTGAAATACTCGATGGAGGGCAAGATTCTTCAAGAGCACCCGGACGATGAGTATGGGCCGTTGAAGTTCAATGTGATTGGGCGTTTCGCCGGCATGTCCGATCCTTCAATCCCTATCGTTCGCAAAGTGCTTGCTGAATCCAACGTCCGGCTCCATCTAGATCATGATCTTTCGGGCCTATTTGACGAGATACGTCGAACGGGAAGGCAAAGACCCAAAGGTACCCATCAAAGAGCTGCAGAGTAAGAAACGGCCAGAAGTTTCGCGATTCAGACGCCAAACGATATCTAGAAATTAAAACTATATGACCAATCAGTGGAACTCTCAGACCTACGACCAAAATGCAAGGTTTGTATCCGATCTTGGAATGCCCGTTGTTGAACTGCTTGCTCCAGTGGCGGGAGAACGAGTTCTTGATCTAGGGTGTGGAGACGGAGTGCTGACCGCCAAGTTGCAAGCGATTGGATGCACCGTGGTCGGTGTCGATCCAAGCGAAGATTTTGTTCAGGCGGCGATTGCAAGAGTTGTTGACGCGCGCCTCGGTGACGCAAGGAAACTCGATTTTCAGGACGAATTTGATGCCGTCTTTTCCAATGCAGTACTGCATTGGATTCCAGAAGCGAGTTTGGTCGCTGACAGCGTTTATCGATCCTTGAAACAGGGCGGACGATTTGTTGGCGAATTCGGCGGTCATGGGAATATTGCCGCCATCATGACTTCGTTGGTCGCAACCCTTCGTCGCTATGGTGTGCAACTCGAGGAGCGACTCGGTTGGTATTATCCAACGGTCGCAGAGTACCGAGTCGTCTTGGAACAAGCTGGTTTTGAGGTCGAATCGATGGAACTCATTCCGCGTCCAACTCCACTACCAACTGGAATGATTGGCTGGCTCAAAACGTTTCGCGGCACGTATCTACGCGAGAAATTGGGCGAACAAGCAGACGAGGCATTGGCTGAGATTGTCGAAAACTTGCGATTTGCCTTGTGCGATGGTTCCGGCAATTGGACAGCCGACTATGTGCGGCTTCGATTTCGCGCCCTCAAGCGATGAAAGCATCAAGTGGTCGGAGTGCACGGTTTGCGTCTCACCACTCTCACGATCGAGGCCGGATTTTTCGTTAGCTTTGCCGGTGGACGTACCGGCCTCCGCACCAACTCTCCGCCACAGTTCACACAGACGAATCCGAGCTTTTCTGACGAGCACTCGAGGCAGTAAGTGCACTCAAAGGAGCAGATATACGCTTCCTTGGAATCCGCTGGAAGGTCTCGATCACAACATTCGCAATTTGGTCTTAATTCGAGTGACATGATTTTTTCTCTCTTCAGAAAACACTCGAGATCGGCTCGCCGTGATAGATTTGGTGAGGTCGGTTTGTCGCGTCATGCCAAACGGCTGTTGGTGGGATTCCGAGCGAGTGATAGATAGTGGCCGCAAAGTTCTCTGGCTTGACTGGCTGTTCTGCCGGATATGCTCCATGAGCGTCTGATTTACCAATCACGTTGCCTCCTCGAACGCCACCCCCTGCAAAGAATACGGATTGGACTGCTCCCCAGTGGTCGCGTCCAGGCAATTTGTAGTGGGCGGGCAGCAACGTAATTTGAGGTGTTCGGCCAAACTCACCCGCCATCACGATAAGCGTTTCATCCAATTCTCCCGTCGAATGCAAATCATCTAACAATGCCGACAGAGCCTTGTCGGTCGGAGGCAGAAGCGAATTCTTTAGGTGCGGAAAGGCGTTGCCGTGGGTATCCCAAGTTTCATCGTTACCCAGATTCACTTGAACCAAGTTGACGCCGGCGGTCACCAGTCTTCGGGCCATCAAGAGGGACCAACCGAAGGAGTTTCGTCCATACCGATCCAGGGTCGCCTCTTCCGCTCGCGTCACATCGAGTGCACGTTGAATTGAGTTTTCCGTGAGGAGTGAAACCGCGCTTTGGCGAAACCGATCAAAGGACTGCGTTTCGGCATAGTGAGCCAAGGTAGACTGCTGCTTCTTAAGCGTATCAAGCAATTGAAGTCGGCCATTGATTTCGTTAAGCCCTAAGCCCTCGGGCAAGGTTATCTGTGGCGCTTGAAACAGTCGATTGTCTGCATTACCTCGGTCTTGATGATCGAACCCATATTCAGGAAACGCGCCGTAGGAGGAATTGTGAAATGGGGAGGCTTCGATCATCCAGGGATCATGTTGCGCTCCCATTTCGCCAGCATGTTGACCAGGAATCATTCTGCCGGTTGAGTGTACGAGTCGTTCCGGCAACGCAACAGCCGTTGGAAGGTTGTTTCGGGCTCTGGTCGCATAACCGGCAACAGAAGCAATGGAAGGTCGGTCGGTGCGATTCGATCCGTTCGGATTGAATCCCGTCGGCAACTGCGATTGCCCAGTCAGCATGATGTGGTGAGCCGCCGAATGGTCATTGGAAGTGTGCGTGAGTGAACGACATAGCGCCCACCGATCGCTTCGCTCGGCCAGGAGCGGGAGATGTTCGCAAATTTGAAGGCCCGGTGTTCGCGTCGAAATCGGCCTAAATTCGCCCCGAACATTTTCGGGGGCGTTCGGCTTCATATCAAAACTCTCATGTTGAGCGAGCCCGCCTGACAGGAAAATAAAGATACAGGACTTGGCTTTCCCAAACCCCTGATTTCCCTGGGGAACTAGCGCATTGGCTTGCCGAAGTCCCGACAAGTGGTTTGCCCCAAGTCCGAGAATTCCTATGGCTCCAGCTTGGATTGCCACCCGCCTGGAAATGGGAGGATGGTTCCATCGGCAGTCTGAGTTCACGGAATCGCCTCCACCTAGAATCGAACGAAAACACTCGCAATCCATTGTACACAATCCGAAGGTGATCTGCGCATTTTCCGCAGCGTGAAGCCCGGACTAATGCAAGCCAAATTCCCAAAAATCGCTTCGTTTTGAAGATTCTGCCCCCTAAAGGTGGAAACTATTCCCAGCCCTTGTTAAACTCGCTTTCGCTTTGCAATTTGAAACCATGATGGAATAAGCCTGATGAATCACTTTTGGAAAAATCTGTTTGGTCGTTCGATACTATCGAAAAATAGGGTGAGTAACAGCTCCCGTCACACGAAACGAAGACTGCTGAGCGAGCAGCTTGAAGCCAGGCAAATGTTTGTTGGAGGAACTTGGACACAACTTGTCACCGATGCGCCGAGTGGTATTGGGACTATGATTCTACTGACCGACGGAACCGTAATGGCGCAGGAAGGTAGCGTCTCGAAGAACTTCTATCGTCTAACACCAGACGCTACCGGCAATTACCACAACGGTACTTGGTCGACAATGCCGTCCATGAGCAAGCCTCGTTTGTATTATGGTTCGAACGTTTTGCCGTCGGGCAAGGTGTTCGTCCTAGGTGGCGAGTATACCAATCCTAATGGAGGGCGAACGGATGACAATACGGGCGAAATCTTCGACCCAGTTGCAAACACGTGGACGCCGACAGCGAATTTTCCAAAGAAAGAGTTTGGCGACGATCCGACTGTATTGTTGCCGGACGGAAAAATCATCGCCGGCTACCTTTTGGGCACCGAGACATATCTTTTCGATCCAATTGCGAACACTTGGACGAGAACGGCCGACAAAATTCACAATGATGCAAGCGACGAAGAGACTTGGTGCCTCCTTCCGGATGACAGCGTTATCACAGTCGACGTATTCGCAAATAACAAAGCACAAAGATACGTCCCCTCTACCGGACAGTGGGTCGATGCCGGAAATGTGCCTGTCATCATGACCGGCAACGCACAGGGTTTTGAAATGGGGCCTGCGACCTTGCTTCCGGATGGTCGTTTTTTCCAAGCTGGCGGAAATAACAACACAGCCATATACACCCCTTCCACGAACACTTGGGTTGCTGGACCGTCCCTCCCATCTGGCATGGGAGCAGACGACGCACCTGGCGCAATGCTTCCCAACGGTAACTTCTTGTTCGCAGTGGATACACCGTTGTTTAAGTCGCCGACCAAGCTCTATGAGTTTGATCCCATTGCAAATTCTGTAACGGACGTAACGCCAAGTATCTTGACGAGCTCGCTAAATCAAGCTGCATACCTCAGCCGAATGCTTGTTCTACCGAACGGCAATGTATTGTTCACGACGTCGTCAAACAAACTGTTTGAGTTTACTCCCAATGGATCTGCTGACCCTGCGTGGGCGCCATCCGTTTCGGATATCACTCACACTGGACGAATCTACACCATGACTGGAACTCAACTGAACGGTATTTCCGAAGGAGCGAGTTACGGTGATGACGCGGAAATGTCCTCCAATTACCCGATCGCGAAACTGACGGATCCTAACGGCAAAGTCACGTATGCCCGCACTTTCAACTGGACGCCAGGTGTCGCGACAGGGAACAGAAAAGTCACAGCCGAATTTGAACTGCCCGCGAATATTGGACCTGGGCCATTCAAGCTGAACGTAATTGCGAATGGTATCGCATCAGCCACAATCGAAGATATTGACAGTGGCCTCCAAATCAATCTTGATCCTACAGCAACGTATACGGAAGACGCGCCTGGCAGCATCCTGACTCCAAACGCCACTGTCGTTGGACCGAATGTAACGACATTGGACAATGGAGTTCTCACTGTCAGCATCAAGAACAACCAAGATATCGGAGACCAGCTCGATGTTTCCAGTCAAGGGTTCGGCGGTTCGGAAATCGAAGTAAGTGGCAACACGGTTTTCTACAGCGGTAATTTGATTGGCTCTTTTGCATCGACTCCAGGAACTTTGACCTTCAATTTCAACTCCGCTGCTTCAGTGGTTGCCGTTGAGGCTCTCATTCGTCGAATTACATTCTCGACTTCGTCTCAGGCTCCATCGACCAAAGTGCGCACCGTCGAATTCTTTCTTGATAACGGCACTAACGGCTCCAGTGGTCACGTGACCATGTTCGTGTCCGTCATTCCGGTAAACGACGCGCCCATTTCGATCGGCACAAATCTTCCCTCGGTTCCCGAGGATACCCTAGCACCAGCTGGAATCACGATTGCTAACTTGCTAAATGGTGTCGTCCTTGATCCCGATGCCAATGCCTCCGTAAGTGGAGCTGTCTTGGTAGCGAACACATCGCCATCGACAGAAGGTAGGTGGCAATATTCAGCAACTTCAACAGGTATTTGGGAAAACGTTGGGCAGGTAAGCGTGCAACAGGGACTAGCGATTGCTGCTTCAGGCAGAATTCGCTTCTTGCCCGCAAAGGACTATTTCGGCACGCCCAAGCCGTTAAAGTATCGCGCGATCGATGAAACCTTCGTAGGACTTTTTTCGGCACCAGGCAGCCGCTCTGTCATTGACGTAAGTACTCCGAATCCTATCGGCCCTATTTCGAGTGCGGACGCTACCATTGCAACCATCATAACGCCAGTCAACGACCCGCCCGTCGCTGTCGGACCTCTCCAGACTCCGTCCGTGTTGCAGGACCAACTGCTGAGTTTCCTAATCCCTACTAGCTTGTTTAGCGACGTTGACGATACGGTGTTAAACCTTTCTGTCAGTCAAAAGTCGGGGGATCCTTTGCCAGCATGGCTGACATTCAATCCGAACACCGGCATATTGTCGGGTACGCCAAAAAACGACGATGTCGGTGAGTACTCACTGGTTATTACCGGCTCCGATCCGTCAAAGGCGTCGGCAACTTTGGGCATGACATTGACGGTTGTTAACGTAAATGACGCTCCGACCAATATTGCGTTTGACGCAAAGCCTGTTCTCGAAAATGCTGCTGGAGTATTTATAGGTAGCCTTTTTGGAATCGACCCAGACACGAGTGATACCATTGAATGGACTGTCTTGAACGACCCACGTTTCGAAGTACATGGCAACCTGTTGTTTCTTGTTCCTGGCAACAAACTAGACTTCGAAAAGGGCGCCACCGTAACGATTACTGTCCGCGCAATGGACAACGGGACTCCTCCTTTGTTCATTGATCAGCAGGAATCCTTTTCGGTCGTTGATGTGAATGAGTTCGCGCCATCCCTTCGACCATTGTCCTTCGATATCCAGGAAGGGACGGTTCCTGCTTCCGTTGGACGTGTTTCTGCCGTCGATGCTGATACTGCCAACACAGTTCAATATCGGTTTGTCGGTACACCTCCAACCAACTTTAAGATTGATTCGGTGACCGGACAAATTAGCCTGGCACCTGGCAAGTCTCTCGATTTTGAGCAGCAATCCAATTATCAATTCTTCGTTGAAGCCTATGATAATGGGCTTCCACCTCTTGCTACGTCCTCTTCGGTGAACATCAACGTTTTGGACTCCAATGAATTTGATCCCGTGCTGACGAAGCAGACAATTGTGCTCTCGGAAAACCAAAGTCCGAATTCACCGTTCTTCCGAGTCGCAGCAACCGATCAAGACGCCAAACAAACGTTTCAATTCCAACTGCTACCAAGTGAAAATCGCTTTAAGATTGATTCGAAAACCGGAGATCTGACGCTTCTCCGAAGTGGCACTTTTGACTTCGAAACCAAATCGACCGATTCAGTCGTTGTCATGGTTTCTGACAGTGGTAGCCCATCTAGAAGCACCCAAGGGACGTTCGCCATTTCGATCAGCGATGCGAACGATCCACCTACGGGCGCGAGTGTACCGAATCCAAGTGTACTTTCCAATGTTTCTGAAGCGAGCTTGGGTAAGATTACCATCACGGACCAAGATGCTGGACAACAATACTCGATCGTATCCCAAGACGATCGCTTTATTGTAAAGGACGGCAATTTATTCCTTGCTCCGGGTAAGAGCTTAGGCGATACGATTCCAACTCAATTGAACATACCAATTACCGCCACCGAGATTGGTGCTAATCCTTTTTCTTATCCGCTCTCGATTGCAATTACACGTATTGCGAATTCCAACCCTTGGCAGAATCGGCTGAATCCACTCGACGTCGATCGCACCGGTGATGTTGGACCACTCGACGCACTCGCAATCATTAACGCGGTGAATGAAAGCAAAACAAAACTGACCTTCCCGAGACCAGCTTCATCCTTGCCAGATCCGGATTATGATGCCGATGGCGATGGGTCCCTAAGTCCGCTTGATGTACTGGCAATCATCAATTTCATCAACGGTCGAAAGCCGGGATCAGGTGAAGGAGAACTGTCCCAAAGCGTTCTTCCGACCCAAACCAAGGATAGCTCAGGAGTTTGGCTGGCCGCGTTCACGCAATTGGAAGAAGAGCGGACCACACTACGCCGAAAACGAAGCTAAGCCCTTGCCGATTCAGGCAACTTACTGACCCGCGGGCGCTAGCCGCTGATTAACTTGGAAAACACCAGCGAATGTGTTTGTAGCCAGAGATTTCAATCCGTTGTACGTCTGGAAGTATTCGCATGCGATGCTGGTTCCCGTTGATTAGGTCTACCTTGCTGTTCGTGCTCGGCTGTATCTGCTCATGCACTAGTTTCGGTGCTTTTGATGATTCAGGATGGCATCAGTTTCGTGGGCCAACCGGTGAGGGGCGGTCAAGTGCAACCCTACCGACGGACTTAACGAACAAGGCAGGACACGTTTGGACTGCGAAGACAAGTGGGATCGGCTGGTCATCACCCGTCGTGCTGAACGGTCAAGTTTGGTTTACGTCGGCAGTTACCAAGGAAGCGACGCCCGCTCAAATCGCAGCCAAGTTAGCGGGTGATCCGCTTGCTCAAATCAAGACCATGGCTCAGTCGGTTCTGAATTCTTACGAATTCAGCTACGGTAGAGTCTAACCTGTCGCTCGCTTAAAGCTGTTGGAACGTCAAGTTAGAATATCCTTGACAACGTGACCGTAGACATCGGTTAGCCGTTCGTCACGCCCCTGATGAAAGTAAGTCAGCCGGGTGTGGTCCATTCCCATCAGGTGCAAAATAGTAGCGTGCAAGTCGTGAACATGTACTTTGTTCGTTTCCGCGGCGAAGCCAAGCTCGTCGGTCTCGCCATAAGTCATCCCACCTTTGACGCCGCCGCCAGCGAGCCACATCGAGAACCCATAGGGGTTGTGATTGCGACCAGGTTTGTCCACCCCCTCAGTAAACGGCATGCGTCCAAACTCGCCTCCCCAAACGATCAACGTAGAATCGAGGAGACCTCGCTGCTGCAGATCGGCTAACAGCGCTGCAATCGGTTGGTCCGTTTCACCAGCGTGCCTGCCATGATTCTTTTCAACACTCTCATGCGCATCCCAAGTCTCTTCCAAATGCCCGCCGCCTGAATACAACTGGATGAATCTCACTCCACGTTCAACGAGTCGCCTTGCAATCAAACAATTGCGTCCAAACTCGGAGGTTTTTGGGTCTTCCAATCCGTAAGCCGAAAGGGTGCTTGCCGTTTCACCACTCAGATCAACGGCGTCTGGCGTCTCCGCTTGCATGCGGAATGCAAGTTCGTAACTGGCCGCACGCGATGCTAGCTCTGTTCCCCCTGGCCGCATTTCCAAATGCTCCTGATTGAACTTGGCCAGCAGATCCAGTTGCTCGCGTTGTTGTGTTCGCGAAATGGAACTCGGCGAAGTGAGGTCCAAGATGGGATTTCCCTGTGGGCGAAACAGAGTACCTTGGAACGAAGCAGGTGCAAATCCGCTCGACCAATTGGGTTGCCCTCCGATTGGCCCTCCTCGCTTGTCGAGCATGACGACATAGCCAGGCAGATTCTGATTTTCCGACCCTAGCCCATACGTGACCCAACTACCCAAGGAAGGCCGGCCTATGATCGGCTTTCCTGTATTCATCTGCACCGAAGCGGAGCCGTGTGCGTGCGTGTCGGTGTAACAGGACCGAATGACTGCCAGCTTGTCCACGTGTTCGCGAATGCGAGGGAAGAAATCCGACACCATGGTTCCACACTCGCCGCCTGGCCTAAAGGGCCGTACCGCCGGGGAAAGCATGCCTACAGCGCGACCTCCTGAATTAATGAACTTCTTGTCCGTGGGCATCGCTTTGCCAGCATGCTTCTGCAACTCGGGCTTGTGATCCCAAGTATCCACATGGCTTGGACCACCGTTCATCATCAGGAAGATGCAGCTCTTGGCTTTGCACGGAAAATGCGAAGGCTTGGGAGACAACGGATTGGTTGAATCCGATGCGACTGCATGCTTCGCAAAGAATCCATCTTGGTCCAGCAAAGAGGCAAGCGCCAATCCAGCAAATCCTCCGCCCATTTGCCAAAGGGCTTGGCGACGAGTTTGACCACAAGGAAAAAGTTGTTCGTTCATGATCAGTCCAGATAGATGAATTCGTTGGTGTTGACAATCGTGTGGCAGAGAGCTGCGAAAGCTCGCAAATCAGCATTGTCCCCAGCACTTGCACTCGTTTGCAATCGAGAAATAAATTCGATGGAAGCCAGTTTTTCGCGATCGGTAGGCTCACGCGAAAGCGCGATTCGCCAAGCAGCGGAAACTCGCTGTTCTCGATCCGAACAGGATGCCAATACCCGCGCTGCCATGGCGAGACTTTCTCCATGCACCCATTCGTTGTTGAGCAGTGTGAGTGCTTGTGGTGCGACTGTCGAGACATCCCGCCTGCCAGTAGGTGCTGTGGTGTCACAGCTATCAAACACAGCCATCATAGGTACGGCCAGGGAACGTTTGGAAAACATGTAGACGCCCCGACGCCTGCTTTCATCGGCCGGCGAAGCTTTGTAAGCATCCCCTTTTCTCGACAATCCCTCCAAGGCTTCGTCGCTGATCGGAGCCCTGAAGCTGGGGCCACCCATGCTTCGATCGAGCCGTCCACTGCACGTCAAGAGAGAGTCCCGAAGCTGTTCGGCGTCCAGTCTTCGTCGCTCGGCCCGCCACCAATAGCGATTCGCCGCATCGAGCTCCGAATACGACTTGGCGGACGGATGGATTGAGCTTTGGCAATATGTCTTGGACATCACGATCATCTTATGGATTCTCTTGAGCCGCCATTCACCAGCCATCAGCTCCGAAGCCAACAGATCGAGCAATTCAGGGTGCGTGGGAGGGCTTCCAAGAAACCCGAAATTGTCGGGCGTACGAACGAGTCCTTCACCAAAATGATGTTGCCAAAGCCGATTGGCAACGACGCGGGCTGTCAACGGATTCCGTTTGTCGACAATCCAACGCGCCAACTGGAGTCTTCTCGTTGACGTTTTAGAATCGGACGGTGGGGCATCAAATGTGCGATCGATTTCTGGTGAACCGGTGAGCGCCCCAGGTGTAACCACTTGCAATGGCCGATGGATATCCCCTTTAACGAGAAGCCGTAAATCGGGAGGGTTGTTGGTCAGGTCCGTCCATCCGAGAACATCAAAGCCAAGTTCTTCTTTGGAAGGGCCACCATTCCATTCGCGATTCCGCTGGGCGACCGGCCCGCCCCAGAAACTCGATGCGATCCGGTAATAGTCGGTTTGTGGAATCGCGTCGAACTTGTGATCATGGCAACGTGCGCATTTGACTGTCATCGCCAAGAACGCAGTCGTCGTGGTGTGCACCATGTCCTCCAAACGGTCGTATTGGTACTCACTTGGGTCGTTGGGCTCGTCGTCCCATGTTCCCAGCCTCAGAAATCCCGTTGCGATCACGCTCGATTGAGATCGGTTGGGGATTTCGTCGCCGGCCAATTGCTCGGTTACAAACTGATCATAGGGCATGTCCGCATTCATCGCTTCGATAACCCAATCTCGATAGCGCCACGCATAGGGCTTCACTTCGTCTCGCTCGTAACCGTTGGTCTCAGCGAATCGAGCCAGGTCTAGCCAATGCCGTGCCCAACGCTCGCCGAAATGCTTCGAAGCCAGCAATTGATCCACGATTTTTTCGTATGCGTTCGGTGCAGCATCTTGTTCAAAGGCAGCGATGTCCTCGGCCGTTGGCGGCAGTCCAATCAAATCAAAACTCAAACGGCGAAGCAAGGTGCGGCGATCGGCGGGAAGTGCTGGCGACAGGCTGTGAGCCTTCAGCGAATCCCGAATAATCGAGTCGATCGCGTCCGAGGTGGGTTTTGTGTTCGTAGACGCTGGCGGAGCAATGGGTTGCCAAGCCCACCAGTCGCGGCCCGCTCGTTTGTTCGTCGTTCGTTCGTAGGGGTCGAGCACACGTCCGTTGGGCCACTTCGCGCCCGATTTGATCCATTCTCGTAGTATTGATTGCTCTTCGTTAGAAAGCGATTGCGATTTGCCGTTCTTTTCTGGGGGCATTTCGGCATGCATCACACGTTGGAGCAATAAACTAGACTCGAGCTCCTTCGCGATCGGCGAGCCACTTTCGCCTCCCCGAACCATGCTAGAGTAACTGGAAAGGTCTAAGCCGCCGCTTGGGTCAACCGCATTATGACACTCGAGGCACCTCAAAACGAGCAGCGGAGCCACCTCGCGTTCAAAGTCACTCTCACACGCATGAGTTGTTTGAGCCAGTGCGAAAATGCTTAGGCAGAGGAGTCGTCCAAACTGCAGTCTGGGGTGGCGATGAGGAGGAATCATAAGCCGGAGGGGTTACCACAAAGGAGGATTCGATACACTGCGACGAGCGTCGAAGGCGGGTAGGCCCATCTTAAACTAAATTCCTTCGTTCCGCAGCTGAATCCTAGGATTGAAGTTGAACTGCGCACCATTCATAATCTTGGCCTAGTGTTGGAAATGCATTTTTTCGTAGTGTCGTAAGGGAATGGCAAATGCCCGATATAGTCGATGGCGAGTCTGTTGAGATTCAGGGATCCGCAGCAAAGCCTTACATTCTTACCAATACTGGAGGAGTCTACTCCTGTACCTGTCCCGCTTGGCGAAATCAGTCAACGGGAATCGAGCGCCGCACCTGCAAACATTTGCGCAAGCACCGGGGCGAAAAGGCCGAAGAAGAACGAATCGGCGGCGCCTTGCCTGCAAGGCCATTGAAATCAGCCGCCGATGTCGAAGGGCCACCCGTATTACTTGCCCATTCCTGGGACTTTCAAGTCGATCTTACTGGATGGTGGATCAGCGAGAAATTGGATGGCGTGCGAGCTTATTGGGACGGGGGTAAATTCCTTTCTCGCCAAGGCAATGAATTCATGGCACCCGACTGGTTCGTGGCGGGATTGCCGTCCACGCCGCTGGACGGTGAGTTGTGGCTGGATCGAAAAGCGTTTCAAAAAACGATCAGCATTGTGCGACGACAAGATCGAAGCGAACACTGGAAGCAGATTCGCTATGTGATCTTTGATTCGCCCGCAGAGAAATCTCCTTTCGAAGCCCGCATCGCAAGCCTGAAGTCGCAATTCCGAAAGCCACACGCTTATGCTCAGCTACTAGAACATTCCATTTGCGAAAGTACGGAACATCTTAAGCAGGAACTGGAGCGAGTCGAGTCTCTCGGAGGCGAAGGGCTGATGGTACGACAGCCTGGATCGCGATACGAAATCGGTCGCTCGTCCACTTTGCTAAAAATTAAGACATTCCATGATGCCGAAGCAACCGTGATCTCCATTCAGGATGGCAAGGGGAAGCATCAAGGTCGAATGGGAGCGATTGTCGTCCAACTACCGGATGGAACAGAGTTTTCGATTGGCACCGGTTTCTCGGACCATGAGCGTGAGAACCCTCCTGATATCGGTTCGTTGGTGACGTTTCGTTATCAGGAGTTGACGGACGGAGGAGTGCCCAGGTTCCCCTCCTTCATGCGAGTTGCAATCGACAAAGAGGTTCGGAAATCTTCTGCCAAGAATCCAACAAAGGGGACAGAAAAAGGGCTCAAAAAAGGACCCGAGATCGAAACGCAGACCAAGAAAAATGCTGGGCCAGCGAATACGCCAGCTAAGTCGCCTGCGAAAGCCAAAGTCTCTGCCGTTGCCGCAAAGCCATCGCAGAGCGATCCCTCAAGCAAACGCTATTTTGAGTTTTCGGATGGGACATCTAGCAAATTTTGGGAGATCGATCGCGACGGTTCAGACGTCACAACACGATGGGGTCGCATCGGAACGGATGGCCAATCGAAGACCAAGTCCTTCGACTCCGCAGCCAAAGCCGAAAACGAATACAACAAATTGGTCGCCGAAAAAACAAGCAAAGGTTACACGTAAGCCAGTGTAGCACGGCACTCCGTGCCTTGAACCAATTCGTTTAACAGTCAGCCGTAGGCGTACTGTCAAAAAAGCAAGGTACGCCTTCGGCTGACTGTTAAACCTCGAAATCAGCAGCAACTTCCCGGCTTCACAATGGAAACTGGCATGATTCAAGACTCGCTAGAAACTCTTGGTTCGATAGTTTGACTAAGTCTTCCGGTGCTTTCAATTCGAAGAAGCGCAGGATATCCGCTTTTTCGTTGGGTAACTGCAGAATCCCTTCGCGTGCAATCTTGGTCGTAAATGGTCTATCGGGATAAGCAACCTCGGGCTGACTGGTGACGACATAGCAAGAACCGTCTTCGTTCCCCATCCTCCATGATTTTCCGTACATGGCGGCCCATACCCAATCGAGGGTTTCTTCTCGGATTGCCTCACCAGGCAACAATGCTGCAATCGGATACAAGAGGAAAACGCAGCAATAGGCGTCCGCGTTCTTGATAAATCCGTTTGAAAGTTGCAGGCCATCGGCCCACCGAATCGTAATCACTCGGTAGAGTGAACTCTCTCTTAATTCTTCGAACATTAGGTGCCCCTTACTTCTGCTCAGAAAGGCAGGTCTTTAATTCTGCTTCGGTCGATTCAACTACTCTTTCCCAATCAGGTGCCGGACAAAGAACTCGTGCATCTTACGTTGACCATAGGCCCCGCCCATCCCGTGCCCCGCATTGGGTACGACTAGCAAATCAAAATCTTTGTCAGCCTTGATCAGCTTATCCGCAAATCGCAGCGTCGATTCCGGAGGGACGTTGGTATCCATCTCGCCGACAATCAACAGCAACTTCCCGCCCAAGCGATGAGCGTTGTCGATGTTCGACGACTCGCTGTAGTGTTGGCCAACTGGATAGCCCATCCATTGCTCGTTCCAGGATGCTTTGTCCATCCTATTGTCATGGCATCCACAAGCGGCCACTGCGGCCTTGTAAAAATCCGAATGGTGCAACACAGCTGTCGCAGCGTTTTGACCGCCAGCCGAAGTGCCATAAATCCCAACCCGGGAGAGGTCCATCTGCGGGAACTGTGTGGCAGCCGCTTTGATCCAAAGGATCCGATCTTCGAATCCTGCATCCTTGATGTTGTGCCAACAAACATCGTGAAAGGCTTTCGATCGGTTGGCTGTCCCCATGCCATCCATCTTGACAACGATGGACCCTAATTCAGTCAGCGGTTCAAATCGTTGACTGGGGCTGAATGACTTAGGAACATGGGAACCATGCGGTCCGGCATAGATGTCTTCGATCACTGGATATTTCTTGCTCGGATCGAAATTCCGAGGCAGCGAGACAAAGCCCCAAATGTCTGTTTTCCCGTCGCGGCCTTTGGCCGACAAAACTTTTGGCGGTGTCCATCCGCTGGCGACCAATGCACCAATATCGGACTTCTCGAGAGAACAGATGAGTTTCCCATCCGCCACTCGACGTAGTTGTGTCTCAGGAGCCAAATCGACGCGCGAGTAGCTATCGATCAAGTACTTGCGATCGGGTGAGTACTGAATCGAATGATTTCCATCTGCCTCGGTCAGCCATACCAGTCCGCTGCCATCGAAATTGACTCGGCCATAGTGCATCAAGTAGGGGTCTTGTCCGGCAAAGCAGCCACTGGCCCGGAACCAGAGTTGCCGGTTTGCTTCATCCACCTCTTCAATGCCTCGAAATACCCACTCACCTGTCGTTATCGGATTGATTACGGTGCCTGTCGCGACATCGACCAAGTAGATATGTCGCCAGCCACTTTGTTCCGAAACATAAAGTACTTGTTCTCCCGATTCGAGCCATGTCACTTGGCTGACGTTGTCGGTGTGTGCGGTCCAGATAAAGGTCGAGCTTTTTTCGTCGATGATATTTCGGACTTGACCACTCATTGCATCGACTTCAATCAGACGAAATCGTTGATGGCCGCGGTCGGTTTGTTGGTAGGTGAAGTGTGAACCGGCTTTATTCCAGCGAAGATTCGGTGTAGCGAATTCACTTTCGAATCGATCGATCTGCGGCTTGGTTTGTGTTCGGGTCGCCAGTTGAAAGAGATTCAATTCGTAGGTGGGAAACTTATCGCCGGGTAGAGCGTATGGCCGGGACTGCAAGACCGCTCGACCTCCACTTTCGGGCGAGGACTGGACCAAGTGAACTTCTTTGGCATCCCCTGGCTCAATACGAAACGCGATGACCGTTTTGGAATCGTGCGACCAAGAGACTTGTCCATAGGCGTTGCCGTCGTTTCCATCCTGGCTCAAGACGATCTCTAACTCGTCTTCACCCTTTACAACTACATTGTGATCCTTAATGAATGCGGTCCACTTGCCATCGGGTG
Source organism: Pirellula sp. (assembly GCA_031424235.1). Taxonomy (GTDB): domain Bacteria; phylum Planctomycetota; class Planctomycetia; order Pirellulales; family Pirellulaceae; genus JBKCUI01. The sequence continues at coordinate 68,365 of JANPHB010000277.1, forward strand.
AACGTCCTGAGTCAGCTCCATTCCCTCTAGCTCGATTCCGGCGGCCGGATGGAATTGGCATAGCTCGTTTGGTTCCATCGATAGTGAAAACCGAGGGTCGGTCGGTCGCTTCGTAGATACCAAGTTCCTCCCCTTTATCGTTGACGACGGACCAACGATGTCCACCAAACGTATGCTGGTCTCTTCTCGATCCAGGACCGATTTTTCCATACGAAGTTCTTGGACCGTCGCCGGCGATCCAAAAAATTTCGATACTGGCAGCGGTTTTGTTCTCAAACGAGATCTCGGTATCTGCGCCTGTTTGTGGAGCGCGAGAGCGAGTCGGCGCCGGATTCGTTTCTGCTGGTCTGGTCGACGAGGGTTCATTGGACTCGGAGAGCGACTTCGTCTCGGCATTCCATTCCCAACGCTTATCTCCAATCAAAAAGAGTCTCGAGCCGTCTTCGCTGAAATCGATTTCACGGATTGGTAAACGACTCGCATCCGTCCCATTACCGATTGCGACGGCAACGGCCTCGTGATCAAAGGCGAGCGTGCGTGTTCCTTTTTCAGCATCGACCAGGATGAATTCTTTTGCGTCCCCCTCTAGGTTATTGCGGTACCAAAACTTGGTCGCATTCGCAAACCAATGGGGATCGACACGATCGCGATAGATTCGTCGGCCCCCGCGTTCGGGACGAACCGGCCTTTGTTGAGAAGCCTCCAACTGCTCCAGTGATTCGTATTGTGCCGTCGATTGGCTGCAAATCAACATTACGCAAAAGACACTTGCGATTAGGTATGCAACGGCATTTCGCCAGGAAAAAGTATTCGACATCTGTCTCGCTTTGATGATAAACGAACGTTGTTTGAATCGACGTTGGATTGAGTCACCAATATTGTTTGCGACGTAAGGTTTTGCAAGGTTTGATTTTTATTGAATGTCGAGCGAAGAGACCCCAGCGGCCTTGTGCCGCTAGGTGAAAACGTTTCTTAGGCTAGAAACCGAGGCTAGTCGATTGGAAAGACCCGTGTGACATTGAGACCATCCGGCTTCGTTGAGGAAATATGTTTAGCCGTGTAACGGTGTAACGGTGTAACGGCGTAACGGCGTAACAATGTCACCGTTTTACGGCTCTTGTATCTGTCTTGCCTAGAGACCGTGGGGCAAGCTCCACGGCTACAAAGTGTCGCCGCTATCGCGACTAAGAAGCAAATCGCTCGTGACTTGCCGTCGATTGCGAAAGGATCTCGACCACAAGATAGGGGCGACTTTGATTTTCGTTGGCGTGATCTTGCGGATGTTGTCGTAGAGAATGATGACAAGATCAGGATGTACGATATCAATGTCCGAAAGTTGAACATCAACTGGAGCGTTGTAGAGCACGCCAGCTTGATTTTCGTATAGAGCTGATAGACTCTGAGATTTCAGATTTCAGGTTTCAGGTTTCAGGTTTCAGGTTTCAGGTTTCAGGTTTCAGGTTTCAGATTTTAGATTTTAGATTTTAGATTTTAGATTTTAGATTTTAGATTTTAGATGGCAGATGGCAGATGGCAGATGGCAGATGGCAGATGGCAGATTTCGGAGTTTCGGAGTTTCGGATGGCAGGTGGCAGATTTCATATTTTCGGATCTTGGATAGCAGGCTGAGAGTGTGCGGATGCGTTAAAATCGAAATGCTAGAAATGCGTAGGCTCTCCTTCCGGTACCTCGCCTGGGTTTTGAGTTGTAAATTCGAAATCTGCGATCCGATATTTGAAATTTGAAATTGGAAAACGCCATGAAGTACAACCGCTTTGAAGACTTGCCCGTCTGGAAACTTGCCGCCGATTTAGCGGCTGGGATGTTCGAGTGGACGGCTCATTCCTCTTTTCGCGGCAAGGGCGATCTAGCAAACCAAATCCAACGAGCCACCCTTTCCATCTCCAACAACATTGCTGAAGGGTTCGAACGAGGTACGACCAATGAACTGATTGCATACTTGTACATCGCTCGAGGCTCTGCAGGCGAAGTGCGATCCATGCTTGCGGTCATGAAACGGATGACTAACTTTACGATGTTGGCTCCAGAGATCGATCGCTATCAAGCTGAATGCGAACAGATCTCGCGTCAGCTCGGTGGTTGGCTCCAGAGCTTGCAAAATTCGAACATACAAGGCCAAAGGCATTTGAATGAAGAATCGAAAAGAAGATACGATGGAGAGCAGAGGCGGAAGGCGTTTTTGGATTCAAATGCGGAACGGATGAAAGAGATCGAAGCGAAGATTTTGGAAGACCAGAGGAAACGCAACCTGGCAAAAGAAGGTTAGTAGATTCGAGATTCTGGATTCGATGTTTCAGATCTCAGATTTCGGATTTCGGATTTCGGATTTTTGGTTTTTGGTTTTTGGATTTTGGATTTTGGACTTTGGACTTTGGACTTTGATTTTGATTTTGAGATTTGAGATTTGAGATGCGAAGCCCCGATGCCCTCAGAGCTTCGCTAACTCCTTCCATAAACAAGTTTGGCAAGCTTCCAAACTCGAAGGTATCGATGATCAATTCCTCGGACCAACTACTAAAAACTCTCCGATTGCAGTACGCCGCCTTTTCCAAGACGCTATGGACCGTAGACGGCGAAGGGGCATCGCATTGCTTATCGACGAAGTCCGCCGCGATCCAACACCGCTTGTGGATGCCACTCAAGCTGTTTATCCATTTCGAATGAAACTTCTCGAATCGCTCGCGACCCGAACCAGTGCGATGGCGGCTGACGGGCACCAAGATGGTCCGATTGCGGCGAGCCCTGGAAGCTAGAAATGAATTGTTGCGTTCCTGCTTTGCATAATGCAATTCAAATGTGCTCGTGCCACATTGGCTGAGCGACGCAAATCGTAAGTGGCATTTATCGCTGATAGATCGGCAAGTAATGGTACTTTACTGAGAGGCTAAGAATTGCCAAAGCCGTGCAGTAGACTTTGCCAGCGTTCTGCTCTTCGCCGCTGGATGAGGACCATGAACCATTGGCGTCTTGATGAGAAAGCAACTCCGCAGAAACGAGCTTTGATGCCGTCTCGGCGATTTCGCCTCCACGTTGATGCATTCCTTGCGCGTAGTAATAGGTGCCATAAAGAATAAACCGCTCGCCCCACTTGGGCGGATGTTCTTTTAGCCAGTCGGTGGCACCAATCACCAGAGGCGATTCGTATTGACCGCAGACTTGCATGGCCAACAATCCAGCTGCGGACATCGTGAACGTTGGACTATCGTTGTTGGCTTCATAAGAAAAGCCATTTTTGGCTTGTCGTGGCTGACCATTGGCATCGACAGGAGAAGTAAACGAGCGGACCAGGTAACTGATCGCGTCATCGATGGTACTCGATGGCACGTCCATGCCATCGTTTTTTGCGCTGCGAAGAGCCATGAGTTGCCACACCGAAACAGACAAGTCGCTATCGGCAGCGTCTGGCGTATAGCGCCATCCACCTTTAGCAAACGCGGGCTTCTTGGTCCTTTGACTGCGAACGATTAAGTCGATGGCTTTTTGGCAAGCTTGATGGATGGCTTCATCGGTTTGATCGTCCCCTCCCATGCCGATCATTTCGGTTAGCATCAATGTGACGATACCGTGTCCATACATTCGCGAGCCATCACTTGCTCCGAAGTATCCTGCTTTGTCTTGTCGGTTTGCGCCGAGAACAAACCCAAGCCCTTTCTTCATGACGGCTCCCTCGGGAGTTGAATCGGTCGGTTGATGACCGACAGAAGCCATTGCCATGATCGCTAGGGAGGTCATCGCATTCTCGTGCCCGCGGTCAGAAATCGAACCGTTAGCTTGTTGTTGCGAGAGCAGAAAGGCGACTGCGCGGTTGATCGCTACGTCGATTTCAGGTGACTTGGCCGCTTCCTGCGATTGAGATTCGGATGCGGACAAAAGGCAGAGCCCAATCGAAAGCAGTCGGATTACGTTGGAGAGTGTCGACGAAATCAAAGTACGAATCGCATTCGAAAGTGAAGGGGTTTAACCCGTCCCCTGGCTCCGCCTAGGGACGCAATGCATCGGAGGCTCCTGCCTCGCGGTAGTCATGGATTTGCTAACTCAGGAGGCAGGAGCCTCCACATCAGTGCGTTCCAAGGCAGAGCCTTGGAACGAGGACAATTTCTCTGTGCAACGTAAACTATACACAAAGTGAGTGTGCTTTTCTTCATACCGAGGTTTTTCGAGGACGTCCTTACCCCTCGATAATGGACTTGTTGATTTAATACTAGTCCTTAAACAAGCGAACGCTTGTTTGTCGGAGCCCCATTTTTGCAGCGCAGCGGTGACCGAGCCAGCGGGGCTGGTTTGATTTTTCTATTTTAGGCTGCTTCATCTTTTTTCGGTTTCTAACTTGGTTTGGCGTTG
>JANPHB010000278.1:0-67395 GCA_031424235.1 Pirellula sp.
GCGAGGCTCCTGCCGAGCCAATGCGCCGACGGCTCGGCAGGAGCCTCGCCCTCCCGAAGGTTCTTTCGGGAACTTGAATTGCAAAGATGTTTGGAGCCGTTGCCTAGAGACCACGCACACCGATTTCGACAGTCAGTTCACCGTGCGGCGACGAGAACTGGAGGATTTCGACGTGTGCACTGTTTGCGAAGGAAACCGTGTGCTGTCTGCCGGTAATAACGGTCGGTAGGCCCAAAGTAATCCCAGGGATGCCAATCCGGTCCTTGCCGGCACCAGCGATCATGTTTGTCAGTTCTCCCACCATATCGATCACTTCTGCGTTGATCGAAGCAGGGCGACTCCCTAGAAACGAGTGGGCTGCAGCAAATGCTACGTCTTGGTCGACACTCACGACAATGGAGCCTTGCAAGGCCCCTGACACCCCAATGAATCCACTACAGTCGTACTTCGACTGAAATGCATCATTGGTGTGGATTCCGATGAGCTCAGTTTCCCAGTTGAGCATCATCGAAAAAACATCCTTGGTGCAGTTCGCAAACGGCTGAATCAGCTTCGCTCGCTTTTCGGAAATGTTTAGGCTCGCAAGCAGCGTGAGGGTCGACATATAAACTGTACCACTAAAAAAAAGGAAGGTTCGCCAAGGGAGAAGTAGCGATATTTAGACGGATACGAACTTGTCGAGTTTGGCTCGCAAGTCGTCCGCTTCAAATGGCTTGGTCAAGTAGTCGTTAACACCAGCTTGGATAGCCGAGATGACTTGTCCCTTTTGGGCTTCGGTGGTCACCATGATGATTGGCACTTGAGAGCCAGTCGCACGGATTTCAACCACGACATCCAAGCCGCTTTTCTCAGGCATGTTCCAATCGGTTAGGATCAAGTCAACCGGTGTCTCTTTGTACTTATCGATGGCTTCTTGACCATTGGCTGCTTCGACAATATCGGTCACGCCAACGGAGTTCAAGGACCGGATAATGATTTTGCGCATAATTCCGGAATCGTCTGCAACTAGTACTTTCATAGTATTTCTCTTAACGTTCTGCTACTCGGCGAATGGACGGGGACATCGGGGAAACGTGAATCAAAGTGTCCAAAATCTCGGACGGACAAATGTTGGTTACAGACTGGAACAGTCAAATCGAAATTGACGATTTCGAATGACTTTTAGGTCAATGTGGGATTTCGTTTCACAATGATCTTAGTTAGTGGACGAGGCTGCGAGTCCGGTCGCCTGACCTAAAGAATCCCACAGGTTTACCCTGTGGAAGTTTAGGTTTTCCGCTACTAAACCATAACTTCGCGATTGTCGCTTGGCCTCCGGATTTGCCGAAGGCAAATCCGGAGGCCAAGCAAACGGGGAAAGGCGTACTGGGGTTAGCGGAAAACCTAACGATCCGCAGGACAAGCCTGCGGGATTTGATGCATCGACATGCCGCAAACCGCACGATGGTCCTAAGCTGCATAAACGAATTGGACAATTCCAGAAAAATGGAAAGAACTAAGGGATAGGTGAGCATGCACGATTGCGTAAGCTACTCTTGTGCGGCAGAAGAAAGCGTTTCGATTCGCCCTCTAGTAAGGATACGGCGACGCCCATCGGAATGTTCGTGAAAACCTCCCCCAATTGAGCCTGTTTCACGGTTGCCGAGTCTTAGGACCCAAACACACGCAGCGAGCGGAAAATGTTTCAGGATGACGAGTTGATACAGGAGTTTGTCGTCGAGAGCTCCTCGCATTTAGCTGAGGTCGAAGGACAGCTACTGCAAATTGAAGCTGCTGGAGCAGACATCGATGCGAACTTGGTCAACACTGTGTTTCGCGGTATCCACTCGGTTAAGGGGGCGGCTGGTTTTCTCGGACTGACCGTAGTCAATGCGTTGGCCCATAGTCTGGAGAATGTTCTCAACATGATTCGGAATCGTGAATTGATTCCGACCTCTCCTATTGTCAACGCCATGCTTCGCGCAGCAGACCAGTTGCGCGGTCTCGTCGACAACGTGGCTTCCAGTAACTCGGTCGATGTATCCTCGTTTGTGAACGAGTTGGAAGCCATCGCCACTAGTGGTGCAAGCGAGTCCGAGAGCTCGGGCGTCGAGGCGGAATTAGCAACCGTTGCACATGCCAACGACGAAGTAGCGCTGCTCAAGGACTGCGATCCCACCCCGGAAGTAGTCGTTGCCGTACCTGCACCACCGCCACCCATATCAAAGAAGGCGCCTAGTCCGCCTGCGGAGAAGCCAGCCATCAACCAAGAGCCCGGAAATACTCAGGCCAAACAAGCTCGTCCTGCAGACTCGTTCGTGCGTGTCAACGTCGCCTTGCTTGATCGGCTAATGAACTTGGCGGGCGAGTTGGTCTTGAGTCGCAACCAATTGCTCTCCGCTGTAAGCCTTGGGGCAAAGGAAGGTCTTGAGAACATCGCCTCACGGGTCGATCAAGTCACCAGCGAGCTGCAAGAGACGATCATGCAAACACGCATGCAACCGATCGGAACGATCTTTAGTCGGTTCCCTCGCGTGGTTCGGGATTTGAGCGCAAAACTCGGCAAGGAATGCAGCCTTGAAATCGAGGGGAACGAAGTCGAAGTGGATAAGACGATCGTCGAAGCGATGGGTGACCCACTTACCCACTTGGTCCGAAATAGCGTGGACCATGGTATCGAACGCCCCGAGCAACGGTTAGCCAATGGTAAGCTGGTCATGGGCAGCATTCGACTACGGGCGTTTCATCAAGCGGGCAAGGTCTGCATTCGAATCGAAGACGACGGCGGTGGAATGGACCCTGCCAAGCTGAAGGCGAAAGCGGTTGAGAAGGGGTTGATCACAGGTGAGCAAGCTTCCATGATGACGGATGGCGAAGCACTTAGGCTGATCTTTGCACCGGGATTCTCAACCGCGGCGACCGTCACGGACGTAAGCGGCCGAGGTGTGGGAATGGACGTGGTTCGCACCAACATTGAGCAGCTGGGCGGAACCGTCGATATCGAAAGCACATTGAAGCAGGGCTCGGCGGTCCACATTACACTGCCACTCACCCTTGCCATCATCCCATCGATGATTATCGGCTGTGCCGGCGAACGCTACGCCATCCCGCAATCAAGCATCGCCGAGTTGGTACGTGTCCCCCAAGCGGACATGGAGGCCAAGATTGGACGCGTCAAAGGGGCGGAAGTCCTCCGCTTGCGAGGAGCGCTTCTGCCGCTCGTACGGCTGGATAGTGCCCTCGGACTGCGCACCGTCGACGAGTACAGTGAACGACCCAAGAGCGCCAACATTCTCGTCTTGGAAACCGGCCAGATGCGATATGGTTTGCTCGTCGACACGCTGCACGACAACGAAGAAATCGTGGTCAAGCCGCTCGGCAAGCACGTCAAGGAACTTGGGTACTTGGCCGGAGCAACGATTCTTGGTGACGGCTACGTAGCCTTGATTCTGGACGTGGTCGGAATTGCCATGCAGTGCAATCTACGCAATATCGAGTCTTCCGTTAAAGCTGCTATCTCGGATGAGGATGCGGCTCGGGCGGACGAAGTTCACCGGTTGCTATTGTTTGCAAATCATTCCACGGAACAGTTTGCTATCCCGATGGCCATGGTTGCTCGCATCGAACGGATCAAGGCAAGAGATGTCCGAGTGGTCGGCAATCAAAACCTCCTGATCTATCGAGGAAACTCACTGCCGCTATTGCGAGTTGAGGAAAGCATCTCCGCCTTGCCGCCGGAGGAAAGTCTTGCAAACCTGTTTGTGATCGTGTTCCGAATTGCGGACCGCGAGGTAGGGTTGATCGCGCCAATTCTCAGGGATATTCGAGATATTCAGATGAGAATGGATTCAAAGACGCTGCGTGAGCCCGGTGTGCCAGGCGCGACCGTGATCGATGGCTACACGACACGTCTTTTGGATTTAGTCGAACTTGCACGAGCTAGGCATCCTGATTGGTTTGTATCGGAACGCATCGTAGAAGCCATAGAACCGGAAGAAATGCCAACGATTCTGCTGGCCGAAGATTCGGACTTCTTCCGGAACCATGTTCAAAGAACTTTGGAAAGCGACGGATACAAAGTCGTAGGAGCGGTCGATGGTCAGGATGCGTGGGATCACTTGCAGACGATATTTGATGACATAGATTTGATCATCACCGATATCGAGATGCCAAGAATGAATGGACTCGAACTGGCCAAGGCAGTGCGATCTCTCGCGGCGACCTCCAACCTACCCATCATCGCTCTCACGAGCCTAGCCAGTGAAGATGATCAAGCGAGGGGAACGCAAGCTGGAATCGACGAGTACCAAGTAAAAATGGACCCAGCCAGACTGATGGACGCTGTCCGCAGGATGCTGGCAAAGACCTAAAAACCGGTACGACCTGAAGATTCCTAAATCAACCAGGACTCCGCAACCAAGGGCGTCCTGATCGCAAATCGAATTCATTCACTTTCGAAGTCCAAGCCAATGTCAACACAAAAAAAGACAGCCTCAGGTGTCGTTCAATACACGACCTTTTATTGCGACCAATCGCTGCTCGGTTTGGATATCAGCTTCGTTCAGGAAATCAATCGCAACCTCGAATTGACCCGAGTACCACTCGGTCATCCATGCGTTCGAGGTGTGATGAACCTTCGTGGCGAGGTCGTCACGATGCTGGACCTGCGAATCCTAATGGGACTACCAAAGTCACCAAACACAAACCGCAATCGAAATCTCGTCCTCAAATGCGAGGGAGAAACATTTGGGCTTTGGGTTGATGGGGTTGCAGACATTTTGACCATCGATTCTCAAGACATTACCCCCGCCCCGTCAAATCTGTCCTTGGTAGAGTCCCGATTGATACGAGGCGTTTATCAAACGGAGAACAAGTTGGTCATGTTGGTGGAACCACGTGAGTTATTGGCTGCATCGCTTACTGGAATTCGCGCTGCCGCCTAATTATCAACACTTTGCCCCATCATTTCCAAATCCTCCATTCCATTCGGGACGCAAGTCATGAAGATCAGTACAAAGCTCCTTACTTCGTTCCTTGCGTGTAATTTGCTGCCGATGGGAATCTTGGCAACCGTCAATTACTCGAATGCAAAGCATGCAGCCACTCAGGTTCGCGACATTTCACTCGAGGCGCTAGACTCTGCCGCAGACAATAAGTTGCTCACAGTCTGCGATGTGAAGAGAAACCAGATCACGGACTATTTTCAGAATGCTGCTCGCCAAATCCGATCGATGGCAAGATCGAACCAGATCGCTTCTAGCGTCCGCAGTCTGACCCAAGGCTACCGCTCTTTTGTCGACGATCGCAAAAACAGCGGTGTGGAACTGTCGGACGACAAAAAACAATTGCGTTCGTACTACCAGTCGGTTTTTGCAACAGAATACAACAAAAACAATCCAGGCAAGAACTACGACACCGAAAGCAAGTTTTCTCAACTCAGTAGCTCTGCAATCGCACTCCAACACAGTTTCATTGCACAAAATCCCAATCCGATCGGCAGCAAACAACGGCTTGAAGCAACCGAGTTCGGTACTAAGTACGATACTGCCCACAAAGTGAATCACCCGTACCTGCGCGATGTGCTAGAGCAGTACGGTTTCTACGACATCTTCTTGATCGATCTTGAAAGCGGCGACGTTGTTTACACCGTATTCAAAGAAATGGACTTCGCAACAAATCTGAACAACGGTCCTTATTCTCGCACGAATTTGGCTGAGGCTTTCCGAAAGGCAAGCAATCTGGGCAAGGACGACGCTCCAGCCCTGGTCGATTTCGCTTGCTATAGCCCCTCCTACGAAGCACCGGCAAGCTTCATTGCCTGTCCCATTTTTGATGGAGACCGCAAAGTCGGCGTGATCGCAATTCAAATGACGATCGACCGTGTCAATCAAGTGATGAACGTTGGCAAGATCCTTGGCGACAAAGGTGAAGCCTACTTAGTAGCTGCTGATAGATTACCTCGCTCGGACAGCAAGCTCGATACCGAAAATCGGACGATGGCCAAAGCTTTCGTGAATCCAGCCAACGGCTCGATGAAATCGAAAGCCATCGACCTGGCCCTTAGCGGCCAAACAGGGGTAATGGAAGGGGTCAACTACTTGGGAACGCCATCGATTAGCGGGTACACGCCGATTGATGTTTTGGGACTTAAGTGGGCTGTCATAACCGAAGAGCCGACCGAGACAGCGCTTGCGGCCGCGGGAAAGGTGACAGCAGCAACCAATCAAGCTCAATCAGTTCTTTTGTTCTGGGGCATTTGCTTGTCGATCCTGTCCACCGCCATCATTCTTCCGTTTTCTTGGTGGATCGTTCGCAACTTGATGCTTCCAATCAAAGCCACCATTGCAACCCTTCGCGATATTGCTGAGGGAGAGGGAGATTTGACACGACGCTTGGACGCAAACCGAAGCGATGAACTCGGGGAGCTTGCCAAGTGGTTCAATGCGTTTGCGGACCGAATTCACGATATGGTTTGCACGATTTCCTCCAACTCCCAAGTCTTAGCAAGCAGCTCACACCAACTTTCCTCGACCTCTGCCCAACTTTCGCGTGGCGTTGCAGACAGCAAGCAACAGTCTGCCAGCGTAAGTGCAGCGGCCGAGCAAATGTCGGTCAACATGAAGGAAGTTGCAGACAGCACAGACGGCATGAGCCAAACGATTCGTTCGGTAGCTGCCAGCGTCGAAGAAATGAATCAAACGATTCGCGAAATCGCTCGCAACGCCGAGAAGAGTGCGACCGTTGCCGGACAAGCCGCAAGCCTCGTCGAAATCAGCAACGACAAAATTTCGAACCTAGGCGAAGCAGCCGACGAAATCGGCAAGGTGATCGAAGTCATCCAAGACATTGCCGAACAAACTAACTTGTTAGCACTCAATGCAACTATCGAGGCAGCTAGAGCTGGTGAAGCGGGCAAGGGCTTCGCCGTGGTTGCCACGGAAGTGAAAGAGTTGGCGAAGCAAACGGCGGCCGCAACCGATGACATTCGAACTCGCATCGAAGCTATGCAGGCGTCCACCTCAGAAGCGGTCCAGTCGATTCGAGAAATCAGCAAGGTCATCACCAACGTCAACGAAGTATCGCGAACGATCGCTTCGGCCGTTGAGGAACAAAGTATTACGACACGTCAGATTTCGGACAACGTAAGCACGACGGCTTCGGCCGCTGAGTCGGTTGCCCGCGGTGTTGCCGAAACAGCCTTGGCCAGCCGAGAAATCACCGAGAACATCACTCGCGTGGACAGCGTCCTAATGCAAACAGCAGAGGGAGCTGACGAATCCCGAGACGCAGGCACTCGGCTGAGTGAACTCGCCTCCGAGATGAACGGCTTGATCGGCCAGTTCCGAATCAAACCTAGCAAGGAATACGTCAAAAACGCGATCTGAGCATATTGCCGAGTGTTTTACTGGTCAATTAGCCGGTGGGCGTTAGCCCCGGTTACGCTCGTTCCCAGGCTCTCGCCTAGGAACGCAATGACTTGGAGGCTCCGCCTCCTGCCTCCGAACATCTTTGCAATGCCAGTTCCCTTAAAAACATTCGGGAGAGCGAGGCTCCTGCCGAGCTTGCGACGCTACGGTTCGGCAGGAGCCTCACCCTCCCTAGTTACGAATTCATTGATCAAGTTGGTTGGAATGTGACCGTTTACGGTAAAATAATAGTTGGAAGGAATAGAAAGAACAGTATGTCGAGCGACCTAAGTACCGGGGCGACACCCCTTCGAGCAATCGTCGCAGACGATACTTCATTGTACCGAAGAATGATCACCGATATCCTCAAAGCCATTCCAGGGGTTGAGGTGGTTGGAGCTGCGTTTGATGGCGAAGACTGCTTGACGATGGCCGACAAGCTCAAGCCGGACTTGATAACGCTCGACATGCAAATGCCTCGTCGCGATGGATTGTCGACGCTAGAAGAAATCAAGCGTCGCAAGCTGAGCGCCGAAGTCATTATGGTCTGCTCGCAGACGGTCGAAAGCGCCGAACAAACCTTGCAGGCCTTCCGAATTGGCGCTCTCGATATGATCCTGAAGCCGAATTCGAGTGACTTCGCTGCCAACAAAAGAGACCTTGAGACACAGCTTCTCAATCAAGTCCTAACCGTTCGCGCTCGAAGCGGGAAACGAATCACTTTGGCCGCTGCAAGTCGCATCAGGACACAGCCGACAGCCGCTCCTACTACCAAGCCGCCGAATAACGGTCGGATCAAGACTCCCAAATGTGTTTGCATTGGCGTCTCAACTGGCGGCCCTCAAGCCTTGGGTGTCGTGATGCAAGGCCTTCCCGGTGACTTGCAGGTTCCGATATTCATCGTGCAACATATGCCCCCCGTATTCACAAAAAGTCTGGCTGATCATTTGAATCGAAGCGGGAAAATTCGTGTTACAGAAGCGGTCGACGGAGAAGTCGCAATCAATGGCAAGGTTTACATCGCTCCAGGTGGAAAACACATGAAAGTCGAAAGGACTCCGCTGGGCTTTAAGATTCGGATAACCAATGATGCTCCGATCGGGTCGTGCAAACCGAGCGTCGACTATTTGTTCAATTCGGTGGATGACTGTGTGGGAGGGGAAGCCCTTGCGATCATTTTAACCGGCATGGGAAGCGATGGTCTGGCGGGCTGCAAACGATTGCACTCAAGCGGTGCAAGAGTGATCGCTCAGGACGCTGATAGTTGCGTGGTGTATGGAATGCCTCGACAGATCGCAGAGAACAACCTCGCACATGAGGTTCTTCCTTTGAACGCTGTTGCATCGAGAATCACCCAAGTTCTTTCCAAGCAAAGCGTGTTATGCAGCTAACTCCAGCCAACGTCGAATTCATCTTCGACTATATCGAAGACTTGTGTGGCATCGCTTTGGATGACACCAAGGGCTATTTGATCGAGGCGCGACTTAGCCCTCTCGTCAAACAGCATGCGCTCAAGTCGCCGGTGGAACTGATCGAGAAAGCGAAACAGCCTTCGGGTGAAGCCATTCGGAAGTCGCTGGTCGAAGCCATGACGACACGTGAAACGTTTTTCTTTCGGGACAATAGTCCGTTTGAGGCGTTGCAATTCAAAGCCTTGCCGGAATTGCTCGACGTCAAGGTGAAAGAAAACAACAGGAAGTTGCGAGTATGGTCTGCAGCCGCAAGCACCGGGCAAGAAGCCTGTTCGATCGGGATCGTTCTCTGTGAGATGATTCCCGACATGCACAAGTGGGATATTCAGATTCTTGCAACGGACATTTCAGAGGACGCCTTAGCCAAGGCACGATCGGGCATCTATACCAAAATGGAAGTGGAACGTGGTTTGCCTAAGCAATACGTGAGCAAGTACTTTTCACCTGTTAGCGGCGGATACAAGATCACCGACTCGATTCATCGCATGATCAAATTCCAACAGCTCAACTTATTGGCACCTTTCCAATTCCCACATCTTTTTGACATTATTTTCTGTCGCAACGTCGCAATCTATTTTGAGAAGAAGGTCAAAATTGACTTGTTCCGAAGAATGCTCAAATTGATGCCTCGCAATGGAACACTTTTTGTTGGTGCCTCGGAATCGCTGTTTGATTGCGGGCCCGAGTTTCGTCCCATGCAGCATTGCAAAAGCACGTTTTATCAGCCGAATCTTTTGACATTGCCCCCCGGAACCATCAATAGCACTTCAGCTACGCCATCGCGTCCTGTGATGTCAGGGGTTCCATCGCAGGTACCCGCAAGAGCACTCGCAACATCCTTTTCGCCCCGACCTGTCAAGTAAAAGTTTTCGCCATGAAGACCTTCGCATTCACCGCATTCGCTGTCCTATGTTCATTTGCCGGAATTACCCGGGCACAGGACGGTCATGTTCAAGGCGGAACGTCGGTTGACGCCCTGTGGGGGCACCCAGCGCCAAGTTATCTGATTTTGCCTAGGCCCGCGACGCACACCAACAGAGGTCAGCCAAATACCTACGCTGCACCCAAAAATCCAATCGAATCCAAGCCAGCCACGCCCTACGCCTACGGTTGGTTCGGAACAAAACCATCGCCCCACTGGCACCGACAGTTCGGCAGCCAAAACGCGTACACCCAGTGGTCGCTGCGCTAGGTGGGTCACTCTTGCCGAGAGTGACTTTTCACTTCCAAAGTAGCCATCAGGCTGAAATGGCATATCGCATATTCTGGGAGAGCGAGGCTCCTGCCGATGCAGGATGGGACCTTTGTCCCGTCCATTAAACTAGTTCGGGACAATGGTCCCAAACTACGAATTTATCTAAGCAATTCATTGCTCGGGAGGGTGAGGCTCCTGCCGAACCTTTGCACCGCTGGCTCGGCAGGAGCCTCGCCCTCCCTAGTATACGGTCGAAAGTCGCCAGACTCCCACCGTTGATACTTGGCGTGGCACGCAAACTGCACTACAGTAACGGCCCTGCCAATGAAGTATTTTTGGCAGATACCATATCGCACATAGAGAGGAAATGACCATGGCCGCAGAATTTACAACCGAAGGATTTGAAGTCGATGTTTTGGGTTCGGAAATCCCAGTACTTGTTGACTTTTGGGCAACTTGGTGCGGGCCATGCCGTCAAATTGCACCTGTCATCGACGAACTAGCGATCAAGTATCAAGGGAGTGTCGTCGTTGGAAAAGTCAACGTAGACGATCAACCTGACTTGGCTCAGCAATACGGAATCAGTTCCATCCCAACGTTGTTGATTTTCAAGGGCGGAGAAGTAGTCGAACGATTCCAAGGTGCACCACCGCGAAGCAAGCTAGAAGCGGTCTTGGATTCCTTGAAGGCCTAAGTCTCAATCCGAGACAACTTCAACTTGCGAATCAACTGGCTTAGCCGCGAATTTCCTGTCCAACCAAGGATTAGCGGCTCATTCCGAACCGGCCGCGATTTTTTTCTGATTACGACGAAGACTGATCTTCATCTAGCAAAGTTCGCAAATTTCTATTTTGCGAGCCCGGATGGTGCTGATGGCGGTACTTATAATAGTGCCATGCACACCCTCTACCCTAATTCGCCCCAGCCCCAATTACCTCCGCTACTTGTCGACGACTTGGCGGAAAATCGGCAGCCTGATACCGAGTTACTTGCTCTTTTTTTGGAGACTGGCAATCGTTCGGCATTGGAACCGATCGTCGTTCGATACAGCGGGTTGGTTTATAGTGTTGTCAGCAAAGTTGTCTATCAATCGCAAGATCGAGAGGACGCTTGCCAAGCGACATTTATGTCTCTCGTGCGATCTGCATCTCGCAATCAGCAGTCACTAGCCAGTTGGCTTTGCTCGGCGGCTTTTCGCATCGCGATTCGATTGCGACAAAGCCATCGCACGAGGCCTGGCTCCCTCAGTCTCGCCGACTTGGAAATGCTCGCAGAACAATCGCCAGACCCATTATCGCAAGTCGCCCAGGATATCGAACGTGAGAAGTTGAATGTCGAACTTCAGAAACTGCCCACGGAGTTGCGAGCCCCTTTGGTTGAACATTATTTTCTCGGATTGTCAGCTCCAGCGATCGCAGAGCGAATGGAACTTAGCGTGTCCGCGGTTGAAGGGCGATTGCGTCGCGGGAAGCAGAGGCTCCGGTCTGCTTTGGCGAGAATGGGAATTGGGTTGTCGGTCGTCGCTGGGGCGGTTGCAAGCATGGAAAAGACCGCAACAGCGGCTTCTGGGTGCCCGTGGTCATCCGCCAGAGACATTCTTGAATTGACACTAACAGAAAGCAGGACAGCCGGATACGTGATCCGATCCAATCGAATTGAAATAGTGCCCATCATTGATGCAAACGCCGTACGAATGTACGACGTGAGCTCGATCGTGGCCACAGAATCGGAGAACGATCAGCATCAGAATCTCCTAAAATTGGTTTCCGATTTTGTATTGAGAGACAAGGATCTGATACAGGGTGGTAGTGCAAAAATCTCCATCGCTGGCAACACATTGATCGTTTGGTGCGATGAACCGACACATCGCGAGATAGAGGAGTTCCTCGGTCAAGTCTCAAAACTAGAAGGAGGAGTTGGAATCTTGACCAATCATCCGGAGCCTCCGCAAACTGGTGGAATGGGCGGAATGATGTAGTGAAAAGGGCACACCCGGCAGGTGTGCCTCACGGTGGGTTGCATCTGCCGGATGCGACCTTGAAGTGCAGCAAACAAATCAAGAAACTAGCAAGTCGAATCTCGCGGGATTACTTGTCCCGAATCGAATTGACGTAGTGAATGGGCACACCCGGCAGGTGTGCCCCACGGTGGGTCGCATCTGCCGGATGCGACCTTGAAGTGCAGCAAACAAATCAAGAAACTAGCAAGTCGAATCTCGCGGGATTACTTGTCCCGAATCGAATTGAAGTAATCGCGTTGCTGATCGCGTTGAGCCTTTGGCAGCGACATGTTTTCGATTGCATCCGCATCGTCAGGCTTGGAGCTGAGGATCGCTTCGCGAACTTCTTCTTTGGTGGTACCGTTTCGATTGGGGCCACCAACTTTTCCGCCGAAGGTTGTTTCACCTTTTCGCATTTGATCTCGAACCTGCGAATCGAAATTTTTGGTTTCGTGTTCATTCTCTTCGCGATCACCGGCCCCTTTGCCTTCGCCTTTGGCATTTTTGGAGTCCTTGCCTTTCTTGTCGGATTGGCATTTGCCGCAACCAGCCCCGTCGCAGGACTCGCAAGCGGATGCGTTCTTGGCACTTTGGAGGCCGTCCATCATTTCCTCGAGTTCTTGGAGGGACTCTTGGTCACCAGCCATTTCCTCAAGGTCTTGTTTCATTCCTTCGAGCGCCTCTTGGGCCGCCTTCTCGTCACCTTCTTGCATGGCTTTTTGGGCCTTTTGCATGTTGGCTTTCATTGCATCCATGGCCTTGGCCTTTTTTGCATTGGCTTCCATTTGTTCGATTTTCTTTTGGAGCTTGGCCGCTTTTTCGAGATCGCCGCCATTTTGTGCTTTGGCTAGTTCTTTCTTTGCATCTTCGATCGCTTGTTTTTCGTTCTCCTGAGCCTTTTCGACAGCCTTCTGCATTTGGTCTAACTGTTTGGCCAATTGCTTTTTCTGTTCGTCGGTCAAGCTCCCGGACTTCATTTGATTGAGCATCTTTTCGAGCTCGTCGCTGGCCTTGTCGAAATTGCCATCCTTGAGTGCGTCGGCGATCTTTTCAGCTGGTCCTTTGTCGATGTTCTTCATGTTGTCGAGAGCTTTTTTCAAGCTGTCGGAACCGCCCATCGCATCCTTTTTGCGTTCGATTTCCTTTTTGATTTCATTGAAATCGGAGAGCATTTTTTTGGTGTCGACGTTTTCCGACTTCTGGAACTCTTTGAGCTTGTCTTCGATTTTCTTGAATTCGTCAGCGGCTTCTTGTAGCCCCTTTTCTTCGGCGTCTTCGCGTTTCTTTTTGATCAACTCCAAGATCGGCTTGGTCTGGTTCTTGATATTGGTCAATCGCTCTGCTGAACCGCTAGCCAATTTATTCAGCATTGGGAGTTCGGCATCAGGTACCCAAAACAATGCAATGCACGAGAGGATTGGCAACGCAACCCAAGGTGTTTGCGGGGCCGTTTTGATTGGGAAATGATCCTTGACTTCGATGCGTTCGGCTTTTGTCGCAGCATCGTTCAACAATGCTTCTCCGACGGGAGATTGTTTTTCTTCTCCGTTCAATTGAATGGCGCTGCTGATGCGTTCACGTAGGCCAAAGCGCCGGTCAATTTCGATGGCAGAGTGCATGGCCGATGGGCGATAGAACATCGAAATCGCACCCGCTACGATGACTGCAGATAAACCGCCACCGATCAGCCAGATCATGCTCCAGCTGCTAAATGTGTAGGGAAGAAACCAAATCTTTGGGACGAGCAATCCGAGGAAACAGATACTGAACGCGATGATCAAGCACCACGCAAAGATGTTGAGAATGGTCTGGGTCCAGAGAAGTCGGCGAGCTTTTGAAATCTGGCGATTGATTAAATCCACGATTCGTTTCCCTTTAGAACAAATGTCGGACGTGCATCCAAGAGACTTTGATTGTAGAGGCTTCAAACAAGAAAAGCACCTTCGATCGGTGCAAAAGACAACGGAATCTGTGTGAATCTGGCGAAGGAGAACGGCTAGGGCTTTTCGGCAAACGGGCATTCGCAGGCGAATCGGCCGCAACCAGGGCAGCCGCTTCCATACTTTTTCTGAAGTGCGGCACTAAGATCCACGCCAGCGACGTTCGCGATGGTGGTTAGCCACGCGACCACGTCGGCAAACTCTTCCTCAAGGTTCTCGCGATCATTGCCGGTCCTGAGCGCCGTCGACAGTTCTCCGATTTCCTCCATGAGCCACATAAAGGTCCCTGAAACACCTCTTTCGGCATCTTTTTCGTAATACATCGTACGAATCAGTTGCTGAAAATCACGCAGGGAAATGTCGGGATTTGGTGTGTTCATAGATGCATTGTACCCGTCGATCCATCTCGAAAACAATCCGCTTTTGGTAACCCGACGCGTAAGTTTTGAAGTTGCGCTATTTCAAAGTCCAATCGTACTCATACTCAATGAAGTATGGCCGAAGTGGCCGAAAAAGTGAAAAAGTGAAAAAGTGAAAAACTAAAGAGCGATTTCCGTTCACAGAAACGAAATTCCCGCAACTTGGATGATTCTCGTTTCCTTTTTTCGATTCTTTTCGTTTCTTTCGGCTAGATCCCGAATCGGCAAGGTTTGGACGAATTCGCAAGTTACGGCTTTCCCTGGTTTCGCGGTGTTTGTCCCTAGCCGTTTCTACCAGACGTTAGTAGTTTGGAACGGGCTTGCCGATCGTTCTACAATGACTGGCAGAACTATCCCTCCCTTCGGTGCTTCGCGAAAAAGCGGGTGCCCAAACAGCTAATTTTCGATATGATTAAGGACACAAAAACGATTTCTGAGCCGAGCCAAATTGGTCATCAAGTGGGTGCTGCTTCAGTTCGACCAATTCAACCAAACCGAAGCAACGGAACCCAATCTCCAGTGGATCATCAGCGAATCGAACGAGCCGTTCGGGAAATTCTTGCCGCGGTGGGTGAAGATCCAGATCGCGAGGGTCTTCTGGAGACTCCAGCACGCGTGGCAAGAATGTACGCCGAGGTCTTTTCCGGCTTGCACAAAGACCCACGTATTCATTTGAAGCGAGTCTTTAGCGAAAGCTATGATGAAATCGTTTTGCTCAAGGACATCGAATTTCAAAGCATGTGCGAACACCATTTGTTGCCGTTCCACGGGCGAGCACACGTCGGATACTTGCCGAACGGCAAAGTCGTTGGTCTAAGCAAGATGGCGCGAGTTGTAGATGAAGTTGCCCGTCGTCCTCAAGTTCAAGAGCGAATGACCGAGACCATTGCCAACATGATGGAACAAGAACTCGGGGCTCGTGGTGTGGTCGTCATGGTCGAAGCCAGCCATTCCTGCATGACCATGCGAGGCATTCGCAAATCGGGTGGAATGTGTGTGACCAGCGCAATGCGTGGCGTATTCCGAGACAATCTAGCGTCGCGTGCAGAGATTCTAGGATTGATTATGAATCCGAAGCATAGCTGAGATAGAACTGAATCGATTTATAGCGTAGAGCCGAAGGCATAGCGTTAAACACGTTCGCTTCCTGGTGAAAGCTGTCCGGCTTCAAGCCTGAAAGGCTGGTACACCCTCTGCCGAAGGCCCCGGTGCAGATTGCTATTGAACGCAAAGGCCTGAAAGGCCGACACACCAACACCCAGCCTAACATTTTGCTTGAACATATCATATCCCAGCGTGTTTGTGCCCCTGCATCGCGATCTGGTATGTAGCCAATCGATGTGTCAGCCCTTCGGGCTTTCGGATTCTTTTCTGGCTCTCCATCCGGTGGTTATCACCACCGGCAGAGGATGTATCAGCCCTTCGGGCTTAGTTCCCGGCTGAGGTTTTGCCAGCCCTTACTGCCTAAGAATTGATAGATGGCATGAAAACTGCATGTGCATACCTAGCGAAATAAGTTCGAAACCGGTAACCGTGAATGTTCGATCGAGCGATACCGTCTTGATCCTGCTTTTGCTACAATCTCGACAGTAAGCAAATCAGGTTTGCTGTTGAGAATCGTTCGGAAAGGCATCTGAATATGGCGCGGCGGGATAGACCTAATAGACCAATTTCCACAATCGAACGCATTCGCGCAACTCTGGGGGTGGAAAACCCGACGATCGAACAGATCGCTGAAGTCTTCAAGAAAACGGGGGCCATGTTTGCAACACCGCCGAAGAAGAGTGTTGCCGAAGAATGGCGAGACAGCTATCGCAATCTGCTCAACATGTTCCCGCATCGCTCCAAGTCGATTGGCTGGTCCAGTTTGGCTAAGCTTGCGGTAACCAAGGTGTTTGCCAACGGGATGATCGTCGGTACTTACTCCTCGCAATCGCAATCCTACAATGTTTTTGCCAATCGAGAATCGAAAGGTTCGTTGGCCGGATGCAGTTGCGAATCGTCCAAGGGCAGATATGCCTGTGTGCACAACTTCCAATTCGTTCAATACATTCTCGATGAGTTGTCCGACGCAAGTTCAGAACTATTTCAAAAAATCGAAAAGGGCGAGCTTGAACGCGGCAAGCAGGACATGACGCTTTTCGAGTATGACAACAGCCTACAAGTTCTATCGATGTTGGCTAGGATCGCCAAGTCTGAGATTGCACCGCCGTCGAACCTGGACGAATTGGCCCCGGTAGTCGTTAAGGAACCTTCGCGAGTTGCCTGGAATATCGATGTCGCCCCGCATGGAATCCGACTGCAACCGCTTATTCAGGTCGCCAAGAAAAAAGGTGGTTATAGCAAAGGCAAGAAATCAAAACTGCGATCGCTGTTTCAAGCTGATTTGGTCATGTCGCCTGCAGACGAGCGCATCCGCAGCTTGATCGAAGAAACATCCGATTTTTACGAAGCTGATCTTTCGTTGCCGACGGGCGAAGCAATTTACCAATTGATCGGTGAGAGCAACGTTCATCTCAATGGCGAGCCAGCGACAGTCGAAGCTGGCAACGGAATCATCAGCCTCGTCAAACGCACTGAAGGCTACCGTTTCTTGCTTCACAATGATGGAAATAGATACACGGCTATCGTAGTGGGCGACTATCTTGTCTCGGTTTGTGAAGATGCGAAACGGGTCTCGATCATTCAAAGCTCCGAATCGCAGCTTGAGATGATCCGGGATCTTTTGAAGCTGCCGCCGATCGCGGACAAACACGAGCAAGCGATTTTGGAGTGGGTCGAGAAACTTCAAAAAGTCTTGAGCGTTCAGCTGCCCGTGTCCATTGGTGGAGAAATTCATCCCGAAGTTGTCGCTCCCGTTTTGATTTTGCGTTCGCGCAAGGACGGCGCGTTGGACTATGGAATTCGCGTTCGCGATTCGCTTGGCAAGCTCCACAAGCCTTGCGAGGGAATCATGGTGCATGGTCGACTCGTCGACGGGAAACCGATGCAGCTTCATCGTCAAGTTGATGCGGAGGCAGTGATTGCAAACGACCTGACCAAACGACTGGGACTTGGCGATAAAGAATACAATGGGACGCTTCAGGACTTCGCAAGAGCCTTCAACTTGATCGAGGTCCTTCAAACTACTGGCGGAGACATCGAAGTTCTATGGGATAAATTGTCGGAGAAACCGATCAAGGTGCTTGGGACTGTCTCCGCAAGCAACGTTCGCGTTGGAGTCTCGCAAAAACGAGACTGGTTTAACTTGACGGGCGATTGCAAGTTTGGAGAAGAGACGCTTGATATTGCGACACTCATGCAGAGCTTACGCGATGCCAGTGCAGCGAGCATGCAAGGGGAGTTTGTCCGAGTCGGCGACGCGGGCTGGGCACGCATTTCCGAAAAGCTCCGAAAGAGTTTGCGTCAGCTTGACGATTCCGTCAATCAAGAACGAGGTACGCTTCGATTTGATAAGACATCAGCGCACGCTCTTCGTTCTGTACAAGAGCACTTTCAATTTGACGCAAGTCGCGCTTGGAACGAATGCCTCCAACGACTCGAGCGTTCCGAGAAGCTCGAGCCGGTACTACCCGATGGGCTTCAAGCCAATCTCCGCGACTATCAAGTAGAAGGCTTCAAGTGGCTAAGACGGTTAGCAGAGTGGGGTGTTGGCGGCGTTCTCGCGGACGACATGGGACTTGGCAAAACCTTGCAAACCTTGGCGGTGATCCTCGATAGGGCAAAGGAAGGCCCGGCATTGGTCATCGCTCCTACGTCGGTTGCATTCAATTGGATGCGCGAGGTCGAGAAGTTTGCACCACAGCTTTCAGCTGCCCTGTATCGCGAAACGGATCGAGCCGATTTTCTTGACAACGTCGGACCGAATCAAATCGTCATATGCAGTTATGGTTTGGCGCTGCGGGATTCGGACAAGCTTGCCAAAGTCGATTGGGCCACCTTGGTCTTGGACGAGGCACAAGCCATCAAGAATAGCAGGAGCAAAACCTCCATGGCGATCGCCACGATCCCCTCCAAATGGACCGTGGCTCTAACGGGTACGCCGGTTGAGAATCATTTGGGTGAGCTTTGGAGTTTGTTTCATGTCGTCTCGCCGGGCGTTCTTGGGGGCTGGGACCAATTCCGCAATCGATTCGCTAGTCCGATCGAAAAGGAGAATGACGACGACCGAAAGTTGGCGCTTCGAACTCGATTGACTCCATTTATTTTGCGAAGGACCAAAGGCGAAGTTCTTAAAGATCTTCCGGCTCGAACGGAAATGAATTTGGTGGTGGAGCTGTCGCCAGCAGAACGGGCGATCTACGAAAAGGCGCGTATGTCTTCGATTGGCGAAGCCGATGTCATTGCCAAGCTGAATGATATTCATGATCAGCGGTTCCGCATCCTGGCGTTGCTGACCCGACTTCGTCAAATCGCATGTCACCCGCGAATGGTTCACGACACTTGGACGGAGGGCTCCGCAAAATTGACGCAGCTCTGCGAAACGCTAAACCAGCTGCGTGAAGAAGGACATCGGGTGCTTGTTTTTAGCCAATTCGTCAAACACTTGTCCTTGATCCGAGAGATGATGGACACAGAGGGAATTACATACCAGTATCTCGACGGTTCGACTCCCGCTGCGGCGCGGCAAGTGGAAGTGGACAAGTTCCAGAACGGCGATGCTACGGCGTTTTTGATTTCTCTCAAAGCGGGTGGTACGGGCCTCAATCTGACAGCGGCAGACTATGTGATTCATATGGATCCCTGGTGGAATCCAGCCGTGGAAGATCAGGCGACCGATCGCGCGCACCGAATTGGGCAAGACAAGCCAGTCATGGTCTATCGTATCGTTGCCAAGGATACAATCGAGGAAGAGATTCTCAAGTTGCATGAGACCAAGCGAGATCTTGTGGCGGGTATTCTCGATGGGACGCATTCGGCTGCGAAATTGTCGACGAAGGATCTGATCGAATTGCTTCGAAGCTAGGATGGTGACTCACTTTGTTAGCGGAACGGCGCGAGCCGTCCGGTGCGTGCCGCGAAACCGGAGGGCTCGCGCCCTGCCGCTAAAGAGCCACATTCGAAAGTGAGTGCCATTTGGCTCCTGCCGAGCTGTCGGCGCCACGGTTCGGCAGGAGCCTCACCCTCCCGAGTAATGAATTCGTTGGGTGAACTCGTTGGGAGCATGGTTGCAGCGGTGTCCTCTCCGTCACGGTACAAACAGAACTGCCGCTCACCTAAAGCCTGGACACCAGCGCAGATGGTAGAATCTACCGGTTAAGAGTGTCGTTCTAAATTCAAAACGAAAGAAGTCGCGAAGCGCGCTAACACAACTATGATTCGCCCATATATTCTTGCTCTGATGATTTCGGTTTACCTTGTTTTCGACCAGGTTGCAATCGGGGATGACGACGTCAAAGGGTCGGTCGTGAAGATCAGCGTCACGATGCGTAATCCGGATTTCTTCCACCCTTGGAATCGAGCGAACCCCACAGAGGCGACCGGAACCGGCTTCGTGATCGATGGGCATCGGATCGTGACCAACGCGCATGTCGTACGGTATGCATCTCAGATTTACATTCAGCCAGACCAGTCGGACGAGAAATTTGAAGCAACTGTTCAGGCAATTTCCTATGGATTGGATTTGGCGGTTCTTAAACTCGAGTCCAGCGATGCGATCAGCGATCTCAAGCCGCTGGAAATTGAAACCACGATCACGCCGCTGCGTTCCGAAGTGAACGTGTACGGATTTCCGATTGGTGGCAACCAAATCTCCATCACGAAAGGGATTGTGTCTCGCATCGAATACACTGCGATCGGTAGCAACCTTCTTGGACTTCGAGCACAAATCGACGCAGCCATCAATCCTGGAAACAGCGGTGGCCCAGCAATATGCGGCGGCAAAGTTGCTGGAGTCGCGTTCAGTGGGATTCAGAACGCCAACAATATCGGCTATCTGATTCATGCTACGGAGCTTGTCGCGTTTCTCAAGGATGTAGAAGATGGAAAGTATGATGGCAAGCCGAATCTTTGGGAATACAGCCAAACGGTCGAAAACCCTGCTTTGAGGGCAAGACTAAAACTACCTAAATCTGCCGGCGGGGTGATGGTCAATCGAATTCGCGATGCAAAGGGAAGTCCGCTTCAAGTCAACGACGTGATCATGAAGATTGGCCCACATCCAATCGATTCGCAAGGGAACGTCAAAGTCGAGGAACTGACGTTGAGCTTCGTCTACTACTGCCCCCTATTGGCCAAGGATGGGCACGTTCCGTTAACCATTTGGCGTGATGGTCAGGAACTGGAGGTTCAATGCCCAGTTCTTCCAGAGGTGATAACACAACTGCCATATCTAAATGGTACATACCCGCGATACTTTATTTTTGGACCATTGGCCTTTGAGGCCGCATCCGGCGAATTAGCGTACTCGTTGATGTCAGATAGCCGATGGAGTGCGGCGCTGGCAATGCGCAAAAGTCCCCTGATCTCTTCCTTTTACGAGTTGCCCAATGAATCAATTGAAGAGCTTGTGCTGGTCCCTTCTCCACCGTTTTCCCATCGAAGCGTCAAAGGCTATCGCCCAATCGGACTTAGCGTCGTCAAGTTCATCAATGGAACGAGGCTTCGCAGCTTGAAGCATCTTGTCGAGTTCCTGAGAGATTGCGCCGATGAATTCATCGAAATTGAGTTCGCAGAGTTGGGAGCGGAGACCATGGTTTTTAACCGCAAAGAAATGGCGGCTGCCACCGAATCGGTTCTGACAGACAACAATATCCGCAAACAGTATTCCGATGATCTCGACGCTGTTTGGAACGGCGGCAAGTCAAAATAAATGAAGGGAATCGAAAGTGATGAAGGTCTTTTACCCCGACGGGCAAGGCTGCGAATCATTTTGTAGCGAAACTCGTCAAGAGTTTTGGTCATTTAGGCGATGCCGCCGAAAGTCTCGACGACTTTCGCTACTTTAACCCGGGCAGAGCCGCGTATTAAGGTGCATTGACGGGCAAGCGGTGGCCAATTTCTGGGTTCGATTCCGTCGAAACATGCCCGACACCTGTTCGAATCCCCAGCAAGACTAAAAAACGCCGACGCAAGGTCCGCAGCGGTATGGTGATTCGACGATGCAATCGAATGTACCAGGGCCGTTGCAAGTGCATTTGATTCCAGTCCATGGTTGGACGGCACTTTGTAATGTGCTTAAGTAAGTGATAACGGTCGCTCCGTTGCAGCGCTCGCAGAAGCCAATTACAAAAGAAGGCCGCGACCTTAGACGATGGCTTCCAAAATCCAATCTGGAAATCGATCAAATACGGCTTGCCGTCGTCCCCGACCAAAATGTTTTCGCTCTTATGTAAATCGACAAACGCTACATCTGCTTCGTGAACTTGACCGATCAACTGCTCTAGCTCCACCAGGAAAGCGTCCTTCGCATTGAAGTCGTGTTTGAATGGCCTACCTGGTACATAAACGTGTGCAGTAGCGTTCTCAAGCGACTGACCGTCAACCAGAATTGGACCGACCGAGTTGGGTATGTTGGCGACATGCGTTAACTTTTGTAGCAAGAACGTTTCGCGACGCGCCAGGAAATTCCCCAACCAACGCATCGGGATCAATCCAATTCGTTGTTGGCGATTGAATTTACAAACGATCTCTCTGTCGCCACAAGCGTACAAAGCAGTGGCTGCCCAAGAGTCGTGCTTAAATATTTGGACGCGTTGATAAGCCCCATCGAAATCGCTTAAGGAATTGATCTGGACCATGGCTGGTGGTTCGTCCAGACCGAGTGCGCGGAAGATAGACGGTCGATCACGTGTCTTTATCGGCGCGGTAATATCGCGATTCTTCATAGTGTTCACTACGACTTTAAGGAATAGTTACCCAGCGGCGGAATGCTTGCAATTGGTGGAGTTTCAGACGGAGCTGCCTTGATGACCTTTTATCAAGGTTGTGCCGAATTTCATAGAGAGTTTTTCGGTTGGTTGTTTACACTCGTAGCCCTCGTTCCAAGGCTCTGCCTTGGAACGTACTGCCTTCGAGGCTCCGCCTCGCGTTAGCCATGCTTTTATAACTCAGGAGGCAGGAGCCTCCGATGCATTGCGTCCCCAGGCGGAGCCAGGAGACGAGTGTCAAAGTAGTCTGGGACCATTGTCCCGAACTAATTTAATGGACGGGACAATGGTCCCATCCTACATCGGCAGGAGCCTCACCCTCCCAAGTAGCGAATTGGCTGGCTCATGCGGCTTACGCCACTTCTTCTTCGTGTTTTGTGTGCGTTCCAGCAATCAGAACATACAGCGACGGCACGACGAAGAGCGTGAACAAGGTCCCAATGCCCATACCTGCGACTAGCACGATACCGATGCTGTTTCGAGCTTGGGCTCCAGGTCCGGTCACGAAAACCAATGGCATGTGCCCGAGTATCGTTGCCGCGGAAGTCATCAAAACCGGTCGCAATCGTGTCTGTGAGGCTTCGATGGCGGCACGCCACTTGGTTCGCCCCTGCTCCTGCAAATGGTTTGCAAACTCGACGATGAGAATTCCATTTTTTGCGACCAAGCCGACCAATGTGATCAACCCGACTTGCGAGTAAATGTTAATGGTCGTTAGCCCAAGAAACGTTAACGCCAACGCACCTGATATCGCCAGCGGTACCGAGCCCATCAACACGATCAAGGGATCGCGAAAGGATTTGAACTGAGCCGCCAAAACCAAGTAAATCAAAGCAATGGCGATACCAAGCGTAACCGTCAGCGTTGAACCTTCCTTGCGAATTTGTCTCGATTCTCCGGCGTAGTCAATCAATGAGCCCTCGCCTGCCACCCCCCGAACAATTTGCTCCATCGCATTCAGGCCCGTTTCCTTGGTCAAACCAGGCAACATGGCGGCGTTGATTCGAATCGCTCCCTGTTGCTGAAATCGATTCAAAACACGAGGGGCAGTCAAAGGCAAAATTTTTGCAAAGCTTGAAACTGGGATCAACTGTCCATTTGGAGTTCGGATTTTGATGTCCATCAGAGAACTGGTGGACTCTCGATCGGCCTCCGACAGTTGCGGGATAACTTGGTAGGAGCGATTAAAATAGTTGAATCGATTGACGTATCCTCCCCCAAGAAGTACGCCCAGTTCTTGTGCGATACCAGCAAGGTCCAGTTTCATGTCGGCAATGCGTTCGCGATCGATGATCACTTGAGCTTGCGGCAAGTCGACTTTGAGATCGATATCGACGAACATGAACATGCCCGCTTCGGTGGCTTTGCTCGAGATTTCATTGCCGATTTCCAATAGTCTTTCGACAGGCAAATCGCTTTTGAGAACCATTTCGACATCGAAATTCGAGGCAACCGGCAACGGCGGTATCAAAATAGGGAGCGGCTTGAGTCCAGGGACCACGGAAGCTAACCCAAACGTTTCCCCGATCATGTCCGCCGTGCTTCTTTGCCCAAGCTTTTGTCGTTCGTGCCAGTCATGCGTGATGACTCCGCCGAAACCACTATTGGAGCCGACCAGAGCCCACATGTAGTCCGTTTCCGGCATCGCATCGAATTGCTCGCCCAATTGGGCCGCCCTTTGCTTGGTGCTGTTGAGCGTGGAATCGGGTGACGCTTGTAGAATGACTGCAATAGCTCCCTGGTCTTCGACCGGAGCGAGTTCTTTGCCCGAAAACTGATAGAACGGAATGGCAGCGAGACCGACCAGCAGCGTCGAAAACGCGATTGCCCATCGCAATCCCAGTGCCCGCTCAAGGACGGCACCATAGAGAACTTGGATGCGATCGAACAGCATGTTCACAAATCGTGTCAGGATGCCTTCTTTGCCCGACGCGCTTAGCATCTTTGCGCTCATGATCGGTGACAGCGTTACGGCAACAATTCCAGACAAGACAACCGCCGACGCGAGAGTGAAGGCGAACTCACGAAATAGCATTCCGGTCAAACCACCTTGAAAACCGATCGGCGCGTAGACCACAGCCAACGTAATGGTCATGGCGATGATCGGCCCGAACAACTCGCGTGCACCGATCAACGCCGATTGGATCTTGGAATGACCCTCGCGGATGTGACGCTGCACATTCTCTACAACCACAATCGCATCGTCGACAACTAGTCCGACCGAAAGCACGATGGCCAAGAGAGTCAGCAAGTTTAGCGAGAAGCCCATTAGGTACATGCAAATCGTCGCACCGACCAACGAGACAGGCATGGCCACGAGCGGCACGATGGCGGTCCGAAGTGAACCCATGAAAACGAAGACCACAATTCCGACGATGGCAATGGTCTCAATCAAGGTCTTCGATATCTCCTTTAATGCGTCTCGCATGAATTTCGTCGCATCGAAGGCCAATTGCATGTCGACGTGTTTAGGCAAATTGGGCCGCAATTTATCCATGGCTTCTTGAAGACGTTCCGCGACTGCGATTTCATTGGTCCCAGGCAGTGGCCACACCGAAACGTAGACTGCTTCGTGACCTCGGTACATGGCCACCATTTGCGATTCTTCGGAGCCCATCTCCACGGTCGCAACGTCGCCCAAACGAATGACGGCGCCATCCTTTTGCCAAACGATCAACTCTTTGAATTCATCGACCGTCTTCAAATCGGTATCGGTGAGCAGATCCACTTGGACCGAATCGTTCTTGACACGACCGATTGCGGCCAAATAATTGTTCCGTCGCAAGGCACCGGTTACGTCCCCCGGTGATAGGTTTAATTCAGAAAGTCGCTCGGGTGAAATCCAGATGCGCATGGCAGGCGTGCGGCCACCTTCGACGCCAACGCGCTGCACTCCTTCGATGGTAGTCAATTGAGGCTGGACATCGCGATTGAGAAAATCGGTTAAGCCAGCGAGGTCGAATTGCTCCGAGGTAAAGCTCAAGTAAAACGAAGCGTAGGGGCGATCGGCTCGTTGAATCGAAACAACCGACGGTTCAGATTCCGCCGGCAGTTCGCGCCGCACTTGTTGCAATCTCGCGTTGATCTCCGCTAATGCCGCAGTCGAACTGTAATTGAGCTTCAAATGGATCGTGATTTTGCTGATGCCAGCGACGCTGACCGAGTCCATGAAATCGATACCCGCGATCGATGACACGGCCTTCTCAATCGGCGTCGTCAAAAACCCGCGTGTCGATTCTGCGCTTGCACCGATGTAGACGGTGGTGATTTCGATCGAGGTGCTTTCGAGCTTTGGAAACTGTTGAATTGGCAACAGTTGCGCTGCTCGAATTCCTACCAGCAAGAGCATCAAGTTGACGACGATGGCCAATACCGGATGCTTGATAAAAATGTCGGTAAACGACTTCATTGTGCGCTCGCCTCAGTCTCACTGGGCTTCGCTGGCTCATTGGGCTTCGCTGGAGCTTGTACCTTAGCATCGACTACCCAGAGTTTCTCGCGGAGCTTGAAAGAGCCATCGGACACAACGGTCTGATTCGCTGTGAGGCCAGAAAGGACAGCGACACGCTGTCGGATTGTTTTGCTTGGGACAACGCTTTGAACGCGAACGCGAAGTTTGGTTTGATCCTCTGTGTCCGGTTCGACGAGGTAAACGAATGCCCCCATCGGCGAACGTCGAAGAGCTGCAGCTGGGATAGTAAAGGCGTTTACTGCGGTGCCGTACTCGAGTTCGACACGAACCGAATCGTTAGGTTGCATCGAAGTAGGTGGTTTATCCAATCTGGCTCGGGCCATCACGTTGCGAGTGGTGCGATCCGCCTGGGAATCCACAGCGATAATCTTTGCGGTGAATGGTTGCGGCTCCACGGCCAAACGAACTTCATCACCCACATGTAGCTCATCTGCAGCTTGCTGAGGCATCATGAAGTCGATATGCACAAAGTTATCGATTCCCTGCAGCATCGTGATCTGGGTACCTTCGGGCAAGTACTGCCCAACCTGGATTTCAAATAGCCCTGCGCGAGCATCGAACGGAGCCTTGAGCGTCTTCTTTTTGATGATTGCCTGAAGTCGAAGGACGTCGGACTCCGCTTGTTTCATAATCGCAGACGCTTGTTCTAGCTCGAGTTCACTGATGGCACGCAGATTGGCGGCCTCTTGGGTGCGTTTGAGTGTGGAGGTCGCGACCTTCATGAGGGCCATCGCGCCGGCCAACTGTGCTTCCTCGACACTCGTATCGAGTTTCAACAAGAGCTGGCCCTCGGTTACCTTGTCGCCCGGGGCAAATGCCAACTCGGAAACAGCTCCAACCACTTCGGTGCGCAGCTGAACGGATCGCGGAGCGAGAACAGTGCCAACGGTCGTGGTGCTATTTCGCATCGAGACGGGCTCTGGATGATCGAAGCCTACGACCTCAGGATGTTCCGGGTTGGGAGGTGGCTCGGCGGTCATCATCTTGTACTTCTTGTACGCAATCGCGGCACCGACGCCAAGCACGACCGCAATCAATAGGATCGAGCCAAAGACCGTTTTGAGCATTTTCAATCGAGCAGGTTTCGTTGGTTTTTCAGGCATGACTATTGAGCGTTACGATTTGAGGCTCACGCTCGCGAAGTCGACGCAACTGCCCGCAAGCAGCTTGGATATCATTCCCTTTGCGCTGGCGGAACATGACGTTGATCCCACCCTCCATTAGGATTCGGCGGAATTCTAGAATGGCCTCGGACGAAGGGGTCTCATAGGGCAAGCCGGGGACAGGGTTGTAAGGAATCACGTTGAGCATTGCAGTGCGACGTCGCAGCAGCTTTACAAGTTGCTCTGCGCACTGTGGCGTGTCGTTTAGGTCTTTGAGCAAAACATACTCAAATGTCAGACGTCGACTCGTAACGGCAAAGTATCGTTCCGTCGCGGCCATGATCGCTTCGATGCCAATGTTCTTGTTGACTGGCACCAGTCGCGTTCGAAGCTCATCGTTTGGGGCATGGAGACTGATCGCAAGTTGAAACGGAGAATGCGCCTCGGCCAGTTTGTCGATTGCAGGTGGCAGGCCGACGGTGCTGATGGTGATGCGCCGTGGGCTGATGCCCAGTCCGTAGTCGCTGTCCCGGGCAACGTCTAATGCATCGAGGACGTTGCGAAGATTGGCCAGTGGTTCACCCATCCCCATCATGACGATATGGCTCAATCGCTCCTCAGGCTCAAGCAAACGCTGCAGCTTTAAGGCCTGTTCTAGGATTTCGCCTCGCGTCAAATTGCGATCGACCCCATCGAGTCCGCTCGCACAAAAAACACAACCCATGGCGCAACCCACTTGGCTGCTCAAGCACACGGATCGTCGAGGACCATCACGCAAAAGGACGCATTCGATTCGACCACCGTCCGGCAATTCGAGCAAAAGCTTTTCCGTTCCGTCCTCGGATTGCTGCGATTCTGCTGTTTTGGTTTTGAAAATGTAGAAATGCTCATCCAGTTTGGCTCGCAAATCCTTTGACAATTCGGTCATGTCCGAAAAGCTGTCGATTCGCCGTTGATAGATTGCACTCAGCACCTGTTTTGCTCGGTACTTTGGTAAATCACGGTCGACGAACCATCGAATCAAGGAATGCTCGGTTTGCTCGAGAATCGATAGTTTTTCAGCCTTTGGAGGGGATTCAGCAGATTCTGTGGTCATTGGTTCGGTCATGGACGAAGGACGTCCTAATGGCTTTTCTGGTTCGGCGAGAGCTTGGAATAGAGTCACCATGATAGTCGTTTTCTGCAAAGTTTCACGTTGCAATACTGGACTTCTAGTGCAATTCCCTGGTTCCAGCTCTGCATTGGAAAGCAGTGTTTTCGAGACTCGAGCTCGCTCACTTTGTTAGCGGAGCGGCACAAGGAGGGCTATCACTTTCGTGAACGCCCCGATGGGCTTCGGGCTTGTTGATTTAAGACTCGTCCAAATGCACTTCGTTTAACAGTCAGCCGTAGGCGTACTGTCAAAGAAGCAAAGTACGCCTTCGGCAGACTGTTAAACGACTAAATCAACAAGCCCCTTGTCACTTCGGACGAAATGGTTCGCGGCTAGAAACAACCGCTTCCCGGAATGAGAC
Source organism: Pirellula sp. (assembly GCA_031424235.1). Taxonomy (GTDB): domain Bacteria; phylum Planctomycetota; class Planctomycetia; order Pirellulales; family Pirellulaceae; genus JBKCUI01. The sequence goes on from JANPHB010000278.1 coordinate 28,368, forward strand.
CTGGTCTCGCAGCAAACCTCAGGCTTCGACGAGACGAGCTCGTCGGGGCCAGTGAAAAAAACTGCGGAACTACAGAACAAGGCTTGTCCGAAAAGTTTTGCTAATCGTTACAAACATGCTAGCAAAGAGTCGAATTCGGCCAATCAAGAACTCGAGCGTTGCCTAAACATCCGCGAATGCCTAAAACTGCTATCTGGGGGGTCGCATTTGTCCTCTCTCAACTCTGTGGAAGTAGAAGTAAGTGAGTTCGCTGATGGCGACATTAGTACTGTGTTATCTCGGGTATTTTACAGTATTGATGGTCGTGTTTTTCTGGGTTCGAGCTTACACATGGACCGAGGAGCAAGCGTTGCCAGCCAAAGACAAGAAGCCTGGTTTTGGCCCGCAGATCACTCTCTTGAATGCCGCAAGAGGCCTTTTTCATCACAATGGGCCTCGGGTTTTGGTAGCTGCGTGTGTAGCAACCTTGATTGCGCGTGCGGTGGTCGTCGAATGTTCTTGGGCCGATCTTTGGGTTGTTTTGGGAGTGGTCGCATTTTGGCCATTTCAGGAATGGCTGATTCACGCTTGGCTTGAACACCTGCCGGCCCTTGAGTTTGGCAAACGCAAAGTAGAACTGATTATTACCAAGACGCACCGGGCTCATCACCGCAACCCCTGGGATCCTCAGTATGGTCTTACGACGACCTATTTTGTGGTCCTGTTCTTGGGAGGAGTACCGATGATTTGGTCTCTTGGATACACGTTTGGGTTTGTCCCGCTCCATGCTGTTTTGACAGGAGCATTAGTTACGTTTTTGTTGATTTTGAATTACGAATGGGTCCACTACTTGATCCATACTTCGTATACGCCTCGAACTTGGTACTATCGCCGATTGTGGCGGAATCATCGACTTCACCATTTTCAGAACGAGAACTATTGGTTTGGTTTGACCATGTTGGCGGGTGACAGAGTGCTCGGTACACAACCGAACAAAGGGGCGGCGACTCATTCGAAGACGGTCTTGAACTTAGGAGTCGAAGCGACTCCTGAGGATATTGGTGTACGTGGCTAGCCCTGTCACTACTCACATCTTTTTGACTTCCATCGTACTCGTACTCAATGCAATGGTACTCGTACTCGGGTAATGACAAGGCTAACGCCTACCGGCTAATTGACCGGTCCAACACAAGGTGAAATTTACGCTGGATGGATTCGCAATCATCCGCCGGCGATGGCCCCCCAAATCATGAATGGCTCAGCCCCGTTTATGACCGCATCTGGCAAAAGTGATTCTGGCGGTTCATGCGAAACATCCTTCTCGCATACAAAATAACGCACCATTGGACGCCTTTTCTTCGTGACATGGTCCCGAATGGTTCCTTGCAACATAGGGTATTTTTGTTCCAGTGCATCAATAACGGCTCCAAGCGAAGCGGGGTGGTCCACCTCAAGCGATACTTCCGCCCCGACTTTCGCTAGGACTTGAAGATGATAAGGCAAGGTTACGCGAATCACGCAAACGCTCATGGCAATGTCTGAACTTCGATCGAAAGGACGCGTGGTAGATCATGTACGATGGCGGACCAGTTGTCGCCTCCGTCCGGTGACACGTAGACTTGACCGCCCGTCGTTCCAAAATAAATCCCGCATTGGTCCAGCTTGTCGGTTGCCATGGCATCGCGAAGAATATTCACATAGCAGTTGCTTTGGGGTAGTCCCTTCGTTAGTGGCTCCCACTCCGTCCCACCTGTTCGACTTCGGAAAACCCGAAGTTTGCCTTCATGGACATAATGCTCGGAGTCGCTTTTGATCGGTACCACGTAAATGGTTTCTGGCTCGTGTGCGTGAACTTCGATGGGGAAGCCGAAATCGGTGGGTAGATTGCCGCTGATGTTCGTCCACGCGTCACCCGCATTGTCGGTTCGCATCACGTTCCAGTGCAATTGCATGAATACTGTGTCAGGTCGCGAGGGATGCAAAGCCAGATTGTGAACGCAATGTCCGATCTCGGCATCTGGATCCGGAATGTACTTGGACCTGAGACCGCGATTAATTGGCTTCCAAGTCGTTCCACCGTCATCGGTTCGGAACGCGCCTGCGGCAGAAATCGCAATGTAGATCCGTTGTGGATTGGTAGGATCAAGCAGAATTGTATGAAGCCCAAGGCCGCCAGCTCCAGGCTGCCATTCCGAGCCTCTTTGATCCCGAAGGCCAGGCAATTCCTTCCAAGTCGTCGCTCCGTCCTTGGAAAGGAACAATGCCGCATCCTCTGCCCCTGCATAGACAGAGTCTCTGTCGGTGAGGGAAGGCTCAAGATGCCATATTCGTTTGAATTCCCATGGGTGAGGCGTACCGTCGTACCACATGTGAGTTCCAACCTTGCCTTCGTAGACGAATTTGTTGCTCGTTCCTGGTGTTGGATTCGTCAAGTCGATAACGGGCTCACCGCTAGGCTGGTCCCAAGTCTTGCCTCCGTCGTTGGACCGCTGAATCACTTGGCCAAACCAATCGCTGCACTGCGAAGCGTAAATGCGGTCAGGGTCCACCGGCGAGCCTTTCATATGGTAGACCGTCCAGCCAGCGAACAATGGACCCTGAATATCCCACTTATCGCGTTTCCCATCGGACGAAAGTATAAAGGCTCCCTTGGCTGTGCCTACAAGCACTCGTACGCCGCTCATCGAATTATCTCCAATCTGTATTAGTAAATTTCAGTCGATTCTACGTAGAACTTGGGGGAGTTTGCACGTTTTGCAAACTTTGAAGCGAATATTGGTTCTGGAATTGTAGTCGATTGGAGGGCTGGTAGATCGACATCAGGCGGGAAATGTTGTTCGTCGAACCCTTGACGCATGAGAAAAAATCTAGGATTTCATTTACTGCAATCGTTCCCATATTGAGTTAGTGCAATTATTGCAAATCGAGTCACTCAAGCACACATCTTCTAGATTTCTTACTTTGTGTGCTAAATTTGCTCGGAATATATTCAATTCTAAATACGTGCGTAAAGGATGGAAGAATGTTTTGGGCAAGCTTGGGCAATGGTCAAACGAAACGGGACCTGCAATCCGCAAAACAATCGATTGTAGACCTGAACTCAAAGCTCTCAGCACTGGAAAACAAACTCAAGGCCCTAGACCGCTCCATGGCGATTATTGAATTCGACCCTTCCGGCACAATCTTGAACGCCAATGACAATTTCCTAAGTACGTTAGGTTACCGATTGGACGAAATCATCGGAAAGCACCACCGGATTTTCCTGCGAGCGTCCGAACAATCGACCCCAGAATATTCCAATTTCTGGCGCCGACTCCAGTCAGGTGAATTCTTTTCTGGCGAGTTTCCTCGAGTCAACAAGAGTGGCCAGGAAGTCTGGATCCAGGCAACCTACAACCCGGTGTTCGACGAACTTGGCAGAGTCGTTAAGGTGGTCAAACTCGCCAGCGATATTACGATGGCAAAGAAGACTCAAGTTGCGCTTAACAGCCAAGCGGAAGCGGTCAGTCGATGTTTCGCCGTCATCGAATTCAAACTCGATGGGACAATCGTACAAGCAAACAAAAATTTTCTCGATGCGCTCGGTTATGACCTCAGCGAAATCACAGGTCGCCATCACCGAATATTTGTGACTGACGATTTTGCTCGATCGCCAGAATATGCCGTATTCTGGAAAAACCTCAATCAAGGCAGGTACCAATCCGGCGAATTCCATCGGGTTGGCAAAGGTGGTCGAAGCGTTCACATCCAGGCATCGTACAACCCGATTTTCGGTATCAACGGCGAAATAACCGCAGTAATCAAATACGCTTCGGATATCACCCAAGCTGTAATTGCAAGGGATCGGACGTCAGTGGTGTCCAACTCCGTTTCGGCCAGCGTTATGCAGATGACACAAACTATCAACGAAATCAATTCGAACGTACTTTCAACCGCAACCCTCGCAAAAGATGCAGAAACCCTCGCACGCACCACAACGGACAGCGTTAGGAAGCTAGACGAAGGGAGTCGGACCATCGAAAAAGTAATCGAGGTCATTCGCGATCTCGCAGATCAGACCAATTTGCTCGCACTCAACGCTACCATAGAGTCCGCCCGGGCCGGTGAAGCTGGTCGGGGATTTGCCGTAGTTGCAAGCGAGGTCAAGGATCTTGCAAAACACACCGCCCAAGCGACTCAAAACATTGAAGCGACCGTCAACATGATTCAAAATAGCATCAACGAGGTTGTTGATTATGTCAACCAAATTTCTAGCGGTGTTTCCAACGTCAGCAACAACATGACCGTTATTTCCGCGGCCGTTGAAGAGCAATCCGTTACTATGAGTTCGATTGCAGATACAGCTCTCGAACTTCAGCAGTGCTAGGCACCCCTGACGCGAGCATTGTCGACGCGACAACGAGCAATCGAAGCCATGTTAACGAAACGTAGTGAGGATCCTCGCGAAATACTGGCGTTTGGAGTGATCAAGATATCGGTTATAGTTTCAAAATCACCAAATTTGATCAATGATCACATTCGATCAATTCGATCCCGTGACTTTGAAACGAAAAAACTGTTTTGAAATGGCAAAAAAAGAGTTCCGACTTCCACCCGGTCCTGCGGGCAAGTGGCGTCCGACCCTCCAATTGATTCGCAATCCACGAGCAGCACTCGAGAGTTGGGCGAACGAATTCGGCGATCCATTTCTCCTGAATGCACTGAATGGCCCGGTCGTTGTCACAGGTCGTGAGGACCTGATTCGCACAATCCATGCTCAAGACCCAAACAATTACGCGCCTTTTGCGACAGGGACAATTGTACCTTTGATGGGTAGCGGCTCCATGCTCATCCTGGAAGGGGACCTACATCGCCGCGAACGACGCCTTGTCATGCCTATGTTTCATGGCGATCGAATGAAGAGCTACGGTGCTAGCATGCAACAGTGCGCTCTAGAGCAGTTCACTGTCCATCGTACGCATGGACATGTTGTAACGTTGGACCTGATGACCGATATTTCACTGGAAGTCATCGTTCGAACCATTTTCGGCGGAAACGATCGCCAATTGGCGCTGCAACTCATGGATGCAAGTCGAGCAGTCGTTGCCAGTGCCTCTCCGCTCTTGTTCTTTTCTCAGAAAACGCACGTTCCATTTTTTGGTCTCAGTCCATGGGATCGCTGGAGAAAAGCCAAAAAGGAATTGTTTCAACTGTTGGATACCGTTATCGAACACCGTCTGAAAAGCAATGTTCCAAGCGATGATATTTTGTCTCTGCTTTGCAACGCCAAGTACGAAGATGGCCAATCGATAACACGCGAACACATCTACTCAGAATTAATGACCTTTTTGTTCGCTGGGCATGAAACGACGGCCCTATCACTCACTTGGGCCATTTACCACCTGCACAAAAACTCCGTCTCGCTTTCGACCTTAAGAAAAGAACTCGATTCGCTCGAAGACGACTCGTCAACGAACCTTACGGCGGCACCTTATCTAAAAGCGGTGGTACAAGAAACGCTGCGCATTCACCCTATCGTCACTGAGACCCTGCGGAAGTTGAAGGCTCCGCTGCAATTGGGGGACTACCAACTGCCAGTAGGGATGGCAGTTGCACCGGCAACCGTTTTGGCACATCACAACCCAATAACCTATCCAGAGCCGGAACTCTTTCGGCCGGAACGCTTTTTTGAGCGGAGCTACTCCCCCTTCGAATACATGCCTTTTGGTGGCGGACATCGTCGATGCATCGGAGCAGCATTCGCATCCTATGAAATGGCTATCGTACTCGGTACACTTCTCAAAAAGTTTGAGTTCGAACTGGTTGATTCGGAAATAGTAGTTCCCAAACGTCGCAACGTCACGATTGGACCGTCGACCGGAGTTCCAATACGTGTGATTCGAGATAGATAAGCCTACAATTGTACTGCTAAAAACAGGCTTTTGTGTAGCGAAAGTCGTCAAGACTTTCGGTTGCATAGCCTAACGACCGAAACTCTTGACGAGTTTCGCTACCAAATGCTCAACTAGGGCGTAACCAACACGGCAGCTTGCTCAAGCGGGTCCAAGCCCAAAGACGCTTGCATGGCTGCTAGCGCGATAAAAAAGTCTCGCTCAGCTTCGAGCAATTTCACTTCGCTGTCGTTGACCTTGATTTCTTGGGTCAACAAAAAGAACAAATCGGTTCTACCCGCCGCCAGTGAGCGCCGAAAGATGTCTACAGTGATGTTGGCTTGCTTTAATAATTCGCGTGCTGCGATTACATTCTGTTGGGCTGTGTCCAAGGCATTACGAGCTGTTCTCAATTCCACTTCGATTTTGTTTCGTTGCCAAGCTGCCTTCTGAGAAATCTGCATCAGTTTTTGCTCAGTGCTGAGGATCTTACCACTGGCTTTGCGACGTTGGATCGGAACACCTCCCGTCACCCCGGCCTCCACCTGAAAATCCCCTTTGTCGTTGATGCTGCTGGTTCCGGCGCCTACGTCCTGCGTTGTCAACAAGGCGAAATCGACGTTGGGGAGGAGCTGGTTGCGAGCAAGCGATAAATCCCAACGTGTAGACTGGCGATCTATCTCAATCAACGAAAGCTCTGGGCGACTCGTTAAAGCAGTCTGCAAATCTGCATCGAAATCCCCCACTGGCAACGTCCCAATTTCAGGAAAGTCACTCGGCAACCATTCCGGCGGAACCAGCATCGGATTCCCCGCCTCGTCGCGTAGGAACAGCGAAAGCTTGAACGCGGTATCCCGAAACTTCTGGCGAGTATCATTGACCTTGATCTGTCGCTCATGAATTTGTTGGGCATTGAGCGATAGCTCCAAGTTCGATGCCGCGCCTGCAGCCTTGGTACGCTCTAACTGTTCCCCTCGCTTTACTGCGATCTCAAGTAGCCTATCTTGCGCTTTGAGGACATTTCCAACCTCTACCCATAGCCAAAATGCTCTGGCAGCATCCTGACCCGCGATAAGAATCTGATTCTGAATCTCGGGACCAACCGCTTGCCGCCGCAGATTGGCTTGAAAAAGCTCAACGCGATACGGATCAATTGCCCTTCCTTGGAGAAGCGGCTGCATCAGTCCAACTTTAAATTCACCACCATCGTTGGTTTCCCGCTCCTTGTACCAAGGCTCGAAACTACCACGTCCAATTCGATAACCTGCGCTGGCATAGCCACCCCACCACAACTGGCGCGCAACCCCGATGCCATTGCGATAGGTCTCGTAAAAACCAACGGGCTGGTTGAGACTGTAGTATTCGAGCTTGACGTCGTAAGCACCTAACGCCGAAGTCTGCTGGCCGGCGGTCACCCCTGACTGCAGTCTAGCAATCTCCAATAGTGGAAAGGCGCGATAGGTTGACGCAATCACGTCCGATAGCTGGAGTCGTTGCCCCATGGCCTGAGAGTCGGACTCGGGAGTCGGCGGAGCTTCACGAACCGACGCATCGTTTGCGTTACCCGCTTCGTCCCGACTCTGTGGTTTCGCTTTCGGGTCGGCGTTCCCTGCCAATTCGTCTTGTTTTAAAGCTTCGTCGCGGTTGGACCTAAGCCGCATTCCAAGACCGTCGTCCTCTTTCGGATCCTGGACGCGTTCCCTTTGCCGCGTTTCAAGCTCCTCAAGCGATTTCTTGACGTTCGATTGTTGCGGCAGCTGCTGAGGGACCAAGTCTTGCCCCAAACCAAAGCTGCAAGGAAGAGATGCTAGCAATGCAAGCAGCGAACGCCTTATTTGAATTTGGGCATTTTGGGATCTTTTGCTTTTTCTTCGCTTGGCATCGATTTGTCGATGGTGGGCGGAAAACCGTTCAACTGACGCCATATCTCAAAGCCTAATGGAACTGTATTCAGGATTACCCATCCCTTTGCCTTTACCCCTTGTCTTAGATATCGGCTGTCCGGCCACTTAACTTGCTTAGGATCGTCAGGATCCGGACCAACGATGATCTTAAAATTACCTTTACTATCATCCGACGGATTGACAGCAATGACTCTGCCGCCGAACGTCCCGATGGCGACGCTCGGCCAACCAACGAACTGAATGGCCGGCCACCCGTCGAATTGCAATCGGACCTCGTCACCAACATGGATTAATGGCAAATCCAAACCGCGAACGCTTAACTCGACCGCCAGATCGGAGGTGTCCGGAATGACTTCAAAGAGCTTGTCTCCTTCTTTGACCGTATTCGTGCCAACTTGCCCAAGAATTGCCTGGATACGTCCGCTGCTCGGGCTCCGAATCTTCAAACGATCCAGTTCACCTAATTTGGCAAGTACGTCTTGGAGATCTTTGGTGATAGTTGTGATTTCGCTTTGCGATTTGGCAACTTTCGAGCCGAGTTCGATGATCTTCCCTTCGACTTCTTTCTTCTTGCTTGCCAAGTTCTGCTCTTTGCTCACCTTTTCCTGGAACGCTTCATCTTCGGCCTCGTGGGTTTTTCGAAGCTTTTGCTCCTCTGCTCCTTCGCGATTCACGGCTCGTTGGTATTCGATAAAGGGAATCGCATCCCCTTTCAGTTTTTCGGCAACTTCCAGATCTTTGATCGCTTGGTCGTAGACTCGCTTTTGAGCTTCTACGTCCGCGTCTGCCTGACGCCATTTGGCTTGCGAAGCTTTAACGTCCGCCTCATAGGCTTCGATTGATCGCTCAAGATTGGCCCTCTCGGTAATAACCTGTTCCTCGCTATTGAGCAAAATCGTCTTCGCAAAATCCAGCTTTTGCAGGAGTGAGCGCTCTTGCTGCCGCGTCAGTTCGAGTTGGTCTTTGGAGATGGCATCCAATTCCATGATGATCTCCCCCTCAGATACCAACGAGCCTTCCATCAAGTCTTTTTTCATCGCACTGACAACGCCTTTGGTCGAACTCGTGACAACTTGTCGTCGCAGCTGCGGCAGTCGAGCCACCACTTCTCCCTCGCACCGCGAGGTTTGCTGCCAAGGCAAGAAGATGGCGGCCAACCCCAAACCGATAAGCAATAGGCAGGTCACTCGAGCGATGAAACGGGCCAACCAACTTGATCGGACCAAGTGCATAGCAGGGAATCGATCGCCCAAAGACTTGGTTGGTCTCAACCGAATCATACTTCTCGGCGCATTGATGGGCTTGGACGAAAGTTCCACAGAACGCACAGAAGGTGAGGATTCAAAATGGTTTGACGGATGTTCAGTTTTCATGGTGTTAGTGTCCCGCCTTGTTGGCAATCAAATCCAATTGGCCATCGCATTGGTTGATGATTCCGTCATCATGCGTCGACAACAGAATGGTCCAAGGCTGCCTTCGATCGCTCAGTCGCTCCCAAATGCGACCTCGCATCTTGGGCGGCAATCGATCCAATACTCCATCAATCAAAAGCAATCTCGGTCTCGTCGCTATCGCTCTGGCAATCATCATTCGAATGGATTGACTGCTACTCAACGGATAGCCGCCGCTTTGCAACGTCGTCTCTAAACCCTGAGGCAAAGACAACGCTTCGTCCCAAAGTTCAACTGCCTGCAAGGCGGAACGCACTTCAGCAGAAGTTACCGAGATACGGTTGAGCGAGATGTTTTCGGTCAAAGTGCCTCGGAAGATCTCCGGATCGGATGCGATCGAAACCATGGAGCCATCCGCAAAACGATTGACCTCGCGAGAATCAATCCCTCCAATCTCGACCAAGCCCCCTTCGGGCGGCCGAAGCCCACACAACGTTTGCATCAAAATCGACTTGCCGCATTCTCCTTCGCCGACAACAGCGTATCGCTGACCGCTTTGTATCGTAAGGTCGCCGATCGGTATCGCGTGGTGCCCTCCGCCTCGCACTTTCAAGGAACGAAAGCGAACTTCAACTGGGCCGATCCCTGCGTCGAGCGAGCGAGAGGCAGGCAACGTTGGCAGATCAATCAAGTGTCCGACCTTGTCCACCGCCGACATAAGATCGTAAAACGACTCCAGCGACTTGCCGATTTTGGCAAAAGCACCAACGACCACCACAACCACCGACACGCTCGCAACCAATTGGCCAATTGTCAAGCTTCCTGATAACACCAACCAAACACCCAACGAAAGTAACGCCGATATCGAAACCGCATAGAGCAACAACGCAAACAGCGTTTGCCGCATCAGCACGATGAAGTGCTTGCGACGAGCATCCAAATACTCGACGGTCAATCGATTGGCTCGATCCAGTACGAGCTCACTGCCGCCGTGCACTTGAAACGCAGTCGGATTTCCGATCACATCTTGCAACCAATGCGCAACGCGGTATTTCACCAACGACTCCTCAATCGCTGTCCGAACTGCGCTTCGACCTAGAAGATACAGCAAACCGGTCATGGCCATCAGCAATACGATATCGAAGGCCAAAAGGAATGGACTATACAAAGCCAACAGCAACAATCCAGTCAAGGTCTGGATGATCAAGGAAAGTCCCTCGACCAAAAGAGATGCGGTCGATTTCTGAATGGTCATCACATCGAAAAAGCGGTTGGCCATTTCCGGGCCATGAATTCCGTCCATGGCTGCCCGTTCGAGCCTGGGCAGGCGCTCCGACAAATCTCCCACGATTCGAACAAAAATACGTCGCTGTAGTATCTCAACGATAAAGAACTGAAGCCCCTTGATGATCGCAGACAAAGTGAGAATTCCGAAAAGCAAAATCGCCAGCCAAATGAGCGGTTGCGTCAAGCTTGCGAAGCCAATAGTGGTCACCATTTGTTCAACGGCCAGCGGTGTGGCTAAGTCCAAAACACCAACGACGAAACCGAAGATTACCAGTGACCAAATATCGCGGGTCTCAAACTTGAGAAACCGCATCATCCTGCGTTGAGGTGAGATATGCTCGTGAGCATGGTGATCGTGATGGTCATTCGAAACGCGATGAAGATCATCGACCCCAAGCACTGCATGGGATGCGATCGACTGACATTCCAAGGATCTTTGGGCAGCGAAGAAAAGTGGTAACTCCACCGATTCAATGATCGACTTGACACTGGACTTCGAAATGGATTCGGAGCTTCGGCCGTTGGCATGAATATGGGAGCATTCCGTATGTTTAGCTGCGATGCCCGAAAACACCCAGGTCTTTTGATTGGCTTCGGTTCTTTGTAAGACGGCAATGGAGAAGCCATCGAGCAGCAGTTCCCAAGCATCCGATGGGGTCAAGTCGACGGGAGCAAGTCGAATTCCGATGCTGTTGGCAGCCTTCATGATGGCTACGGTCAGCCCGTCACCTCGCTCCGAGTCAACTTCGAACAAGGCGTCGTTGATTGCCTGTTGAATTTTTGCAATTTCCGTCGGAACTTCAAGCCGAACGGAAAGCTCAGATAGCATTCCCTGAACGACTTCCTTGAGAAGTCCTCCAGTTCTCGATTCGGGAATATCTCGCAACATTCAAACGGTCTTCTAGTTAAGTGACAAATTGGCCAAATGGGCTCCGGTCGCCACTAGGGCAAAAACCCATACGAGTATTAGGCGCAGAACAGGCCAGAAAAGCGATTTTCGCAATAAACAATGTGAAAAAACCGTTAAGGTTGCTAAAGGCAACGCTAAACACAGTGGTTTCGGTGCGTGCGGAACGTGGGTCGCTCTTGCCGAGAGCGACCTCTCTCGATTTTGTTTTTGTAGCGGCAGGTCGCGAGCCCTCCGGTTTCGCGGCATTACTGGTCAATCACCGGACGGCTTGCGCCGTTCCGGTATCAAAAGTGCCATTTGGCTACAGCCTCCTGTGTTTTCCATCGTTACTCGGGAGGGTGAGGCTCCTGCCGAACCTTTGCTACCCTGGCTCGGCAGGAGCCTCGCCCTCCCTGAGGTTTTCACTGGAATTGGCTTTGCAAAGATGTTTACGGGGTGGCCTCGCCCTCCCCAAGGTGAATCGCAAAAAAATTCCAAGACTCGCGCTTTCCTGACGAAAGACTTGTGTATATACTGTGTATATGACAATGCACAGCTGGATCACAATTTCGCTCGGCGACCCGCGCCCGCTGTATCTGCAAGTAATCGAGCAGGTCAAGAGACGCGTGGCAGTTGGCGATTTGCCTCCCGGATCGGATTTACCCTCCATCCGTGAGCTCGCGGCTGGCCTCAAAGTCAGTGTCATCACGATCAAGCGCGCCTACCTAGAGCTTGAACGCGATGGAGTGATTGCGACCCGTCAAGGCAAAGGGTCGGTCGTAGCAGAACGCCCTGGATTGCAATCGTCGATCCAGGAAACCGAAATGCGAAAACACCTAACGCAAGCAGTGAGCCTTGGCTTGTTGCTTGGTCTATCCAAAACCGAAATGCAAAAGCGAATTGCTGATGTCTATGAACAATCGCAAAAGGGTGACAAATGATATCAACACTTGAGAGCTCCGCAGGAACTCAACTGGCCGCGTCATTGACAGGTGTCAGCAAGGCGTACAAACATTTCAAGCTTCGCAATATCAACTTCTCCGTGGAACGAGGTACGGTAGCAGGTCTCATTGGCCCGAACGGAGCAGGCAAATCGACGACCATGCGAATCCTGATGGGGTTGGTCCAGCCCGATGCGGGATCGGTTACCGCATTAGGCAAAGCTATCTCGTCAAACGAAGCGGAGGCCAAGCAAGAAATCGGTTACTTTTCCGATGACATGCGGCTCTACAAACCGGAATCGATCGGCTGGCACATGCAGTTTGTCCGCTCACTTTATCCAACTTGGGATAATGGGTATGCGGAGCAATTGCTCAATCGATTCGGATTGATTTCGCAACAGATCGTGAAAGGGCTGTCGCATGGCCAACGGGTCAAAGCCATGCTGCTCATGATCCTGGCTCGGCGTCCCAAACTTCTTATCCTCGATGAACCAACCAATGGTCTGGATCCGGTAGCCAAACAGGAGGTGCTTACCGAACTCATGCGGGTTGTCGAGGATGATAGCCGGACGATTCTCTACTCCTCGCATAACACTCAGGATGTAGAACAAATCAGCGACTCGATCACCTTCATCGATCGCGGACGAGTCATCGCCTCCAGCAATCGGGATGACTTTCTCGAAAAATGGAAACGAATCAAGCTTCATGCCCCGGAAGAATGGACCCTTCCACTCATCGATGGATTGCGGCTCGAATCCCGCCATCGAAATCTTCACGTTCTATCTTGCTGTCAATTTCGCGATGAGCTGCATCTCCAATTGCAGTCAGCAGGTGTCACCATTGAATCCATCGAGCCAATGACGCTCGAAGAGATCTTTGTCAGTTCCGTCATGCGTGGTCGCGAGGAGAACCAGTAATGAATCTGCAAGCCATTCGGATTTTGTTTTTGAAAGATTTGTTTTTAAGCCGTCGCTATTTGTTCGCGTACTTCGCTGGTGGATTAGCGGCATCCGCGATCGCATGCCTCCCTCAGTCAACGTTTGCCTTCGTGGGATTCATCCTGGTGATAACGGTCGCGATCGCAGCCGGCATTCACTTGATCGGTACCCTTTTGCTCTCCGAATCGATCGATCAAACCAGGCTGTTCGTGATGAGCTTGCCGGTGAGCTTATTGGACTACTCGATAGGCAAAATCGCGGTTGTGTTGACGACCTACTTGATTCCTTGGGCAGCCATGTTCTCGTGTTTAGTCATTGCAACGGTTGTGTGGGGCAAGCAAGGGAATTTGGTTGGGATGACTGCGGTTTTTTTCTTCTTGCTCGCCGGATTTGCGCTGCAGTTGGTGACCGCTGTCATCTCGGAATCGGTCGGCTGGACGATCTGTGTGATGGTTGGCTGCAATGTGTGCTTGAACGTTTTCACGATGAAGTTTTTCGAAAACCCTGAAATTTCAGCGGCGACGAAAAGCGATGTACTGACGTGGCCCAACATCGTGTTGCAGATCGTTGCCATCGAAGTCATCACGGTCGTGCTGGCTTTTGTCGCTGCGTTCATGTTTCAGACACGTAAGCGGGATTTGATCTAGGCACTTCGGCATGAGTCTTCGAGTGAAACAATCCAATTGCCGTTGGGCGCTAGCCAAATGGCACTCACTTTGTTAGCGGAACGGCGCGAGCCGTCCGGTGAGTGGCCAGTAAATGCCGCGAAACCGGAGGGCTCGCGCCCATCCGCTACAGAAACACAATCAAAAGTGAGTGCGATTGGGCGATAGCCCCGGTTTTCCAATGTCTCGACATTCGTCGAGAACCGGGGCTAGCGCCCATCGGCTAATTGATACGAAACACATGCGGATTTGCTTAGATGACACTAGTGCTCGACCAATCGGAAACAGTTCGCCAACGGGAGTCGTTGACTCCAAGCTCGTCCGCCAAGCTTGTGCCTCCGCCCCGCATTCATTACTTGGACAATTTGCGGGCAGTGGCCATGCTGCTTGGAGTTTATCTCCATGCAGCTCTGGCGTACGCCCAACCCGCTCAGTCGGTTTGGCTTGCGACGGATACAACGTCCAGTGTCGCCATTGATGCGAGCATCTGGTTCATCCACTTGTTCCGGATGGGATTGTTCTTTCTGCTGTCAGGCTATTTCGCGAAGCTGGTTATCGAACGCAAAGGAATCAGGCATTTCATGTGGAGTCGATGCCTTCGAATTGTCGGTCCCTTTGTCGTGTTCTATCCCTTTCTTCTGGCAGCCATGGCGGTTGTGATCGTTTTTTCGCTGAAGTATTTGGTGGAACCACGAGGCTTGATGGGATTGATTGCCGAGGTGACCAAGGGCGGGCAAAAGAAAAGCCGACCAGCCTGGAACGATGCACCTTTGGTTTCTCTACTATTTAGCTGCGTTCACGATCATTACAGTACTTGCGACTCGCGTGAAATGGCTGCGATTGAGTGCGCTGTTTCAGCGCCCCGTTTGGTTGCTGTTTTGTCCGCTGTTTCTCGTTCCTGGAGCGATTGCAGGTGGAACACCCATGGCAGCCCCCGAGTCCTTTTTGCCGATTTGGTGGCCGTTTGCATTTTACGGACTCTTTTATTTGGCGGGCTGGCAGTTGTTCGGTCGAGAGCAATTCCTTGATGCATGGCAACCGTACCTATGGTTCATTTTGTTGATTTGCATCGTACTGTTCGTGCCATACTACTTGCTGATGCCTATCTTGGATTTGAATGCCATCGTCGCGGAGACGTCGACGCAATCCATTTGGATTCGAGGCGTAGAAGGGTGTTTCACTGCCTACTTGTCCGCGTTGCTCACGATGGTCTCGTTGTTGCTTGGACAACGTTACCTGACTTACAAGGTTCCGCTACTCAGTTTTGTGGCGGATGCGTCGTATTGGGTGTACCTGGTTCACTTGCCCTTGGTTGTGTTTCTTCAAACGCTGCTAGTGCCTCTCGATTGGCCGATATGGCTGAAGCTGATGGTGGTTCTCGTCGGGACGATCGTCCCATGCATGGCAACTTACGTCGTCTTCGTTCGCTACACTCCCTTCGGCTGGATGCTGCACGGAAAACGCAGTTTTCCGTAGTTCCTTTGGTGCCATTTAGCACTCGATCTTGACGCTGAATTTACCAACAGATATTTAAAAGTGATTTGGAATGAGTCACTTAAAGGGAGGTATCATGCTAAGAGTATTAGTGCTGTCATTCGTCATGGTCTCATGGAAATCGACCTTTGCTGACGATTCCGTTCCGACCAAGCCTTCACCGTCCTGCGAAATCGCAAGGATAATCGAGCTAATCGATCAGCAAGAAATTCGCCTCAGGGAACTGGAGCGACAGGCCAAATCGCCAAGTGTGACGATCGTCCCTAAGTGCCCCATAGCTCAGTACCAATTCAACTTGCCAGGGTACATACCTGGCATTCTGTCGTGTAGCGTGGCACCAGACGGGCCGAAGCCGCTAAATTGCGACACGCCGGCAGAAGCGGAGCCTCTAAAATTCAAAATGCCGGCCGAACCGGAACGGAATAACTTCAATGGCATCAGACCCACTCATGACTATTACATTCCAGCGAGCGAATCGAAGAGACTAAACGCGACTAGTTGATTCGCCGCCCCCAAGGCCGTTCCCAAAACAGATTGGGCAGAAAAATCGAACGCAGAAAGATGAGTTGCATTTATTTTTCTGCGTTCGATTTTTCTGCCTAATTTCGTATCATAACGAACCGATTTTGATGTCGAGCGATGCAGCAGCCTTACGTCTGGCGAGCCGAGTTGATCAAGCGGCAGAAGAGGAACAGGAAATCATCGAAGGCTTGACGGAAATGTTAGCGCGTGCTAAATTTTGTTTAGCGCAGGGTAAACATTTGGCTACATAAGGGGAGTTTCCTATGAAATGGCTCACAAAAAAAGGGTTTACCCTCGTGGAGTTGCTGGTCGTTATTTCGATCATCGGGATTTTGACTTCGTTGCTCCTGCCGGCCGTTCAAGCTGCTCGCGAAGCGGTTCGACGGATGAGCTGCCAAAACAACTTGAAACAACTTGGGCTCGCGATCGCAAATTATGAGTCCGCCGTAAAGATGATTCCGCCAGCGTATGTTACGAATACGCGACTGGACGGAAATTTCTATGGCGTCGCATCGGCGGATGAACATCGCAATTCAACGCCAGGCTGGGCGTGGGGGACATTCTTGCTCCCCTATATGGAGCAAGGCGTTTTGCACCAGAGTTTTGATCTCAATGAGCCTTGCTGGTCGCCCAAGAATGCAAACTTCGTTCAATCGAGAGTTTCCGTCTTTTTGTGTCCGTCAGCTTCGGGGGGCAGCGAAGGCTTTGATGTTGAAAAGGCAGTGGACCATCGCCACGGGACACCTATTTTGCTCAGCAATGGAAATCGCGTCCGTTTCTCACATAGCCACTACGTCACCAACGCCGGAATCCATCAGCCTTGGGGACGGGAGACTCCTTATTGCTACGACTACGAACAAGGGGAACCGATCGCCGCCAACGGTGGCAAACCCGCTTTTCTCGACGGCCCCTTTTTTCCAAACTCCCGTATGCCATTGAATCGGATCACGGACGGATTAACCAACACCATCTTTATCGGCGAGCACAGTTCTATTCTCAGCAATAAAACTTGGGTTGGCGTTGTTCCAACTGCGGTTACTCCGCCGCGATTGGATTTGCGAAATTGGCTTTCGGAAAACAATGGTGCCGGTTGCTTAGTCGGGGTGCATAGCGGACCGGACACGCACGATCATCCCGAAACGATCATTCATGCTCCTAACAATCCATTTGGTCATACCGACGAGATGTGGGGGGAGCACGGCCCAGGCTGCTCCATCGCAATGGGGGACGGATCGGTTCGTTTTGCTTCCGCGTTTATCGATCCAAGCGTGTGGGTTGCTCTTTCGACTCGAAATGGCGGAGAGGTAATCAACCATGCGGAGTAGAAGCGAAGTATCTTATCGGCGGCCCATTTGGGGCTCGATAATCGCAATTGCGGTTATCGTTGCATGGGGATGGATGTCGTGGAATGCAGTTCCAAACTTCAAAGCAAACGGCGATGCATTAAAGACGATCGACGCACTGTTTACCGCAATCAATTCGCGTGACGTGAATCGCGTTGCATCCTGTCGAGCGAGTCTAGTCAAACACACGAGCAGCGGACAACTGAATCCAGCTGCGATGATCGAGTTGTCGAACTGCTGTGACCAAGCAAGTTCTGGAGGCTGGGAGAATGCCGCCCGAAGACTCTATCGAATGATAGAAAAGCAATGAGACTTTATGGTTTAGTACGAGACGTACTCTTAGAAGTATCTATAGCGAAACTCGTCAAGAGTTTCGGCCGAACATAGCCAGCAGCCGAAAGTCTCGACGACCTTCGCTACAAAGACGACGTTAGGCAAGCGGCATTGGCCTTGATACCTAGCACGACGCGCAAGCTAGTGATTTGGGTAATTGATTCACTCGCTTGCGCGTCGTGCAATGGTAGTTTTTATCCTTAGCTACAAAATCGATTAAAACCCGTAGGAGCGGGAGTCGATCCAGTAGCCTGGATAGCTGTAGATTCGCCTTGTGCGAACAACCGGTGCTGCGTTGCTAAATGGATCTGCAATCACGCTTGGGGTCGCAAAGTTGTAACCCATCCAATCGTAATGGCGGATGATCGCTTCGCGGTGCATGGTTTCGGTTCGGGCCCGGGCAACGAGATACTCTTTGGCTGGGGACGTTTCGAATCGAGCGTGGCCGGGGGAACCAGTTCCGCCGGTCAGCGGCTCGTCATTCTGTGCGAAAGCGGTCGAAGCGGTGATTGCAGCGGACAAACAAAAGGCGGCGAGAAAAAGTCGCATAGGATGGTCTCACAAAATTGACTGTTTAGATAAATTGGCAGACCATCCATGGCACAAGGCTCGAATCCTGTCTTCTTTTCGAGCGTCAAGAATCTTTATCGGAAGTGCTAGCAATCAAAATTCAAGGGATTTTGCGGGCAAACTACAAACTACCTGACCGTCAAGCTTTATGGCGAGCGGAGACCAACCGGAGTTTGGAACGCAGTGAAGCATTTTGTAGCGAAACTCGTCAAGAGTTTCGATGGTTGGGCGGAGAAGCCGAAAGTCTTGACGACTTTCGCTACACAAAAACCTGTCTTTGGCAGTGCAAGGTGGTTAGCAACGTTGGTAGGTTTCGGGGCCTTGTTGGAGGATTGCGGGTTTTGAGATAAACTCTGCGTTCCGTATTTCCAGATTCCTCCTCGTCCCCCTTGTATTTCCAATGCTCGATCGAAAATTTGTCTTAGAAAACGCTGAGCTGGTCAAAGCGAATTGCACTCATCGAGGCACTCCAGCCGAGATCGACAAATTTGTTGAACTGGAGCTGCTAAGGAAGTCCAAACTCAGTCAGGCCGAAGAGTTTAACCGACAAGCCAACGCGACCAGCGCGAAGATCGGCGCCGCAGCCCCCGCCGAGCGAGAAGCGATCAAAGAGCAAGGCCGAAAGCTGCGGGAACAAAAAGAGACGGTTCAATCCGAGCACGACGCTTTGGATAAAGAAATCGCCGCCATCTTGACCCGGGTGCCGAACATGACACATCCGTCTGCACCGATCGGGCACGACGATCAAGCCAATTTGGAAATTGCAAGGGGCAAGACCGCGATTCCTATCTTCGACTTCCAGCCCAAGGATCACTTGCAGTTGGGCAAACTCCACGACATGATCGACTTCGAAGCCGGAGCGCGGGTTGCTGGAGCCGGATTTTATTTTCTGAAGAATGATGCAGTCCTTCTGGAGTTGGCACTTCAGCAGTTTGCGGTCCACCTATTGATCAAGCATGGCTTCGTACCGGTTTCGACACCGGACGTGGCAAACACGGAGACCTTGCATGGGATTGGATTCATTCCGCGGGGACCTGAAACCCAAATCTACAGTATTGAGAACACCGACTTGAATTTGGTCGCGACCGCCGAAATTACATTAGGTGGCATGTACGCCGGTCAAGTGCTCGAGGCCGAGAGCCTGCCTTTAAAACTTGTTGGCATCAGTCATTGCTTCCGCACTGAGGCAGGTGCAGCGGGCAGAGCTTCGAAGGGACTGTATCGCGTCCATCAGTTTACGAAGATCGAAATGTTTGCGTTCACGCTGCCCAATCAGAGCGATGCGGTGCACGAGGAGCTTCGTCAGTTGGAATGTGATCTATTCGATGCACTTGAAATCCCTTATCGCGTGGTCGACACTGCGACCGGAGACTTAGGCGGGCCAGCCTATCGCAAATACGACTTGGAAGCGTGGATGCCAGGACGAGGAACAGCAGGCGAATGGGGTGAAGTCACGAGCACTTCCAACTGTACCGACTATCAAGCACGTCGTCTCAACATACGCTCGCGGACCAAAAACGAAAAGGGAACGCAGCTGGTTCATACGCTCAATGGCACGGCCATTGCGATCAGCCGAGCGATTATTGCGGTCATGGAAAACCATCAATTGGCCGATGGCACAATCCGAGTTCCAGCCGCCCTAAGACCGTGGATGGGCAAGGAAATCATTGGAAATAATCGTTTATGATTGGGGCTGCTCTGACGCCCAAAAGGACTGGGAGGGCTAAGACGCCACTGCTCTAAAAATCTTTGAATTGCCAAGTCCCGTAATAACATTCGGGAGAGCGAGGCTCCTGCCGAGCTTGCGGCGCTAAGGTTCGGCAGGAGCCTCACCCTCCCTAGCAATGAATTGCTTAGGTAAACTCGTTGGAAACATGTTTACAGCGGTGGCCTCACCCTCCCTAGTAACGTATTCCTATGGTAAACTTGCTGGGAAGAAGTTTACAGCGGTGGCTAAGTTATGCCCAAGTCACTCTCGGCAAGAGTGACCCACTGTAGTAACGAGGTACCGTTCACATGACATCGTTGCATCTTGGGAAATGGTGGCATCGCGATGAGGCTAGTGACAGGATCGTTTGCGATCTTTGTCCCCGGCAATGCACGATGAAGGAGGGGGATCGCGGTTTCTGCTTTGTGCGGAAGATCGAGGGCAACCAGATGGTGCTCGATACGTATGGGCGAAGCACCGGTTTTTGCATCGACCCCATTGAGAAGAAACCGCTCAATCATTTTTATCCCGGCACGAGCGTTCTTTCGTTTGGTACGGCTGGTTGCAATCTTGGCTGTCAGTTTTGCCAAAATTGGGACATTTCGAAATCGCGAGAGATTTCCAAACTAAGTTCGATCGCTGAGCCGGAATTGATCGCACATGCCGCCAAAGAGCTTGGGTGCAGAAGCGTCGCCTTTACGTACAACGATCCTGTTGTCTGGGCCGAGTATGCCATTGATACGGCGAAAGCGTGTCGAGCGATTGGAATTCAAAGCGTTGCTGTCACAGCTGGCTATATGTCGCCTGAAGCTCGGCGTGATTTCTACGTTCACATGGATGCCGCGAACGTGGACCTCAAGGCGTTCACCGAAGATTTTTATCGCAAGATTACGTATTCGCATTTAGAGCCCGTGCTCGACACACTGCGATATCTCAAGCATGAGACGGACGTTTGGTTTGAGATAACCAATCTCGTGATTCCCGATGCAAACGATTCCGACGACGAGTTGACTCGGATGTGCGATTGGATCTTGAAAGCGCTCGGGCCAGATATACCCGTTCATTTTTCCGCGTTTCACCCCGACTTTCGAATGACCGATCGGTCGCGGACGCCGCCAGAGACACTGCTTAGGGCACATGATATTGCCAAGCGTGCTGGGCTGCATTATCCCTACGTGGGGAACATTCATGATGTTGAGCATAGCTCGACCTATTGCCGTTCATGCTCGGCGTTGCTCATCGAGCGAGATTGGTATCAACTGGGCCTCTATGGCTTGTTAGGTAATTTGTGCGGGAAATGCGGATCGGAACAGTCCGGACGATTCAGTGATCGACCTGGGGTCTGGGGCCGCAACCGCCAGCCCGTGAACTTGGATTCTTTCCGGCAAAGTCAGCTTCGCGCGCATCACAATGGGGTATCATTGCCGATAGTGCAATCCCCCTCCGCATCATCGAACGCTGTGCCGGGGCCTGTAACCAGTCGTTTGTCTGTCTCTCCGCAAGAGGAAGCTATGTCAACTGAATTCATTTCCGCTCCAGTGAAACTAGAAATGCTAAAGCTGATGGAGCTTAGTGATGAACAAAAAAACAGTATCCAGCGAGCGGCTCAGTTTGTTGTGATTGCAGCGACCTGCGGGCGCCGGCTGACGGACGAATGGCTCAAAATACTCGGTCCGATGGCAGAACTGCATGTGATGGGCATGTTTACTACATTGAACCGTGGCAAACAGCTGCGAGGCTGTTGTGGATTCTTGGGCAGGCCGACCCAACTGCACGAGGCGATTCTGTCTTCAGCGGAGCGAACAGCTAAAGACGACCCACGAATGCCGTCTATTTCTCCCTCGGAATTGCCTTATCTAAGTCTCGATGTCTCAGTGCTTTCTTCTCCGATTGCCCTGACAGTTCCCCCAGAAACAAGACCGGATCATATTCAAATTGGTAGACATGGTCTGAAGATCACCCGTGGCCAGCAGTCAGGACTACTTTTGCCAACTGTTCCGGTCGAGCAGAAGTGGACGGTCGAGCAGTTTCTGGAAGGAGTTTGCCGCAAAGCCGGGCTTCCCGAGTCGGCTTGGAAGGACAGCGATACCGTTCTCGAGACCTTTGACGGAGTTGTGATCGAAGGGAAAATCGAGACCGAAAGCCTTCCGTCTCAAATACCCATGCGACAAGCTCCTGGTGACATAGAGAGCTTACAGAGATTGAAGCAAGTGGCTACACAAAATCTGATCGCGTTCTCGCATGGAGCGACACCGACTTACTATGCGCTCAATGCGATGGATGGAAACGTCAACGGCATTGTCTTGTCGCTGGTGAACACGGAGTCATCGAAACCGTTAGCGCATTGGATCAAGACTTCGTTGCGAAACGATATTCCGTTGCAATCGAGTCTCTTTGAGCTTTGCCAAGCGGCCTCTGAAGTGCTTGCGAAAGCCCGATTTCAAAAGGCAACGGACATTGAGTTGTCGATCACCATCCTATACGACAGTGCACATCACGGTTCCATCCACTTTGAGGATTGGGATGGTAAGGAGCTCAAATCAGAGCTGAGTCATTGCGAAACAGCTGGGTTTGAACCTTCGGCGAGGGCGGTTGTTGCGGTGTGCGGTGATCGCGCTGCAGTCGCGTTTAACGCAGAGAAGTCGGCATCAGCACTCTTGAGTGAAGCAGCCGGGTCAATCAGGACGAGGCGAAATCCGATCGGCATTTATTCGATGGGGTGCATGTCCACAGCCAGTTCGTTGTTGGCAAGCAATGCCACCGTCCCATACAACGTCGAAGAAGTGCGAGCACCAGCGATTGCGGAAGGTTTTTATCCTGCGAACCCGGAAGCTCGTCAGGCACTGGTCTCGAAGCTAAAGGAAAAGGTAGCATCGGATATCGAGCAAGTTCCTGCTTTGGCGATCATGACACCTCATGCGGGGCTTCGATTTAGCGGACAGGTCGCGATGGATGTATGGAGTCGCGTGAAGCTGCCCTCGACACTTTTGGTGATTGGCCCCAAGCACACAGCCTTGGGATCGGACTGGGCTGTCTCGCCTGCACCAGCATGGGAACTGCCCGGTGGGGAGCGATTTCAAGCAGACGTTGAGCTGATGAAAAAGCTCGCAGATCGGGTTGAGGGATTTGAGTTGGATTTTGCAGCGCATTCGCGCGAGCATGGGACAGAGATTCAGCTCCCGATATTGGAGGCGTTGTCTAGTCCTGAGTCTCGGCCCAAGTTAGTTGCCGTAGCGCTCAAAAGCGCGTCATTGGAGGAAATCATGTTGGCTTCGGAGCAATTGGCGGATGTCCTTCGCGATTTGCCCGAGCGCCCTCTGTTGGTGATATCGAGCGATATGAATCACTATGCACCCGAAGCCGAGAATCGACGTCGGGATCGTCTGGCTTTGGATGCGATCATGACGGGCGATCCTAAGCATTTGATTCAAGTGTGTCGAGATAATTTCATTAGCATGTGTGGACTTGTCCCTGCTGCGATTGTGATGCAAACGATGCACAATCTTGGGGAATCTTTTTCGGTTGAAGAAGTCAGTTACGATAACAGCGCAAGCAATGGCGGCGATCCGAATCGTGTCGTTGGCTACGCAGGGATTGTATTCAAGGCGAAATAGGGACGTCGGCTGTTGCCAAAACGGTTGTCCGTTGGTTAGAACTTGGCTCTGGCGGTTTGCCAGATCTAGACCTTTCCCACTATTGTTCACCAGGAGACACACCACCATGGCCCTACAAGACATTGAAGAAATCACCAAGTTCCTAAACGCGCGGGGTTTCCAGGATGCCGATGAAATGGCCCATGATGCGGTGGAAGATGGCGAGCCGATTGTTGAAACCATTTGCTTTCATGAAATCGCCGAGGATTTATTCAGCCCAATTCATGACGCAAGTTGGATTGAGGAAGCTGCTGAGGATGGCGACCATGAGATCGGTGATCATTTGAAGCGATTGCTGGCGGCTGGTGCCGAAGCGCAGGATTTGGCAATCTTCGCTCGCTATATGCAGCGCCGCTTTGCAAGTGATTTAGGTCGAATCCTCGATGGCATCAACATGTATACTTCACCTGAGCGCCCCTTTGAGGACTTTGGCGTTTTTGCTTTGGTGGATGGCCAACCAACGGCTCAGATCACAGACCTCGAAGAGGGACTTGGATTCTGGGACCTGGATTCTGAGATGGAGTTGTCGCTGTCAGTCGCCAAAGCATTGGAAGAAGACGATAGCAGCGACGAGGATTGAGCATGGACCGATGGGTTTGGTACGCAATTCTTTCAATGGTTTTTGCAGGCTGTACATCGGTCATCGCCAAAAAGGGGCTTGTCGGGATTTCCGGCGAGCTCGGATTGGCAGTGCGAACTGTTTTCGTTTTTGGCCTGATTGCCATTTTTGCGAGCATTTTTGTTCGGCGAGCTGAATTGCAGTTGCTGACCGCGAGAAACTATTGGTTTCTCGGACTCTCTGGAGTCACGACCGCCGCGTCTTGGATTTTTTATTACAAAGCCCTCAAGCTGGGCGACGTCGCTACGATCGCGATAATCGATAAAGGCAGTTTCCTGATCGCTGTTTTGCTTGGATGGATGATACTCGGAGAGAAGGTGACGTGGCGGATTGCTTTTGGATGTGGATTTATCCTGGTGGGACTCTGGATTGTAGCTAAACGCAATTAGTGGCCTCCCGAGAAACAAATTGCGTGTGTGAAATCGAATAGGACATGTTGAAAGCAGTGGACTGGAAGCCTATGCCATTGCTGGAATATCATTCAGGCCAATATCGTGGAAATTGCTCCAATTCTGACTAGAATGGGTAAAGGTTTGGGGTCTCTTCTTTACAAGCGATTTTGACATGTCTAGCCAGGCAAAGCTCCGTTCGTTCCGAAATGCAATATTCGTTTTGCTCGTTCTGCTTTGCTCGCCCCAAGCCTTCGGGCAAGCGTACAAAGCCACGGTTGGGTACAACAAATTGCAGTCGGAGGTTGGGGCAAGTCTAGCCAATGGTGCAGGAGTTGTTGTCGCAATGGCGGAAGCCAATACTGGAGCAGGAGGAACCAACACCTACTTTCTGAACACAGCCGACTCCCAGTTTTCGGGCAAGTCCTTTACGGATATCAGCAATCTGTCGCCCCGAAATATTTCTGGGCACGCAACGTCGGTGGGGCAGCTATTTTTTGGAAACACGTCGAGCATGGCGAACGGGGTGACCAACGTCCAAGTCTACGACGCCGAGAACTTTGTCATCTCGCAGCAGCAATTGGGAAATGCTGGGATAAACCCAAATGCAACCCTTGGTTTTTCGGTGATGAACCATTCGTACATCGGTAATGGCCTTCCTGCCGCGATTGCGGTCGAATCGAACGCTCGAATGGACTACACGATTGCCCGCGATAACTTCACCTCAGTGGTCGCTCTTGGAAATGGCGGTTCGTTACCACAAATCTATGGTCAGTCCTATAACTCGATCGTGGTTGGGCTAAGCAGCGGAGGTCACAGTCAAGGTTTAACCGACGTTGGTGTCGCGGGGCGTGTTAAGCCAGACATTGTTAGCCCTCAAGGTACAACTAGCGAGGCGACGCCACTGGTCAGTTCCACAGCCGCAATGCTCCATCAAGCGGCTTCGAATTTTGGAACTCCCAACGCAAGAAATAGCGAAGCGATGAAGGCAATCATCATGGCTGGTGCAACGAAAGACACGATACCAACATGGTCCAACACGACGACTCGTCCACTTGACGCGGTTTACGGTGCTGGCCAGCTCAACGTCTACAATAGCTATCGGATCCTAGAAGCCGGTGAAACGAATGGTGTCATTAGTGTCCCGATCACCAACCCCGCGGTCAACAGTGGTCTTCAAGGGTGGGACTTTGGTACGTCGATCACTCCAGGATCACCGCTTTATTGGAATTTCAACGTAGCCGACGGCTCATCTATCTCGGAAGCGTCTATCTTGTTGACATGGAATGCGCAATACAAAGATGCTTTAGGAAACTTTACGTCCAGTCTTTCGTTGGCAAACATGGATCTAAGGCTTTTTCGATCCAACAATGGAGTCTTAGGTTCAGAGGTAGGAGCAAGCTTAAGTACGATTGATAATGTGGAACATATTTACCTGAAGGATCTTACTTCTGGCGGATACACAATCCAGGTGTCTTCCAATTTAGATACGAGCTTCGGATTGGCTTGGAACATAACCGCGGTTCCCGAGCCGAGCAGTTTTGCCTGTCTTTTTGTGGTCGGCTTGGCGGTTTCGATTCGGACGATTCACATTCGTCGGCGGCGTTTAGGAAAGTCGCTTGACAGTCACCCGTAGGCGACCGTCTCTTTTCTTTTGGGACTTGCTGGCAGTTTCAACGGGAGGGCGAGGCTCCTGCCGAGCCAGCAGCAAAGGTTCGGCAGGAGCCTCACCCTCCCGAGCAATGTATTGCTTAGGTAATCTCGTTAGAAACATGTTTACAGCGGTGGCCTCGTCCTACCAATTCTAAAGGGTATTGCCTTTAGAAGTTCGTCGAAGTGCTACCAACCTTTGCCGCTGGGCTTCGTAGACCAGCAGTGCGCCGGCCACGGATACATTTAGCGACTCAACGCTATCGGCCATTGGTATGGAGACTCTACCTGTAGCGAGCGAAAGCATTTCCGAACTCAGACCGCCTCCTTCGTTACCAAGCAAGAAAAGCGTCGGCTGAGTAAGATCGGTTTCCCAATACGATTTGCCATCTGCGCATGCGGCAAGAATTTGCCAGGATGCAGCCTTTTGGACCTTTAAGAATTGCTTCAGATCGGTCACAACGGGAGGGCTGCGAAACCATTGCCCCGCCGTTGAACGGAGCACTTTTGGGTTAGTGGGTGCGACGCTGTCTTCGCTGATGTAGACTTGTCCCACACCTGCCGCCGCCGCGATTCGAATGAGAGATCCCAAATTGCCTGGGTCTTGCAGGGATTCAATAGCCAGGGCGAGAGAGGCTGGATTCGTACGCTTTGGAACGTGTTCATTTAAATTGGCGACACCTACAACCTGAGTTCGCGAGGTAGTTGTCGAAAGCCTGTTCAAGATATCTTTGGTGGCCGGCTGCAAGACCATTTCGTCGCGTTTTGGATCGACCGTGATACGATTCAAGAGCTTTTGGTTTTGCTCTGCCCAGGATTCTTCGAAGCACAAGGATTCCAATGGCCAGCCAGTCGCGATGGCTTCTTCCACCAAATGAGTTCCCTCGATCAGGAATTTGCGTTGGTCGCGTCGTTCGGACGCTTGGTGCAATTTCATTACCGACTTGAACCAGTCGTTGTGGTGGCTGGATATCAGGGATTGAAGGCGTATCATTCTGACTCGCTTCCTATTTCACGTAGCGACCGATACTTTTCATCCACCTCTCGCAGTTTGGCTTCGATGGCCTGCAGGTCGGATTGGTATTTGGCACGCCTGGTTTCATTTTCTTCCTGAAGTTTTACCAGCTTGAGTTTGAGCTCATCAAGGTCATCCGTCCCCCACGTTGCTAGCGACTGAGCCTTGAGCTTTTTCAACTGGTCCGAAGCGTCACGATGACGTGTTTCCGCCTCAATTTTCCGGCGGTTTAGCTCATCAAACTTGGTTTGCAACTGCTCGATGGTCAGTTGACCTGGGGGGAGTATTTTGGTGGATGTTTTCTTGGTTGTCATAGTATTTCACTTGTTTCATTCGAATCCAAAAGCACATCTTCAGCAAGCTTCAAAATTTCGCTTGCTACCTCCGATTCAAATTGACTAACGTTTTCCTTGAGGAATTGCATCAGCCCGGCTCCTGATTCGGTCTTTCTCGATTGGAGCATGGCAAGTCCGGTTACGAAACTAGATTGATTTTGGTCTGCCTCTTCATTGCCCACGGGGTCCAAGTCGTAGAAGACCTGGGCTGCGTCTTGGTGAGGCACGTTCACATAATGCAAGAACTGGTCATCGGATACGATATCCATTCGCAACACGGCAGGTTCATGGCCGCGAATGGAGTCACTTCGTGAACGGCGAACAATATTGCCTGGATTTACCCAAGTCGTTTGGCCTCGCACTACATCTGCTGAAGCGCGGCGATGAATGTGCCCATTGATCACATAATTGATTCCGACCAACTCATTAAAATGCGTCACCACCGCTTCATGCGGATTAGGAAAGGTTAAGTCGTGGTGTGTTAGCCAAATCACGAGACCTGGCTTGCAAACTTTGGTAGCCCATTGGCTTATTTCCACTGTCGTCGGACGCATCGAAGCGGGAAAGGCCAACTGGACGTTCGCAGGATCGATCGCAAAGGCATCTGGAATCGGATAGCGATAAGGCGAACCGCCTACCAAAACGGTTCGCCCCTCAAATGAACACGCCCATAGGTGCTGTTGGTCCAGCAATCGAACTGCACCCGCTTTTTCGAGCAAGGTCAGGCTATCATTCTCATCCAAATGAGGGTTGGCGCAATCGTGATTGCCAAAGATGGTTGGTACACAGCGACCATCAAAAATGTCGAGCATCCTAGAAATCAGCCAATTTGGATTATCGCGAGGCTTGTCAAAGATATCGCCAAGCAAAATTGGCTGCAGCTCTTGCTGTTCGCAATACTCAATACACCATTTCAGTTTTTCCAAAATGGTCTCAGGATAGTTGTCGCGACGAAAACCTGGCGTCCGACCCTCGACATGTGGATCGCCGATAAACAACAAACCAGAGAATCGTTTCGATTCTAAGAAGATGTTGGTGGAATCGAGGTTTTGAATCGAAGTCATAGACTAGCTTCCATGCCGATGCATTTTGAAACGAACCGACTCAACCGTCAACTTGGCGCCGCAAGTACTACAGTTTGGTTCCGTTTGAATCCATTCCTTCGCCTCGGACTCGAGCGAGTCGATTGCCTCGAGCGACTGTGCTAAGGTCTCTTGGTTCTTAATGGACTGATCGTGCGCCGACGTGTAGGAAAGGATTGCATCATTGAGCGACTTCAAATCAGTCATGGCTGGTGCGGGCACAATTGGGGCAAGGACGGTGCAACGCGATTCCACCTGTTGAAAATCGAGTGTCGTATTTTCTAACTGTTGAATCCATGCAAAAAGAGGCTCCTCTGGCGTTTCGGCGGGACGCTCTGTTGCCGTGTTTGCAACTCGCGTTATTTCGTCTAGCCGCTGACATTCTGCTGCCAGTGCTTGGATTTCCTCAGTCAGCTTTTGCAGGTCATCCGTCCGGGCAAATGGGGCTGGCAAGGCCAATTCCTCGTGTGCAGCTAAGTGTTCAGTCATATACCGCATTTTTTCAATGGAACTGGCTAGCTCCATAGTCATGCTCCAAAGCGGTGTTTCATCGCTCAGCTTTGGGGCGGTTGAAAGCGGTTCGAGCAGGTTCGACGACTCGTTGTAAAAGCGATAGTTTACAACCGTGTTTTCCCATTCGACGACGACCTGCGAAAGATGCTCAGTCGGAGCAATCAACGGAACGCTCTGCAATGTCTCCAGGCAGTTAGATCGATGCAATTCGATTTGCTGTTCGACGGTCAACGCCGCGTAGGAACGGATCAGTGTTTCCAGCTTCTCGATCTCGCTCGCCAAGCTAATCAGCGACTGCGATTCGTGCTCCAGACTCACAAGTTCCAATTCTAACTTTGGAATGCCTTCTAACGCCTGAATCGATTGTTGTATCGCTTCATTTTTGAAACCAAGCAATTTCGCGGTCGATTGAGCTTCGGTGCGATGTCGCTGGTGCAAACGTTGCATAGCGACCAGTTTTTCGGCATCCGAGGTTGTCGAAAAGAACTGAGCGATTTGACTAGGGGGCCGATTGATGAGGAATATGGGTGATTTTTGGTCGCCGAAGTGGGGCTCGAAGTCTTTGTCCTCAAATTCAACCGCTGCTAAGCGAAGTGTCTCGTCAAGTTCAGGGGGAGTGCCGCCACGGCCCAGTCTGTCTTTCGATTGCCCGTTGATTAGGTAGCTAGGGCTTTTTCGCTTGATCCACTGGATGGAATGCCCCTCGCTGGTTTCCACCGAAATGGAGCATTCCTTTTGGTCATGCTGCATCACGAAATTCGAATTTGCATTCCTTGCCAGGATTTTCAAAGCCACAGCGACCGTGCTTTTTCCGATGTTATTTGGTCCGACCAAAACCGTCAGTCCGTCGGACAGTTTAAGTTCCGTTTGGGCATGAGCCATAAAATTGGAAAGAACAATTTTGCGTATCATCGAAACCGCGTCATAACAATGTGGAAAACCGTCCTGATCAGTAAAACCGTGTGCATTGTAGCGATTGTGCACAAAGCGCCCAACGAGCTAGGCAAATAACAACAATAAATCAAATCATTTTAAAGACACATCAATCATTCTTACACGCATTCCGATGCTACTGTTGCGAGTCCGTGTGATTGAGAGGGCCTGATCAGACTCCCGACACAGCCACTAGCAACCCCTAATGATGTTCAGCAGGGTAGCGTGTGGGTTTTCGGATGAAATGCAACGTGTTTCAACTTAGGACTTACACAGGCGTCTCCATACGCCACATCCTTGATCAATATTTAGGGTGAATTTAACCAATCCATTCGGGAGATTTTCGCAATGACAAGAGTAAATACCAACGTCAGTTCGCTTACAGCTCAAAATCGTCTGCAACGCACCAACAGCGACTTGCAAACATCCTTAACCCGCTTGAGCACAGGCTTGAGAATCAATAGCGGTAAGGACGACCCTGCAGGTTTGATCGCTAGCGAGTCGCTTCGAAGCGACATCACTAGCATCAACAAAGCACTTTCAAATACACAACGAGCGAACCAAATCATCGGCACCGCCGACTCGGCGCTCGGCCAAGTTAGTTCACTGCTCAATGACATTCGAGGTCTTGTTGTCGAGGCAGCGAATAACGGCGGATTGAGCGAAAGTGAAATCGCTGCTAATCAATTGCAGGTTGACAGCTCACTCGAAGCCATCAACCGAATCTCGCAAACAACGACATTCCAAGGCCGACGGCTCTTGGACGGGTCGCTCGATTTCAATACCACCATCGGTGGAGTGAATACGGTTTCCGATCTACGGATTGACTCCGCAAACCTTGGTTCTACCGGAGCTGTTTCTGTCGATGTGAACATTTCGGCAGCAGCGACACAGGGCCAAATCACCGTTGGAACAGATGCGTTCACTTCGGCTGCCGCTGCGAACACTCAACTGAAGTTTGCACCAGAAGCTGTTCTGACATTTGCCGCTTCTGAAATCAAACTCACGGCCAACGATGCAAATAGCAGCTTCGAAGGTTACACCGTTAACTTCACTGCGGACTCAACAGCGGTTGGAGCGGAAGTCGCTACCTACACGGCTGGTTCCAAAACAATTAACGTCAAAATCAATAGCGCAGGAGCGACCACGGCCGCAAATGTTGCTGCCGCAATCAATACATTGACAGCTTCAAACTCTGCTATTTCTGGCTTTACCGCGTCGGTTGTAAGCGCAGGTGCAGTGGATGGCTCGGGAGCTGATGCTTCGGTAACGGATACAACTGATAGTGATCGTATCGACATTACCGCCGCTAGCACCGGGGCCGACTTTAACGGCGTTTCGGTCAAGGTTGCGTCAAGTGCCTCAGTGTTGGTCGGTGCGCCAACGGCTAGTTACGATTCCGCAACAAAACAATTGTTAGTTACGGTAAATAACACAGGCACTACAACGCTAGCGAACATCGCGACGGCAGTAAACAACTTGGCCGAATTCAACGCGGTTGCTACCGGCAACGGAGATGCTAATGTCCTCGGCAGCTCGGCCGACGTCAAGGCGACTGCAACCACCGGTACAACAGGTGGTGTTACCCTCAAGGACGACCTCGTGGTTGAAATTGGCGGTAAAGATGGTTCGCAATCGTTTACTTTCAAAAAGGGAGCTTCCGCCGATCAACTTGCTGCTGCAATTAGCTTGCTCAAGGACTCGACCGGAGTTTCTGCCCTTCAGTCGAGCAACTCGCTCGTCTTGAAGTCAACAGCTTATGGAAAAGACGCGAAGGTAACCCTAGATGTTATTTCCGAAGGCGCTGCTGGAACATTTAAAGCCAAGCTGAGCTCATCACGAGCGACAGGAACTGATATCGCCGCTACGGTAAACGGTATCAATGCCAACGGCAAAGGCAATGCATTGTCAATCAACACCGCCTCTTTGTCGTTGTCGCTTACCGTTTCCGACGGAAGCAACAAGAGCTTTAAGTTTGATATTTCGGGCGGTGGTGCTCAGTTCCAACTAGGACCAACCGTAACCGGCAATCAACAAGCACGTTTGGGAATCGGTAGCATCAATACCGCTCGACTCGGCGGTAGTGCAGGTCGATTGTTCGAACTAGGAACAGGCAACGCCAAGTCGCTTGCGAACGATGCAGCTGGTGCTGCACGTGTTGTAGACCAAGTTATCGAAAAGGTTACTGGTCTTCGCGGTCGATTGGGTGCGTTTCAACGAACGACGTTGGACAGCAACTCGATTTCGCTCAACGATTCGCTTCTGAACTTGAACGAAGCACAAAGCTCGATTCGCGATGCTGACTTCGCTAAGGAATCGGCCAACCTAACACGCGCTCAGATTCTGGTTCAATCCGGTACAAGCGTTTTGGGAATTGCTAACCAAAGCTCGCAGTCGGTCCTGTCGCTCCTGCGATAATTCCCATCGGATACTAGCTTTTCAAAAAGTCTAAGAAAACAGGCGTGTTGGGGAAATTCTTCTCGGCACGCCTTTTTTCGTTCCGTCCCAATTCGGCAAACAGAAAATCTGTAATAAACCCGATAGAGAACCTGGGCAAATAATCCGTTTTGCAGCACATGTTCCCGCGTCGCCACAATTGAGCGTCATAATTTACCACTATGGGAAAAATCCAATCCAATGTCGGTCTGATTTCAGGCATCGACATCCAAAGCACCGTCGATAAATTGCTAGCGGTTTCAGCACAGCCACGCGATCGTTTGCAAGCAAGGATCAAGGGTTTTCAATCGCAACAAACGGCGATCAACGAGCTCACCGCTCTTACGATCGGGATCCAGCTCCAATCGGATCGACTTGGTAAGGCCTCGAACCTTTCAACCACCACGCCAACCTCAAGCAAACCGGACATCATTTCGGTTTCCACGACAGGGACGCCTGTTCCTGGCAACTTTTCTGTCCAGACTTTGCAAACCGCCCAAACCGCCACGGCTGCCAGCAGTCCTTTTTCCAGCTCAACCGATACCCTCCAAAGCGGTGACATCGTCGTCCGCTCTGGCGGCTTTGTAGACTCAAGCGCGTCGGTGGACGATCTTCGCGGTGGTGCCGGAATCTCTCGAGGCAAGATCCGAATAACAGACCGTAGCGGCACGTCGCGAGAAATCGACCTGCGATTTGCATCCTCGACTGACGACGTCTTGAAAGCCATCAACACATCGTCCGGATTGCGAGTTTCAGCGAAAACGTCGGGCGACCGAATTGTCCTGAGCGACCTAACAGGCCAAAGCGTTTCCAATCTCGTCGTGGAGGAGGTTGGTGATGGACGGACAGCCGCTGACTTGGGCTTGAGTGGCGTTAATGTCGCGTCCACTTCGGCAACCGGCGAAGATATCCAGTTCCTTTCGTCGTCGACTCGACTTAGCACCCTTTTGGACAACCGAGGAGTCGCGTTCACAAGCGGCAACGACCTTTCGGTAACGCTTCGCGATGGAACCTCGGTGAGTATCGATGCCAACGCGACCAAGAACCCGACTTCCGTCGGCCAATTGCTATCGACAATCAATGCT
Organism: Pirellula sp.; assembly: GCA_031424235.1. GTDB lineage: Bacteria > Planctomycetota > Planctomycetia > Pirellulales > Pirellulaceae > JBKCUI01. Next base: position 61,912 of record JANPHB010000278.1, read on the forward strand.
GCCAATTCCAGCAAATTAGAAGCACGCATTCGAGCCGATGGCAGCGGCTTTGAACTGATCGACAAAACCACGGGCTCTGGTACCTTCGCCGCTACAGGTAAACTGGCTGATCAGCTAGGTTTTACGGGTGCCGATGGAACCTCTGGGACGATCAATGGTGCTCGAGTACAAGGTACACTCCAAGGGCCGTTGCTCTCCTCGCTAAAAGGCGGACAAGGAATTGGAACTCCCGGTTTGATTTCTGTCACGAATCGCTCAGGTACCACCACAAGCATCAACTTGTCTACGGCTGTCAGTCTTCGCGATGTCGTAGATCAAATCAACAGCGCTGGCGCTGGAGTCACCGCATCGCTAAACAAATCGCGAACCGGCATCGTTCTTCAAGATGTGACTGGTTCGACGTCAGGAAACTTGATTGTGGCTGATGGCGATGCCAATAATTCAGCAACGAAGCTGGGAATTGCTGCAAACGTCGCGAGCAATTCTGTGGATAGCAAATCGCTGGGCCTCCAATACATCAGCGAAGCGACCGAGCTTAGCAAATTGAATCAAGGACGCGGCGTAAGCCTCGGATCATTCACGCTAACCAATGCAGCGGGTGCCACATCCGCGGTCAACCTCCTCCAAAACGACTCCAAAACCGTTGGAGACGTCATCAAAGCGATCAACAGCACGGCGATTGGAATCCAAGCCAAACTCAATGACGGTGGAGATGGCATCGTTCTCGTTGACACTTCCGGGGGAACCGGCTCGTTGACCATCACGGACTCCACCAACGGCACGACGGCACGCGATCTTGGCATTGCTGGAACGGGCAAAGTCCTAATCGACCCAGCACGTCAGGAAATCGACGGTTCACAAACGTTTAAACTGACGTTGACCGGGACCGAAACGCTCTCCGAAGTGGCCGCCAAAATCAACGCGGCCAATGGCCCTTTGACGGCATCGCTTCTAACATCAGGACCATCTACGGTCAGACTGCTTTTCACTTCACGATCGAGCGGAGAAATCGGCCGAATCGTGGCTGAGGGAGACGCCGTAGGGCTGAATATCAATGCGTCTGGCGTAGCTCGCGACGCGGTGATCTCTGTTGGCACAACAGGCGATATCGGCGGCACGCTGGTTCGATCCTCGAACAACACATTCAGCAATGTGATCGATGGAATCGAGCTGACGACCAAGGGTGTAGATACATCGCCCGTTGAGATCAACATCGCGACCACAAACTCGAACATTCAAAAGAACTTGCAGCTGTTCGTCGATCAATACAACAAAGTCCGAGACAAGATTGACAAAGAAACGGCGTTCGACGCAACCGCGAAAACCTCGGGGCAATTGTTCGGTTCCTCAGAAGTGCTGAGGGTCGAGCAAACGCTTTCGCGTTTCGTTTCGCAAAAAACATTTGCGTCAGGCAAAATTCAGAGCTTGGAACAACTCGGTGTTAGCTTGGATGACACAGGCAAACTAAGGCTCGACTCAACCAAACTCGCCAAGGCCGTGGACAACAATCTCAGCGATGTTCAGGCGTTTTTGACTAAGGAGAAAACGGGCTTTTCGGCGCGAGCCAAAGTCGTTTTGGATAGCTTGGTCGGCGTCAAGAACAGCGTATTGGTGAACCGAAGTCAAGTTTTGCAACGCAACATCGAAAACTCAACAGACCGCGTCACAAGCCTGAATACCCGATTGGACAAAGAGCAAACAAGATTGCTCAAACAATTTTACGATCTCGAAACCAACCTTTCCAAGATCAAGAATAACGGCAGCGCTCTGGGCCAACTTGGCATTACAACAACCGCGTAAGTGGGTCACTCTTGCCGAGAGTGACTTCGCAGATCAAAACAGCCACAAAATCGAGCTAGCACGACGCGCAAGCTAGTGAATCTACCGTCCAATTCACTCGCTTGCGCGTCGTGCTATGGTAGTTTTCATTCTGCCGCTCGCTTTAATTGTTCGCTATCTTGTGAATGGCAAGTACGGCTGAACAGCTTCGTAGAATGAAGCTTCTTTGGGCTCGACGTTCTCTCCGTTGAGATACCGCTTCAGTAGCGGTACGTCACCTTTGAAGTCCTTGCCCGAAAAGTCCTTGAGTGCCAAAGACGCAGAGTACTGCATGGCTGGCGAGCGGTCATTGATCTGCTTGCTTAGGAACGCTTTGACTTCTTCGGATTTGTGCATTCCGAGAGATTCAACGGCCTTGAGACGTATGTTTTCTGTCTTATCGGTGGTAGCCATCGCTAGCAACGTCTGTGTTGTTTCCGGCATTACGTTCCTTTTTAGCGAATCAGCAACCGCAAGCCGGACCTTGTCGTTTTTGTCCTGCGATGACTTCATAATGGCTTCTGCGGCGTCGGAGCGCTGAACCACCTTGGATAACGCTTGGACCAATTCCCATCGGATATCGGGACTTGTCTCCTCGTGTAGGACATCGCTGAGCAAACGGACCCACTTGGCTTGCTCGTCGGGCGTCATGCTAGGGAATTGCTTTGCAACCAAACGAATATGCGGAATGCGTTGGTAGGACGTCGGCCCGCGTTCTTGATCTTTTTTCCACTGGCTCTGAATGACCGGATTCAGCTTCTTCAATTCATACAACGGACCGTCAACACAACCAACCAAAGTTGAGAGTGTCAAAGGAATGAGGTAAACACCCATTCGAACAGATTGTGAGTCTCGTTGATTTCCGTCCACGGATTCCATCCCTGGGCCACTGAATGCGATTCCACACACGCCGCGGACCATACCAAACCTAATGAACAAGTATCTAGACCAAAAAGCGGTGAATTCCGGGCAACTCTTTGTCGCGAGACGATTTTTGCTTAGAATCAATGAAAATTCGCTTCAACACGCCAGAATCCAATAGGGAGACGATCTCATGCGTCATTCACTCACCCCACTTTTTCGATGCATTCTCTGTTGCGCGGCAGTAGTCGCGTGGCTCGCCAGCGAAATACCCTTTGGAAATGTCCTAAATGCCAGCGATTGGCCCGTTAATCGTGGCAATGCGACCTCGACCGGCGTCGCCGAAGGAAAACTCCCCACCAAACCCGAAGTTCTTTGGGAATACAAAACGGAGTCAGACAAATCAGGCTTCGAGGGGACTCCAATCGTCTACGATGGAAAAGTATTCGTTGGCGACTTCGAGGGAACAGTCCACGCGATCGACCTGGCAACGGGCAAGGCGGTCTGGACCGTCAGAAAGAAAGACGGCTTTGTGACACCTGCAGCCGCGCATGATGGCAAGGTCGTCATCGGTGACTTTAGCGGAATGGTCTTCTGCTTGGACGCGAAAACTGGAGAGCAAGTTTGGGCACGCGATATCGAACAGCAAGTTGCCAACGGAGCCAATTTTTATGGCGATCATGTTCTGGTGGCAAGTGAAGGGGGAACGATGTTCGCTCTCGATCTTAAGTCGGGCGAAACCAAATGGAGCTACACCACGGGCGATCAATTGCGGTCCTCGCCGACCGTGTGGAAGTCTTTCTCTTTGTTGGGCGGTTGTGATGGAAAACTGCATAAGATCGACTTGATCAAAGGTGAAAAAGTCGGCGATGGAGTGACGCTCGATGCCCCAACACTCAGTACGCCAAACTTGATTGGCAAAATTGCTATCGTTCCAACTCAACCAGGAGTCGTGCTTGCGATCAATGTCGAAACGGAGAAGGTGGTTTGGAGCTTTACCGATTCCACTCAGTCAAGCGACATGCGTGGTTCGCCGGCTAGCCTTGGCAAATTCGAAAACGACACTCTCAGCGGAATCTCCGTCGTCGCCACGAGAAACAGGCGACTGCTTGGCCTCGACTTGTCCAACGGCAAGGTACTCTGGGAATCGATCCTTAAGAAAAGAGCCGACGGCTCGCCGATTATTTGCAGCGATCGCGCGTGGATTGGCGCTTTGGACGGAAGCATCTATGCCATCGACCTCAAGTCAGGAGAGGAGACCTGGTCGTATCAATTGTCAGGCCAAATCCTAGCTTCCCCAGCAGTATCGAATGAGAAACTGATCATCGCAACCGAAAAAGGAAGCGTCATTTGCTTCGGAACCAAGTAAAGTAGCAGGCACATTCCTAGCACGACGCGCAAGCTAGTGAATCTGCTATCCATTTCTCTAACTTGCGCGTCGCGCCACGGTACATTTCCTTCTGACACACGCAAGGGTTCGGCAGGAGCCTCACTCCATAGTTCTTGCGTTTTATCCCGATAGGGATTGCAGACAATAGCCGGGGGTCGTCGCGAAGCGGCGCACCCCCGGGAACCAATTGATATGCGATTGACCCTGGAGGGGTCGCAGATTCTTCGATCCCTTCGAGGCTGTAAATCTATTCGTGGGACGGCCTTTTCAGGCCGTCGTTACTGCAAAAACGGTCAATTTCGACGCCCTAAAAAGGGCGTCCTACATTTTTTCACAGCCTCTTCAGGATCGGAACGCACGGAATGAATCTTCGTCCGGTGGTGTCGCTCCGCTCAACCACCGGCTACTGTCCATGATCCTTATCAGGATCAAGTCCTGCAAGCTGTAAAGGTGAACGTACTAATGTGTGACCCCCTATAGTGCAACACAACGAATTGACCTTCCTTTAGCTGCCCCCATTTGATATGCACTAAAGCTGTCGGCCGCCGAAACGATCCCATCGCATTCCATAGTCTTTGATTGCATTTAACCCAACCGCACAATGCCAAGCCGAAAATCGATCACCAAAACGATACCAAGCTGTCTTGTCTGCGGATACCTGCAGAGAAAATTGCCATTTCTCGCCTTTCTAATCGGATGCACGATTGGATTGTCCGGCTGCCAACGTTTCCCCGGCAGTCAAGCGATGCGTCAGTATCAATTGGAAAGCGATCGACTGCTTGCTGAGTATCGCGCCGAAAAAAAACGCAACGAAGATTTAACGGCTCGAAACGGTCTGCTTGAACAACGACTCGCGGAGAGCGAAAAGCTACTTGCCCGAAACACAGGCGGATCGAATAGCAGAAGCACCGCAACCAATTCGAATCGCAAACGAGGCGACTCCGAACTAACCATTGGGAATGTTCGAGATGACCGAAGCCCAATCAACGGTCTCTCCGACGCGAACTCGTCTCGAAACTCCGTACGAGGTCCGACGAAAATTCAAAGGGGCGGCTTGGCTGACGCTCTTCCATCGACTAGCGGCAAATTTACCTCGGGCAATCGAACGGACCCTATCTCCCTAGGTGGCGGTTCACGCGATTTGCGAGGCGATCCGAAAAGCGAATCGCAATGGCTTCCTCTTAATCGCACCAAGTGATTAACTGGCTTCTTCGCAAGTCGCACAGTTAGCCACATTGAACGCGATTTCGATTGCGTTTCTGTAGCGGCAGGGCGCGAGCCCTCCGGTTTCGCGGCATTTGCGAGGCACTCACCGGACGGCTCGGAGGCCGTCTCACTTTCTTTTTGGAATTGCTTGCAATTTCAACGGGAGGGCGAGGCTCCTGCCGAGCGCAAATGGCTCGGCAGGAGCCTCG